>MHBC01000032.1 GCA_001804735.1 Legionellales bacterium RIFCSPHIGHO2_12_FULL_37_14 | reverse complement strand
GCTACGCGAACTTTTTATAAAAACCCTTTCATTGTACAAAAATATGTTGTGATCATTCAGAGCTATCATTGATGGTTTTAATATAAAAGCTGTCGCGACAGCGACTCATCCACGTGAACGCGCCCGCGTGCGTGCCCAGCGTAGCGGCGTGCGGTTTTTAAAATATAATGCACTTTTACAAAACCCCTAACTGGGGGTTAATTTAAGACGCGGTTGCCCTGAAGCATTGGCCTAACAAAATAAATTAACATATAATCACTCCCCACAATTTAGCTAGGGCCTTTCGACATATATGGATCCTAGTTTTATATAAAAAGGATCTACCATGATTTTAATTAAGACATCAAAAGGCAACATTAAGCTTAAGCTAGACACCAAAAACACCCCTATTACCGCCAATAATTTTTTAAGTTATGTTAGGAGTGATTTTTATAAAGACACTATTTTTCATCGGGTAATTAATGGCTTTATGATTCAAGGAGGGGGACTTACTGAAGCTTTAGAGACTAAAAAAACTAACCCCCCTATAAAAAACGAAGCAAAAAAGGCGCAAAAAAATAAAAAAGGCACTATTGCCATGGCGCGCACTATGGATAAAGACTCTGCTACCGCGCAATTTTTTATTAATTTAGTTGATAATGCATTTTTAAATTACAGCAACGATTCTGCCCAAGGCGCAGGATATTGTGTTTTTGGTGAGGTAGTAGAAGGCATGGATGTTGTTGATAGTATCGCCAAAGTCAAAACCGGACAAAAAAAAGACCATGCAGATGTTCCACTTGAAGCAATAATGATTAACGAGATTACCGAAATCTAGTAGGTTTTGTCTTGGCCCAACAAAATAAATCAATCAATTCATCCGATTTAGATTGAGGTTCTACAAAAAATAATGTACAATATGTGCGGTTGTAATAGGCATGCTGCTTTGGCTTGTGTAGTTGCAATAGATATTATTAGAGGAAACAACAGTTATGACAGACAAAATTAATGGTACAGTAAAGTGGTTTAATGAAAGCAAAGGCTTTGGTTTTATCACTTGTAATGACAAAGACTACTTTGTACATTTCAGCGCAATTCTCGGCGATGGTTTCAAAACCCTTTCTGAAGGCATGAAAGTGCAATTTAAGCCTGGCGTTGGCAAAAAAGGCCCTCAAGCTGAAGAAGTTGAAGTTATCTAAACTCTACCTTTTTATAACTCCCCAGGTACGTCATCCCGAGTGTTAGCACGGGATCTTCTTAATGGGGAGTTATATATTTCTTGTACACCTTTCTTGTTAAGAGAAAATACCCGTCTTTGCGAGCGTTAGCGAAGCAATCCAGACCGGCACTTTGACTGAAAATCGTAAAAGTATGCGTTAACATCTGAAATTGAACTATCTCGTTCTTGCTCTTGTGGTTTATTTTGGCCTTCTGGTATTGCGCTGCTCTTCAAGGTATGCCTGATATTCCTCTTGTTGCAGTTTTTTTGCATACTGCTCATCGTAAGCAATTTGCTCTTCTTTAGTTACTTTAACTGTTGTTTTTTCACCTAGCTGGTAGTCGACAGTTTTTTCGGGATCATCAGGTTTTGCAGCTGCACTAGGCTTTCTCTCAGCTTCTAATTTTGCTTTCTCCGCGGCAACAAACCTTGCCCACTTATTTGGAGCATCTGCAAAATCTCCTTTTCGTAAGCGTTCCATCAACGCGGGTTCTGCATGCCTTTTAACCCTGTTATCCCCCGCCGCCGCTTCAAGAGTGTTATCTGCTTTTGCTTTTTGCATAAAACTCCAATGATCGTGTTCATGATGTAACCTGACCGTAGGTAAAGCTTCAGTTTTTGAATATTGTAGAATACTGCTTCTTAAATTGTCAGGCGAAAATTTTTTAATGCGGCGTTCTGCGGCTTCTTTTCCTAGAGCAAATATATAATACCGCGCACTGGTATTAGGATCTGTTTTCAGGGAAATAACCCCGCGCTGTTTAAGCTCTGCCAAACATTCTTCGCTTAAACCTTTTGGAACTTCTGTATCTCTTAATTCGCCTTGATGATTTTTAATGTGGGCAGAAACTTTGTTGTAATCAGGAACACAATCCAGCCTGCGAGTTAAACCCTCGTTTGCAAGACGAAGGGAGAGAAACTGCTGATGATCACCCACAATATGGTCAACAACACCACGATTATACAATTCAAAACGAGTGTCTTCTGAATGATTACTTACTAGTCCGACTGGAACTTTTCCATTATCCCTATAAAGATCTCTAGGCTCGAGTACTGGACTTGACAGTTCAAGATTGACGCGAAAATACTGCCCCAACTGGGCAAGCTCAAGATCTCCTGCATATACAGCATGATTTCTCATTCCGTTAATAAATTGTCCATACCCCTCTTCTTCCCACCAGATATTTAATTCTTTTATACGGGCTTCTTGCCATTGCTTCACGTCTTCCCTATCTAGATAGGTGTTTCTATCTTCTCGTTCAAGCTGCCGAGGTGGAGGCGTGGCTGATTTAATTTTAGCAAATTTATTTTTAATAAATTGATGTCTATTAAAAATATCATCTCGATCCACTCGCGGTGCGCCTGGCAATGCATCCACCCAAAAAGCACTAGTAAGGGCAGCTTTCGTTGACTGCTTGCATTCTTCATCCTGCATTAATTGATCACAAGCTATCTGTCGCATAATGGGAGCTAGTTGGACTTGTAATTGTTCTGGGACTTCTTCACGCAAACGAATTAATTCACCTTTCAAAGTTGCAAAGTTAGGAGGCTTTACTCCCAACACCTCCGATGCCAACTCTATAAATGTTTGCAAATGCGCATCAGCATCCTTTCCTTCGCTTTGCATCACCTTTTCAATATTATTAAGAGTATCCTCTTCACATAGACCCAAAATAAATGCATTAAAGGCACAATTTCCATCACCAATAGCACTTACTTTATTATACTTTTCTACCATTTTGGCTCTCCACATCAACACAATCAAACAAAGTGTTCATTATTTATTATAGCACATCTTTCTTAAACTTCGCTACATCGCTGGATTTCATTGCTTAAATGTGCAATTTTTGAACATATAGCCTATAATAATTATTAGGTTAAAAAAAAGAGGTAGTGATGAGAGTTTTAAGTGTTTTTACTGTAATTATTGGCGTTTTGTTTTTATTCAGTATGTTCTATACAGAAGCTGCCTTTGGGGATGTTAGCGATAAACCTATAGTGTTAGCTGGTACTTTTGTGTTTAACCCACGCACCCACAGATGGTCAGCGATTAATGATAATGGAAAAATTATCCGTTCAGGTCGCGCCTCTGGTGGACGTGGTTATTGCCCGGATATTCATAGATCTTGCCGTACTCCAACTGGGACCTTTCATGTAATTCAAAAAGGCGGCCCTGATTGTCGATCTTCTAGATATCCTGTTGGTGAAGGTGGGGCTCCTATGCCTTATTGCATGTTTTTCAGCCAATATTATGCAGTTCATGGGTCTTATGATGTACCTAATCATAATGCAAGTCATGGTTGTATAAGGGTTAGACCTAGTGATGCACGCTGGTTAAATGCAAATTTTATGCACATAGGGACAAAGGTGGTAGTTAAACCTTATTAGAGAACTCTTGCTTTTCCACCAAAGAAAAATAAAAACCATCTCCCTTTGCTTCTCCTGGTAGGCATTGCCAACCGTATTCGGTGCGTCTTCCCCAAGGTAGGCGAAACTTAACCAAACTCGCTGTTGGTTCACTTTGTAAAAAAGCGGCTAATTGAACATCATTTTCTTGATTTAAAACAGAGCAGGTAACGTATAACAACAATCCGCCTGGCTTTAAGGTTGTCCATAAAGAGCGTAATAACTCAGCTTGGGTGCTTGCCGCTTGCCTAACTTCCTCATGGCTACGTAAAACCCTAATATCAGGATGCCTGCGAATTACGCCTGTTGCCGAACATGGAGCGTCTAATAAAATACGGTCAAACTCTTCCCCATCCCACCAAGTTGTAAGCTTGGTACCATCTCCTGCTTTTACATCTGCACTTAGTTGCAAGCGTTTTAGGTTATCGTGAACGTATTCTAACCTTTTAGGATCTTTATCTAATGCAATAACTTCTAATGATGATTCTTTCTCCAGCAAATGACAGGTTTTACCTCCAGGAGCAGCACACGCATCTAAAACCCGTAGCCTAGGTTTAAGCGAGAGTAGCTCAACAGCACATTGAGCAGCAACGTCCTGAACCGAAACCTCACCTTCTCTAAAACCAGGGAGATTTATAACATCAACAGGATTAGTCAAGACAACAGCAGATGCTAAATAAGCATGGGAGTCTGCCATGATTCCTTCTTTTTCAAGCGAAGCTAAATAAGCCTTCCTATCAATGCGCGCCAGGTTAACTCTTAAATGCATAGGCGGATGCATATCATTTGCTCTAATAATATCATGCCATAAAGTAGGCCAGTCGGCTTTAAGCCTATCGCCTAACCAGCTTGCTTCATGTTGGCTTATATGAATTGGCTTAAGATTGGCAAAGTTTTGTAGAGCTTCACGTAAATATCTTCGCAGCACCGCATTAACAAAGCCTTTAGCATAGGCAAAGCGCGAATTATCTAGAAGCTTCACAGTTTCATTAACTGTGGCATATGCCGGTTTTTTTAGCACATCAAGCTGATAGAGGCCGATCAACAATGCAACCAACACTGCAGAATCTTTAGGTTTTTTATCAATCAACTGGTTTAATAAAGCGGTTAATCTATGATAATGACGGCTAATTCCAAAACAAAGCTCATAGGTAAATGGATCATCATTTGCGGTTAATAAAAACGTCAATGACTGGCCGCGTTCTAATAACGCCAAAATATGGGTAAAAGCCCGTAATCTTGCATCAACTTTCATGAAAAAACCCTTCCTTGAGTGAATAATTGCGCGTTTCCCCGTAAGCATTCAGCAACTGTTAACTCCTTTTTACCCGGAAGTTGTAATTTTTCAAGACAAAGCGCTTGATCTCCTGTTGCAACAATAATCTTAGTATTTTCAACTGCTAATATTGTGCCGGGTTTTTCCCTAGGCGCCTTAACAACACTTGCCTTAATCACTCTTACTCTTAGAGGATCTTGCTTAGAAGAGCCAGAATAAAAAGTAAACGCACAAGGCCAAGGATAATAAGCCCTAATCATACGCTCTAGCACAAAAGCAGGTTTTGCCCAATCAATTTTACCATCATCTTTGAGAATTTTTTTGCAATAAGTAGCTATTTCATGTGGTTGCGGTTTTGGCTCTAAGGTATTACTCATTAATTGGTTAAGTGTAGTAAGCAAAAGAGGCGGAGCAAGGTCTTGGAGCTTGGCATGTAAACTGCCTGCTGTTTCTTCTGGTGCTAAAGGTATAGACGTGGTTGCTAAAATAGCGCCGGCGTCCATTTTAGCATCCATTTGCATTATTGTTATGCCGGTTACTGGATCTCCTTGTAAAATAACCTGCTGAATAGGTGAAGCGCCGCGCCACTTAGGTAAAAGTGAAGCATGGACGTTAATGCACCCAAACCGCGGAATATCTAATACCCTCTTTGGCAATATTAGCCCATAGGCAATTACTATAATTAGATGAGGCGCGAGATCTTTTAGCTGTTCCACACTTCGCTCATCTTTAAAAGTTGAGGGCTGAAAAACTGCAACGTTATTATCTTGTGCCCATTTTTTTATAGGGGAAACTGTAAGCTTCTGCCCACGCCCTGCTGGCCTATCTGGCTGCGTATAAACTGCAATAATGTCATGTGCTTTTGCCAAAGCATTAAGCGCGGGCAAGCCAAAGTCTGCAGTGCCTGCGAAGATAAGTTTAAGCCTTGAAGATTTAAGAGGGGGATTTTGCTTGTACACGTTTGAACTTTTCTAACTTGCGTCTTGCCATACTCCTTTTCAAAGGAGATAACAAATCAATAAATAACTTGCCATTTAAATGATCAATTTCATGCTGAAAACACTCGCCCAATAAACCATCGGCAGTAATTTCAAAAGGTTTACCATGTCTATCTAAGGCTGCCACGGTTACTTTAGTTGCTCTTTTAACAGTATCATACACCCCAGGAACAGATAGGCAGCCTTCTTGGTACTTAGAAGTACCTTCACTCTGAGTTATTTTAGGGTTAATTATTACAAATTGATTTTTTTTATCCCCAACCACATCAACCACTGAAAGTTGTAAACTTATCCCAATCTGCGGAGCAGCAAGCCCAACTCCTTTTGCTGCATACATGGTTTCGAACATATCATCGATTAATATTTGTAATTCGTCATTAAATTCTGTCACATCTTTAGCAACTTGCCGTAAAACTGGATCTGGTAAATATACAATTTTGCGAATCATAATTTTTATTAGCTTATCTTCTAAAAAGCCATATGATACCATATTTCAGCTTTTAGAACCACAACCTCGAATATTATGGAAACAAAAAACCAAAGATATTTTATTGCGCTCAACGCTATGCCTTTAATTGGCCCGCGCAGCATTTTAAAACTTCTAGCAAGATGGCAAGACCTTGAGGAGTGCTTTAAGGCCTCCAAAAAAGAGCTGCTTGAAGCAGGCCTTAAAGATAACCAAATTCAGCAAATTAAACATTTTGATTGGAATTTAATCGCCGCTGATCTCGCTTTTGCAAAACAAGATCCTGCGCATACTATTCTAACCATTGATAGCCCTCTTTACCCTCTTTTGCTTAAAGAAATTCACTCCCCCCCAATAGTCCTTTACGCTAAAGGCGATTTAAGCTGCTTTAAGCAACCAACTTTAGCAATCGTAGGTTCAAGGTACCCATCTTGTAATGGCAGCCAAACTGCTTTTCTATGGAGTAAAGAGCTTAGCGCTTTTAATCTAACCATAGTAAGCGGGATGGCTAAGGGTATAGACACCGCAGCTCATAGTGGCGCTTTAAATGGTTCGGGAAAAACTATTGCAGTTTTAGGCTGTGGAGTTGATGTTGTTTACCCTTATTCAAACCTTATGCTTGCTAAAAAAATTCCCGATAATGGGTTAATTTTAAGCGAATTTCCACTTAAAACTAAGCCAAAAGCTGGACATTTCCCCCAAAGAAATCGTATAATATCAGGTCTTGCTGTTGCAACCCTGATAATAGAAGCTACTTTAAAAAGCGGCTCTTTAATTACAGCACGCTTTGCTCTCGAGCAAAACCGCGATGTACTTGCCCTGCCTGGATCTATTAACCTTCCACAATCTCAGGGCTGTAATCATCTGCTTAAACAAGGCGCAAGCCTTGTAACATGTTATCAAGATGTCCTTATGGAGCTGGGTTTTATTGTTACCCCAAAAGAAGCCCTTATTAAGGCACATCGACTATCTAACGATAGTCTACTTAATTGTATCGGTATGGTACCAACCCATATTGATGAAATTATGGCAAATCAAAACCTCTCCCTTAAAGAGGTAGTTTGCCAACTAGCTGAGCTTGAACTTTATGGTAAAGTTCGCGCTGTACCTGGCGGGTATATTAGGAGGTTTCATGAAAGATAGCTTACTAGAAAAATTAATCGAACTATTTAGTGACCGCCTCTTAAAGCGCACCGAAGCCACCAATAACACAGCTCTTAATCATAGCAAGGCAAATATTGCTAACTGGGGCGACTTAGAACACATTGAAACCAATACTTATTTTATTAAAGAATCACAAGAAAGATCAAACCGCATCCTCTGCTTGCAGGAAAAAATTAAACTAACCTCAAGGAGCCGCCGTTTTTTAGCCCAATTACGCTGCATTGATATTATTGGAGAAAGAACCTTTGAGCTCATTTTAAATCAACTATTATTCTCAAGCTCTGAATTTGTAACTTTAAATGAAACTAAATGGATAATCTTACAAACCCTTGAAAGCAGCTTAAATGAAAATCAACTTGCTTTATTAAATCTTATTCTTTATCAAAAAGAAGACGGCATAACGCAGCATTAACCCAAAACATTGACATAACTCTTCAAGGACGCTATAAGAACTTTTTCATATTAATTGGCCATTATGAGTAAAGCCCTAGTCGTTGTTGAGTCGCCTGCAAAGGCGAAAACTATTGAAAAATACTTAGGAAAAGATTATCAGGTTCTCGCCTCTTATGGACATGTGCGCGATCTGCCTGCGCGTAAAGGCTCAGTTGATCCTTTGCACAATTTTAATATGCTGTATGCACCAATTGAAAAAAATAAAAAACATATAGACGCTATATCTAAAGCCTTAAAAAATTCCACTAAACTTTTACTCGCAACAGATCCTGATAGAGAAGGCGAGGCTATTTCATGGCATATTTTCAAACTTATGCAAGAAAAATCTTTGCTAAAAGATAAACCTGTAGAACGTATTTTTTTCAATGAAATTACTAAAGACGCGGTTAAATATGCAATTGCCCATCCCCGGGAAATTTCCATGAATTTAGTAAATGCCCAACAAGCAAGACGCGCTCTTGATTATTTAGTGGGCTTTAATTTATCTCCTTTATTATGGAAAAAAGTGCAGCGCGGGCTATCCGCAGGACGAGTCCAAAGCCCGGCCTTACGGTTAATTGTTGAAAGAGAGGAAGAAATAGAAAAGTTTGTTGCTGAAGAATACTGGAAAATTACCGCAAAATGTAAGCATGATGGTAAAGCTTTTAGCGCTAAACTAACTCACTACAACAAAGAAAAATTACAGCAATTTAGTATTCAAAAAGCCGCCCAAGCCCAAGAAATTAAAAACGCCATTTTACAACAAACGGAGCATAAGCTAACTGTTAAGGCGGTCGAAAAAAAAGAACGTTTACGTAAGCCCGCCCCACCATTTATTACATCAACTCTCCAACAAGAAGCTTCACGCAAGCTAGGCTTTACTACCCGTAAAACTATGATGATAGCTCAGCAGCTTTATGAAGGGATTGAGCTTGACTCAACAACTGTGGGTCTTATTACTTATATGCGTACTGACTCAGTACACCTTGCACAAGAAGCGCTAGATAATATGCGCAAATACATTACCGAAAATTACGGCAAAGACTTTTGCCCGAGTAATCAGCGTCTATATCAAACAAAGTCAAAAAACGCCCAAGAAGCCCATGAAGCAATAAGACCGACCAGCACTGAACTTACTCCCCAAAAGATTGCAAAAAACTTAACGGAAGACCAAGCTAAGCTATACGCGCTTATCTGGAAAAGAGCTTTAGCATCGCAAATGGCTGATGCAATTCTCGATACTGTTGCCGTTGACCTCTCCCAACACCCTCAACATATGTTTAGGGCAAATGGCTTAACTATTAAGTTTGCTGGATTTTTATCCCTGTATGAAGAAAGTAAAGATGATCATAAAAGTGACGAGGAAGAGGATAATACTTTACCGCCCTTAGAAGTAGGTCAAGTGGTCGATTTAACTGAGCTTTTACCAACCCAACATTTCACCGAACCGCCTCCTAGATATTCAGAAGCAACTTTAGTTAAAGCTCTAGAAGAATACGATATTGGCCGCCCCTCAACTTATGCCTCTATAATTCAAACACTGCAACAACGTAATTATGCAACGCTTGAGAAAAAACGCTTTTATCCAACTGATATTGGTCGCATCGTCAATAAATTTTTAACTGAGCACTTCACTAAATATGTAGATTATAAATTTACCGCAGGACTTGAAAACACTCTTGATGAGATCTCACGCGGCGAGCAAGAGCTTATCCCGGTGCTTAACGATTTTTGGCAACCTTTTATAAATCAAATAGAAAACATTGAAACTACAGTGAAACGCAAAGATGTTACTTCAGAA
Organism: Legionellales bacterium RIFCSPHIGHO2_12_FULL_37_14; assembly: GCA_001804735.1. Taxonomy (GTDB): domain Bacteria; phylum Pseudomonadota; class Gammaproteobacteria; order Legionellales; family Legionellaceae; genus 2-12-FULL-37-14. The sequence continues at coordinate 50,884 of MHBC01000032.1, read as the reverse complement.
GCCATAGACTCACTCTGCCCTAAATGTAATGCTCAATTAGTAATAAGGTTAGGTAAACGCGGACGCTTCATTGCCTGCTCGGCTTATCCTGAGTGTGATTATACAAAACCCTTAACTAATAAAGATGAAGAAGCTCCTGCTGAAATTGTTGAAGGGCGTTTATGTCCTGAATGCGAACATCCTTTGCAAATCAAAACTGGTAAATATGGCCGCTTTATTGGCTGTACGCAATACCCTACATGTAAGTTTATTGAGCCTCTTAATAAACCAATTGATACTGGAGTTACTTGCCCTAAATGCACTAAGGGACATTTAGTAGAAAAAAAATCAAGAAGAGGCAAAGTCTTTTATTCTTGTCAAACATATCCTAAATGTAACTACGCTCTTTGGTACAAACCAGTCGCCAAAAAATGTCCAAAATGTAATTGGCCTATCATGATGCTTAAAGAAGGTAAGCGCATAGGAAGGCAGTTAGTTTGCCCACAAGAAGATTGTAAACACTCGCAAGAAGTAGATTAAGCCCCAAAAATTCATTCTGTCGTCTATACTTATAGTAAGACCATAACTAAGGCAGATGATGAATGCGAGTAACTCTTTTTCTAACTCTATTTTAATTGCCATGCCCATGATGAACGATCCTTTCTTTCATCATGCAGTTATATATTTATGCGAACATCAGCCAGAAGGAGCTGTAGGGTTAATTATTAATCACCCCATGCAATTTGCAATCTCTATGATATTTGAGCAATTAAATATTCAACCAATAAAAGTTCAGCTCTCGCAAACCCCTTTATTATTTGGTGGGCCAATTCAACCAGAACGTGGTTTTGTAATCCATAAACAAATGGGTGTTTGGCAGTCTAGCCTTAACCTGCGTAAAGATGTGATAATAACTACTTCTAATGATATTATTCGCGCCATAGCGCGTGACGAAGGTCCAAAAGATATGTTAGTTACTTTGGGCTTTACCGGTTGGGGGGCAAGCCAACTTGAAGAAGAAATAAAAAATGATGCTTGGCTCGTTTGTCCTTTTAAATCCGAGCTACTCTATGAAGTACCTTTTGAGAAACGCTGGAAATACGCAGGATCTCTTTTAGGCGTTGATATGGACCAGCTAAGCTCAACTGGCGGCACTGCCTAAAATTCTAAGTTAGAGGAGTATAACGTGTCACAACAAGGCCTCGTTATGGGGTTTGATTTTGGCTTGAGGCGCATTGGAGTGGCTATAGGTAATACTCTAACCAAAAATGCTAATCCTTTACCTATTATTTTAGCAAGACAAGGGGAACCTAATTGGGATGAGGTTAAAGCAGTTATTAAAACCTGGCGCCCTTTTGCTTGTATTGTTGGCTTGCCGACCATGATAGACGGGAGCGAGCAATATATTACTAAAGCTTCCAAGGAGTTTGCCGAAGCGCTTAAAAATAAAGTTAACCTTCCTGTTTACCTGGTAGATGAAAGGCTAACTACCGTAGAAGCAAAGGCTCAGCTATTTTCTGAAGGAGGCTTGAAAAAAATTAAACAACAAGAAGTAGACAGTATAGCTGCATGTGTTATTCTGCAACAATGGTTAGGTAGCAAATCCTAGTCTTAATATGAAACATCTTACTAGTATTGATGATTTATCTCTCCAAGAGTTAAAAAACCTTTTTCAACGCGCCAATGAGCTCAAATTAGCGCCTAATTCATATCCAAATTTAGCGCAACATAAAGCTTGTGCATTATTCTATGAGAACAGCACGCGTACTTATATGAGCTTTAATCTTGCAGCGCAAAATTGTAAACTGCCCCTTATTCCTCTGCCTATGCAACATTCGTCAGAACGAAAAGGCGAGTCTTTCCTTGACTCTTTACTCACCATAAATGCCATGGGTATTCGGCTTTTCATTATTAGGCACAATAAAACCCAAGCCTTTTCCCAAGTATTAAATAACCTTCCGCCAACTTTAAAAATAATTAATGCCGGCGACGGGCAAAATGAACACCCATCGCAAGCCTTACTAGATATGATGACCATTATGGGACATTTTTCTAAGGTAGAAAAATTAAAAATTGCTCTAATTGGCGACATTAGGCACTCAAGAGTAGCCAATTCGCTGCTTAAACTATGCAATAAATTAGGCATTAATAATATTACCTGTATTGCCCCCAAAATTTGGCATCCTCAAGATCTATCGTTTGCTAAAATAACAGAAGATCCTGCACTTGGCCTTGATGAAGCTGATGTTATTATTACCCTAAGAATTCAAGAAGAAAGATTAGCGTTAGATGAAAAATACGATCTTAAAAGATACCAAGAAATATATGGATTAACTAAAGACAGATTAAAATTAGCCAATAAAAATGCCATAATTTTGCATCCAGGACCTATAAATAGAAATGTCGAAATAACCACTGATCTTGCAGATTGCGCGCAATCATGTATCTTAGAACAAGTACGCAACGGTGTGTTTATGCGCATGGCTATTATAGAGGCCTTACTTACATAGCATACACCATGCGCAAGGACGCATATGAAAATATATCTACTTAAAAAACCTTTATGTGCTTTTTTGCTTATCCAGCTTCTATTTTCTGCTGTTTGCTGGGCAAAAGATCCAAAGACAGCCAAAAGCCACCCTCCTAAGAAATCTCCCCAGCATCACAAAACAAAATGGTTTAAATTTAGCGGGCTTAGAGAACTTTGGCGTCCTGGAGTACCATTTTTTGAAGTTGCAGGAGGAATGGGCTCATATAGCAACATGGATGAAAATAGTGGCAATACTGCATTTACCCGCGTAGGTATAGGTTTTCAAGAACATGTATTAGTTGACACCTATATTGGAGCTCTTGCAGGTATCCAAACAGGTAACTCAGGCCTCGTTAATTTTAGTAATACAGGACTTGCAAATAATCCAAATTTTGCCCTACCAGTCTCTATGGATGTTGGCGCACCAATTGATATATTGTTTGATATTAAACAATATATTTTCCCCTACGGTTTTGCAGAAGTAAGATTTGGCACGGTTTATTATTCAACTTCCTTTAATAATGCAGATATAAGTGGCACTAAAGGCTTTAGGCCAGAACTCCAAGCCGCCTTTGGGTTAAATCTAAACTCCTTTAACCGCATTACCTTTAGTTATCAAAAATTTTATGGTCATTCACTAAATTTAGTTGATGTTAATGTGAGTGATGGAACGGCGTCCTTCCCACAACTACCAAACTGGAACGCTTTTTTAGTTACTGTAGATATTTCTATTTAGGTAATAATGAAACCCGCTAAATTAAAGAAAAATATCCTCACAATATGCTTAGGTCTTACCGCACAAAGCACATACACATATGCCACTCCCCCCTTTGCACTAATCAATGACATGGATTGCGCCACAATAATAGCAGAACTCCCAAACGGCAATAACCCAGTCCCAGCCGCCAAACTAAAAGCAGCCCTAAACTGCATGTGGAACAACGCCCCAACAGGCCCAACCGGTGCAACTGGGCCTACTGGCGCTACAGGTAATGATGGTTCAACAGGCGCAACTGGACCTACTGGCGCTACAGGTAATAATGGCTCAACAGGTGTAACTGGACCTACTGGCGCTACAGGTAATAATGGTTCAACTGGTGCAACTGGGCCTACTGGCGCTACAGGTAATGATGGTTCAACAGGTGCAACTGGGCCTACCGGCGCTACAGGTAATAATGGCTCAACTGGTGCAACTGGATCTACCGGTGCTACAGGTAGTGATGGCTCAACAGGCGCAACTGGATCTACCGGTGCTACAGGTAATGCTGGTGCAACTGGACCTACTGGCGCCACAGGTTCTGCTGGTTCAACAGGTGCAACTGGACCTACTGGTGCTACAGGTACAGCTGGCTCAACTGGTGCTACTGGACCTACTGGCGCTACAGGTAATAATGGCTCAACTGGTGCAACTGGACCTACTGGCGCTACAGGCACTGCTGGCTCAACTGGTGCAACTGGATCTACCGGCGCTACAGGTAGTGCTGGTTCAACAGGTGCAACTGGGCCTACCGGCGCTACTGGTAATGCTGGTTCAACAGGCGCAACTGGACCTACTGGCGCTACAGGTAATAATGGCTCAACAGGTGCAACTGGACCTACTGGGGCTACAGGTAATAATGGCTCAACAGGTGCAACTGGACCTACTGGCGCTACAGGTAATGCTGGCTCAACTGGTGCAACTGGAGCTACTGGTGCTACAGGTAATAATGGCTCAACAGGTCCTACTGGTCCAACAGGTCCTACGGGAGATACTGGAGCTACTGGAGACACAGGTAAAGATGGTAAGGATGGCAAGGACGGTAAAAATGGCAAGGATGGCAAAGACGGTAAAAATGGGAAAGATGGTGATACTGGGGCAACAGGACCTACTGGCCCTACAGGACCTACAGGGCCCACAGGTCCAGCTGGCATCACGAAAGTTGCACCTTTGCTAAGAGAATTAGAAAAGGCTTTAAATTCTGTTAGGAACGATACTAAGCCCACGCACGACTTAATAAATAATGGGCAAAAAGACTCCTACTACGGAGGATTAACAGAGACTGATTGGGCTATGTTATGTAAAACCGGTAACTTAAATGAAGCCATGGGCTGTTTTGGAGAGCCTAGTGGTGAAGCTTGGCATAAGATTAGTAATCAATTACGGCTAACACTCAAAGAAGACAGCTTAAACCCCGCACCTAAAAATTCTTTATTTGTTAGAAAAGTTATCTTACCTGATATCGCTGAAGTAATAGATCTTGATATGAGTAATTACGCATCTTGCATCTTCACTAACAGCTCAGGCAGCAATATTTATACCCAAAACTCTAATAATCCATGGTTTCAAGTCTCGTCAGGCACAACCTATCATATTCAAGTCCCATCTAACTCAAACTATGCACCTAATAAACCTCCAACATCCAGCTATATTTTGCTATGTACTGGACAAAAAGATGAATATAATCAGGTAGTCTCCTTTCAATCACTGACTAGTATTGCAGTTAATTGGCATTAATCATGATAGTTATTGTTCTTATGATCAAAAATGAAGCTGCTTCAATTGCCGCTAATTTAACAGCATTTGCCCAAAATGGGTTTAATAAATTCTTTATTTTAGATACAGGATCAAACGATGCGACTGTAACTATTGTAAAAGACTGGTTCAAAAGTAATGAAATTAACGGTCAACTTGTAGAAGAGCCATTTATAGACTTTGCAAGCTCAAGAAATCGGGCGTTAATATTAGCCAAAGACTTTTTCCAAGAAGCAACTTTTTTACTTATGCCAGATGCTGAATGGTATCTTAGAAATGCTAATCTGCTTATAGAATTTTGCCTACAAGAACAATTTAAAAGCGATCCTCTTTACTATATAAACATTAAATCTCAATCCTTACTATTTACTACAGCCCGACTTTTCAGAACGCAAAATCTCGCGCTTTTTAAAGGTGAAGTGCATGAAGCGCCTGATTGCGTTGTAAAAAAATCAGCACCAGCAGAAACCTATTTTGAAGTGATTGCATCTTCTAATGGAATTGAGAAAAGTAAACAACGGTGGCTTAGAGATAAAGATATTTTACTTAAGGCGTTAAAGAAAAACCCCCAAGATCCAAGAACACTTTTTTACCTAGCTCAGACTTATGAATGTTTGGGAGATTTAGACAATGCGTATAAATATTACCTACATCGGCAACAAAATAACGGCTGGGATGAAGAAAATTTTATAACATTGTATCGTTTAGGGCGTATTGCTCTTGCAAAATCTCAGAGCACAACCACTTGTTCTTGGAATACTGCTATGGACTATTTTCTCGCAGCATTTTCTATGCGCCCGCATAGAATAGAGCCTATTGTCCAAATAGCAGACTATTATTGGCCGAGTAATATTGAGGCATGTTATTTATTTATTAATTATACCTATCATTTACCATTCCCAAGCCAAGACAAGCTGTTTATCGAAAAAGAAATGTATGACTATACCAGATACGAAATAATGAGTAGGTGTGCTTGGTACATGGGGCAATATAATTTAGGAATAGAAGCCACAGAGCGCGCTTTAGCGGTGCATCCTCAAATGGAACACTTGCAGAATAATTTAAAGCTGTATCAAGAAGGAATAATATGCAAAACTCTTTAAATATTGTAACTATTTGGCTGGAAAAAAAACGCAAATTTATCTTTATATCTTTGAGTTTTTCTTTGCTGTTAGTATTATTTTTTTCTATTGCTGATGCCCCTTTAAGATTGTTTCCAGATTCATATCAATACATAGATCTTGCCAAAGCTCCTGTTTCTTGGGAAAGCTTGTTTCAAATGCGGCCTTTTTTTGCAATTTTATTCTTTAAAATTTTTACGCAAGATCTGTCTGGTTTTAGTTTTAGCTGTCTTTTAGCCTATTCTTTAAGTCTGATTTATTTATTATTTACCTTATTTAGAGTCATCAAAAACATCTGGCTGTTTGTTTTTAGTGCTTTTATTTTAGGTATTTTTGCTTTGCATGCTGAGTTTACCTTATGGATTAAGACTGCGCTTACTGAATCAATGTCTTTTGCGCTTGCTTTTCTTAGCATAAGCTTATTTATAAATTTATTAGCCAAAAAAAATAATTTTTATTATCTCTTTGCTCTTACTCTCGTTTTAATTATTAGAGTTAATTTTAGAGATGCGGAAGCTTTAGAGGTATTTGTGTATTTTTTATGTTTAGTTTTAGTAGGTCTATATGAACGTATTGCACCAATCGCCTTAACGTTAGCTTTAGTAAGTATATTAACTGCAATAGGTTTTGCATTTTATTCAAGCACGCATGCAGGCAAAGAGCTAACGAGCACGCGCTCTAACTTACCTATGCTAAATGTTTTTGGCAAACGTATGTTGCTTAACCCGCAATTTACTAACTATTTGCTTAAACAAGGCATGCCGCCTTCTAAAAGTTTAGATCTGCTAAAGGATCATTATGGCTGGGAATTTGCTGCCACTTACTTTAAGACTCAGGATATGCTTTTGTTTAATTCATGGTTAAAAGAGCATGGTATGAGTAGCTACCTTAAGCTCTTGCTAAAAAACCCTTATTATACTTTCTCGCCCTTATGGCAACAGGGTAATTTGCTTTTTCACTCTAAACAAAATGCAGTTGCTTGGTATCAAGCAAATAATTTTCATTCCTTATTTTTCTCTACTGTGCCTCTGCTATATATTTATATACTTAATTTAATTGCTATTTGTTTACTTTATATTTCGCTTTATCCCGCGGACAAGCCGCGGGACGTAGGCTTTGATGGTAAGCCGTGGGGCGTGGAGGCTTTAGGAGTTGGCTATTTTATTGCCTGCATTCCGCTTGCTTTAATGGTTTATCACGCAGATTCTATGGAAATTGCAAGACACGCGCTTATTGTCCCAATCCATGCGCTTTGTGCGTTTGCTTTATTTATTTATTTACTCGATAGGAAGTTCAAACCAAGTGTTAAGCTTTGCAACTAAATCTTCAACGCCTATTTTTTTTAACGCAGAAAATAACTGTACGCTGATATTTTGCTTATAGTCACTTAGAGCTTTTTGCACTTTTAGCGTTGTTGCTATTTGCTGACTCTTACTTAATTTATCTGCTTTGGTTAGTAAAATATGCACCATTAAATTCCTAGCTTTAGCAGCATTTAGCAGCACTTCGTCCAATGAGGTTAAAGGATGTCTACAATCCATAATTAGAATTAACCCTGTAAGAGATTGTCTATAATGCAAATAATCAGTTAATAACTGTTGCCAATCACGCTGTATGGAGCGGGCGACCTTAGCATAGCCATACCCAGGTAAATCAACTAATCTCCTTTTTACATCAAGGGTAAATAGATTAATTAATTGAGTACGGCCAGGCTGTTTACTGGTGCGTGCCAGGCGCTTATTTTCAGTTAAAGTATTAAGGGCGCTTGATTTGCCCGAATTAGATCGCCCAACAAAGGCTACTTCCATGCCTATTTCAGGTGGCAATTGTGCAATTTTAGCCACGCTTTTAAGAAAGGTGACGTGTTTATATGGATTCGTTATCATCATCTAAATATTTTACCTTAATTAATAATATGAAACTCTGGACTTTATTATACACCCTAATCTTAAGCGCAACTCTGCCGTTACATGCACAATCGCTTATTCCTCCTTACAGTGTTAGCAGCTGTATAGCTTGCCATGGCAAAGATGGCGTAGGTACCGCGCCTAATTTTCCTAATCTAGGAGGACAACATGCAGAATATCTATTTAAACAAATGGCCAACATGCAGCAAGGGAAAAACCGGAATCCCTCTGTTATGGGGGCTATATTTAGTAAGTTATCTACTGCTGATTTACGTGCCCTAGCGTACTACTACAGCAATCTGCCTATATCCATAGGCTCAGCACCTAAAAAAGCTGTAAAGCTAGGCGCTAAACTATACCAACGTGGTAGCCTTAATAAGCAAATTACCGCTTGTATTGCTTGTCATGGGCCAGGCGGCGAAGGTAATGCTGAGGCTAATTTCCCGCTGCTTTCTGGGCAACAAAAAACTTACGTTGAGCAACAGCTGCGTGATTTTAAGCAAAAAAAACGTATTAATGATTATAACAAGATTATGCAAGATATCGCACATAATTTAGCGGAAGAAGACATAAAAACTCTTGCAGCTTATATAGAAGGGTTATATCCCACAGCTCCAATTGCCTCAAGCCATTGCTGTGTAAAGCGTTAAAGGCTTGCAATTTAATAGTAGTCATATTTAATATTGACTAATATTGAACAAAATGCTCAAATGCCTAATTTCATTTTATGGGCCAAGGCCCACTTACTTTTTGGAGAATAGTTATGGTGCGCTTATTAAGTATTTGCATTTTTCTTTTAGGTTTTATTTCAGCTAATGCAGAAACCTTTGTGCAAGGAAAAGATTATGTTGAGTTAAGTACTGAAAACCCCGCTAGTAAAGCTAAACCCCAAGTTAGCGAATTTTTTAGCTTTGGCTGCCCTGGGTGTTTTAATCTTGAGGCTAAGCTTGAACCATGGCTTTTGCAACACAAAAATGCGATTAACTTTACTAGAAACCCTGTGGTTTTTCATCAAGGGTGGGAAACTTATGCCAAAGCTTACTATATAGCGCAATCATTAGACATTTTAAACACTGCCTTTCCCCAAATTTTTGCTGCAGTACAAAAAGACAAATTACCCTTATATGAAACACCTAATATGATTAATTTTTTTATCCAAAAACTACACGCGGATAAAGAGCTAGTTGAAAGCGCCTTTCAACATTCAACAGCCATTGATATGCAAATTCAAACCAGCGTTAATGAATCAGTTAAATTTGAAATAATGCTGATCCCAAGCTTCGTGGTTAATAATAAATATCGTACTGATTTAAAAATGGCTAAAAGTCCCGAAAGACTGTTAGCCATTGTGGATGAATTGCTTAAAAAATCCTAAACAGAGAGCAACCTTTAATTACCCGCATTTGCTGGTAAATTACTAGCAACAGCATCATTAGAAACTGGAGGTCTTTCTTGAGGTAAGGAAGATGCTGCTGATTCTGGTGCTGATTGCGCAAACATTCCAACTGCTGCAAGCGAAGGCTCTCTTAGCTCTTGATTAGTATTTAAGGATCTTTGTAGTTCCTTCATTCTTCCTAGCATTACACTAACTGGAATGTTCATTTCCATTATTGGTTTAATATGCTCTTTGAAAAAGTTGCTAACTCTACCATAAGCAGACAGCATTTGCGCAAACTTAGCCAAATCACTGCAATTATCAAATAACCCAGATAGTATGGTTACCTTTTCTAAAGCATATACATAAAGATTGATATCAGAGCTTTCAGACATCATATACCAGCCTAATGATCCTATAGTATTAAACTCTGTGCTTTTAATATTAGGTAAATTATTAAACTTGGTTAATTTTTCTAGGATTTTCTGCCTTTGCTCTTCGGTATGACAAGCTTTTAAAAACGACAGCACAATATAAGGATTGTTCGTAGCATCACAGATGTCATATATCATAGGATATGCATCCTTTGCTTCTTCTTCTCCAAAATTCAGCTTCTGAGTTACAAGCACTCTAATAGTCATTGCTATTTGATCCAAACTCATAGTAGAAAATGCATCGATAAAGGCGTAAGCATCATTATCCCTTCTGTTAAAGAACCTACAAAAAGCTTCTTCATCTATTTTATTAGCGGCAATAAGACTATTAATATCGTCAATAAGCTTAGCTGTAACCGTAAACTTACTTCCCCATTCAGCTTGTTTAGCCATCAAGATTATAGAGGTCTTTGTCAAACCGAAAGCTTTGTATTCAGCTACTACAGCAGGAAATAGATTTTTATAAGTTGTTGCAAATTTATTCATAACTAGCTGCTTCTTTATGTCGAAGGCTTCTGGCACATTAATAAATCTGCTTAGTTTTGTAAGTAATTCTGCTTGTATTTCTTCACTCCTACATATATTCAAGATTGCTTTAATAACAGCAAGATTATCTGTTGTTGCACATATTATATACATTGCAGCTAGATCTTCAGGGGAAGAAAGAGTATAGCCATCTTGCAGCATTCTGATTACGAGAGCTCTTTCTGCTAAACTCATAGTAGGAAAGGCGCTAATATATTCGTATGCATCTTCATTTTGTCTAGTAATAAAATTACAGATCTCTTCTTCAGAGATAATATTACTGGCAACTAGCTCGTTAACAGTTGCAATTATTTCCGGCGTTACCCTAAATTTCTCGCCCCATTTAGACTGCATAGAAATTAATGAGATAGCTGCAAGAGTAAGGTTTACTTCTGCTGCAAGCTCTGCTTGCTCTTTGTTAAATGATTCAATAAAACGCTTAAATTCTTGCAATCTATTAAGAGAAAGACTTGCATACCCTGCTTGCATTTTCCTAATAAGTGCTTGCCGAACTACATCGCCAGGCGCCTGTAACCTTCTAACGGCCACACTAGGATCTTTTTTAACTATTGGATGAGTGCGGAATACTGAACTCTCTTCAAAAGGGCGTCCTGTAAAAGCTTCACTTGCGCCTATTTTCCATCTTACCGCTTGTAACATCGCAAATGAAAATACATGGCCAAAATATCCCACAAAGCTTGGCTCCATCGTTGCCCCTTGTCTTGGCGTAAGTGCATCTTTATAAAGAGGATGAGAAAATAATTGATCGATTAATGCTTCATCTTCACTGCTAGCCATTAGGACAAAAATCCTTTCATGCATTTGCCTATATTTAGATTTAAGCAAAAATGTTTTATCTTTTATGGCATCCAAAAACAGCTTCTTAGCAGCATCATCATTAAAGCTTGGGTGCTCTAAAATCTTAGCTAAAATATAAGGAGAGTCGCATTGTTTAACTATTGCAAGATAATACTTAACCGCATCAACTAACTCTATCTCAGAATGGCACAATATCTCCCATAAATTGCTTGCTTGATTATAGGTTTTTCTATTCGCTTTAAGCTTTTTTAATTCAAGGAATATTTCTCTGAAATTTTCTTTGGGAGTATCATTATAAACAGTGTATATATCTTTTGCGGTATAGCCTTCTTTTTGTAACTCACGAATCATGGCTTCTTCGGCAGCATCAAATTCAGCATCAAATAGAAGAGCTTTTTTATCACTAGTTAAACGTAATGCATCTTCTCTTATTACAAATTGTTTTGTAGTGTGTGTACTTGCCGATGCACATACATTTGCAGCATCAGGAGTTGATCTAGCTGCAGTACATACATTTGCAGGATCAAAAGTTGACTTAGCTTCAGTACTTGAGCTAGCGGCAGGACCTGAGCTAGCTTGGGCCGCTTGCTGGGTTGGCGCGCTTTCTTGCATTTCTAGCATAAAAGCTTTTGGGAGAGGAAATGGATTGGTTGTAATATCCTCAAGAAGCGCAGCATCTCTTAATCTTCTAACGTTTACCGCATCTTCCATAGCTTCACATAATTTTGCCTCAACATCCAAATTACCCTGCACCAGTTCTCTAAATAATTGATGAACTATAGCAAACCTTGCCCACGCCTCCTTTTCTATACTTGCATGTCCTATAAACGTCATTTGCTCAGAGGGAAGGGTTATGGGTAAAAGCATCTCTGGCCTTAGATCACTTACACATCCTGTAATGTGATCTCTAATCCTACCTAAATTAAACGACCATGAGTTTCTTCTGGTATGGGTTCTTTTATCTAAAATATCGAGCGCGATAAAACAAGAGCATTTTCCGCCATAACCAAAAGTTACTAATGCTGATCCCAGTTTCAAATACATTGGCGAATTTCTATAATCTCCATCTGGAAAATATTGAAAGTCTTCTTCGGAGTAAGTTTTTAATCTCACTTCCTCAACATCCCGAATTTGTTGTAATTGAGTTAAGTCGTAGATATTTCCCAAAATAGGATCAACTCGCACAAGTTCTCTTGCAGATTTTTTATCTTTCATTTTATCACGCCTTCTTTAGTTAACATTTAGGCTCAATTTAATTCACTAAATAGTTATTGTCAACACATTTTATAATTAATTGACATATTTTATTAAACTATCTTCAATTGCTTTAGTGATTTGGCCGCGCACTGTTGGCATGCCGAATAGTAGACTGTAAGACCTCGCTAGATGAGCTCTCTGGTGATGTAAAAAACTTATGGCGCGCAGAATTGCATAACTTGGAAAATGGGCTAAAGCTTGCTGTTTTTTCTATATCAGTTTTATAATCAGCGTGAAATTTGGTTAGCTCATCATATGCTTTATTAAGCGCATCAGCATTACGCCTTGAGTTCTTATAATGTTCATATATTTGCTTTATGGTAGGAATTAAGTTAGCTGAAAACTGCTGGGTTTTTGCATCTTCTTCTAGTTTTTCAACCAGTCCTTGGAGTTTACACTCAAAGGTTGCCTGGATAAAAAGGTCTTTATTTTCATCCTTTTCCGTCCAAATTTTCTCAAATGCTTGTCTACTAAAACGGCCGAAATTCATAAACTTTAATACGCTTTCGGTTAGCTGGGGATTTTTAAATATTTCTTCTTTCATAAGTTTAAGATCTACACTAGAAAACGTTTCACAATTCATTTTATTAAATAACAAAGGTACGCAATTTGGTGAATTTTTAAGGGCAGTAAATATTAGATTCTTATCTTTATAAAAGTCCTCCATTAGCGCAGGCGGTAATTTTTCGGTAAGTAAAATAATTTGTTGCATACTTGAGGGTGAGCAGCCATTTTCCAGAGCTTTAAAAGCTGTATTTTTTAATAATAAAAATATTACTTCATCCTTTGATCCTTTAAGTGAATCAATAAGCGCTATTATATTATTGAGGTCAAGAGTATTAGGGCATAGCTTAATTAATTCAGCAATGTTTTTTTCTAAGAGTGCCTGCAGCGCTTTATCTTGAGCTCACTTTGCAGAAAATTTCTCATATTGGTCCTGAGAAAGACTTAACAGCACTTCTAAAGGATGCGCGCAAAAAACTTTAGTCATAACATCTAGGTTAATTTCAGCTGGTATTATCTTGACCCCAATAATGAGTTTTGTCGTGCGATAAAACAAAAATCAGTTCCAAGTTCATGTAAAAACTTGGATAATTCATCTAAAATAGCATTTTCCAAATCTTTCTCACTGAATGGTGAGGGCAAATTTAAAAAGTCTAAAACATAGGGATCACGGAATACAAGTTCTTGTGATAACTCATCATTAGCATTTAATTGTGATAAATCTTGTTCAATAATAGTTTCAGGCTGGTGGGAGAGCATCGTTCGTTCATACAACATGCTACTAATTTTTTTGCGGAGATCTCTAACAGTCCAATGCTCCACTCTACACTTTTCCACGTAGTATTTTCTTTTTATTTCATCCTCAAGTGAAAGGAATTCTATAACATGTGACCACGACAATAGTGGCGACAGTGTCACCACTATTTGTTCTTCTGGAAAAAATTTGGCAAACCTAACCATTCTAAATAAAGCTCTAGCATCAAAACCACGACCATAAATCGAACTAAGCTCTTTTGATAATTCTTTTATAACCTTCGCACCATATTCTGCCCTATCTGTCATTAATATTTCTCGGTGAATGCGCTCACCAACTCGCCAATATAAAAGGATAACTGACGAATTTACTGACCGAGCAACATTCGATTTTGTCGATTCAATTAACAATGCAATATCTTTAAAAAGACACGTATTTAGATCTTTGTTATTCATTTCACTCGACCTATTTTGAAGTTTTTCGCTCACGTAGTTCTGTGAGATAATGTTCAGCATTACATGCTTGAGCATGATCAAATAAGGGAATCAACCAGCTGAGTTTTTTAACTTGGTTTTCTTGTTTTTCATCCGATAAACACATTAAAAAAGCTGTGAATACTTATAAGGCATTAGCCAACTGTTTAATTTCTTCAAGATAAATATTATTTAGTTCAATTTATCATAAACACAATATAAAAACGAGAAATTTGGGTATTTTTATCACGACTGCGTGTTGCATCACATTAATCAATAAGGCATAGGTTGGGACTTAGATCAACAAAAAATAAACCATATTTACGACGTAACCACCAAAATAATAATTTTGGTCCATACTCTTATATAAAGACTATGGACGGAAAAAGACAGCATGAAGAAAAAATGGCAAATTGATATTATCTTGGCATTCTGCCTGCTAACATGTGGCTGCGCAACGAGGGTGCCTTATTATCAAAATTGGAAGCTAGATTTTTATCAAAGCTCTAAGGATTGTTCACAAATCTATAAAGAAGATTACATCTATTCCGTAACTTACTACGGCTTCCATCCTTATAATTGGGGTTATATGGAATAGAATGGCCCCCATTTTCGGATTATTATTACCTGTTCAATTGATATACTTATTATATTCAAATGTTTGTAGGAGTTAGTTATGAAGTATGAGTATCATCATGTAGGAATACCAATAATTGAGCCTCGCCCCAAAGAGCGTTACAGTTCAGTAATGGATATGTACACTTCTGGCGGAGAGCTTCCTGGGCGGATTCAATATCATAGATTTGGACCGAATTGCCCATTACATGAGTTAATTAAAACTAAACCTCATGTAGCTTATAAGGTTGATAGCCTTGATGAAGCAATTAAAGGCAAGCATATTCTTTTAGAGCCTTATTTCCCCCTAAAAAACTTCCGTGTGGCTATAGTAGAGGAACATGGGGCAATTATTGAGTTCATTGAAACCACATTAACAGAAGAAGAAATTTGGGATGAGACAAAGCATCGAGATTCTTTCTTGTATGCGAATGATAAATAGCATAGGGAAAAATGGGACGTTCTATACTCAAAGCTCATGTGTTTTGAGTAGATACAACAGGAGAAATTTCTTCCTTTATATTGCTGTACTCATGAATGATTGCTAGCAGCTTTGCAGCGTTATTCTTAGCACAAACTTGTATCATCCACTCATTTTTGATTAAAGTGTCAAGCTCCGTTCTAGAAATTTCATCATTATCCCGCACTTTTAATAGCGTAGCTTTAATCGATGTAAGCAAATCTATATGTTTTTGTCCGCGCGCTAAATCATTATCTGCAGCTTCTCGCTTAATAGCCACATCAGGATCGTCTACATAATAGATTTCCTCTGCATAAAATTCTTCTTGACCCTCATGCACTCGTTTATCAATAGCAAGTGCTTCTTCAAGTTTATCGATAAGACCATCTGAATCCATCATATCTTTAATATAATTTACATGACCATTAAAAAGTCTATTTGGATTTTTCATAATACATTTCCTATTTTTAAAAATAAGATCAATTATATCATATTATGATAATAAATCAATCATTTTTATTAATTTTTAGCTTTATAAGCACGATTTTAGTGATTGACAGCATCATTGTCATGATATAGACTATAGTCATAACTATAGTTAAAAGTGGGGTTTGACATGCTTACCGTTTCTAAAGGCGTGCTAAAAGCAAAGATGTTAGAATATTTTAGGCAAGTAGAACAAAGCAAAGAAGAACTCATTGTCACAGATCATCATAAACCAGTTTTGCGAATTCTGCCTTATAAGGCTGCCAACCTGCCGACCGATGTTTTCACTCAATGTAAAAAAGTCATTTACTACGAAGATATTAATACCACAAGCACTCAAGAATGGAGTGATCACTAAATGCAATTACTCCTTGATACATGTGCGTTGATATGGTGGACTCTGGATCAAAAACAAATTTCAGCCTCTACATTAGCCGTGTTGAATAACAGCGAAATGTTATTAAGCAGCATTTCAATTTGGGAAGTGGGTATTAAAATAAAAAACAAAAAGCTTGATATCGGGATGCCTATTGATACATACGCAGATAAATTAACCGAGCTCTCAACGCTACAAATTTTACCGGTCACAGACAAAATTTGGCTAAAAAACTTAGGACTAGAGTGGGAACATCGAGATCCTGCTGATAGGACTATTGTAGCAACAGCTATGCTCCATGATTGCTGGATTGTTACGACAGATCAAACAATATGTGACTATTATCCGCGTATTTTTTGGTAACCCGAATTTGGTAGTGGCGATGGAAATGGTGGTGGTGGAGGTGGAAGTACTGGCCCCTAATGAAAAATAGCATAGGAAAAAAGTGGTCAATAGTTATGTAATCAAGTCCAAATAATTTTCAGGATTAATGCAGGAAAACTCTGTGTTTTTATATAACGCGGCCCACTCGGTAGGTTGTTTGACTACTGCTTTTGAGTTCCATTTTATTTCGTAGCCGTAAAGTTTTCCGTCACGTTCTTCTACCCAATCAATTTCTTGCTGTGAGTATGTGCGCCAAAAATAATTTGAAGAAAAAATATGTTTATAAGCTTGCTTTTTAATTCTTTCAAGTACAATGTAATTTTCCCATAAATCACCTACATCGTTACGTAAAGACAGAGGATTGAACTGATTTATTAGTGCATTACGCACTCCCAAGTCGTAGAAATAATAACGCGCCTTTTTACTAATTTCTTTACGCAAGTTTCTGCTATAACCTGTAAGGGGAATAAGAACAAAGGCCAGTAATTTTAATAATTTATTAATAGTGCTGGATTTACGTATGCCGTCAATTTCTAAAATATCTTTATATAAATATGAATTAACTAGTTCATTTAAATACATTTTCTTGACTAAAATAAACATGTTGTTGAAAATATTCTACTGTATGGTATTCTCTGCTCTGCAACCTGAGTAAATATATTTACTTTCATTTATGGAGATTTTAATGAAAAGAAACAAACCAATGGATACTATAGCTCGAGCAACACTGTTTGGTAGTGGCATAGGATTTTGTGGTGGGACCGTTGCTTACGCTGGAATGCCTAAACATCAAAGCACTGGTTTTATAGATTTAAACCTTGATATATATATTATACCACTGGCTAGTTTTGCTGGAGGTTTAGCTGGGTTTTGTTTAGGAGCGGCTAAAGCTTGTGTTGATACAGTGCTTGAGAAATGGCACAAAAAAGTTGATGCTCCATCACCCAGAATGTAATATAAGAAAAAGGGGTCATGTGCCATAAGTGCAGCTATGAATAACCTTTTGATTACTCCATTAATTCCAGAATTATATTGCTCCAATATTAAAATCAGCCTTGCTTTTTATACCGAAGTGCTTGGTTTTGAAATTGAATATCAGCGTGAAGAAGAGGGTTTTGCTATGCTGGAACGCCAAGCTTCACGTATTATGCTAGATGAAATAGCTCAAGATCCCAAGGAAATGAAGCGAGTATGGCTGTCTCATTTGTTGGAAAAACCATTTGGTAGGGGCATCAATTTTCAAATAAGAACGTCGAATATTGATGCTTTATATAGAGATGTTCAACAATCAGCCGCCACTATTTTTTTACAGATTGAAGAAAAATGGTATCGCATGAATGACATTGAAATTGGCAATCGGCAATTTATTGTTTTAGATCCTGATGGTTATATGTTGCGTTTTGTAGAATACTTGGGAAGTCGTAAAAATGGGTCAATGGTATAATTCAATTAATTTAACTTGAGCAACACTATGTCTTTAGTCTCTAATTACCAAAAAATCCTCCAAGAAATGGCTATTGCTGCGCATGCTCAAGGTAGAGATCCTGCTGCGATAGCTATTTTGGCAGTAAGCAAAGGCCAAGACGCTCAAGCCATACGCGCTGCTTTTTCTCTTGGGTTGGTTAATTTTGGCGAAAGCTATTGGCAGGAAGCTAAAGTAAAACTAGCGAAACTAGCTGACGTACCTATTACCTGGCATTTTATTGGCAAGCTCCAAACTAATAAGCTAAAAGACATAGCCCAACACTTTAGCTGGGTGCACAGTGTAACAAGGGAGGTTGAACTAGTTATGCTTGCAAAACATAGGCCAGTAAACTTACCGCCTTTACAAATTTGCCTTGAAGTTCAGGTAAAAGGCGCGCTTTCTAAGAGCGGAGTACTGCCGCAAGCTTTGCCACCACTAGTTCAAACTGGACTAACTCTGCCTAATATAAAACTACGAGGCTTAATGATTATGCTTGATCCTAAAACCTTGCGGCAAGATCAAGAAAAAACTTTTGTGCGTACAAAAGAACTCTTAACTAAGTTGAACATAAAATATAATACTAACCTCGACACCCTATCCATGGGAATGAGTAATGATTTTCAAGCAGCAATAAAAGCCGGCAGCACTATGGTAAGACTTGGAAGGTCGTTATTTAACCTAGGCTTTGAAAAAGCTTAACTTCTTGATTTGCTTTTAATAAAGGAGCGCTTTTGTTAATTGAATCAGGAGATAATAACAATATAACCGTCGATCCTAGTTTAAAATACCCAACTTCCTCACCTTGCTTAAGGTGAATAAGATCATGGATTAGAGTTTGCTTGTGGTCTTTTCGCTTAAATTCTCCATGCCAGGAAGTGGCGATTTTACCGACTATTAACGCCCCTACAAGCACCATAACCATCTTCCCTTTTGGCGTGTCAAAATATATAACCACTCTTTCATTTTGGGCAAAAAGCTTAGAAATAGAACGTTGCGTTGCGGGCTGCACTGAAAATAGTTTACCCGGAAGATAAACAGTTTTTGTGACTGTGCCATCTATAGGCATATGGATACGATGATAATCTTTAGGTGAAAGATAAAAAGTAGCAAAATATCCTTGGGAAAACAGGTTTTCTTCTTTAGTAGCAAGAAGGGATTGTACAGTATAGTCTCTGCCTTTTGCTTGAATAAGTTTTCCCCTATCAATAACTCCCGACTCACTTAATACTCCATCAACAGGACAAATAAAATCAGCTTGAGCCATGGGCCGCGCTTCGGGCAGCAGCTTACGGGTAAAAAAGTCATTAAAAGATTCATATTTACTTGCATCAGAATAACAAGCCTCGGCCATATTAACGTTATATGTTTTTATAAATTTACGAATAACAAAATTTTTTAACCAAACAATCTTGCAATTTGCAACTAAGCCGGCAAAAGAAGTTAAGAGAATTTTAGGTAATAAAAATTGCGTTTGCTTTATGCGGAAATCTTTAGTCATTAACAACCTTAGCACATAACCTTATAGCAAGTTTACCAATAAGAATTGATTAAAAATAGAAAGGGCCAATCAGTGTGTCGCCAATTGACCCAGTGGAATGACACATAGCAAGTCCAACCTCGCGCATATAATGTACGTGCTTTGAGCTTAAGTGTCAATATTTGATTTGTAGTTGGAATGGAAGATTATTTTACTAAACCATTTACCCCAGAAAATGCTAGTAAAGTTATGGCTTATATGAACTTTTTAAAGCATTAATCGTAACTCCCCACCACGTCATCCCGAACCGGCATTGTTGCGTGGATAAAAAATTCATGTGCGTTTAGTATAAAATTATGGGCAATTTTACAAGAAAACAAGTATCTACGCATGCTGAATTACCACATGATTTTCATTAATTATTTTCTGAAATGCCGGGGCTATACTAGTCCAATCTATTACGTCTATTTTGAAAGGAATAATTGATAAACTAAAAGCATCCCTAAGATTAGCTAAAACTTCAAGCGGGATTGGGTTACTCCCCATAATACATAAATCTAAATCAGAAGTATCTTTGGCCGTATGATGAATACGGGAACCAAAAGCTACGATGTTCCTATCTGGAACATGTTGCTTAAGAATCGCCTGAACGATCTGCAAATGGTCTTGCCGCACGTCAATCGACATTACGTAATACCTCTAAAAGTAGCGTAACGTCGGGTAAAAAAAGTTTGGCTTTTTCATACACAAGAGTTGCTTTATTTTTATTATAATCATGTGCTGTTTCGTTGCGAGCAGCATAATATCCGATCCAGGCTTCTGCATTGTTAATTATTTTTAGCCGAGCTGCCTCACGGAAAATATCATTTTTACTTCGAATAGTTGTTTCATCGATTTGCAAAAGTTTTAAATACCTGTGCATTAACTTCCACGCTAAGTCCATAGTATATTCAAAACGCTGAATAACGCCATCACGCATTAAATCATTGTTTGGATGCTTGGATGCTTCCATAAAACCTGTTTTAAGTTGCAGAATCGCAGCTTCAAGTGCGTCAACACGTAAACTTTCCATAGGTATTTTGAGGGTAATTAACTTATAGCTTGTGATTTAGTAGTTTTAATATACTAACATACATATGAATTTTGAACAAAGTCTCTGGTACCTTGATATTTGTGAAAATAGCTGCGCAATTTCATCTGACTGGACTTTAGCCATTTTTAATTACGTGGATAAATACTCGTCATTGCGAGCGTCTAATCAATCTAGCTTTTTGTCTTTCCCAATCGCGGGTTTTTACTGTTTCCCTTTTATCGTGGGTTTTTTTCCCTTTGGCAATTGCAAGGCGCAATTTGACGTGGTTTTTTTTCCAATATAAAGAAAGGGGGATTAAAGTAAAACCTGCGCGCTCGACATGGCCTATTAGTTTGGCGATTTCTTTACGACTTAATAATAGTTTGCGAGTGCGCGCAGGATCGGGAAAAACATGGGTAGATACAGTTGGTAAAGGGTCGATGCGTGCGCCTAGTAAAAAGGCCTCTCCTTTTTTAATTAGCACATAAGCATCAGTTATATTAACCTTTTTTTGCCTTAAGCTTTTAACCTCCCAGCCTAATAAGACAAGGCCGGCTTCAAGTTCTTCTTCTATGAAATACTCAAAACCTGCTTTTTTATTTTTAACAATAAGGCTTGCTTCGTTCATCTTAACCAACCTGGCTATACCCTGCATCGACAAATAAAGTATGGGCGTTAATCATGGATGACTCAGGCAAACATAATAAATATACTGTATCAGCAACGTCTTCAGGAGTTAGCTTCCTGTCTGTAAGTGCATGGGCTTGATAAGCCGCTAAAAGCTCCTCACGGTTAGGGAAGTGTTTAAGGGCATCGGTATCAACAACCCCTGCTGAGACCGTATTCACGGTAATACCATATGGCGCAAGCTCGAGGCTTAAACTTCTAACCAAAGCCTCTAATGCGGCTTTAGAAGCCCCAATAAAAGCATAATTTGGAATCGCTCTTAATGCACCTAGGCTTGATAAAGCAATAACCCTTGAACCCCTAGGCATGAAGGTATAAAAGGCACTGGTTAGATGATTTAAAGCTAAAGCGTTAGTTTCAAGACACCAACGCCAATGCTTGGTAGACATTTTAAGTGCAGGCTTTAAAACCCCACTTGCTGCGTTACTAATAAGAAAATCAAGGTGGGTAAAGTGGGTTAAAAAAAATTTTACAGCTTCATTGACTGAAGATGCATCTGCAACATTTGCTTGCATAATTATTGCTTTACGCCCCAGCGCTTTAATTTCATGTGCCAAAGCTTCTGCCTCATGAGCGCTATTATAATAAATAATAGCAATATCAGCGCCAGTTTTGGCAAGCTTTAGCGCTGTGGCTTTACCAATGCCTCGCGCTCCGCCTGTAATTAAAGCGACTTTGTTATCAAAAACCTTACTCATACCACCACCATAACTAATAACGATAACGTTCTGATTTAAAAGGCCCACTAACAGGTACGCCTATATAATTTGCTTGTTCTTGCGTAAGCTTAGTTAATTTAGCCCCCACTCTTGCAAGATGCAACTCAGCTACTTTTTCATCTAAATGTTTAGGCAGAACGTATACATCAACTCCATAATGATTAGCGTTTTGAAAAAGCTCTATTTGGGCCAACACTTGGTTAGTAAATGAAGCCGACATAACAAAACTAGGATGTCCCATAGCGCACCCTAAATTTACTAATCTGCCTTGGGCTAAAAGAATAATGCGCTTGCCATCAGGGAAAATTACATGATCAACTTGCGGTTTAATGTTTTCCCATTGATATGACCTTAAAGCAGACACTTCAATTTCAGAGTCAAAATGGCCAATATTGCATAATATAGTTTGATCATGCATACGTTGCATGTGGGCGTGCGTTACGACATTAAAATTGCCAGTTGCGGTAACAACTATATCTAGCTGCTCGACTACGTCTTCAATGCGTACCACTCTATAACCTTCCATTGCAGCTTGTAAAGCACAAATAGGATCTATTTCGCTAATCCATACGGTTGCGCCTTGGCCTCTTAAAGCCTGCGCACATCCCTTACCTACATCCCCATAACCTAAAATTAACGCAACTTTCCCTGCAATCATTACGTCAGTTGCGCGCTTTATTCCATCTAACAAAGACTCGCGACATCCATACAAATTATCAAACTTTGACTTAGTAACTGAATCATTCACATTAATTGCTGGTATTTTAAGTTTACCTTTTTGCGCCATTTCATATAGCCTTGCAACACCTGTAGTTGTTTCTTCTGAAATGCCTTTAATTTCCTTCGCAATCTCAGGAAACTTTTCATGGATGTGAATAGTAAGGTCTCCTCCATCATCCAATAGCATGTTAGGCTTCCAGCCATCAGGGCCTTGTAGAGTCTTTTCTACACACCACCAATATTCTTCTTCAGTTTCTCCTTTCCAAGCAAAAACAGGTACTCCGGCTTCTGCCATAGCAGCAGCGGCATGATCTTGGGTTGAGAAAATATTACACGAAGACCAACGCACACTTGCGCCAAGCTTAATGAGAGTCTCAATAAGAACTGCTGTTTGAATGGTCATATGTAAACAACCGGCAATGCGCGCGCCCTTTAACGGCTGACTAGCTTCATATTCTTTTCTTAATGCCATTAGCCCTGGCATTTCTGTTTCTGCAATAAGGATTTCTTTACGTCCCCAACTTGCAAGCGCTATATCTTTAACTTTAAAATCTTGACTCATTTTAACTCCTACTATTGTTGCTCAAACGACGTTTCAAATTGCCGCCTTAAGCGCTTCAACTTTATCAAGCCTCTCCCAAGGAAAGCCTTCTCTCCCAAAGTGTCCATAAGCTGCTGTTTGTTGATAAATAGGCCTTAATAAATCAAGGCTTTGAATAATTCCTTGCGGAGTTAAATCAAAATTGCTGCGGACAAGTTCGATTATTCTATCTTCAGGTATTGTTGCTGTGCCAAAAGTTTCTATGCTAATTGAGGTAGGCTCTGCAACCCCAATTGCATATGAGACTTGAATTTCGCATTTAGCCGCAACTCCTGCGGCGACTAAATTTTTCGCTACGTAACGCGCCGCATAAGCGCCAGATCTATCAACTTTTGAAGGATCTTTACCTGAAAAACAGCCGCCACCATGCCGCGCCATACCGCCATATGAATCCACAATAATTTTCCGGCCAGTTAAGCCGCAGTCACCTAAAGGACCACCAATTACAAATCTTCCTGTTGGGTTAATTAAATAACGGGTTTTAGCTGTTAACCACTCTGCTGGCAAGACAGGTTTAATAATAATTTCCCGCACCGCTTCAGTTAAATCATTTTGGGATACATCTTCGCTATGTTGGGTTGAAAATACTATGGTCTCAATTGAGGTTGGTTTGCCGTCTTGATAACAAAAAGTAAGCTGGCATTTGGCATCTGGCCTTAACCAGGGGATAACTTTTTCTTTTCTTAATTGCGTATGTTTTTGCATTAGGCGATGCGCATAAGCTATAGGCGCTGGCATGTAAACATCGGTTTCTTTTGAAGCATAACCAAACATTAAGCCTTGATCGCCAGCGCCTAAAGTTGCGGTAACTTTATTATCAACTCCTTGAGCAATATCAGGTGATTGCTTGCCAATTGCAGATAAAACCGCGCATGAACTCCAATCAAAACCCATATCAGAGCTGTTATAGCCAATATCTTTAATTACTTGTCTTGCTATTTCCTCAATATCAACCCAGGCATTAGTAGTAATTTCGCCGCCAACTAATACCATTCCCGTCTTAACAAGAGTCTCACATGCAACCCTTGCGTTAGGATCTGATACAAGGATTGCATCTAACACCGAATCTGAAATTTGATCGGCTATTTTATCAGGGTGCCCTTCTGACACCGACTCAGATGTAAATAAACTTAAATCACTCACCTTATTCTCCTTCTTTCTTCCATAATTTCAATAAAAGTTTCAAACATTAAACAAATATCATGTGGCCCTGGGCTTGCTTCAGGGTGTCCTTGAAACCCAAATGCCGGGAGTTTCTTATGCCTTATCCCCTGTAAGCTTTGATCAAATAATGATACATGCGTAATCTCTATATCTTGCGGTAAAGTTTTCTCCTCAATCGCAAATCCATGGTTTTGGCTGGTAATAAATATTCTGTTAGGCTCCTTAACTTCAATGACAGGATGGTTTGCCCCATGATGGCCAAATTTCATTTTTACCGATTTAGCGCCTAAAGTTAAGGCTAAAATTTGAAAACCCAGGCAAATACCGAACAATGGAATTTTTTGCTGTAAAAAGGTTTTAGTAGCTGCAATAGCAAAATCGCAAACTGCAGGATCGCCAGGCCCATTAGATAAAAACACTCCATCAGGTTTAAACGCTAAGACTTCTTCCGCAGAAGTTTTAGCAGGAACCAAAGTAAGATAACAACCTAAATCAACTAAAATTTTTAAAATGCTATATTTTACCCCATAATCATAGGCAACTACATGATAATTAAGTGGTAAGCTTTTACTAGCCCAAGCGCCTAATCCACTATCCCACCTTTGGACAGTCTGGACTGATACTTCGCTAGCTAATTCTTCGCCCGTCATTTTAAAAGATTTCGCTAAACGCTTAGCCTCTAATAAATTATCTTCATCTGTCGTCAAACAGGCGCCGCAAGCGCCATTATCCCGCAAATATAATGTAAGCTCGCGCGTATCAAGCCCTGCGATAGCTACAATATTATTAATCCGCAACCAGTTAGCTAAGCTTATTTTAGCGCGAAAATGTTCATCTTCTTCTACGTAGTCACGCACCACTAAGCCCGAAACCCAAGAACGTGATGATTCCATATCTTCATCGTTCCAACCTGTATTACCTACATGGCTCGTTGTTAATAAAACAATTTGTTTAGCATAAGAAGGATCGGTTAAAATTTCTTGATAACCAGTCATTGAAGTATTAAAAACCAACTCGCCAACCTTTTGACCCTCAGCACCAAAAGATACCCCTTCAAAAACTTGGCCATCAGCTAAAACAAGATATGCCTTTTTTTGCATGTTTTTCCCGTAAACACGATAAGTACATGTTGGGCCAAGGCCCAACCTACAGCAGGCGAAGAGTATATAATAAAAAGGTAGGTAAAAGCGAATTTAGACCCAGAATTTTAGGACAACCGCTGACCTATGGCGCAGCATCTTCAGTTGGTGGCTTTGGTTTCTCTGGTTTCTCTGGTTTCTCTGGTTTCTCTGGTTTCTCTGGTTTCTCTGGTTTCTCTGGTTTCTCTGGTTTCTCTGGTGGATTAAGAGTATTTAAAGTCAACCTATATTCTCTTGTAACATTCTTAGATTCAGATTCATTATAAGCATGATAATTAGATTTATAGGTGGCAACGTCTCCTTCGAAATCCTGAAAATATACTATTGTATCTATTGTTTCTCTAAGAAGGTGCAATTCTCGGTTAAACTGAGATTTGTCAATTTTTCCTAATATATAATCATTTATCAAAGTTGTATGTTTTGTTAAAAATTCCTCAGCTGCCTTTATATCCTCATCCTCATGATCGCCCACAAGTAGAATGTCTTGCTGGAAACTCTTAAAATTCCTAGCTACAGAGCTTATTTCTTGCTTGCGTATATTAATTTCTTTAATTGCATTATGCGTCTCATCAACCAATCTAAGCAAATTATCCTTATTGCTTCCATTGACGAAAAAGTCTAGATAGGCATTATTTACACGATCAACTAACGATTTAACTGTTAAATTATATTCTGCAGTACCAACAAATGTGGCTGCAGATGTTAAAATTTCCTCTAATTTTTTAAGTCCAATTGAATCATCTTTATCATTAATTGCGACTTCTAGGTTGGTTAAAATATTCATTAGTGATTTTTTTTCTGCTAATATATTAAGCATTAATTCCTTATATTGTTCCTCGGACTGTGCTGCTGACAATTCACTCATTTGTTTATTAATAATTAAACTCAACTCATCAATATACTTAAACAAATTGGGTAACTTTGATGCTAATGGTGTATTTATGCTGTAGGCTTGTAATTTTGCTATGCATGGCGCAATTTCTGAATAATATTTTATTTCGCCTTCCAAACGCTCAAATTCAGCTGCGGTTTGCTGCATATCGATTAATTTTTTATCAATTTTGTCTTTTAAATCGACTTTATTTTTTAGTTTATCTACTACATGTGTAGTCCCCTGAGCTACCATTTCCTGCATTCTGGTAAGCAAGTCTTCCTTATCTTTTTGCAGAGCTTCAGTTTTAAGATAAGCCTGAAAGCGCGGCATGGACAGTGCATTTAACTCTAACTCTTTGCGTCTTTCTTGCAAAAAATTCACTAACTCTGCCCTTTCATCCTCTTTAAGATCATACGCATCCACAAAAGCTTCTAAATATTCATCTGGTATAAGACAAATACTTAAAAGCGCTTGATTAACTTCGTTTAAAAAATCCATATCAGGATTTGGCGGCTGACTGATCTTACGACTTACAAGACTGCTTTCTGCTTGCATAGTTCCCGCACTCACACAATCCAGCCAATTAAATGTATAAAACACTCGCGGCGAAGGCCACGGCAAAGTTTCTATTGCTTCGCGCGTAATATTGAATGGTTTGTCCTTGTGTTGATTATAAAGAGAGCTAAAACAGCAATCCCCGTCAATTTTACGCACACGATTATTTTCATCTATACAAACGTTGCCGTTTTTAAGATCGACCTCTTGTAAAAACATAGATACAACAACTATTTGACCAAGCCCCGTAGGTTTTTTTCCCGGAGGCAATGCAGAAAACGGCTTATATCCGCGAATTTCTTCGGATAAAATATAAGGTGGGTCGCCCCTTATAAGGCGGGTTTCTGGCTGGCCGCTAATTATAAGTCTAAAAAACTCTTGCGCAATTAGTTCTTTATTAGCAGTCTTTGGTTCACTTTTACCATCTTCAGTAACCATTTTTTTTAAAATCCAGGTTTTAGGGGAACCTGCAAGCTTGCCGCGTATAACATCGTGAGTTTTAGCGACACTAGAAACTATCGCTTGTTCTTCGGTAAAACCTGTTGGCAATGGACACATAATAATAAATCTTTAATATGCTATTTATTTAATAATAGCTCATTAAAGCGTACTTTTTAATCATCACTTGGTCCATTAACATTTTTGTGCTACATTTTTATAAAATGATACACATTATGAGGCTGTTGTGAAAACCCTAAATATTCGAGAGACTCGCGCCTTAATTGGCCAATTAGATCAAATGGTTGAGCAGTCGGGAGAGGTTATCGTAACTAAATATGGCAATCCTATTTTAAGAATTTTACCTATACAAGAAGTTATAAAGCGCCCATTTCATAAAGAGCTAAGGGCAAAAATGCCCATCCTGCGCACCCCCTCAGGTAAGTTGATTCGTGAAGATAGAAATGAACGTTCGCAACCGCAGATAAAGGAATTGTAGAGGTCAAACCCAATGAATTATCGACGAGTGTTTGTAATGAAAATGAGGCATTTGATCATGTTGCTCAATATTAGTCAAATTTAATAGGATTTGTTGGGCCAAGGCCCAACCTACACTCTATTGATTAAATTTTCGCACGATGCGACAACCGTGGCAGCTATAGAAGTTAAAACTTCATATCTTCAAAAAACTTCTTCACTCCATCAAACCAACTCGTAGCCTTAGGGGCATGCTTATGTTTGCTTGCTTCTACGGAAGCCTGGAATTTTGTTAAATACTCTTTTTGTTCTTTAGATAAATTAACCGGGGTTTCAACTACTACTTTGCATAAGAGGTCACCTGAGTTATATCCTCTAACTGATTTAATGCCTTTACCACGTAAGCGCATGGTTTTTCCGGATTGGGTTTCGGCAGGTATTTTTAAGTTCACAGGACCTTCTAAGGTGGGAACATCAATAGAGCCGCCTATGGCTGCTGTTGTAAAATCAATAGGGACTTCGCAATATAGATCGCTGCCATGACGTTCAAAAATAGCGTGTTTTTTTAGATTAACTTGCACATAAAGATCGCCAGCAGGGCCACCATGCATGCCTGCTTCGCCTTCGCCTTGTAAGCGTACTCTATCGCCATGATCAACTCCGGCGGGAATTTTAACGGTTATAGTTCTTGAGTCTTTTACTCTACCTTGCCCATGGCATTTGCTGCATGGATCTTTAATTACTTTGCCTTCACCATGACAAGCTGGGCAAGTTTGTTGAATAGAAAAGTACCCCTGCTGCATGCGAATTTGCCCCATGCCTTCACATGTTGAACAAGTTTGCGGGCTTGATCCTGGCTTTGCTCCCGTGCCATGACAAGGCTCGCAGGCAACCATCTTAGGTAGCCTTATTTCTATTTGTTTGCCTTTAGCCGCTTCCTCAAGCGTCATAGCCAAATTATATTGTAAATCAGCTCCTGGCTGTACTCTTGAACCTCTACCTCCATGGGTACGTGCACCTCCTGCTGAAAAAATATTTTCAAACAAGTCTTCAAAAAAATCACCAAAGCCGCCAGCGCCACCTGCATGCATAGATGGATCAACTCCTGCATGACCAAATTGATCATAGGCGCGTCTTTTTTGACTATCAGATAATATGTTATATGCGCTTTGAATTTCTTTGAATTTTTCAGAAGCTGCTGCATCACCCTGATTTCTGTCAGGGTGATACTTCATTGCAAGTTTACGGTAAGCTTTTTTTATATCTGCGTCACTTGCGTCACGCGGCACACCTAACAGCGTGTAGTAATCTTGAGGCTCGGACATTATTTCTTATCACCCTCTTCTTTTTCCTTAACTTCCTCAAACTCAGCATCAACAACGCCTTCTTCAGCTTTACCAGTTGCAGCAGCACCCTCGCCACCTGCTTCTTTTTTGCCTTGTTCAGCATAAACTCTTTGGGCAAGATTGCCAGAAAGTTCGGATAAAGCTTTTACTTTATCTTCAAGAGCGGCCTTATCACTACCTTTTACTGCTTCTTTTAATTCGCTAATAGCAGCTTCAATAGATTTTTTCTCCTCAGCAGCAACTTTAGCGCCTAAATCTTGTAAACTTTTTTCTGCTGAATGAATTAAACTATCTGCTTGGTTACGCAAATCTGCTAGTTCTTTAAACTTCTTATCTTCTTCAGTATGACTTTCGGCATCTTTTACCATTGCTTGAATTTCTTCTTCACTCAAACCACTCGAAGCCTTAATAACGATAGATTGAGCTTTGCCAGTTGCCTTGTCTTTAGCAGAAACATTTAAAATACCATTAGCGTCAATATCAAAGGTAACTTCAATTTGCGGAACGCCGCGTGGGGCTGCGGGAATATCAGATAAGTCAAACCTCCCTAAAGATTTATTCGCAGAAGCTTGGTTACGCTCCCCTTGCAACACATGCACCGTAACCGCGGTTTGATTATCATCCGCAGTTGAGAATACTTGGTTTGCTTTGGTTGGAATTGTAGTATTTTTTTCAATTAACTTCGTCATTACTCCGCCCATAGTCTCAATACCTAGCGATAATGGAGTAACGTCAAGTAATAAAATATCTTTAACCTCACCTGATAAAACTGCAGCTTGAATTGCCGCGCCAACTGCAACTGCCTCATCAGGGTTTACGTCTTTACGTGGCTCTTTGCCAAACAGATCTTGGACAACCTTTTGGACTAAAGGCATCCTGGTTTGACCGCCTACTAAAATTACTTCATTAATTTGCGATACTGTAAGGCCCGCATCTTTTAATGCAGTTTTACATGGCTCAATTGTCCTTTCTACAAGTTTTTCGACTAAAGATTCAAGCTTAGAGCGCGTAAGCTTAATATTTAAATGCTTAGGGCCACTAGCATCTGCTGTAATGTAAGGTAAGTTAACATCAGTTTGTTGGGCTGATGAAAGCTCAATTTTGGCCTTTTCCGCAGCTTCTTTAAGTCTTTGTAAAGCTAATGGATCTTTGTGTAAGTCAATACCTGAATCTTTTTTAAACTCAGAAGTTAAATATTCAATTAAAGTTAAGTCAAAATCTTCGCCACCTAAGAAAGTGTCACCATTTGTAGCTAATACTTCAAATTGATGCTCCCCATCTACTTCAGCAATTTCAATGATAGAAATATCAAAAGTACCACCACCTAAGTCATAAACTGCGATAACAGAATCGCCACGTTTTTTATCCATCCCGTAGGCAAGGGCAGCAGCTGTAGGTTCATTGATAATACGCTTAACTTCAAGGCCTGCGATGCGCCCCGCGTCTTTTGTTGCTTGCCTTTGTGAGTCATTAAAATAAGCAGGAACCGTAATTACCGCTTCAGTTACCGCATGACCTAAATAGGCTTCGGCAGTTTCTTTCATTTTACGCAAAACTTCAGCAGAAACTTGTGGAGGCGCCATTGATTTACCTTTTATGGAAACCCAAGCATCGCCGTTATCAGCTTTAACAATTTCGTAGGGCACCATGTCAACGTCTTTTTGGACAATTTTATCGTCAAATCGTCTACCGATTAAACGCTTTACCGCATAAAGCGTGTTCTTAGGATTAGTAACGGATTGGCGCTTAGCGGCTTCCCCAACTAAAACTTCACCATCATCACTGTAAGCTACCATTGATGGAGTAGTTCTCTTACCTTCGTTGTTCTCAACAACCCGAGGTTTACCGCCTTCCATCAAGGCAACGCAAGAGTTAGTTGTCCCTAAGTCAATACCTATAATTACATTTGCCATTTTTGCTTGCTCCAAATTCAATTAACAGCGTAAAACCCTTATATGGGGCCAAATATTAGCTTTTCAAGCTTATGCCTTTGAAACGATTACTCGAGCTGGCCTAATAACCCTATCATTAAGCTTATAACCTTTTTGAAACACCTCAAGCACTGTGTTAGAAGGTACTTCATTTGAAGGTTGCGTAGTCATTGCTTCATGTTCTTGGGGGTTAAAAGGTTGCCCTGCTGGATTTAGCTGCACCACTTCGTGTTTTGCTAAAGCATCAAGTAAAAGCTTCAGAGTAAGCTCAATTCCGTGCGCCATGTCCTTATGCTTTTCTTTATCAGCATTAGCTAGCGCCTGCTCAAGACTATCAACGACTGGAATAAGATCTTTAATAAGCTTTTCTACCCCAAATTTATGAGCATTAGCGACATCTCTTTCCGCCCGCCTTCTGATGTTTTCAACTTCAGCTACCGCACGGGTTGCCTTATCCCAATTTTCCTCGGCTTTTTTCTCTGCAGCTAATAATTGTGCCTCTAAATCATCACGGCTTTTATAATCAATCGCTGACTCATTTTCTTCGGCTTGCGCCAAAAAATCATCTTCATCATCAATAAGATCCTCTGCTACTTCTTGAGAAGCCTTGGCTTTTTCCCTAACCTCTGCCCAATCTTTAGCATGTTGTTTTTTCATCATACGGCCCTTTATAATTGCGAAATGAAGCCTTACATATGGTGACAAAGGGAAAAAATTCAAGGGCTCGCTTAAAGCGCTAGTTTATGTTGCTTGTTGGGCTCCCAACTTTTTCAATAAAATAGGTAAATTGGCGAATGAAATAAAGGAAATTTCGCAATTATTTACCGATATTTTTTTATTGTAATCTTTTGTTACAATATACCCATACTTTGGCTCATATGCGTCTATAAAAGAGCGAAATGAGCGTGATAAAGTTGGTGCATTTATATTGCGATACTTAACTTCAATTGGCGTAATAGATTGCGCATTTTTATAGAGCACAAAATCAACTTCGGCACCACTTTGGGTGCGCCAAAAATGAATGCTAAATTCATAAAAGTGCTGAATTTTAAATTTAAATATTTCCTGAAAAACTGCACTCTGAATTAATAGGCCCAAGTCTTGGCGCGCTTCAAGATCTGTAGATAAATTATTTAAGGCTATATTTCTAAATCCATTGTCCAAAAAATAGTAAATTGGGTTTTTCGTTATCTCCTTTCTTTTATTTCCTACAAATGGAGTAATGTGTGATATCGTATATGTTTTTTCAAGGATAGATAGGTAATTTTGAATAGTTGTTACTGCTATCAAACAGTCGTTTGCAAGTTGATTGAAATTAACGATTTGGCCAGAACTATGGGCTATTAATGTAACAAGTCTTTGCATAGCATCTGGTTTTCCAACCTTTAGTATTTCAATAATGTCTTTTGTAATATAGTCTTGATAAATTTGCCGCAAAATGGTGATTTTTTCTGTCGACTTAATTATCGCAGGATAACAGCCATAGATAAGCTCAGCGTAGCTTAACTTTTCAATTTCTTGATAGCTCATTGGTAATATCAAAGCTTCAATCTGCCGACCAGTTAAAAACTCCTGCACTTTGCTCTTTATTTCTAATTGCGATGAGCCAGTGGCTATCATTTTAATATCTAGCTTTAGATCGGCACAGGCTTTTAAAAGCAAGCCAGGATTTTCCAAACGTTGTACTTCATCAAGTAAAATAATAGGCTTAGATAAATTAAATTGCTCCATGGCGTCGCTAATAAATAAAGGGCTATTAAGCCATTCGCGGATTTCAAATAAATCGCAATTTAAATACAATAAAGTAGTAAATCGTTTTTGGTTAATTAGCTGTTGTGCCAAATATTTAGCTAAAGTAGTTTTACCTGCCTGCCGAGGACCAACTAATATTAGCCATAATGAGTCCCACTCGGGGCTTAGAAGCTTCTCTGCTTGAATCCTTTGAATATAATCTTCTTGCACGCAAGATATAGCCTTGTTGTTTAACCATGGATTTGCTTGATGAATAAGTTTTATAAGCCTATCTTTCATATTTAACCGGGATAAAATTACTATTAGGTTATTTTAACCCGGTTAAAACGTATATTCAAATTAAATTTACGCGATGTGGGAAAATAAATATTCAAAACGCCAATTGTATCACACTAACGATGTGATACAGTTAGTATGATAACGCGCTGCTCAACTAAACTGGTTCATCCACATACTTATCTCGCAGAGTTTGCATAAAGTATTTTTCTTTGGGATTACATTTATTTATGCGGTAAAAACAATCTTGCTCTCTTAGAGTATTAGTAAACCATGTGTTGCGTTCGGCATTATTTGTAAGCTTATATAAAGCATCTATATTAAGCTCTGTAAGAAAATGGTTAATTATTTGTTGATTTACTTCTTGAATTTGATCTGCTGCTTCTTGGGTAAATTGATCAATTAGCGCGGTGTTGCGGACTATTTTATAAATTTTTTCCATGGTGTTTTGTTTGTTTTTTAGATAGTTATCGAGTGTTTGGTATTTTTGTTTTACGTATTGAAGGCGCGCATTAAACTCATAGGGAATATTTTTCGCAGGATCATGGAGAAAAACTAAAGTCTGGATTTTACGAAATTGCCAAAATAAAGAAAAATCATCGGCGATGTTACTAGCCTTAGTTAGGCTAGTTGGAACTTTATTAATTCCATAATAAATTGGCAAATAAACACTAATAAGTGGCATACCGAGCGCAATATATTGCACATTGGAAATTGATGAGTCTACTTGATCTAAAGGTTCTCTGACTTCGGTAACATGGGCATTACTGGTACGCATTACGGTAATAGGATAATAAAAGGGATGATTATCCGTGTCTTTGTATGACCAAATATAAGGATCATACTGCGGGTATTCAGCATAATGACTTGATTGAATAGCTTTAATGTCTTCAATTGATATAGGATTTTCAGGTTTGAGAAACATAGGATATGTGCCTTTATTAATAGCGTCCTCATTAAAAGGCATAGTAGCAGGGTTAAGTAAGTGTTGAGCGTACGCTATCCTAATATAATTACTTGTATTATTGTTTGCGGCATAAATATCGCCATAGGTCGCGCGAAAATCAAATACGCCATTTTTTAAGTTTGCGAATTGATGTTCATGGGCAAAATCAATGGGGCTTTTGACCTGATAAAAAGACATTAAATAAGTGTATTTTGTGGGTAAATATTCTTGAATTTGTTGCGGGCCGTTGGCGGCAACAAAGTATACATCATCGGGAATTCTTATAGCCACCCACTGATGCGTACTTAAGGTTTCTAGATACCAAGTTTCGGTTTTATCGGAAAATAATACGCCAAATCCCCAGCTATCATTAACTCCGCGCTCTTCGATAGCTTTACCTAATATTTTAACAGCATCAATGGCGCTAGTAGCATCTGGCATAACAATTGCCGGAATATTAGGTTCAGATACTCCTCTGCCAGCAAAAGAGGGAGGATCTAAAGATAAGGCTAACTGATTGCTTTGAATAGTTTCGGTCGCGCTAATAGATACTCCGTAACGATTTGTGGTAACTTGTGGCATATCATAAGTTGGATCTGCTTCAAGATCCCAGTAAGGAAGACCAATATAAAGTTTATGCAGATGATTTTTATAGTAGACTTTTAAGAGCTTAGATCTTCTTGCGTCTTTTGTATCTGAGCTGCGCGCAATTAAGGCAACTTTGTTAACGGTTGCATCTTTACCAACAAGAATTGTAAAACAGGCAAAAAGGTAAGAAGAAAATAATGTCAGATAAAATGTAACTAATAGGAAAATATAAGATTTTAAGCGCGCCATAGTAAAAACAAAGTAATATATAAAGACGCATTATAATTATTATACACATATTTATCCACAGACTTTGTGAATAAAGTTAAGACAGAAAGTATGCTATGAACTGGCGTTAAACCCTTTGTCTGTGTGTATTGTATATTAATAACCAATAAAAATTCCCGCTGTAACAAAATTATTTATTAAAAGTTATCCACAGAATTGTCTTTAGGATCTGCCCACTAGACAGCTAAACTTTGTAATGCTAACCTCGCCGCGCAAGCTCGTTTACATGGAAGAATAAAATGCTTAACTTCGCGTTAATCAAAACCCGGTGTGTTCAAGGTATTACTGCAGAAAGCGTTGCTGTTGAGGTGCATATTTCGAGCGGGTTACCCCAATTTTCAATTGTAGGACTTCCTGAAACCGCTATTAAAGAAAGCAAAGACAGGGTTAGGAGCGCCATTTTAAACAGCAATTTTGATTTTCCTTATCGCCGTATTACCGTAAATTTGGCCCCCGCTGAACTTCCCAAAACCGGGAGTGGGCATGATTTAGCAATCGCCATCGGGATTTTAGCTGCTTCACAACAAATTCCCCCTTTTAAACTAAGTGAACACGAATTTGTAGGCGAATTAGCCTTAGATGGCCAGTTGCGCGCTGTTTCCAGCATAATTCCTATGGTAATTGCTGCCAAAAATGATAAAAAAAAGTTAATTATTGCCAAAGCCAATGCGTTAGAAGCTGCCATTACAGAGCTTGATAATGTTTTATGCGCAAAAAGCTTATGCGAAATTTGTAACTACCTATGCCAAGACACCCCTCTTAAACCTCTTCCTGAATGTAGTCAACCTAAAGACCAACAAGCAAGCAGTATTGATTGGTCAGATATTAAAGGCCAGATGCATGCAAAGTTCGCCTTGGAAATTGCTGCTTGTGGCGGCCATAGCGTATTAATGTTTGGCCCGCCGGGAAGTGGAAAAACCATGCTTGCGCAAAGATTTATTACTATTTTACCAGATCTAACAAATCAAGAAGCTCTGGAAGTAAGCACTCTTTATTCACTAAAAGGTAAAGGCCCATTATTTACAAGCTGGAAAAGACCCCCTTTACGTAGCCCGCATCACACATCCTCAACCATAGCTATGGTAGGGGGCGGCAACCCTCCAAAACCTGGAGAAATATCTCTCGCCCATAATGGGGTATTGTTTCTCGATGAATTGCCAGAGTTTCAAAGGCATACTCTAGAGTCCTTAAGAGAACCCTTAGAATCTGGTAATGTTCATGTAGCACGCGCAGCTATGCAAGTAACTTTTCCGGCTAAATTTCAATTAATAGGCGCTATGAATCCATGTCCTTGTGGGCAATGGGGCAATAAGGCTGCTAATTGCTCTTGTACCCCTGACCGAATACAGCGTTATTTAGCAAAACTTTCCGCTCCGCTCTTAGAAAGGATAGATATGCACCTTAATGTAGAGCCAATCCCATTTCAAACCTTAATTGCTCCCCTAAGTGATAATAAAGAAAATCTTAGTAGATCTATAAGGGAACGTACTGCGTTGCTAAGATCTAAACAACTGAAACGCCAAAACTGTTTAAATGCAGCGCTAAACGTAAAACAATGCGAGAAAGTGTCTAAGTTACAAGACGCAGAATTAGCCTTTTTACATAGGACGATGGCATCCCTTAATTTATCCGCACGTTCCTATCACCGCATCCTTAAAGTAGCCCGCAGTGTTGCTGATTATAATGACAACCTTAACGTAACCATCGCAGACATTAAGCAGGCATTAGCTTTTAAGCAAAGTTTACGTAATTAATATTTTAATAATACAAAGAAGTATGCTAAGCTCTGAATTTTTTTACTAGCTGTATAATGTCCCCAGCAGATCCTACTTTTGTAAAGCGTAAAAAAGATCACTTAACCCTAGCTCTTAAACCAGAGCATCAAGCGGTGGAAATGAACGATTTTGACAAGGTGCGATTAATGCACGAGGCTTTGCCTTCTGGCAATTTCACTGAAGTTGATATTAGCTCATCCCGGTTTGGCTCTCTTTGCCCTTCGCCCTTTTTTGTTAGCTCAATGACTGCAGGCCACGATAATGCTTATAAGTTAAATGACGTGCTCATGCAAGCTTGCGTAGAAACTTCTTGGTCTATGGGGGTTGGATCGCAAAGACGTGAGCTTGACGACCCAAGCTCCGTCGATAGATGGCCTTTATTGCGTAAGAAATATCCTAAACTGCAACTTTTAAGCAATTTAGGGGTTACGCAAGTTATTCATACCCCTATCCAAAAATTGCAAAAGCTAGTCGATGCCATTGAAGCTTCTGCACTAATTATCCATTGTAATGCTCTCCAAGAATGCATTCAGCCTGAAGGAACACCCCAATTTAAAGGCGCACTTGCGGCCATTGAATCTTGTGTTAATAATTTAGCTTTGCCTATAGTTGTGAAAGAGACGGGCTGTGGATTTAGTGCGGCAACCATGCGGAGACTAGATTCAATAGGCGTAACTGCTATTGATGTTAGTGGTCTTGGAGGAACGCATTGGGGAAGAATTGAAGGCGGACGCACAACTAAAGAAACCTTAGCCCACACTGCGGCTATAATATTTAAGAATTGGGGTTTAACTACACTTGAAAGTTTAATTTTTGCTAAAGAGGCTAATCTTGCATGCGAAGTATGGGCATCTGGTGGAATACGCAATGGTCTTGATGCTGCTAAAGCTATTGCTTTTGGCGCCACGTCGGTAGGATTTGCTAAATTAATGCTGGAGGCTGCTGTCTTGGGAGTTGATATTGTAATCCAAAAAATGCGCGAAATAGAACATAACTTGCGCATAGCTATGTTTTGTACAGGAAGTTTTAACCTAGGTTCATTAAAGGAGGTAGCATGTCTTTAGCAAGGTCAATTAAACCTTTATTCCAAGGATTTTCTAAACTTACGCGTGAAGAACGATTCTTGAGGCTTAAAGATATGGGCGCCTTATCAGCAGAAGATATCAATTTCTTGCAAACAGGGGGTGTTGAAGACCTAGTGTTTGCCGAAAAATTTATAGAAAATAGCATAGGATATTTCGAGCTCCCATTAGGAGTTGCTACTTATTTTAAAATTGACAACAAAGATTACGTAATCCCTCTAGCTGTAGAAGAAACTTCAATTATAGCGGCTTTATCAAAAACCGCTAAATGGATAAGTGAACAAGGTGAAATTACAACCTCAATTACAGGAACAGGAATTCTGGGCCAAATTCAGTTGCAACATGTGAAGAATTTTAGCCAATTGCAGCAGATCTTTTTGCAACATAAAAATGAGCTTATCAAACTAGTTAATAGAGAAGTTTTATCTAGCATGGTCAAGCGTGGTGGCGGGGTTATTGATATGCAATTAAGACATATCCCCTACCATGATGGTAAAGATATGGCCGTTATTCATGTAACTATGGAAAGTTGTGATGCCATGGGGGCTAATGCAATCAATCAAGCTTTAGAGTTTTTAAAAAACCCGCTTGAGGAGTTAAGCAATGAAAAAGTTAGCTTATGCATATTATCCAATTTAAATGATCAAAAGCTAACCCGCGCGGAAGTTAAAATAAAAGGTGTAGCGAAAAGTTTAGGCAAAAGGATAGAAGAAGCAGCTTTTTTTGCAACCATAGATCCATACCGCGCAGCAACCCATAATAAGGGCATAATGAACGGCATAGATGCGCTTGCTATAGCAACTGGCAACGATTGGCGCGCCATAGAAGCAGGAATGCATGCTTATGCTGCAAGAAGCGGCCAATATAGAGCGCTTAGCCAATGGCGCTATGAAGCTAAAACCTTAATCGGAGTTTTAGAAGCTCCTTTAATAGTAGGCACGGTAGGTGGCGTAACTTCTCTGCATCCTACCGCCAAACTTTGCTTAAGCATGTTAAAAACTAAAAGCGCTAACGAATTATCTCGCGTAATGGCAGCTGTTGGTCTTGTCCAAAATCTAGGTGCTTTAAGAGCGTTATGCACCGATGGCATTATCAAAGGGCATATGAAGCTGCATATTGATAATTTGGTTTTAGTAACAGGAGCTAATGATAAAGAACGCCCATTGTTAACCGCAAAATTACAGTCTTACCTTTTAAGTAGCCAGCGTGTTAGCTTATCGCACGCCGAGCAATTCTTATCAGAAATAAGACAAAACTTATCAGTATCGTAGTAATGCACAAAATCCCAGGAAAAACTTTTTTAGTAGGTGAATATGCTGCTTTATTAGGCATGCCGGCAATTTTATTGCTTACTAAACCTTTTTTTCAAATTGCCACCAAACCGCAAGAAGGCCTTGAAGGGATTCATCCTGATTCGCCAGCAGGAATCTATTGGCGGCAACATGGCTTAAAAAATCAAGGCCTTATATTTACCGATCCTTATAATGGGATAGGCGGAATGGGAGCATCGAGCGCCCAGTTTCTAGGGGCTTATTTAGCCTGCCATAAAAACTTCACTTATAAAGACTTACTTAAGTCATATCATGCTGCCTGTTGGCATGGCAAAGGCCTTAAGCCAAGCGGATATGATGTCTTAGCCCAAACAAGTAAATCTTCTTGTGTTTATGTAACCAGTAACCCTGTAAAAGTTGTGAGCCTAGATCTTGCGTTTACAGATTTAAGCTTAGTGCTAGCTCATACAGGAGAAAAACATGCAACTCATGAACACTTACAGCAAGTTGCAAAGCTTAACGGGCTTAATGATTTAGCATTAATTGTGGAAAACACTAAAACCGCAATTCTAAATAAAGACAGTAAAAGTTTTTGCGCCAGTATAAACCTTTATGCTAAAGCCTTAGAAAACCATGGCTTCGTTACTCCATCGACAAAGGCAAAGATAAAACACTTGAGAACTTTTCCCTCCATAAAAGCCGCAAAAGGCTGTGGCGCTCTGGGGGCAGATGTCATACTTTTAGTAATTGATAAAAATTCCCAAAATAAAGCTCTTTTATTACTTAAAGCCTTAGGACTCTTGGTATTATCCTAGGGGCAGTGCAAAACTACTCTCCAAACGTAGGCGTAACGTTAGGTACCATATTTGAGTCGGTGCTTTTCGGTTTATTGTTAGTAGTATTTACGCTTTGATTTTCTTGTTTTACCGCAGCAGGAGTATTTGGGACTGTTGGAATGGCGGATGATTGCTGAGAGCTTTTAGGCTCGCTGTAGGTTTTTTGTTCTGCAATCCGTGGTCTTGGAACAGGGTTTACTACCATATCTTGTTCGCTATGTTGGCGTGCGCCAGTGTCAGTTAAAAAGTCATCTACACCTTGGCAAGCTGTAAGGGTTATAGTGCTGCAGGATATTAGCCAAAATAATGTACTTCTCATGTATAAGTCCTTAGATAATATTTATAAAAGTAATTTACTTTAACCCTAATTTTACCCTCCCTCAAGATTTTGTTTCTTAAATAGCTTTTAATTTGCTATACTGCAAGACAGTTTTGTATCTAAAATAATTCAGTTTGCAAATTTTGTTGACACGATGCCTCTGAAGTAATACAATTCGCCCCACTTAAGAGCGCGTTAGGCCCTCCAAGCAGATGGCAAAAGATAACCCTAGCTTTTGGCAAAGATTTACTCGCTTAATCATTAAGTTTTCATCGTGGCTTGATGAAAAGAGATATGTCTATGTGTTATTCGCATTAGCGTCTATTAGTGATGCCCGCAATATAATTAGCTATGTTTTTGAAGCAATGAATGATGGCAGTACTTTGCCGTCTGATAAAATGCATTTTTGGCTCTTATCGCCTATTGGAATAGCAGTTGCCTCAATAGAAACTATTTTCCTTCTCGCCTTCGCTGCTTTAGGCGGTTACTTTAAAGAAAGTGAAAAAAATCGAGTATTGCGTTGGCTTGCCATCAGCTGGCCTTATGCCAGAGACTCAATTAAAGCATTAAAAAATGGTTATAAAGGTGCTCGTAGCCTTTTATTTATAGGTATAACGTTTGGCGCCTCAGCACTTATTATGTCAAGCGTGCTTATGCCTTTGGGTGTTACCTTAGGAGCGGCTTACCTTACAAGCAGGGTTTGGTATCGCCATATGTGTTCGTGGCGCAAAAAAAAGCAAGCCGCTAATGATAATTTGCAGTTATGGCTTACGAGTAATTCTACAGAGAAAAAAGCTAAGGAATTAAGTAAAAACCCCATACTTCAACAGCAACTAGAAGCCTTAATTGATAAAGGCGAAATTAAAAACCTTAATGATGCTGTACCTCTTAAGACTCTACTGCAATTTGTGTATAAAAAACAACCGCCAAAGACTCGTATTACTGGGTATATATCAGCTGCCTTTAATAGCACTTTAGACGGTATGTATTTATACGCAGGACTTTATCTTTTATGCAACCTAATTCCTCCACTAGCCATTATGGTAAATGTTTTTGCCATATTTTATGTGAGCTTATCTTTAGTAAGAGGGATATATGAAGAGTTTTGTTTTCAAAGAAAGCTAGAGCTAAGCGGGTATTTAGCTGAAAAAAGACTCCTGTTATCTTGTCCTGATAAAACAAAAGAAGTCACGGATAGACTAAAAGAAATTGAAAAGGAAACTGCAAGGCTAACCAACTTAACCTATGGGCATGCCGTTGGTGAGGCAATTCGTGATGGCTTAGGA
Source organism: Legionellales bacterium RIFCSPHIGHO2_12_FULL_37_14 (assembly GCA_001804735.1). Classification (GTDB taxonomy): domain Bacteria; phylum Pseudomonadota; class Gammaproteobacteria; order Legionellales; family Legionellaceae; genus 2-12-FULL-37-14. The sequence goes on along the minus strand of MHBC01000032.1, from coordinate 9,289 downwards.
ATCTATTGCGGCATAACTACCATATTAATTTTTGTAAGTTTGTTTACTCCTATTCCTTTGCCAGTTTTACTTACTTTTATTGTTTTAGGAGTTGTTGGTCTTATAGCTACTTTATCCTACAACACTTATAGAGTTAACCAATTTAAAAAAGGGGATTTGAACGAGCAAGAAGCGAAAGCCTTACGCGATAATAAAACCCCTGATGCTACTGAAGTTTTGTTACGCGCGTTTCCAGCAGGAGGCCGGCAGTCCCTAAAAATAACTAACTATTTGTTTAATGCTTTTCAAGAAGAGAATGAAGCAGGTCATTATCAAGCTTCACGCGAGATGGCTCTTGGCTCTGCAATCCTTGCTCCTCTTTTTGGTGTTATTTATGTACTTAAATCCCTTGCCAAAGGATTTGGGCGCGATAAAGAAGAGCTTAATTTACCTTCAGCAAGTTCCAATGATTACATTGATTCAAGTAGAGATCCAAGTCCTTTGGTAAAGGATGCAAGCTCAACCAGCTTAATACAGCAAAGACTTAATCCAACAAGCTTAAGCGAAGAAACTCCGCCCTCAATGCCACCTAGTAATACCTCAAGACGGCTCATAGCCAACGAATGTAGGTTGGCAACAACACCTTGCATAACTCCCCAACCACCTTTCATTTAAGTCCCAAAGCTTGCCAGCGGTTTTCATGGTCAATGCGCAACAATATTGCAATTAATATGCAGTTGACCACTAAGCTTGCGCCGCCGTAGCTTAAAAATGGTAATGTAAGGCCTTTGGTGGGAAGTAGGCCTGTGTTTACGCTTATATTAATTATTGTTTGAATGCCTAACCAAAAAGTTAACCCGTAGGCCACGTATGCGGCGAAACGTAATTGTTGCCTGTAGGCGTCTAGGCCTATGGTAAAGCCGCGTATTACTACTACTATATAAAGCCCAATTACGATAAATACCCCGATTAAACCTGCTTCTTCTGCTAAAACTGCTAAGAGAAAATCCGTATGCGCTTCGGGTAAATAAAATAATTTCTGCACCCCAGTGCCAAGACCGGTGCCCCAAAGGCCTCCACGGCCAAAGGCAATTAATGATTGGGTTAACTGATAGCCGCTGTTAAATTGATCGGCCCAAGGGTTTAAGAAAGTAGTTAGCCTTGCGACGCGGTAAGGTGAAGAAAAGGCTATAACAGAAAGCGCCAATATAACCATGAGTAACAATCCAAGATAATAGCGAAACTTTACCCCAGCAAGAAATAACATAGCCATAACAGTTCCCGAGATAACAACAGTGGCGCCAAAATCTGGCTCTGCTAATAATAATGCCGCAACTATGCCTAAAACTATCATTGGTTTAATAAAAGCAGATATTTTCTCTGCAATAACGTCTTGTTGGCGCACAAGGTAGGCAGCGATGTATAACACCAAAGCTAGCTTACAAATTTCTGACACTTGAATACTAAAAAGACCTAAAGAAATCCAGCGTCTACTCCCATTAACAGCCTTACCAATCCCAGGAATAAGCACTAAACATAGCATAACTAAACTTATTATCAGTAAATGCGCACTATGTTTTTGATAAATATTTACATCAACTCTTAAGCATATCAGGCTAAGTAGAAGGCCAAGGCCAAGATAAGATGCCTGGCGAATAAAAAAATGAAAAGGTTGGTTATAGTATTTGGTTGATATAGTTATAGAGCTTGAGGCAACCATTGTTAACCCTATAATCAGCAGGCCAAAGGTTGCAATAATAAGCCACTTATCATATAAAATTAATGGCTTGCCTGTAGGCTTGCCGTGCATGGTATAGTGGCGGGGCCTCATAGTTTATTGACCAAATCAGTAAAAACCTGACCGCGATGGGTGTAATCTTTAAACATATCCATACTCGCACACGCAGGAGAGAGTAAAACAACATCACCACTTTTGGCAGCAGTATAAGCATGGCTAACCGCAGCATCAAGCGTTGCAGCATCGGTTAGTTTGGTTTTGTTTGCTAAAGCTTCTTTAATGAGCGGCGCATCTTTGCCAATAAGAATAACTTCTTTAACGTATTTTTTAATAACAGGCGCAAGCGGTTTAAAGTCCGCGCCTTTGCCTAAACCGCCGGCAATTAAAATTATTTTACCTTTGGTGGTTGGCCCAAGGCCTTCAATAGCAGAAATTGCCGCCCCCACATTGGTACCTTTAGAGTCGTTTATATAAAGAACGTCATTTAGTTTACGCACAGTTTGACAACGATGTTCTAAGCCGGTGAAGGTTTCTAAAACATGACAAATATGCAAAAATGAAATTCCTGCCCTATGCGAAAGCGCAGCTGCTGCAAGGGCGTTCAGCCAATTATGTTGCCCATGAATTTTTAATGCATGCACAGGAAAAATAGCTTCTTTACCATACGCAAGATATAAGGTTTCTTTCTCGGTTATAAAACCCCACTCTAAAACATTTGGCTTATCTATACCAAAGCTTGCAATTGTTGCGTCTTTAAATTTAGGCTTAGTTAAAGGATCTTGCCTATTGTATAAGCAATATTTTGCTTCTCTATAAACTTGCTGTTTAGCATTAACGTAATTTTCAAGGGTATGGTGCCTATCTAAGTGATCAGGAGTAATGTTTAAAATAGTGGCCGCAAGAGGCGCAAGAGTGGTGGTTAGTTCTAGCTGAAAACTGGAAAGCTCTAAAACCCATAGCGCATAGTTATCATTATTTTTACCGAGTAAATCTAGTATAGGTAACCCAATGTTTCCGGCAACAGCAACTTTAATACCGGCAGCTTTTGCCATCTCACCTACTAAAGTTGTAACGGTTGATTTCCCGTTTGTCCCAGTTATTGCAACAATAGGATCTTTCACGGCGCGCGCAAAAAGTTCAATATCCCCAATTATCGGGATGCCATGCCTTTTGGCTTGCAAAAGGAAAGGCTCTTCAAGCGAAAGCCCAGGGCTTGCAATAATTTGGGTGATTTTTTGATATAAAGAAGAGGGGAAGTCACCTAAGAAAACTTCAACTTTAGGAAAGTGGGCGCTAAAATCTGTTAAACGCTCAACATGTCTTCTTGTGTCAAAGACAACAAAAGGTATGTTAGTACGATGGAGATAACCTGCCGTTGCATAGCCTGTTTGCCCAAGACCCGCGACTAAATAAAATGGTTTTTGCATCACAGCCTCTAATGGTTAACGTAATTTTAGGGTAGCTAATCCACATAATACAAAAATAACAGTTAGAATCCAGAAGCGCACGATAATTTTAGGCTCAGGTAAACCCTTAAGCTCAAAATGATGATGTAATGGAGCCATGCGAAATAATCTTTGCCCATAAGTCCATTTAAAATATAAAACTTGCAAAACCACAGATAATGTTTCCAGGACAAATAAGCCGCCCATAATAAATAAGACTAGTTCTTGGCGTATCATAACAGCGATAATGCCTAAAGAAGCTCCTAAAGCAAGCGAGCCTACATCGCCCATAAATATTTCAGCAGGGTAAGTATTAAACCACAAAAAGCCTAACCCAGCCCCTACGATAGAAGCGCAAAAAACTACTACCTCGCCACTATTAGGAACAAAAGGAACCCCTAGATAATGGGCATAAATTGTATTACTAGCAGCATAAGCGAAAACTCCCAGCGCTCCTGCAACCATAACAATAGGAGTAATCGCAAGCCCATCTAGACCATCTGTTAGATTTACTGCATTACTACTTCCCACAACCACAAAATAGCTAAAAATAAAAAATATTAGCGCATTAATATGTAAAGTACCTTGTTTAAGAAAAGGGATAGTTAGCTGGGTGTGGGCCGCAAAAGATGTATGCATAAATAAATAAAAAACCGCCAAAAGCGCAACAACTGACTGCCAAAAATATTTCCACTTTCCTGGAAGGCCGCGGCTATTTTTACGCACAATCTTGCGATAATCATCTATCCACCCTATAAGGCCAAATAACATAGTTACACTTAATACAACCCACAATGCAGGCTGGCTTAGATCGCCCCATAAAAGTGTGCTTATGGCAATTGACAAAAGAATAAGTAACCCACCCATAGTAGGAGTACCTGATTTTGCTAAATGAGACTGTGGTCCATCATTGCGGACCACTTGCCCAAGTTGCAACTTTTGCAGCCAACGAATAACTTTAGGACCTAAGAAAAGGGCAAGCACTAAAGCGGTTAGGACCGCTAAAATAGATCTAAAGGTTAAATATTGAAAAACTCTTAAGGCATGATAATGCACTTGTAAATAATGAGTAATCCAGTAAAGCATGTTAATCCTTATGAAGTGTGCGCTTGTAAAAGCGCAAGTTGGGCTACTACTTTTTCCATAGCAGAAAGCCGTGAACCTTTTACTAATAAAGTGGTATTTTTGTCAAGCTGCTTACTAATAAGAGAGATCATCTCGTCTTGATTTTTACAGTGAAATGCGCCTTTTCCAAATGCATTACACGTCATCTTGGTATATTGTCCGCAAGTATAAAGTAAATCGATATTTAAATTCTTAGCAACCTCACCTACTTCTTTATGGTGTTGAGAAGCATAAGGTCCAAGTTCACCCATATCACCTAAAGCAAGTATTTTTTTGCCCGGTTGTTGCGCGAGCACTTTAATAGCAGCAAGCACTGAGCGTAAATTTGCGTTATAGGTATCGTCAATAATAGTAGATTCATGCATCCCTTTTACAAAAATTAAACGCCCTTTGACCCCAGAGAATTTCTCAAGTCCAAAAGCTATATCTTGTATGGGCACATTTATAGCATAACAACATGTAGCAGCGGCAAGAGCGTTACTTACGTTATGGATCCCTGGCACTCTAAGCTTAATTTTTGTGGTTGCTTGAGGAAAATGTAAATTAAAGCTGGCAAAGCCATTTATATCGAGGTTAATATTGTCTGCAAATACATCAGCCTTTACTTTACGGGAAAATCTTAAAACCTTTTTAGCTTTTAAGTTTTCGTTCCAAAAATTGGCGTAAGCATCATCGGCGTTAATAATAGCAAAGCCATTAGGCTTTAGTGAGGCAAAAATTTCACCCTTGGTTTTAGCAATATTCTCAATTGAGCCAAACTCGCCAATATGCGCAGGAGCAATATTATTGATAAGGGCAACATCAGGCACAACTAAGTTTGCCGTATAGGCAATTTCACCCACATGATTTGCGCCAAGCTCAAATACAGCCGAGGTATGGTTTTCATTAAGGTGTAAAATAGAAAGCGGCACCCCAAGCTGGTTGTTTAAATTTCCTTTAGTTGCATAGGCAGGCTTGGGTAAAATTGCGTAAATCATTTCTTTAACGCTAGTTTTACCGTTACTCCCCGTAAGAGCAATAATGGGAATCTTAAAAGATGAGCGATACGCCTTAGCTAACGTGGCTAAAGCCTGAGCTACGTCAGGCACAATAAGCTGAGGGATCTTAACATCAGCAATTTTTTCTTTACATAAAATAGCCGCTGCGCCTTTATTTGCAGCGTCCTTGGCAAATTTATGGCCATCAGTATGTTCGCCTTTTAAGGCAACAAATAGTCCACCTTTTTGGATTTGTCTACTATCTATGCTGCAAGAAGAGATAGTTGCATCATGCTCACAAGAAAGATTTAAAGCCTTAGCAAGAGTAAAAAGTTGCATTATGCCTCAACAGATAAGTCAGTCTTTAGCCTTGCATAATATTTGTCGGCTGTTTGTTGAGTAAAAGGTTTTTGCATATCATCAAGTAAAATTATATTTAAGCCTTCGGCCAATTGATTAGCCACATCAATCATTTTGTTTAATCTAACCTCATCTTCAAGCAGTTTCTTTGATTTATACATAAATAAACATAAGCCTTTTGCATTAAAAGCGCCTATATTTTGCAAATCAAAGGTACCTTCTTTAGTTGCTGCTGCAAGACTAAATAAAATAGTTTCATGCCCATTAATAACTTCATACAGATGAAAAAGCTGCTTTTCCCCAAAGCGCATCCCAGATGACAAAATAGCCTGGAGCATTTCATATCCAGCAAGATTTTTGTTAGATTTTGCAAGCAGAAAAATCATTAAGGCATTAGTGTCTTGCGTAACTTTATGGTCTACAGAAGCTTGGGGTTTGGCAGCATCTTCTAATTCAATTTTGCGCACCGCAATAATATCTTCGGTAGAAGCAAAAGGCACAGATAAAGCCGGTTTTTTAGAATCCATGGGTAAGATGGTCTCATGTTTTTTTCTTAATGTGTAAACCAGCACACATACAACACTAACAAGTAAAGCGATATTAAGAATCAAGCTCCAGTTCGCCGTCATGCTTTACCTCTTAAAAGAAAATGTTAAAAGTTAATTTTGGAATTTTGACATGTCTTATTGCAAAGTACAAATAATTACGACAGGGCCAGGGTAAACGCATCTTAAATTACTTGCAGATTATAGGCATGAGAGGTAACACTAATAGGAAAAATAGAAAAAGAGGCCAAATGTTCCTAACTAAGCAGCTTAACGCCGCATTAAAATTATCCCCATACCTATGGCCAAGGGATAGAAAGATACGCCTACGGTTGATTGGTTCAATCCTGTTATTATTGACAAGTATCGGGCTCAATATCTGTGTGCCTTTGATTCTGCGACAAGTCATTGATGTTATTTCAACGCCAGCTTCAATCAAATTACTTGCGGCGATGTTATTGCTAGCTTATGGATTTGCTTGGACGCTCAGTAGGGCAATGCCGCACAATGGATCCATCTTGGACAAGGCATCATTATGGGGCTTGGCCTGATGATCTTAACCGTCTTAAGTGGAACAGGCGTGATGGATGCAAGCTGTAATTGGGATCGTTCCCCAACATACCACGCTCTTTAATAACACCATTTATTACAATATTGCTTATGGACGTCTAGATGCGTCAAAGCGTGATATTGAGCAAGCGATTAAGCATGCACATCTTGATACATTTATTCATTCCTTGCCTGATGGCTTAAATACGATGGTTGGGGAACATGGATTAAAACTATCAGGTGGAGAAAGACAACGGGTTGCTATTGCACGAGTATTATTAAAAAATCCTGCGATTTTTGTATTCGATGAAGCAACCTCTTCGCTTGATACCAAAACAGAGCAACTCATTCAGAAAAATATTGAAGAGATTTCGCGTGATGCCACCACGTTGATTATCGCCCACCGCTTATCAACGGTGGTTCATGCCGATCAAATTATTGTGTTAGAACATGGCCGCATCATTGAGAAAGGCACACATCGTGAACTGCTTAAGTAATGATGTGTTTTACTTAAAATCAACGCCTAAGTCTTTGTTTATAGAAGCCCAAAAATGTCATTCAAACTTCGTCCAATGTAACGCTCCAAACTAGGATTGGCATCGATGTATTCCCAGCCGAGTTTTTTAGCTAACGCTTCACTCAGTAATGCTTTACCTGCACCCATATGCCCAACAACGAAAATGCGTTTAGGTTTGATCATGTTTTTATCCCCATTAGATGATTTTCGACCGGTTGAAATGGTGGCGTTTGGACACCATGACATGGCCGTATAATCCTTATGTGTACTCATGGCGCAATGCATCCATCAATTCAGGATAACAAAATTCATAACCTGACGCTATTAAACGCGAAGGGAGTACGCGTTGTCCTTTAAGTAATAAACACTCTCCCATTTCGCCAAACAGCATTCGAATGACAAAAGCAGGCATGTTTAATAACAATGGACGGTGCATCACAGTCGCTAACGTACGCGCAAACTCAGCTTGGCTGGCAGGATTTGGGGATGTAATGTTAAATGCCCCAGCAAGCTCAGGCTTATTGAGCAAGAATAAAATAGCGCCAACGACATCGTCAATGTGTACCCAAGACATCATTTGCTTGCCATCGCCGAGGGTACTTCCAAGGCCAAAATAATAACTGAGTGCAAGCTTTTTAAGAACACCCTCGCCTTTTCCGAGTACGACACCAAAACGCGCAATTGTAACGTTCATGCCATAGTCAATCGCAGGTTGCAGCGCTTGCTGCCAACGGATCCCAATTTCACTTAAAAAATCACACGGATTTTCAAAATCAATTGGACTATCTTCATCCAATTCTTTTTTATCCTCATTGTCCTGCATGCCGTAAATGCCAACGGCATTCGCACAAATAAAATGGGGCTTTGCCTGATCTTTGATTGCCCAGTCAACCAATGCAGTTGTTGTTTTAACACGAGAATCAATCAGCAGTTTTTTTACAGCATGACTCCACCGAGAGGCCGCAATGTTATAACCACAGAGATTAATAACAGCATCAAATGCACTGGCCTTTACATCAGGCAGCATCTCCCATGTGAGTATATTGATCGGATTTGAAAAATAGCGTTGGAGAATCGCCCTATCACGCCCCAATACAGTGATGGTATGGTTAGCCTGCAAAGCCGCTACAAGTTTCCGTCCAATGAATCCAGAGGCTCCCGCGATTAATACATTCACGTTTTTTCCTTCGTTACATATCGTCAAAAGTATTTTTTACCTGCCTCTGTTATTACATAATGTTGATTTGAGTTATTTGGCTTTTCTGGCATAGGAAGAAAGTTTCTCTACCAACTTGAGATCACAATTTGTGATCTCAAGTTTTTGACCTCTAGTTCGGAAAGTTGAAATCTAAAATCTTCTGGAAATCGTTCGATACTGCGTTTTACAGCCTGATTAAACACCCTCGTTTCGACGCCATAAATATCAGCAAGCTCTTGATCAAGCATCACTGAATACGCCCTGCCACTACACCAACATTGATGATCTGGCTTATGCATTAGGTGTAGTCCACATTGAATTTATTTTGATTCATCCATTTCGCGAAGGAAACGGTCGTACAGCAAGATTGTTAGCGGATTTAATGACCATGCAAGCAAAAAAACCGCCCATTAACTACTCGGCCATCGACCAAACTCAAAATCCGGATGGATTTTCACAATACATCCTATCCATCCATGCAGGATTAGATGAAAACTACACACCAATTCAATAGATATTTAGGATTTTATTAGAACAGTCTACGTAGACAATGTTTGATATATTTTTTTCTTACCACGAGAGGGGATCTTAACGCCGTGACATGCATCAGGTTTCTCATAAATACCTTCAACGCCTCATGAAGTTCTCACTGAACGCGCAATGAGCTTCTTTCGAGAGATAGCGTCCTTAAGATAAGGATTAGTATTAATAAGTAATTGTGTTTTCATGATCTAATTATAACATATTAACCCCAATAATTGGTTTTATTTCGAACAGTTCGGCAGCATTGTAAGTGTTCCCAATTGCAGTGGTTGGAGGGTGTAAGCAGCTAGGGCTGAAACCAAATGGGTCAAAG
>MHBC01000031.1:28182-32451 GCA_001804735.1 Legionellales bacterium RIFCSPHIGHO2_12_FULL_37_14 | reverse complement strand
GATCCATCAATGTAGAAAGATTATTGGATCCCGCGGACAAGCCGCGGGACGTAGGCACTAGATGTGAAATGTCAACACGCCCTAATCGCTATTCCACCTTTTAATGCGAATAATTCTTGATCTTTTAGGTTCGTCAAACAATCTAACAATAATGTAACTTGGGCAATATACTGCTCTTTATTCATGAGGTATCTCATTATCTAATTCATTATCAGGCATACTTAATAACCACTTTTTGTGATAACGGCCACCCTCATCAACAACACGCTTCCCCGACCCCAGGTCTATTCGGTCTATATCTAAATCACTAAAACAAGCTAAATTACATTTTTCTGCAAAATATAAAAAAAGACGTTTTGTCTTAACGGAAAAGCAGGATTCTAGTAGTTGTTGCATGACCCCACTTCTTAATCGATCTAACGATTCCATTAATTCATTAGCATGGTCTAACGTTAATTTATTAGGCACTAATGATAATAATTCTAAAATAGCACGCTCAGGTGAGGATGTTTTTATTTGGACACCTGCAACCTCTTTGCTTGATAAGCCCTCTTCTGAATTAAACAGTCGTTTCTGTTCAAGATGACAGTTAGTGAACTTATTTAAGAACCACCGTGGTACATGAGGTGATTCTTCTCCTGAGTTATATAAATAAAATGTTGGCTTCGACTCATTAAACATCACGTATTGTGTCACCCCATACAGTTCAAGTGCTGTGAGTCCACCCACATGCACAGGAAGTTTTAATTGCGTCTGAAGAGCATGTACAGCTCCTTGCCATGTAAGTTGATCATCTAGTCTTGTATACGCGCCCTTCCCAAGAGATTTTATCCACCCATTTTTGCTGTACAAATTCACTAGCTGCTTATAATACCCATTATTTTTTAACCAATAAGAGGTAAGAGGGACACCTGTAGGCCAGTGTCTCATTAGGTAGTTTAATTTATTTTCTTTTGGTCTATTCATAGTGGACTATTATGTATTATATTAAACTAAAATACCAATGGCTTTATATTATAGTTTATATAAATAAATTATGGTCTATTGTAAGTAGACTAAAAACAGTTAATATGAACTAATAAGCGATGTCTTATGTCAGCACCGCAAGCATTTGTATTTTTGCGACAAGCTGTCGCAGCGATCACGAAAACATCCGTCAGTATATTTCTAAAGGTGGGGATTTTACCGAAATAACTGATGCTGATATTATAGCTATTCAGAATAAGCTGAATAGTCACCCCAGAAAATCTTTGAATATGCAACACCCAACGAAGTATTTTCTGAGTTGTCGATGAAACAAGCGTGCTAATTTAATAAGGTAGGAAGTAGATGGGAAAAATCGGTAGAAATGATTTATGTTCGTGTGGCAGTGGTAAGAAGTATAAAAAATGCTGTATTAGTCTGGCTCAGAGCTGCCACTACTCAGAGGTTGCCGATTCAGAATGGCTCAAGCTACGCAAATTAGAAGGCAGTGTTATTGACAAACATCTACTACCATATGTAACAAAATTACCTAGAGAAGTTATGTCTCAGGCAATTGCAGACTGTTTGCCCGAAGAAGATTTACCTGAAGAAATTGATAAAGAACTGCTATTTAATCATTTTATTCTTCCGTGGAGTTTATTTAATTGGCTTCCATTAGAGAGTTTTGGGATAAAGCAATTTGAGCCAGAAAAGACGCTATCTCAGAATTATTTATTGAAAAATGGGCATTTGCTTAATCTTGAAGAAAAACGTTTCATTGAGGCAATGAATCACACTTTTTACAGCTTTTATAGTGTATTACAAGTTGAGCAAGACCATTCAATTCAGGTTAAGGATATATTACTTGGCACTATACATACACTAAAAGAACGCCAAGGAACATATTTTTTAGAGCGCGGGGACCTTGTTTGTAGTCGGATATTAACACTAAACAATCAATCTATTTTTGTGGGTATGGCACCGCTAAAAATACCTGTTAATTATTTCCAATCTATCCTCGATTTCAAAAAGTGGTTAGTCAAAGAAAATGATGGGCAAGCGCTGACAGCAGAAATATTACAACAAGAATTAGATATTGAAGTTCTGGATTTCTTTTTTGAGCTATTGGCAACTTCTTATAAAAGAGCACAGCCAACATTAGTGAATACAGACGGTGAGCTAATTCAATTTTCTAAAACTCATTTCAAATTATCAATTTCTCCAGAAGAGGCTTTGAGTGCTATTTTACCGATGACCTTAACTAAGGACAAGGATGGATTTCTAGCTGATGCAAAACGTACTAAATCTGGAAAAATAAAAAGTATAGAATGTAATTGGCTAAAGAAAGGTAATAAAACACACAAAAGCTGGAAAAATACTGTACATGGTCTAATTGTTATTCAAGAAGGGAAATTGATATTAGAAACCAATTCCCTAGAGCGTACAGAGCGCGCTAAAAAATTATTACGTAAATATCTTGGTGAAACAGTTGTATTCCAAAAAACACTGATTGAATCCCCTGAACAAAAAATGAAATCGCTACCCAGTAGTAATAATCTGAATGAAGATTCTACCATTGATTTAACGGCCTTACCTGAAGTACAAGAGCAAATAAAGAAGATGGCCAAAGCTCACTGGGAATCTTGGTTTGATGAGTCGATTCCTGCTTTAGAGAATCAAACGCCACGAGAAGCAGCTAAAACCAATGAAGGAAGAGAACGACTCGAAGCATTGTTACTTCAGTATGAGAGACATAATAGTGAAAAAGATGTGAATCACCTATTTAAAGCAGATATTGACTATCTTAGGAAAGAGTTAATGTTGAGTGATAGTGCTTAAGCAAAAGACAGCTCTCACCAATTTTATGCTGCACTTGGTTACCACAATGAAGGTCATATGGCTAGGGCGTGTTGACATTTCACATCTAGTGCCTACGTCACGCGGCTTGTCCCTGTATCTTCTACACAAGTTAAAATTACTGTATTTTCCCTGCAGTAGATTTAATTTGAGGAAGTAAATTGATGATAACGGATGCAGAAGAATGGGCAATTCAAACTTTCAAAGACAGTAAATTGGGAGATTTGCGCAGAACAAGAAGATTGGTAAAATTAGCGGTAAGTTATGCTAAGAATATAGGGTCAAGCACGGTTGAGTGTTGTGAAGGTGATGAGTCACAAGTGGAAGCAGCGTATCGGTTTTTAAGAAACGATGGAGTCAAAGCTGAAGCGATACGGGATGCTGGATTTGATGCAACGGCTGGCATAGCTTCAAAAGAAAGTATATTACTTGCGATCGAAGATACAACAACACTTTCCTATAAGCATCAAGCCGCTGAAGAGTTAGGTTATACCAGTAATAGTCCCTCAGCAAAGTCGAAAGGATTTCATGTACATAGTGTATTGCTACTGTCTGAAGCCACAGGAAGAAGTATTGGTTTAATAGAGCAGACGTGGTACTGCAGAGATAATTCCAGTTATGGAAAAAGACGAGACAGAAATAAAAGAGATTATCATGATAAAGAAAGCTATAAATGGGAACAGGCCTCACGCTCAATGTCAAAAAGGCTGGGTGAAAAAATAAATGATGTTATTTCCGTATGCGATAGAGAGGCGGATATTTATGATTACTTATTTTATAAGCTGAGTAACAATCAGAGATTTATTGTTCGAGCACGAGAGAATCGAAGAACCACGTCAACAGAGCATAAGTTATTTGAGCAGACGCTACTTACCCCAGCTCTAGGCACTTATGAAGTCAGGTACAACATAATAATGCGAATGATGCCCTAGAGTGGATTATTTTAACATCAGAATCAGTGGATAAAAAAGAAACCGCAAGAAAAGTATTGAGAAATTATGAGCTAAGATGGCGTATCGAGGATTATCATAAAGCATGGAAAAGTGGTGTCGGTGTTGAAAAGTTGAGACTACAAAGCAGAGAAAATTTGGAACGTGCTGGTAGCATTTTTGCATTTATAGCTGTTAAGTTATTGCAAATAAGAGAAATTGCTTTATCGAATCCAGATGAGCTAAACCAAGAGATTCAAGTTACTCATTTACTGACAGCTGATGAATGACGAGTTTTATGGATTACGACAAAAAAATCCAAGCCTCCTCAGAAGACACCCGATATAAAATGGGCGTACAAAAGTCTAGGTAAATTAGGAGGCTGGTATGATAGTAAGCGGACTGGTGTTGTTGGCTGGAAAGCTTTGTGGAAAGGCTGGTTTAGATTGATGGACAAAGTTGAGTCATATAATGATGCAAAAAAATACTTCTGATCAAAAAAGATCAGATCAAGAGACAG
>MHBC01000031.1:12638-28174 GCA_001804735.1 Legionellales bacterium RIFCSPHIGHO2_12_FULL_37_14 | reverse complement strand
CGAGGCACGTAGGCGCTGGAGATCAATTGTCAACACGCCCTAGTCGAGTAAGTAAGCCTTTAGTCCTATTACCTCTATTTTTTCATGCAGAAAAAATTGTTTTTTTCCAGGATAAATTACTATTATTTTATCCAAAGACAGATCATTTAATGCAATTAACATAGAAGGAGTTAGTTTTGGGGTAGTAGAGTATTTAAATTCAAAACCTAGTCGTTGTTGATTTTTTTCAAAATATAAATCAAGCTCTGCGCCACTATGAGTACCCCAAAAATAACATTCTTCATGCCGAATATTATGTTTTCGAATAACTTCCTCTAAGGCAAATCCTTCCCAACTTGCCCCCAATTTTGGATAAGTTAAAAGAGCATTTTTATCAGATAATCCTTGCAATGCATGTAAGATACCGCTATCCCTAAAATAAATTTTGCTGGATTTTATTTGACGCTTCTTCAAATTAGAGAAATAAGGCTGTAATTCACGCACCATAAAAGTACCATAAAGAATATCCAAATAATGCCGTACTGTTTTATCTGAAAGCGATAACGATCTTCCAACTTCAGAAGCATTAAAAATTTGCCCATGGTAATGAGCAAGCATACTCCAAGCACGATGAAGTTGTTTAGCAGGAATTTGAATCCCAAGTGCCGGAATATCTCGCTCAAGAAAAGTTTGAATATACTCTCTACGCCACGCAAAACTAATTTCATCAGTATCTGCAAGGTAAGATAGTGGAAAACCCCCACGAATCCAAAGTCTTTCAATCTCTTTGGTTTCTATAAAATTGAATGGGGTTAATTCTAAATAGGAAATTCTGCCAGCTAAGGTTTCAGAAGATTGTTTAATCAGATCTCTAGAAGCACTTCCTAATATAAGATAACGCTGATTTTCACGATTTTCATCAATCAAAACCCGTAACATGGGAAATAAGTCTGGTCTTTTTTGGATTTCATCAATAACAATCAATCCACTTAAAGAGTCTAATGCTAATCTAGGATCTGATAAGCGGTGCAAATCTTCGAAATCCTCCAGATCAAAGTAATGTGAAGCTATTATTTGTTTAGTATTGAAGTAATTTTTATAATAATGTTTGGCAAGTGTAGTTTTTCCACATTGACGCGGACCTAAGATTGCAACTATTGGATTAACTTGAAAAGCTTTTTCTATTTTTTCTAAAAAATCTTGTCTCAACATATTATCATTGAAAATTCGGAGTATGTATTCGAATCTTCAATGTATTTTTACATTTTGTCAAGTCAAGTTGTCTTTAACCGCGCAAAAAAATCCTCCCATTGCGGTAAAATTGCTTTTGGTTGATATTTTTGCGCTTGGATAAGGCCTTTTTCTCTTAATAAGTCGGTGAAATTAGGGCCTTGAGTTAGAGCTAACTCTATAACTTCAGCCTGGTTTTCAAATGAATAAGGATCAAAGTACAGCGCAGCTGCCCCATACACTTCTTTATGCACAGGAATAGCCGAAGCTGCAACAAGCCCTTGGCAAGCCATAGCTTCTATGCCACTTAAATCAAAGCCTTCTTTTATTGAAGGACACACTACACAGGCAGCGCCCCTATACAATAAACGCAAATGCTCAAATGGCACTTTTTGTAAGTGAAATAATTCCCCTTGCTGTTGCCAAGGTTTCATAACGGCAACAATTGGTGCTGTTTGCCAGCCTAAATCGCCAACAAAAACCAACTTTAATGCACGCTTAGTACGTGTACGCACCCTTTCCCATGCGCGAATTAAGCGAATATGGTTTTTGCGTGGCTCTATTGTTGAAACTATTAAAATATAACTCAAATGATCCGCTAAACTCTTGGCGTAAAACTCATCATCAGCACGCTCGTCACTCCCTAAATCGCGCCTTGCTTCATAAGAGTAATTGCGGATAAGCTGCTTTAAACGTTGTTCATCTGCTGATTCAGCAAAATAATCTTTGGCAATCATGTCATGAATAACCTGCGATCTTTTTTCTAATTGGGGAAAAACTCGCAGTAAATCTTCGCGCGTGTCATTACTGGTACAAACAAAAACTCCCCGTTTAGCGTTAGAGCACAGGGCTTTGTAATGGGATGCTTGATGAAACATTGAATCATGAATAAGGTGTGGAAGCATTAGGGGAACTGCATCATGGTAACGAACAACTAGTTGCGTTTTGCTTGATACTGCTCCTGGAAAAGGTGTTTGGACAAAAAGAACATCATATTCACTGGTATTGATTTTCAAATGTCTAGCATTGTATTTGCGCAAAAGGCGTAAGGCATGTGGGGAAAAGCCTAGCGTGCGATAGACTGATTTAGTAACTGCCTTAAATTCTTCTTTACTCAAACTCTTAGAAAACAACTGATCCCATAAAAAGTCCTCAAACCCTGCACTTTCAAAGGTTCCAAGAGCAGCTGTAATTCCCAATAAATTAAATGTTGAAGCAAAATACAACCTAATACCAATTGATACCATTTCAGAAAATGCAAATTTATTATTTTTTTCTTTAACAGCTGCAAGAATCAACTTTGACGCTTGGCTAATTTGTTTATGCTTTAAGTTAAGTATTTTTAAAAATGGGCTATCAGGTAAATTGAAATTTAACAAGCCTGAAGTTGTTATAAAAGGAATATTATGAAAATACGCAAAAAGTAACCGAGTTTCTTGCGAAATCCCAGAAAATCCGAATAAACATGGATGTAATTCCATTAAGACTTTTAATTTATTGTTCAGAAACATGCATTATTTTCTTTTAAGATCACGATAGAAATTTTCATGCACCCATAAGGCTAATAACATCCTTTGAGCAGCATCCCATTCATATGCAAGTAAAAATTCTTGGTGATGAATTTTAAATTTATAGACAAATACCCCAACTAAATCTCCCTTTTTTTCATCACCAATTTTTGGATTATTGACTATTAAACGAACCGCTTCATTTACTAATAATTTATGCGCGTTTGGCAATTTTTTACAAGCATTAAAAAATCCTCCCACTGCGGCACAATAGCCTCTGGCAAATAACGCTGCGCCCATTTTAACCCTTTTTTATTTAGTCCTTCATCTTTTGCTAAAATTATCTTTGCTATAACATTCGCCTGTTCATCCACTGAAAAAGGATTAAAGTAAATAGCGAAATCTCTATAAACTTCCCGGTGAACTGCAATATTTGAAGCTGCAACTTTAGCGCCACACAGCATTGCTTCAATACCTGATATATCAAAACCTTCATATAATGAAGGACAAACAACACAGCTTGCATGATTAAATAAATAGCGTAATTCAGAAGGTGGCACATGGTGTAAGTGAAAGAGCGCGCCTTTTTGCTGCCAAGGTTTCATAGCATTAAGTATGCGTTTTTCATCCCAACCAATATTGCCAACAAGAATTAACTTTAGATCCTTTTTTAATAGGCCGCGCACTCGCTCCCAAGCTTCTATAAGGCGCAGATGATTTTTCCTCGGTTCTATTGTTGATACCATCAAAAGATAGGCAAATGATGTAGTTTTACCAGCTAAATCATTTGCTGCTAAGTAATTGCTATTAACAATCCTTGCACGAATAATATCATGGAGCTTATGCTGGCTTTTGGTTTCTACAAAATAATGGTTGGCAACCGCATCATGAATGACGTGTGAGCGCTTTTCTAAAATAGGGAAAAGCCGCAACAAATCTTGGCGGGTTGCCTCGCTTGAACACACAAATATTGCTTTTTTGCTGTTTTTCTTTAATGCATTGTAATGAAACTTTTGATGAAATTTAGGGTGCTCTATAAACTGCGGCGCAAATATAGGGACTGCGTCATGATAACGCACCACATGCAATGTTTTAGCAGCAACCTTGGCAGGAAAAGGGCTCTGTGTCAAAAATATGGCATATTCTTTGGTATCTAGACGCGGATAGTGGGGAGTATAATTGCCTAGTATATTTAATAAAGTTAAAGGTTGTTTTAAGATCCTAAAAGCTGCTGTAGTAACTTTTTCAAATTGACTACTGTCTATACCTGATGCAAAAAAAGTTTCCCATAAAAAAGTTTCAAAGCCTTTTGTATTTATAGACATAGGTTTAATTGCAGGCCACAAAAATCCAGAACTACCTAAAAAAAACAAGCGCAGCGCTAATAAAGCTATTTCCGTATGACTAGGCCAATTCTTGGCGTCTAACAACGAATTTTTATACTGAATAATAAAATCAGAAAATAATTTGATCGGTTGGTTCTTATTAAGTAACGATTTAACTAAAGGTTTCAATAAGGTTGGTTGCTGATTGACTATCAAGCCATCACACTGAATAGTTGATAAACTCTGAAATGTGGAAAAAAGGAGCTGCGATTCTTGAGTTATTCCAGAGTAACCCAAGCTTGCGTCTTGTAACTCCATTAATATCCGTTTCTTCTGCTTTTGCATCATGCCTTCAGTCCACTCTTTCCCATTTTTTTAGAATATTCTTGTGCAAAATTGCCTGCCCAACGAGACTCAAAAGGGTTACAAAAATCCATCTCATATAACCCCAACGGCGGTATCTTCGCGGTGACTCTAGCACAATATGCTGACTGAAAAATTTTAACTTGCCAATTTTTGCAAGCTTCTTAAATAAAGAGCTGTCTTCTGCATGTATTTGTGAATCATTATACCCACCACAAGCATGAAAGGCACTTGCACGTACCACTTGACATTGACCTCTGGCAAACGGCCAATTTATTAAATGCCCCAAGCGAATAAAGTTATTGAAAACAAAATGAAATAAACAATCAGTAAAGGTGCGTTCTTCCTTAAATACCTTCAAGGTTGTGGATGCCCCAACTATATTTTTATCTTTAAAGACCAGCTTAATATGTTTAACAAATCTACATAGATCTTTGAATAAAATATCCGCATCACAAAAAATATAAATTTCACCTAAAGCCGCCTGTGCACCTAAATTTCGACTACCCCCTATTGTTTGCGTTTGAACCTGATTCACCAAGACCGTGGCGCCAAATTCGGCGGCGATATTACAAGTTTTATCTACACTACCACCATCAGAAACAATTATTTCATATTTAATGCTATTATCTAGCTGCTTAAATTGCGCCAAAAGATGAGAAAGATATTTTTCCTCATTTAAGGTCGGAATAATGAAAGATATGTTTATCATGTGCTTCTCATCAAAACGTCTGCATCACTATCTTAACAGTAGATAACTTAGATGGAAATTAAATATTACTTAACAACATCTCCTCCTAATGCTTTGTACAAATTAATCAGGGCTATTTGGTAGGCTAAGACTTGATGAGTATATGCCATTTGTAAACGATTCATATCTTCTTCCGCAAGAAGGACGCCATTAAAATCTGCAACGCCTTTTTTATATGAATCACGTGCTACATCAAATACTACTCTTTTGTGTGTTAGAGCTCGTTGTAAGTGCTGGGCGCCCAAACGATAATGCTTACAGTAATTGTATTGGATCTCAACCTCGTGGAGGGCATTCAATACTGTCATTTCATACAGTAAAACCGTTAAGGCTTTTTCGCGTTTACGCACATCAATCATCTTTGCTAGACGCAAACTTAATAAGGGCGCATCCAACAAACCAAAAAATGCCGACTGTGAGCCTGTTAAAGATAAAAGATTAGTTGTTAAGGCTTGAGTTTGCCAAGCTAGTAGCCAGCCTAAGGTTATTTTGGGAAATAAGTCAGCCCAAGCAGCTTGTAGATCTGCATGCGCTGCTGCAACTCTTTTTTCCGCTGCAATGATATCAGGGCGCCGCGTAAGCAGCTCTGATGGCACTGTTAAATTTATTAAAGGCGCCATAGGAGGCATAGGGCGATATCTATGTAATAATTTGGTGAGCGCCCCTGGGCCATTACCAGTCAGCAACTCTAGCTGCTGCAGCATGGCAATTTCTAATGCCTTATTGCGCTCTTTATTAGCTAACTCTGTTTCTATTAATGATTTTTGTTGTGCGATCCCAATATAGTTTGCAGTGCCCTTATGATAATTTGATTGCAGCATGTGTAATATTTTATTATTGGCAATTTTATTATTACGCAAAATTCTCAGCTTGGCTTGCAACTCGCGCAATGAAAAATATGCGGTCGCAATTTCAGCTTGTAATTTTAGGATGGTAAATTCTTTTTCTGCAAGCTCTGCTGCCAAATTTTCCTGAGCTTTTTGTTTGGCAGCGCGCTTTTTCCCGAACAGATCAATATCAAAAGTTGCAAAAAGCCCATACACCTGCGCTAAATCAACGCCAGTTGCATTTGGCGGAAAAACATTCGCAGTCAACTCGGGAAAAAGCTGTGCATAAGCTGCTTTATATAAAGAACGCGCAGCTTCAATCCGCGCCTCGGCTATTTGGACGTTTAAACTATAAGGGGCTTTTTGTTCGATTAATTTATTAAGAACAGGATCATGAAAATGCCGCCACCAATTTCCATAGGAAATAATTTTTTTTGCAGTACCATGTTGCCATTTTGCAGGGACTCGCGCTTGAGGTGGGGTATAATTAGGTCCTACTGTACAGCTAGTTAAAAATACTATAAGAACTCCCAAGAAAGCAGATCTATACCCAAAACGTCCTTTCATCTTACGCTTCTGTCTTTATAATAATATGCGCATCCAACTGTTGCCCTGCCACTATATCTTTATAAGCATGCCTATTAAAATAATAAATGGCCTCTTGAACACGAGAAAAGTTTGAACGTTCCTGCGTTACAACATATCTATTTAATTGCATAAAGTGCAAAGGGATTTTAGTTTTTTTATCATTATTACAAGTAAGATAAGCAGTATTTGTTGGATTAAACCTTTGCATATCCCGCTCATCTAAAGTCAGCCTAACCATCACTTTATCACGATCACCTAAAATAATAATTGGTTGTGAAGCTCCAACAAATTCATCCTCATGGGCGTTTATTTGTAAAACGATGCCATCTTTAGGCGCAAGCATAGTATATTGCTTAAGAGTCATGAGAGCTTGCTGTAAATTGGCCTTTGCCAAAACAACTTGCCGCTCTTGATTTTTAAGATCTGCATGAGCTATGTTGACAGCATAAATTTGATCTTGCAGCTCTGCTTTACTAATTGAACGTTTGTCTATATTGCGTAATCTTGCCAATTGAATTTTATCATGATGCATTTTTTTCTCTGCAATATGTAACTGACTCTCAGCCTGCGCCAACAAAACTTCTTGAATATTAACATTGTTTGCCGCTAATCCATTTTCTAAAGAAAATAAAATTTGGCCTTTTTTAACAAATTGACCAGCCGTTACATTCATGGTTTTAATGGTACCTGATTGAAGACTAGGAACTTTAGTAATGTCATTGAGAGAGTCTACTACAGCAGGAACAATCATAGTTTCAGTTGGAAAGGACAAGGAAGGTTTGTGACTAAATATTGAAAATCCTGCTTTCCAAATAAAGAAACCCAAAAATATGCCAAATCCTAACCAAAAAAAACGGACTAATCTTTTCGTCATACTATTTCCTTTATCTTATTGCCTATTAAATTCAAAAATCATATGCGCATAATGAGCAATTCTTTGGTCATGGGTACAAATCAAAAAAGTAGAGTCATGATTTTTCGCATAATCTTGGAAAATTTCAAAGACTACTTCTGCACTTTTATTATCTAGATTACTTGTTGGTTCATCACAAAGAACAAGTTTGGGTTTTCTTATTAACGCACGGCCAATTGCAATGCGCTGCTTTTGGCCGCCTGATAAATCATCTAACTTAGAATTAATAAATTTTTCTATCCCAAGATTCATCATCATTTTATTGGCTGCTTCTAATGCAATTTCCCGCTCCATACCATCGATTAATAATGGCAAGGCCATATTTTCAGCAGCAGATAAGGCGGGTAATAAATGTAAATGTTGAAAAACAAAGCTAATATTTTTCGCCCGAAAATTAACTTTTAAAGAGTGTGGCAAGGCATAAATATCTTGATCATAAACCTTACATATACCTTTCTCAGGAGTTAATATTCCTCCTGCAATCATCAGTAAAGTTGTCTTGCCACAACCAGAAGGCCCCATCAACATCCCAATTTCACCAGATTTTAAACTCAAAGAATAGTTTTCTAATACTAAAGTTGTAGATGCTTTTGTCGCATAGCTTTTATAAATTCCTAAGCATTCTAAAACATTCATAATTTATCACTTTAGTAGATTTAGGCCTACGCCGGGATGACGTGGGGAACCTTTAGTTTTGATCACGGCACAATTCTACGCTGTCTAAACGCAGCACTTTCAGTAAACTAAAAAAAGAAGCAAGAAAAACCATAGCAAAAGTCCCTATTAAGCCAAATAAAGCAATCGTAAAGGTAAAATGACAGGCAACATCAGTATTTACAAATATTTTTTCGAATACAGTAATAAGCACAACACTTAATAGATAAGCAACTCCTCCTATTAAAGCGGCTTGAAATAATACCATTTGCTTTAACATACTATTTGGCACACCCAACATTTTCAGCATGCCAAATTGATGCAGATGAGTCAAAATAAAATTACTAAAAATTTGCCACATAATGATAAGCCCAATTAAAAAACCACCAACACCAACTGCAACAAACATAATAATAATCGGAGTGCTTTTACTAAAAAAGTTTAAAGTTCTATCCATAAACTGCTGAGGCGTTAAGGCATCATAGTTTGTCCTTGCATGAATGGCTTGTGCTACAGCTAAAACTTTATAATGTGGCTTGACCTTTACTAAGATAAAAGAATTTTGTGCATACTCTGTAGGCAAATGCGTGCTTAACATATAAAGCCTTGGATTAACGCTGTATGTTCTTAAAGGTTTGCTAACTGCCCTAACAATATATGTTCGCGGCCCTTCTATTAATTTATCCTTAAGCTTTAAAGGATTATTTTTTGTAAACTGATTTAAAGCATAACCATCAACGATAACTGCATTAGGATATCTTATTGCTTCTTTGTCTTTTTGCGTCATATCCTGTGGCAATCCAAGGAGAGTGTATGAGTCTACTCCTGTTACATCCCAATTAAGCGTTTTTTCTGAAGACTTATGCTTCATCCACATCCAAGCTCTATACAGTTGCGTTGCCCATAAAACACCAGGAACACTGCGAATTCTATACGAATCTATGGGATCAAAATGCGTAGGTTGATCGGGGGTTTCAGATCTTGCGCCCATAACCCATAAATCAGCTGTAGGAATTGCCTTAATAGGCGCAATTAATCTCTCAGAAACTCCTTGATAGATACTAGGCTGTTGCATAATAATAAAAGAAGAAAACGTTGCGCTTATAAGCATGCCAAATAGCTTTTGTGGACTATTAACTAGCATCTTATAAGCAACATAGAGCATGTTAGCGTGCGCAGGATGCCAGTTTTTCATAGCTATACCTTAGAAAGTATATGATAATTTTTTCAGGATAAAACCCACTATTGAATCAGGCAATACTGTCAATGCACGAGTTCCAAACCCCAGTAACCGCGGAAATGTAATATTACCTTGGTTTTTCTGTAAGCCTTTTTTAATAATAACAGCTGCGCGCGGCGCTGAGAGTAAAAAAGGCTTAGGCCCAGGAAAGCGCGCACTCATGGCTGATTCAACAAATCCTGGGCAAATGACGGAAACTTTAATGTTGGCTTTTTTTAAAAGTAAGCGCAGTGATTCCGCATAGGCTTTTAAGCCTGCTTTACTAGCACAATAGCTTGGGCTAACGGCAATGCCTCTATATGCTGCCATTGAGCTTACGAGGGCAATTTGCCCCTTTTGCCTTTGTTGCATGCTCGCAATAAGTGGCGTTACAGTTGCAATCGCACTTGTTAAATTAATATCAATTGTCTCTTCTATTTGTTCCCAAGACTCTCTATCTACTTGACTATCTAAATATACAGCAACTCCTGCGTTTGCAATTACTAGATCTACGGGACATTCTGTGTCTATCTTATTTATTGTAAGCCTTAATTCAGCAAAGGCACGTAAATCACAAGTGTAAGTTGCAACTTCAGCACCTAAGTCTTGGCATTGTTTGGCAATTTTTTCTAGTTTATCTACATCACGGCCAAAAATCGACAACCTAACTTCTGGTGAAGCATAGATTTTTGCGAGCGCACTACCAATGCCTCCTGTGGCTCCGGTGATTAGAATGTGTTGTTTTTGTTTATTTTGGGGCATTGTAGGATTCCTTAGTCCTGCATCTCTGAGAATACTAGCTTAGCGCTATTTAAGGTTTCCGTAACATCTTTTTTTGTATGCGCATCTGAGACAAACCAATTATGATGAGGATGTAAAAATACTCCTTGCGCTATCATTTGACTACAAAATTGCTGTTGCAAATGTAGATCCGTATCATTATCAAACGTTAAAAAAGGTAATGCAGCAGGACCTGATGCTGTAGCTTTAAAGCCATATTCTTGTGCAAGTTTAACTAGCCCTTGCATTAACTGCGTTCCTGTTGCTGCCATTTTTGTGGTTGCAGCGTGTTTTTCTAAGGTTTTAAGACAAGCTAAAGCCGCTGCCATTGGGACTTGCGAATTCCAATAACTTCCCGTTAGAAAAACTCGACTAGCAGCAATGCGCAATTCTTTACGCCCTAAGGTGGCAGATAAAGGATGACCATTCGCGATAGCCTTACAAAAACAAATAAGATCAGGCGTAAAATTAAAATATCTATGCGAACCTCTATGATTAAGGCGAAATCCAGCGCGCACATCATCTAAAATGAAAACAATTCCTTCTTGTAAGCAAATTTTTTCAATGCCACTTAAAAACCCAGCTTGCGGTAATTCAGAGTTCGCAAAAGGTGGATGATGAAAAGGCGTTAAAATTACTGCGGCAATCTCATTTCTATATTTTTTTACTTGATCCTCGAAAGAATTAAGTGAGTTCCAAATAAATTCATGAATATGCACCCTATCCTCGGGAATTAATCCAGCATGTCCTGGGGTACACCAAGGATCTATTCCATGATAACTACCTTTGACTTTTAATATTTTTTTCCTTTTAGTATATTCGCGCGCAACCTGAATAGCCCAAGTTGTCATATCAGAGCCATTTTTCCCAAAAATCGCCCAAGAAGCAAAATCAACTAAGTTAACCAAATACTCAGCAAGCTCGATCATAATTTCAGTAGGATGATTTGAGCATAAAACCTTTCTTTGGGATTTAAAGGCAGCAGCTTCAACAATTGGGTGTTGATGGCCTAAAATAACAGGCCCATACCCGCACATCCAATCAATATATTCATTGTTATCAACATCGAAGTAGCGCGATCCTTTAGCTTCTTTTGTGTAGTAAGGAAATTTTCCGGCAACCATTAATGCGGGCGTTGCGTGGCCATAAATACCGCAAGGAATAACTTGTTGAGCGCGCTGAAATAGTTCAGATGATTTAATAAATTTATTCGTCATATTAAATATGAATCCACTCTTTCCATAATTAAGCTTAAACCATCAGCCAATGGAATTAACCCTGATATTTTTATATCTTGCGAACCAATAGCTGCGAGAGTATCTAACTTGTTACTAAATGCCGCATGCGCTATTTCTATATTTTTAAAATGGATTTTTACCTCAGGTCTCTTAGGTGCAACGCCAAAACCAAATCCTGGGCCTTTATTTGTATGCTCAAACCAAAAAGATTGTACCCCGTCATGTCCAAGCGAAAACTCAGCCAGCCCAAATGGAAGGTCTTGCAAAATATTTTGGGCAACAGGATCATATTTGGCTAACACAAATAGCCCTTTACCTAAAATAGAAAAAATAAGTTGCGCTTGAACAGCATTGAAGACAGATTTATCAAGTAATAATGCAGTCAGCCTATCAGTTAATTGCGAAAATTTTTTTAAATGGCGTATCTTAGAAAAGCCTTTTAATAAAATTGGGGCAGCCCAAGTATGTCCTTTAAAAAAATGATTTAAATGCTTAAATGATAAAAACCGTAAATTAATGGAAGAGCGGAATGGATAAGCAGCGTAGCTTTTATAGTAAGAGACCCTACCATTATCAATATTTAGTAATATCCCAACTTTATTAATAACACCTATACTCAAGCTAAACTTAGAATTATCTATAATAGACCGCGCCGCACTATCTAAGCGCACAAACTCGGTTAACGTTGGTAACACCGCCTGCAAATAAAGCTTAGTCAGAACTATTGGAATAAAATCCTTTTTCATAGCCGCCTCAATTTTCATCTAGGGCGTGTTAACGCATAGGTCATAAGCGTCTAGTTAAGGAAAATTGATTAGAAAACATCCGTCTTTGCGAGCGTTAGCGAAGCAATCCAGTATGATTTTCAGTCAAAGTGCCGATCTGGATTGCTTCGCTACGCTCGCAAAGACGGGTATTTTCTCTTAACTTGAGGGCTATGACGCATAAGTGCACTATAGCACAAACTTTTTAAGCTACAAGTTTCCTGGGCGTCGCTTTTCTTTTTTGTACTTTTAAAATAGACAAAAATATGCTATTTTGTCCATTATAGAAGAACAAAATTGTGAGACATATGCTTGAAACAATAAAAACGCTGCATGCAGAATGTATAGACAGACTGAGCGCGCTGGATGATGCTATTGAGCGCGAGACCACTTGTATAGAAATGCCAAATAAAATCTCGGTGATTTTGGGAATGCGGCGCGTAGGTAAAACTTATTTTATGTTGCATAAAATAAAACAATTATTAGCGGATGGTGTTCCTACCACCAGTATTCTTTATGTCGATTTTGAGGATGACCGGCTATTACCTTTAAACCAAGAAAAATTGGCAACAATTTTAGATGATTTTTATAGTTTATTTCCTGAAAATCATCAAAGAACATGTTATCTATTTTTAGACGAAGTGCAAACCATTGAAGGATGGGCGCTAGTCATTAGGCGCTTTCATAACACTAAAAACATACGCTTTTATTTAAGTGGTTCGTCTGCAAAATTACTAAGTAAAGAGATAGCAACAGAGCTCAGAGGTCGCGCAATATCAACAGAGCTTTTTCCCTTCAACTTTAATGAGTATTTGAAAACTAAAAAACTGCAAGCGCCAGCACTACCTCTTTCAAAAAAAATGGAAGATGTTTACACTAAACAGCTGCTTGCCTACATAGAAGAAGGTGGTTTTCCCGGGGTTGTTGGTTATCCACGTATTCAACAGACTATGGTGTTACAAGATTATATTGATGTCGTTTTATTTCGCGATATTATCGAGCGCTATAAAATAACCAACGTTTCGGTAATCAAGTATATGATACACTATTTACTTGGAAACTTTTCCACAAAATTATCTATCAATAAGCTTTTTAACGATTTAAAAAGCCAGGGCTTTTCCGTCGGTCGTTCTTCGGTCTACGATTATTTATCGTATATTGAAGATGCGTACTTAATATTCACAGTTCCTATTTATGCCGAATCTATTCGAAAAATACAAAATAATCCTAAAAAAATATATACAATAGACAATGGTATGGTGCATGCCAATACCCTAAGTCGATTAAAGAACTATGGGCGTGCTTTGGAAAATTTAGTTTACCTTGATCTGAGACGAAGAGGAGATGTGGTTTATTACTACATAACTCAAGAAGGCTATGAGGTTGATTTTCTTACTAAAAGATTATCAGGTGAGTTAGCATTGTATCAAGTTTGTTTTGATCCGGCAGACGAGCTTACATTTGCCCGTGAAACACGCGCCTTAGCTGCCGCAGAAAAAGAACTGGGTATAAAAGCAGAGCCCATCACAATGAAAAATTATATTAAAGGCGCAAGCTCAAGCGCTATTGCATAATACCACTGGTCTATATGTTTACGAATAATAGGATCTATAAGCTTATCTAATTGCCTCACTGTTTTATGGAGTTTTTGCGCATCAAAATTTGCAAAATTAAGCATGACTGGGGGTTCAAAATGTAGGTTAAAGTGCGCGCCTTTTGTTCTAACTGCGTATGCTGGCATTAATATAGCATTGACTAATTTAGCTAACCTTACAGCAAAAGTTAAATTGCTTGTAGAGTTAATTTCTCTGCCAAAAGAAGGGATAACTAGCCTATCTTGTATAAACTCATCTACAGCCAAAGATAGGTTATAACCTTGCTTTAATTTGCGATGAATTTTTATGGCAACGTTTGGGCTATTAGGTATTAAATATTTTTCATAAGGCTTGCGCACGCGTTGGGCAATTTTTAATTTTATTGGATCCTCAATTAATTGATATATTTGGATGGTTTTTTGCCTTGAAGTTTCAAGAAACTTAGGTCCCACTACCTCCCAATTAGCTAAATGTAAAAATAGTAATATAATAGGCCTTTTATGGCTCATTGCCTCTTCTAAATTTTTAATCCCGTAAACCTTAACTCTATTTGACCGCCAAATGCGCCGCAAAACTGAAAACTCAGCCATAACACGCCCATAGTTAGACCAATAATTATTGATGATTTTTTGAATTTCTTGCTCTTGAGTAAGATCTGGTCTTAAATGTTGGATATTGCGTTGTAACCGCTGGTTGACTTCTTTATGTAGAGGTCCAATAATCCTCCCCAAAAAACCGCCAAGCCATGAACACCAAGATATAGGCATGCACTTCAGAAAATAATGGGCAGCTATTTCACAGTACCCTACTAACTTAGACATTACCTTTTTCCCTTTTTTGCATTATTAATGGCAAACGTCCATTTCCATCATCTGGTCTTAACGCAAGGTGGCTTACTGCCTGTATTGTTGTGTTAGGAACCAATTTAAATTGTAATGCCTGGCTTAAGGTTGCTAAACATAATATTGCTTCCGTCAAACCAAAGTTCATACCAGCGCAAACCCTCGGCCCTACGCTAAATGGAATATAAAGATATTGATCTATAGCAGGGCTATTAGGTAAAAACCGCTCTGGAATAAAAAAATCAGGCTTTTCCCAAAATAATTTATGCCTATGCAATAACCAAGGTACCACAAGCAACAAAGCACCCTTAGGAATATTATATCTTCCAATGCTTTCTGCCTTCTTAACTTGCCTTGATAAAATAGGAATAGGCGGATATAAACGGAGGGTTTCTTCAATAATTGCGCGGGTATAGACAAGTTTGCCTATATCAGCATGGATTGGTAGCCTTTGCCCAAGCACACTATCAATTTCTTGATAAAGCTTTTTTGCAACCTTGGGTGCTTGGGACAATAAAAAAAACGCCCAGGCTAAACAATTTGCAGTGGTTTCATGGCCTGCCATGAAAATAACGGCCGCTTCATCACGGATAGCTTGCCAATCTAGTTTATCTGAATTTTGCTTTTTAATTCGCAGAAATTCCAAAAATGGCTTTCTAGCGTCGTTCTTGGCTAAGCAAACATCCACAGCAAAGGCAGCCTTATTCTCATTAAAATAACTGTGAATAAGATCCTCAATAACCGAGGTCACTTGTTTAGCAGGGCGCCTTATCCCTCTTGAAGATAAATATGTCATAAAATGCGGCAACCCAAAAAGCGCAAGTAAATTAAAGGCCCCTATATTACTTTGATAATGACTGAAGCCATCTGCTATTTTTTGGGCATTTTCTTTACCTAAGTCACAGCCAAAAATAGAACGTGCTATAATCTCTGCAGTTAACTTTGTCATTTCACTTAACA
>MHBC01000031.1:0-12613 GCA_001804735.1 Legionellales bacterium RIFCSPHIGHO2_12_FULL_37_14 | reverse complement strand
GCAGGTATTAACCCCGGCACCCGTGAACCATGTATAGCTTTGCCAACAATTTTGCGCCTAGATTGCCATATCGCTCCATCACTAATAAATAGGCCATTGCCAATAACCGGCTTTATAGCGCGCCGCATAAGCTTACTTTTACACTCAAAACTCGGATTGAATTTAACAAAAACTTGCTGCACCATTTTAGGATTGTTAGCCACAAACACCGTACGTCCTAATACTTTAGTCATTAAAACTTCTTTCTCAAAATCAGGTTCTGCCCATATTGAGAGTAAATTTTTCCGCGCATTTTTAATTATTGCAAAAGTAGACAACCACTCAACAGATCGTGGTGGAAAAGGTGGAACGTATGCTTCTTCGGCGTTTAACATAATTCTTGAATAGCCAGCTTAATTTGCTCTACCGTATGCATGCAATTCATAAAAAACCTTAGCCTTGCCTGATTATCTGGAACCGCAGGATAGACAATTGGCTGCACATTTATGCCTTTTTCGTGCAGCTTATTTGCCATTAGCACAGCTTTTTTAGAGCCTCCATAAATAATTGGGACAATATTAATGCCTTGACAGAACCCAATATTTAGTTGAGCTTCTTTTGCAAGCTTAAGAAATAAGCTGCCGCATGCTTTAAGCGCAGCAATTCTTTGCGGCTCTGCCTGCATTATTTGTAAAGCCTTTAAAGAAGCTGCAGCGACAGGAGGAGACATTCCCACACTATATAAAAACCCTGGCGCTGCAAACCGCAAATGTTCCACTAAAGCGCGGCAGCCCGCTATATAACCTCCACAACCAGCCAAGGCTTTACTTAAAGTGCCCATCCAAATATCTACATCAGAAGGACTAACATTACAGAACTCTCCAATACCACGTCCCGTTGCGCCTAAGACCCCAATTGAATGCGCTTCATCAACCATCAAAAAAGCATTATGTCTTTTTTTAACACTAATAAACTGCGGTAAGTCAGGATAATCCCCATCCATGCTGTAAATGCCTTCCACAATAACCAATACACGCTCAAATTGGTGGCGCCTTTTCGCTAATAATTCATCTAAAAATTGCCAATCATTATGCGGGAAAGATAAGCGCATAGATCCTGATAGCTTAATCCCCTGTAAGGCACTATCGTGAATTAGCTCATCATGAATTATTAAATCTTTAGGCCCAAATAAATACCCAATAGTTGTCACATTGGTTGCATGCCCACTGACAAAAACCAGACAATCTTCAACTTTATGCATCTTGGCTAATGCTTGTTCTAATTCTTGATGAATTAACCGCTCGCCAGAAACTAACCTGCTTGCTGATACCGATGTTCCATAACAATCAATGGCATCCTTAGCTGCCTTTATAACCCTTGGATCACCATTTAAATTAAGGTAGTTATAGCTTGAAAAATTAATATAAGCTTTTCCTGCTATGTTACTAGTTGCGCTCGCTATACCATCATGCTGCAAGAAAAAAGGGTTGTGGATATGAAATTTCTTGGCAAATAGTTTTTTCTGCTCAATTAATTTATATTGCTCATAACTAGAAAAAGCACAATATTGTTTATATTTATTAAGAGGTTTTGCTATGAGCGCAATGTCGCTATCAGCAGAAGAACAAGCTTGTGATTGCAATCTTGAGCGTCTTTGACTCAAAGCCTTTATAAGTAAGTTTTCTTTAATACTTTTCATGACTCATTATTACTCAATAAAGTTTCTAATTCTTGGTTAATATCCGCCATTAATTCTTGGGAAATTACTTCGCCATGTTTTGCTGCTTCATTCACAAATGAAGGTAGGCTTGCATTTTCTTCTTGTATTTTCGTAACAATCCTTTCTGCGATGCCTTCAATTGTTATTCCTTGTGATAATGACATCATTGGAATTTGAATGGCAAAGCGTTCTTTAATAGCATGGGAAAGCTCAGCCCCGACTAATGAGTCCATGCCTAAATCCATGAGTGAGGCTTTCCTAGCAATTTTGCCTTCCGACAAACGTAAAATCTGGGCAATTTCAGCAATTAACAATTGCACTACAAAAAGGCTCGCTTCACTAAAAGATTTCTCCGCAATCAAGGCCCTAATTTCATTGGGCTCTTCAGAACTTAAATCCGCAAACCGTTTTGCATAATTTCTCATTACAGAGAATTTAGGCGTGCTTATAACTGGGATATAGCGCTCCAAAGAATTAAAATTAAAATTAGCTAAATAAGCGCTAGGTTCATCGTTAATAATAAGCTCTGCTAAATGGTTTAAAGCATCATTCGCTTTGAGTAACTGCCCCATTTTGTTCCCTATTAGATCTTTTAACTTAGCATGCCGTGATAAATACCCAGTATCTGCAATAGGACCCCAAGCAACAAATAATCCTTTCAAACCCATAGCACGTCTTTGTAAAATCAAATGCTCTAAATAAGTATTAGCAGCAACATAATTAGCTTGGCCAGGATTACCAAACAAGGTGGTCACCGATGAATATACAATAAAAAAGTCTAAGGCTAAACCTTGGGTGCTCGCATGGAGGTTCAGGGCGCCCTGTACTTTAGGAGCAAGAACATTATGTATACTTTTACTCGTCATATTCATTATTAAAGTATCTTCATAGACAGTAGCTGCGTGAATAACACCTTTTAAAGGTAAAGATAAAGATGCGATCAATTGCTTAACGCTTAGGGCATCACTTATATCCAGCTTGATAACCTTTACGCTTACACAACTTTTGCTTAAAACATCAATGGTTTTTTGCGCTTCATCCGTTGTTATCCCGCTACGGCCAACAAGTACAATGTGCCTTGCACCTTTGGCAACAAGAAACTTAGCGGTTTGTAAGCCAAATCCATTACACCCACCAGTTACCAAATAGGTAGCATTTTTAGCTAAGCGCAAGCTTTGGTGCGAATCAAGAGCTCTTATGTTAGATCGAGGCTTTTCCTGTAAATTTACCACAACCTTGCCTATATGGCGTGATTGCTGCATGAGTCTAAATGCATCTAGAATTGAATCAGCGTCAAAGGTTAAATAAGGTAAAGGCGTAAGGATAGACTGCGTAAATAAACTCATCAACTCCTTAAATAAATTGGCACACAACTGTGGATATTTAAGTAAAAGTTGATCAGCATCAATGCCAAAATAACTGA
Organism: Legionellales bacterium RIFCSPHIGHO2_12_FULL_37_14; assembly: GCA_001804735.1. Classification (GTDB taxonomy): domain Bacteria; phylum Pseudomonadota; class Gammaproteobacteria; order Legionellales; family Legionellaceae; genus 2-12-FULL-37-14. The sequence continues at coordinate 9,491 of MHBC01000031.1, read as the reverse complement.
TATTATTTTTAAATGGCCGCAAGCCTATTTTAGTATTGGCAAAAAAATCACGCTTACCGAGCTCAAGAAAACGCCCAAAAGGTTTTAGAATATCAAGGTTTGCCCCTATTGCCTCCTTAGCGAGACAATTAAGCACCACATCAACACCCTCACCTTTGGTATCTTCTAGAATATCATCAGCAAATGAAATACTCCTTGAGTCATAACAATTAGCTACGCCAGCTAATGCCAAAAAGTCGCGTTTATAAGAAGATCCAGCCGTTACGTAAATTTTTGCGCCTAAATGCTGCGCAATTTGAATCGCGGCTAGGCCAACGCCTCCGGCTGCGCCATGAATCAATACACTCTCCCCTGGCGTAAGCCGCGCTAAATGGTTAAGCGCATAATATGCAGTAAAAAATGCAATAGGAACAGTTGCTGCAGCCTCATAAGACCAAGTATCTGGCAGCGGCAAAATTACACTTTTCTTGGTAACGGTAAGCGAGCTAAAGCTTGCAGGAGCAAAGCCCATAACTTTAGCGCCCACATGAAAGTCAGACACGCTTTCACCTACAGCTATTACTTCTCCCGCAAATTCCATACCTAAAGATGCGCCCAAAAAGCCATTTTCAACCGCTTCATCAGGTAGAGCATTCATAGCATACATAACATCGCGAAAATTTAATCCACATGCATAAGGCCTAACCATTACATCATCTGCTGCCAAAATAGGGCGTTTTTTCGGGAGCCAGCAAAGATTATTTAAAGATCTTGCGCCTTTACAATCAAGGTAGTAATCATTATTAGGTAACTGAGAGGTTTTTTGCTGCGCAAATTCAACGCAGAACCCATAGCGCTCTACGCCTTTTAAGACAACTTCACGCTCTTCATTATCAAGCGCTAACTCATCTTCTAAATTAAGTAAGAGCTCTTTAGTAATCTTGCCTTGAATATCAATTAGCTTACAAGCAAGCTCACTATGCTCATTCATTAATACTCGACAAAATCCATAAAGAATAGCGTTAAAATTCAAGTTTTTTGCAAGCGAAGGTAAAAGTGCTTCTTGGGTTATTATTGTTAATGTTGGATAATTATTATTGCAAGATTGTTGCAAGGCAACTATTAAATGTTTCAATAACATACATGCCGTATTACTTTGCTCTAATGTTGTAAGCTCGTCAAACCAACACACTATGTGTATAGCATTTGGCAGCGGTCTTAAGATCTCTACAAAATAATTTACTGGATCAATAACCTCATGCCATGGCAGAGCAACCTGGTGACAGGATGATAATGCTCCTTTAGCACTAAAATTTTTAGGTCCATCGAATAACACTATCTTAGAAAAATCCTTACGGATAGTAGTAATAGCTCCATTTTCCCTAGATGAAGGCTTTGCAAACAATAAATAGGCACCCTCATGTAATTCTGCCCCTGGCTCTTTAAAAGGCTTTTGCACAGTAAAACCTAAATCTGTTAAACGTTTTGTCCATACTTGAGGCGAACTTAACCGTGAAACAGGCTCGTGCAATTCACTTTGCCTCCACCATGCAGGCTCAATTCCAAATATCCACTCATAAAACCTTTCTTTATGTTGCTCAACAAGTAACAATACGCCATCTTTTTTTAACCAAGAAGCACATTGCTTAAAGCATTGGGTAAAGTCGTTAAAGGTATGCGCTGTATATCTAATTAGGACTATATCAAAAAAAGCAGATCCAACATTAGCCCCTAGGGTTACATCAAGATCTTCCCATGATTGCGAAGCTTTTATTGTATGGAGATCTACAAATACATATTGTTCAATGCTAATCCTGGCTTTATCGTCTACAACCAGCAAATGATAATCTGTCCTTTCATTCGGCAGGCTATGAATAAGCTCGCGGCTCAAATGATTAATGCCATACCCTATATCCAATACACGAATTCGTTGCTGGCTTGGTACAGTTGCAACAATGTTAGCAACTAGTTGTAAAACTATAGGATTAATAGAAGAGGAAGTAGCCGTTTCAAAAATGTCCTGGCAGCCATAACCTAAGCGCTGAGGGGAAATAATTTCTTCGGGTAATATTTCTTTTTGGAGTAAAGGTTTTAAATATAAACCAACTAGCCCAGCTAAGAGTAATTCTCTTTGATATTGCGGAGCATGTTGCAGCAACATGCGCCAAGTTGCACTTGCCGTGTTTGTTGCATCTTGAGGTAAAAATGCATAACTATCATCGTCTTTAAAATGCTGCAAAAAACCATCATCACATAAAAGCTTACAACACCATTGCAAAAATAATTGCTGCTCTTGGGCAATGTTTGTGGTGCGCATAAATAAAGCGAGGGTAAAACGCTCCATTGTTCCTGCTAATTTTTTAATTGCTTCGTAGGCAAATTGCCCTATCAGCAAATCAAATAATGGCATAACCGCTGAAAAATGCTTGCTTATCCCAGTTGCTAACCCTTGCAAAGACAAAGAAGGTTGCGGGCTTGGCAACGCTAAAGATGCTAAAGGTTGCAATAACTTAAGCTCACATTTATAACGTTTAATCTCGCGCCATGCAGCATAAAAGTAGGCTTGTTGAAAGCGTCCGCCTTTAATCAAGGCTATTTGTTGACCTTCTTCATCTAAGATAGAAAAATCAACCAAAACACTTTGCTTACTATGCTTTACTATTTGTGCCGTAATATAATGGGCTTTGGTTGCTGCTTGTAAAAGTTGGAGTCGCCCTATTCTTATAGGTAATAATGCATAAGCTTGATTAGGATCTTGTTTATCTAAAAGGCCTATCAGCAATTGAAAACAGGCATCCAAGAGCCCTGGGTATAATCTATGTTCTAAAACATTTTTCGCTATTTTTAGAGGAAAGCCAACTTTAGCAATAAGCATGTCGGCCTTTACCCACATCTTTATAATACCTTGAAAGGCTAAACCATAAGCTAATCCAAGCTCTTTCGCTTTCTTATACAGCAGATCTTTTGCAATGGCTTGGCCTTTATTGTTATTTATAATATTAAGCTCAACCTTAGGCTTTTGGCAAACTGGCTTAGGTAATAATTGGCCCATTGCATGTAAAATCCATGGATCATTCTTAAGCCTTACCTTGCTTTTAATCTCGAAATACCCTTCTATTGGCTGCAATTCAAACCGCACCAAACGACTCACTTTTTCGTCAAAAACCATGGGAGCTACAATATCAAGATTACGTAGATCATGCTCTGTCTGACCATACCAGTTGTGCGCTGCACTTAATGCCATTTCTACAAAACCAGCTGCTGGAAAAACTACGGCATTATCAACCACATGATCTTGCAAATATGGAACAACAATAGGATCTAAATGATTTTCCCAAATAGCCTCATTAAGCTTAATTCGCCTTCCCAGCAAAGGATTTTCTATGGGCAAAATCGCCAAATTAAAATTCTCACTTGAAGGCTTAATAAAGTAAGATGATTTTATAAATGGATAAGGTGGTAAGGATAAAGATAAGCCCTCTTGCGGGAAAATCTTAGTCTTATCAAATTGAGCGCCGCTTAACCAAGCTGTATAGGTTGTCCTAATCAACTCATTAATCTGCGATCCATTCCTTTTAAAAGTCGGAATGACTAGCGCATTATGCTTTTTACTACTAATTATCTCATCTAAATAAAATCTCAATATAGGATGAGGACCGACTTCAATAAAAATATTAGTATTTTGGGAAAGCAAAAATTCAATAGCTTGCTGAAACTTTACCGGTTTACGAATATTATCCCACCAATAAGATGCGTCTAGCTTTTTTCCGGCTACCACTTTACCAAAAACAGTTGAGATAAATGGCAAAGAAGATGCCTTAGGGCTTAATCCTGCAAGGGCATTAAGGAGATCGTTACGAATAACATTCATATGCTTACTATGAAATGCATAATCTAAATCTAATAACTGACAAAAAACATTTTGTTTTTGCCAGATACTTTGCAAATCCTCTAAACTGCTTTGATCTCCTGCAAGAGTCACGCTATTTATGCTATTTATAGCTGCAATACAGACTAAGCTCTGTAAATTTTGATCTGCTATTAAGGTTTTTGCCACTTGCTCACTGACGGCCACCGCCATCATACGACCTTGGCCGCGGGTTTTACCTTGCCAAAAACTGCGCTGGTAAACAACTTCTACTGCTTGCTCAAGAGTTAATATTCCACTTGCCCAAGCAGCAGCAATTTCCCCAACGCTATGTCCTGTGACTGCTTTTATGCGTAAGCCTTTTTGCAATAAATAACGGGTAATAGCAACTTGTACGGCAAATAAACAAGGTTGAGCAATTTCAGTATCAGCAAAGCGGCTTTGCTCTTTTGCTTTAAAGAGCTCTTCAGAGAGCGAAAAGTTTGCATGATTGGCAAATAAAGCATCAATTTCAGCTATGGTATCCTTAAAAATGCCAGGCTCATGCAACAGCAAAGCTGCCATACCCTGCCATTGCGAACCATTTCCTGAATAAACTAAAGCAACTCCTAAGTCCTGACCCAATGACTCAGCATCTACCACCTGAATATGACTTTTTCCAAACTCAGCATCTTCTGCCAACTGCTTAAGAATTTCCAGCACCTCATGCACACTTTTGCCATAGATAAGACAGTGCTGCCGCTGAAACAAACGCTGCTCTACTAAAGAATAAGCTAAATCATAATAACAGCTAGGCGTAGCTTCGAGCTTAGCCACATATTGTTGCGCTAACAAAGGTAATGCTTGTTTATTATGAAAACTTAAGACAAAAGGCGGTAAAGCATGCTGAGCTACATTTAGCTTTTCTGCTCTTAAAGGCTTACTATCTGTAACATGCTGCGCTAAAATAACATGCGCATTAGTACCACCAAAACCAAAAGAATTAACTGCCATTATCAGCTTTTTATTTTTAGCAAGACTTAGCGATTCTTTAACAACTTTTAAATTTAAATTGGCAAAATCAATACGCGAGTTTAACTGCTCGCATTGAATACTGGGGGGAATTTCGCCATGCTGTAAGCAAAGAATAGTTTTTAATATACCAACCAAACCAGATACAGGTTCAAGATGACCTACATTGCTTTTAATAGATCCTATGGGTAAAGGATTACCAGCTTTGCGCTTTTGGGCAATTGCCGCGCCAAGAGCCGCGGTTTCGGCATAATCTCCAACAGCAGTTCCTGTACCATGCGCTTCTACATAATCAATATCTTCCGGTAAAATATTAGCAGCCTTATGCACTTTTTTTAACAACTCTTCTTGGGCTTTATGACTAGGTAATGCCATACCTTGAGTACGCCCATCGCTATTTACGCCAGTATTGACTATTAAGGCGTGAATTATGTCGTTGTCTTCTAATGCTAACTCAAGAGGTTTTAGCAATAAAACAACACACCCTTCAGAACGCACATAACCATCACCCATCTCAGCAAAACTTTGACATTGTCCTTGAGGTGACAACATAGCGGCTTTTGAAAAACCAATAAATGGATTAGGCGAAAGTAAAAGATTAACCCCTCCAACCATAGCCATAGATGAATCTTTATGCCAAATACTCTGACAAGCTTGATGAAGCGCAACCATAGAAGATGAGCACGCCGTATCCACACTCATACTAGGACCATGCAAATCATAAAAATAAGAAATACGATTAGCAGAAATGCTACAACTTGAACCCAGCATGCTATAAACATCAGAGTTTGCTGGATCGTTAACCAAATTATATGAGTACTCATTGCCACTAATGCCAACAAATACCGCACAATTGGTGCCAGCTAGTTTTTTAGGATTATAGCGCGCGTTTTCTAAAGCAGCCCAACTAGTCTCCAACAATAACCGCTGTTGCGGATCCATCTGCAGCGCCTCACGTGGAGAAATCCCAAAAAATTCAGGATCAAATTCATCAATTTTTGCCAATACTCCAGCACTAAAGGTATAACTCTTTCCTGCTTCAGTTTTTCTAGGATGCAAATAACTTCTAGCACTAAAACGGCTTTCATCCATTTTTGTAATTTGATTTTCACCGTTTTTTAATACTCGCCAAAGTTTATCAAGGCTTGAAATATCTTTAGGTAATTTTAAACCAATGCCAACAATAGCAATATTAGGTCTTCCCTGATTAGCCACTCATTCTCCTTAGAAAAATAAAGCTACTTCCACAACCTTTCTAACCATGTTTCAATTCCCTGCTCGATGAGAACGAGAGTCTGCTCAAAAATCACCCGAGGTCTTTTAAAAGGATCTGGAATGTCAAACTCATCCCACTTGCCAATACGATGAACCCGCCCCTTAGTATTTGGATACATCTTCTCAATTTGCTGTTGTTGGTCAGTTGTCATAGTTAAAATTAACTCGGAAGAAAATATAAGCTCATGAGTAGCTTGCCGCCCACGATGTAGAGAAATATCAATTGACCTTGCTTGCATAAGCTCAACAGAAATAGGATCGGCAGGACTACCAACTAAAGCTCCTAAGCCTGCAGAACTAACTTTAACGTCTGGATGGGAATCTTTTAATCTAGAAGCTAACAGGGCCTCAGCTATTGGACTTCTACAGATATTTCCTATACATATTATTAAAACGTTCTGAATCATTGTACCTTTGCTATTCTTAGTTAGTTTTTTATTAACATGCTATCACAAAATTCTTGATTAAGTTATTTTTTGTTGGGTTATTTTTTGTTGGGCCAAGGCCCAACCTACGGTGCCACAAAAATCTATTAGTAAGCTATTATCGCAATTTTCCCACACCCAATACGTTTACCACCACCACCTAAAGTAGGATTATCGCTGTAGTTATCTCCGCCTTCGTGAATCATAACGGCATGGTTTTGGATGTCTTTTGTTGTTAGCCTTGGGGCTAGTAATGGGGTAGTTGCTTCGCCGTTACTGTTGGTAGCCAAAACAGGTAAATCACCTAAATGACCATCAGCATAAGGGCCTAGATGGGTATTAGTTTTTGAAGGATCAAGGTGCCCTCCTGCATTCATACCATGATCGCCACAATCAGGCGTCTCATGTATGTGAAAGCCATGTAAGCCAACCGGTAAACCAAAAAGCTTTGGTTTTATTATAAGCCCATATTTACTGTCCTCAAAGATAACTTGCCCAATGCTACCGCCATCGGTTGACGCAAGATCGCTTTTTAGTGTTGCCGCATAGGTTGTTGTGCTAAATAGAGCAAAGGTTAAGATGATAAGCTGCGAAAATTTCATGTAAAATCTCCTCTTGAGTAAGAGTAAATATTAATAGCATTGCCTAGGGCAAATCATTATCAATGCACCCTAGCCTCCCAATAAATCAAATGTTCATGCTTTACCATAGTAGCTAAATGCGCAATGGCAGGCTCTATTTTTGTTTTTACGTCAAAAAACTCTATTACTAATGGTAAGTCTAAAGACAAATCTACTAGGGTTGTTTGATGTTCCCCTGAGCCTCCAAAACCACTTATGGCGCGAAAAACGCTTACCCCACGAATTTTTGCCTCATTTTTTAAGTAATTTAAGATTGTTTTGAGTAAATGCTCTGATTCAAGGACATACACTCTTACTACTAAAACTTGGTGCATACTCATGATAGCCTCCCTAGCTTTATTCCTATGTACGACAGTATTAGACATAAACTTACGTTTAAAACTACATTAACTCCTGCGAGCATCCAAGATCCATCTTCTATTAATTGTAGAGTTTCTAGAGAAAAAGACGAAAATGTCGTATAGCCGCCTACAAATCCGATTATTAATAAAGCTCTTAATTCTATTCCTGTATCTACAAAGCGTTCAATAAGGAGAGTAAATAAAACGCCAATTAAAAAAGAGCCTGTTGCATTAACTATTAAAGTACCATATGGAAAATCGCGCCCTAAAAATTGATAACTTAAAATTGAAATAATATATCTACATACCCCTCCTAGGCCAGCCCCAAAAAAGATAAGTATTAAGTTCATTTTTTTCCTGTTGCTACTTATTAGGTTTTGTGTAACTCCCAACCACGTCATCCCGAGCGTTAGCGAGGGATCTCCTAGAAGCTCTATTGATCTTAAATGCAGGAGATCCCTCGCTAACGCTCGGGATGACGTGGGGATTTACGGTTTTGTCTTGAGTAATAGTATACTTAGGTTAGCGATGACTGCCATGTTTATTATCAAGCATTGGCCAGGGCAAGATCGTCTAAATTCTGGCTGGACGCCATAATTCAGACGATTTGTATGCTATATGGATCGACAAACGGCATCAGACATGATCAAATGTTCCTTTTTTACAGGGGGCATTATGCAAGCAGACTTATTATCACATTTTAAGACATTAGAAGATCCAAGAATTGATAGAACTAAACGTTATCCTTTAATTGAAATTATTTTTTTGATTATAAGTGCAACAATTTCTGGATGTGAAGGTTGGAAATCTATCAGGGATTTTGGCGTACTTAAGCTAGAGTGGTTAAGGCAATTCCTATCTTATGAGAATGGCATCCCTGTTGATGACACGATAGCAAGACTCATGAGGAAGCTGAATAATAAGCAATTTGCAAATTGCTTTACTCGCTGGATTCAGGCAGTGACAGAAGCAACGAGCGGGGATGTCATTGCCATTGACGGAAAAACATTGCGGCGTAGTTTTAACACAGGTGACGCAAAGTCTGCGATCCATATGGTAAGCGCGTGGAGCACTGCTAACGGCGTCGTGTTGGGGCAAGAAAAAACAGCCGAAAAAAGTAACGAGATAACGGCGATTCCAGAGCTACTAAATGGTCTGGCTATCAAAGGCTGCATTGTTACCATTGATGCCATGGGCTGTCAGAAAGATATTGCCGAGCAAATTGTGAGACAACAAGGCGATTATTTGCTTACACTGAAGGGCAATCAGGAAAATTTTCATGAAGAGGTTGTATCATTTTTAACATTAGCAAAAGAAGCCAATTTTAAGAATGTCGAGCATGATTTTCACGAAGAGATTGATGCAGGACATGGGCGTGTGGAAACTCGGCGTGCCTATGCCATTGATTTTAAAAAATATAAAAAGCATATGCCAGAAGGCATGAAGTGGAAAAAACTAACCAGTGTAATCATGGTAGAGACCATTAGAGATGGCCGTGATTTTAAAACCTTCGATACACGCTTTTACATCAGTTCATGTAAGGCATCAGCTAAGCCCCTTTTAAATGCCAGCCGTAAGCATTGGGGGGTTGAAAATTCTTTGCATTGGACTTTGGATGTTACTTTTCGAGAAGATGAGTCCAGAATTAGAAAAGAGGCTGCGCCAGAAAACTATGCCATTTTCAGACATATCGCGCTCAATATTATTCGACGTAATACATCTATTGATGCCAGTATTAAACGCAAGAGGCATATGGCAGCTCTTAATGATGATGTGCGTACAACCCTTATAAAAGGATTAATTTAACCCGAATAATAATGAGTTTTGTTAATTAAACACGCATATTTTAAAAACCGCACGCCGCTACGCTGGGCACGCACGCGGGCGCGTTCACGTGGATGAGCGCTACGCGAACTTTTTATAAAAACCCTTTCATTGTACAAAAATATGT
>MHBC01000030.1 GCA_001804735.1 Legionellales bacterium RIFCSPHIGHO2_12_FULL_37_14 | reverse complement strand
TTGACGAAATTCATCAGCACTTAACTTTTTTAAAACAAAACTCATATCATAATGTGCGTTTTGATAGGAAATGCCGTGCTGCTGATAAGCAAGACCAGAATGTTCCATCGTATCAACTCTTTCTGACATGAATGCTCTGGTTTCATCATCCATATGACGTTCTAACATACGCATCATATGCTTATCTTTAGCCCAATAAGCATATTCATAGGCGGTGCAATGAAACGTTCGTCCCGAGTAATCGGTGAATTTCCCCGGTGTTCTAAGGAGAGTTTGTTTGTCTTCTGATGACTCTAAAATCGCATGTGCTTCATCTTGTTTTCCTTTTGCCACATCATCCAAAAGCTCTAGAACTTTAAATGCGGGCAAAGCACGACAGGCTTCAACAACTTCTTTGGGAAGTCTTTCCCATTGTACATCGCTCAGTTTATCCATGAGTGCTTCAGGCTCGATATCAATCGTAATAACGGGCTCATCTTGAGGTGTGACGATGTCGCGATGCAGGCGTGCTTCGTGACGAACCTCGGCAAAATAACCTTGATTTTGGGGTGTTGTCGGGATGATATTCGAAGCATCTGTACAAATTAAACCTTTGTTAGTGATAAAAATATCATGCTCACCCTGTGCTTCGATATCCAAGAACATGAAATCATCCATGTGAGGGTTTTCTTTTGTCGCCGTCACGGTACGGTAGGTGGTTTCAAATTTTTGGACAATCGCATCTTTATCCTGTACATTTAATTCACGAGATAATTTAAATTCATTTTTATGTCGATTGAAAAATGCAACAATGGCAAGCTCTACTTCTTCACCATGACTGAGTGCATTCGCTACCATCTCGACGAGTTCTTGGCTTAAAGCAGGTGAACCATCCAAAATCACGCCAAAATTTTTATCACTAATACCTTTTGCCCGACAGTAGACGTTTAAAACGCCTAAGTAAAACTGTGCCATCATAGAGAGGCTTTCGGTTTGATGCGCTGTATCATCATAGATTCCAAGATAAAATGGCGAACGAGGAATCATCCTCCACAAATTCGGCGCACAAATGCCTAAAAGTGCATCGATATAGTCTTTTGAGGACGCATTATCACTAAACCCCATAAACGCATCGATATGTGCTTTATCAACGGGCTCTTTGATTCCTTTTTTACCTGGAACAGGCCTAATCCAGCTTTCATCATCGATATCAATTTTAAATTGTTCGGTACACTGCGATTTTAAAACGTGTTTGATTTCGTCAAATGTTGCATTTCTGGGTAGTATTTTTAATATATTATTAATAAGATCTGTTCGAGGGTCCGGTTTTCCCAATACGAGCCTTGGAAAAATCTCGTGCATTTTATTATACAAAAGGGATAGTGGCGTACCTCGGCTATCATTACCTCGATTTATTGTAAAGACGGGGTTCACAACACGGGACATAGGGTCTTGAACGCGAGGTCTTAATTGAATACTGTATAAATTGGAAGGCTTGCTCAAAAAGCTGTTCACCATCGTTGTATAACTATCTCTCATGCTAACAACTGCTTCAAGATACCTATTGATTTGATCGAGTCGTTCTTTTTTTGTCCGGTAATGCCCATCACTTTCTTCTAGCAACGATAGATGGAATTCAAGCGTGCTTTTATACGACTCCAATTCATTGAAAGCACCACCCTCAAAAAATGCCCTCAACTCTACATCTGATTTGCACGTGTTATCCGTGCTAACATCAATACCTGCAATAAATGGCACGAGTAGATGAACGCGATTGGTTGCAGGATTAATGTGAATGTAACGAAAATTGCTTGGTTCATTCAAAGGTATTTGCATAGTCTGGTATCGTTTTCTATTCGGTATGCCTTTATTATAGCTTAATTCGAAAATTTTGTTTTATTTTTGGGCTGAGTATTTTTGGGGGTTCTTCCACAGGACCCGAAATAATGAGCACAATAAGATCAGGCATTTCTTTTTAAACTTTTTTCCGCAAGGCACTTTCAGGATCTACATAATCATAGCCAAGATCCCTTGCTACTGCTTCGTAAGTTATCATACCATTACATACATTTAAGCCATTTAATAAATGGGGATTATCTAATAAAGCAAGTTTAATGCCTTTAGTTATCATGCTAACTATAAAAGGTAGAGTTGCATTGTTTAAAGCAAATGTTGAAGTTCTTGGGACTGCTCCTGGCATGTTTGCAACGCAATAGTGAACTATGTTTTCAACTACATAAGTTGGATTTGAGTGGGTGGTTGGACGTGAAGTTTCAAAGCATCCCCCTTGATCAATTGCAATATCTGCAACTACAGATCCTGGGCGCATGGTTTTTAACATTTGTCTTGTTACTAGTTTAGGTGCTGCCGCTCCAGGAACTAAGACAGCGCCAATTACTAAATCAGCATCTTTTACGTTTGCTTCAATAGCTTCTGTAGTTGCATAAGCTGTCATAAGCCGCGATCCAAACTGAAAATCAAGTTCTTGCAATCTTGATAAAGATCTATCAAGCACCGTAACTCTTGCCTCCAAACCCATTGCCATACGGGCAGCATTAGTACCTACTACACCGCCACCTATTACAACAACGTGAGCAGGTTCAACTCCTGGAACTCCTGCGAGTAATATCCCGCTGCCGCCTTGGGGTTTTTCGAGCGCATGGGCTCCTGCTTGAATTGACATTCTTCCTGCAACTTGTGACATTGGAGTAAGTAAAGGAAGGCCCCCGCCTTCTTGCGTTACTGTTTCATAGGCAATTGCAGTAACTCCAGATTCTTTCAAAAGCCTCGTTTGCTGAGGATCAGGGGCTAGATGAAGATAAGTAAAGATAGTCTGGCCTTCTTTTAAGCGGCGACACTCTGTTGGTTGCGGCTCTTTAACTTTAATAATTAAAGAAGCACGTTCAAAAACTTCATCTGCAGTAGCAACTATCTCAGCGCCTGCATGAATGTAGTCTTCGTCAAATAAGCCTATATTTTCACCAGCATTTTTTTGGATAAGTACTTTAGCTCCAGCGCGAATAACTTCACGTACACTAGCAGGAGTTAGACCCACCCTATCTTCTTGCGGTTTAATTTCCTTGGGCACGCCTATTATCATTATATCTCCTTATAATGTTAACTAAGCTTATTTATTAATTCTGGTACAATTTTAAATAAATCGCCAACTAAACCATAGGTTGCAATCTCAAAAATAGGTGCATCTTCATCTTTATTAATAGCAACTATAACTTTTGCATCTTTCATCCCTGCAAGGTGCTGGATTGCACCTGATATGCCAATCGCGATATAAAGAGTAGGCGCTACCACCTTACCTGTTTGTCCTACTTGAAATTCATTTGGAATAAACCCTGCATCAACTGCCGCGCGCGATGCTCCTATTGCAGCTCCTAACAGATCTGCAAGTTTTTCAATAATCTTAAAATTTTCTGCATTTTGTAAACCCCGCCCCCCAGAGACAATCCGATCTGCTTGGGTTAACTCAGGACGTTTAGATTTATGTTCAATTAATTGCTTAAATTGGCCATGGTTTTGCGGAAAATTAGTAGTTATTTTTTCAATAGGGCATGAAGGTTGCTGCTCTTCAATAGGATCAAATGCAGTTGTTCTAATTGAAAGGACTTTTTTATCATCTAAACATTTAACAGTTTCGATGGCATTACCTGCGTAAATAGGATGTTGAAAGGTGTCTTGAGAAATAATATTTATCACATCTGAAACTTGAGCAACATCTAACTTAGCAGCAACCTTAGGAAGAATATTTTTTCCAAAAGTAGAAGATGGAGCAATAATATATGCATAATTTTTTGCTAACGCTAAAATACACTCACTAGCAGATTCAGCTAAAGGATAATTAAAAACAGGATCTGTGGCCCAATAAACTTTTTTAACGCCTTTAATTAGGGCAATTTTATTTATCAAAGCCTCTTCTTTACTTCCAAGCACCAGTACATGAGTATCTTGATCTAATTTTAAGCCAGCATTTATTAAGGAACTTCCTGCTCTTGCCAAAGCTTCTAATTTAGGTTCAATTAAAACTAAAGATGCCATTGTCTTACCCTTTAAATTATTTTATCTACGCTCTTTAATTTATGTACCAACTCATCCACACTATTCAATATCTCTCCTCCTTTACGTTGAGCCGGAGGTTCTACTTTAACAATTTGGATGTGTTCTTTTAATGATAGACCAAGAAAGGCTAGTTTTTTTATTGCTAAAGGTTTATTTTTAGCCTGCATAATATTTGGCAAGCTTGCATATCTTGGAGTGTTTAATCTAAGATCAACACTAATAACTATGGGAAAATCTGCGTTTATAACTTCAAGACCTGCATCAACTTCGCGAGTTATTTCAAGTTTTTTGCCATTAATTTTTAGTAAAGATGCATATGTTGCTTGGGGCCAGTCAAGTAAAGAGGCTAACATTTGAGGAGTTTGGTTGTTATCACCGTCAATTGCTTGCTTACCCATTAAAACAAATTCTATGCTTTCGTCTTGCACTATCTTTTGCAAAATTTTAGCAATGTTTAAGCTACATAAGTTAGGTTTATTTTCCGTGTCAATTAAGATAGCTCTATCAGCGCCTAGTGCTAAGCCATGGCGCAGGGTTTCTTGTGATTTACTCTCGCCAATACTAATAATAATTATTTCATCAACTAGCTTTTTTTCTTTAAGTCTAATTGCTTCTTCAAGAGCAATTTCATCAAATGGATTCATCGCCATTTTTACTTGCTCAGTTTGGACTCCTGATAAGTCTTGGTTAACTCTAATTTTAACGTAAGGATCTATAACACGTTTTACTGGTACTAATACTTTCATATTATACCCCTAGTTATTTAAGGATAGGGATCTCAAACCACTCTCTTACGCGCGGTCTTTTTTCAAGCTGATGTTTTAGTATAGTAAATAAAAACAAAACTAAAATGGTTGTACCAAAAACATCGCTACAATAATGATCAACAAAAATAATTCTCGTGGTTGCTAAAGCAATACCTAATAAAACTAAGATAAATCTATATTTAGGCATAAAAAGACTAATAGCTAAAGCTAATGCTACATAAGTTGTTGTATGGCCAGAGGGAAAAGACCAGTATTTCATTTGAAATTTAAACCCATAAAAACCAAAAATATGGTGGGATAACCATAAACTAGGTCTTGCTCTACCAAAAATCATTTTTAAAATAGTGCAGCTTATATAACATAAGCTAATCCAACAACCGCAGCCAAACATCCATTTGGCTTTTTGAGTGGTATCTTTTTTCCACCAATAGATAATAGCTAACTCAAAAAAAATAGCCATCCAGAGCCAACCTTTACCTAAGATTTCGAACCACATTTCGGCAAAGCTAAGGTTTAGATTAGCAAAATACTCACATACTGGTTTGTCAACATAAGAATATAAGATTAAAAAAGTTACTAGAGATAAGATAAGTAAAATATAACATTTTATTTTAGGACAACCATTATTGCTACATTCAAGGTTACTTAAACTCATGCTATGTTCTCCATTGTTATTTTTATTTATGGTCTATCATCTATTATTTTTGGAGTTTTGGCTAAGAAATCTTGTCTACTTAAGCCTAACCAAATTGCTAGTGCTCCTGCTACATAAATTGATGAATAAGTACCAATTATTATTCCTATAACTAACGCTAAAGCAAATCCTTGTATAGTTTCGCCGCCATAGATTAATAATGCAAGCACCACACATAAAGTTAAAGCGGATGTCATTATGGTACGCGATAATGTTTGGTTGATTGATTGATTCATAACTTCCAAGGGGGTTAATCTGCGTAATTTTATGAAATTTTCCCGCACTCTATCAAATACTACGATAGTATCATTTAGTGAATAACCAATAACTGCCAAGA
>MHBC01000029.1:8356-13465 GCA_001804735.1 Legionellales bacterium RIFCSPHIGHO2_12_FULL_37_14 | reverse complement strand
CTTTTCTTCGTAACCTCTGGGTTGCTTCGTCGCTGCGCTCCTCGCAATGACGGCATCTTTCAATTGACCGCAGTTTTAATCACACCCTCTTCCGTCCGAAGATGCTTTCCGCCACTGTTGCTATTACGTCTATTTAAAAAAATATGTCTTTAAAATATTGTCTCAACGAACTTAAATAGCGACAATGTGTCATTAGGTTTTAAGACAATTGCAAGATCAAATCGAGAATATTCATGGAAAACGGGCATGATAAAAATGACATCGAGTGGATAGCCAAATCTCAAAAAATGCCATCATTAATTTACACAAAAAACAATCAATTGACTCATTTATCTGGCTATCATGAGTGGTCTTTACTGGTGCAACAATTTGAAAAACTTCAATCGCAATCGCTTAATCATTTATTTATAAGTGAACCCAAACGAACCAATGAATTTTATCTTGAAGCGGCAGGTATTACTTGCAATTATGCATACCAACCCATCAACAAAGAAGTTTTATTTTTGTTAACACAGCTTGCAGAACGATATCATTTGCAACATCAAATCGACCGCTTATTTTCAGGTAAACTTGTTAATCATAGTGAACAGAAACCAGCTCTTCATACGGCATTACGCTCATATCAACATGAGGTTATTGTCGTAAATAGAGAAAATATTAATCTTAAAATCCATGAAACTATCAAGCGCATGGAATCCATTGCTCATCAAATCCGCAATCAGAGTTGGTATGGATTCATGGGAACACCCATTACAGATATTGTGAATATTGGTATCGGCGGTTCTGATCTCGGTCCCAAAATGGCGGTATGTGCTTTAAAACAATATAAGATACATTCGATACGCTGTCATTTTATATCAGACAGCGATCCTGATAACTTTGATGATGTTGTCAATGAGCTAAATTCTGCAACTACTCTGTTTATCGTTGCTTCAAAATCATTCACAACACAAGAAACGTTATTGAATTTAAAAAAGGCCATTGCCTGGATGGGTTTGAATAACTCCATAAAACAACATTTTATTGCAGTCACGGCTAATACTGAAAATCCTAAAAAATTTGGTATCGAGCATATTTTGCCAATTTGGGACTGGGTTGGTGGCCGGTATTCTTTCTTTTCGGCTATTAATTTAATACTGATGATAGCCATTGGTCCTGAACATTTTCAGAAATTGCTATCAGGTGCCAGAGCAATGGATACTCATTTTAAAACAGCACCTTTCGCAAGAAATATGCCTGTACTTCTCGCTCTATTGGGTATTTGGAATCTTAATTTCTTATGTGCCAATAATCATCTGTTATTGGTTTACAGTAACCGCCTAAACCACTTTATTTCATATCTGCAACAATTAGATATGGAAAGTAATGGCAAATCAAGAAATATAGCAGGTGAGGTTATCAATTATACAACTGGTCCTATTATTTGGGGTGGATTAGGTAATCACGCTGAACATGCTTTTTATCAATTACTTTTTGAAGGTAGCCATTACACACCTGGTGATTGCATTTTTATTGGTGAAAAGCGATATGAAAGTATGAATCAGGCCGCTTTTAAAAAAATCGATGCATTAGCATTTGGAGTAGATACACATGACATGCCGCATTTGCTGTATGGTAAATCGGGAATTAACAACATTACACTAACTAAACTTGATCCTTATACACTTGGTTCTCTGATCGCGCTCTATGAACATAAAATTTTTACTCAAAGTGTGCTATGGCATATCAATGCATTTGATCAACCGGGGGTTGAAGCCGTAAAGAGGTTTACCAAGACACTATGTAGTAACCATTCACGCAGCACTGCGTCCTCATAAACATATTATCCTAGAAAAAGCAGTTGAGCTCTACTACGAATGCCTAATGCACTGAATTTTAAAGATTTTTTCATGTTTTTTTAACTCACCATAGTGGTGACTATGCCTTCGTCAAAAAAACATGAAAAAATCTTTAAAATTCAGCACATTAGTCATTCTCGCTACGATCTCAACTGCTTTTTCTAGGATTATTTGCTTTTTCTTCGTCAAAAAAACATGAAAAAATCTTTAAAATTCAGCACATTAGTCATTCTCGCTACGATCTCAACTGCTTTTTCTAGGATTATTTGCTTTTTCTAGGATTAATTCTTTTTTTATGTTTTATTGCTCCTGCTTTTTTTAAAAAATTATGTAATAATTTAATGGCATGCATAAATGGTATCTCTTATGTTGTTTTGGGAAACATATAAGATCATACTTTTTTATGCATGTCTATATTTTAGCAATCTTTAAATAGTAGCTTACAAAGCATATAATATTCAAACAGCCGCATCAAGTTAATAACATATTGATTTATATGTTATTTTGCTTAAATTATGGGATAGGGTGAGATTCTAATGCCATGGATTAAAAGAAATTTATTAATGGGTACGTTACAAATATTTAAACACCAGATTATTATAATATTAGTGAATGTTTTTGTGCTGGCTGCGCTGGCAAAGATAGTATTTCCTTCCCACGGATATACAATGTTTACGTGGTTGGATGGGCAATATACTAAGCACCTAGTAGAGCAACAGCGAGACTGGGCTGCGGTATTTTTATTTGGAATGAATTTTTTTCAAGGTATGGGCGATATCTCCTTTGGGGTTTTATTTAATTTAGTTCCAGCCTACTCCTTAGCAAGTTTTTTATTCAAAAACACAGGGCTAGATTTTGCAGTTTCAGCATATACTTTTTTTTCTATGCAATATTTTGTTGGAGCATATTTATTATGCCGTGTGTTTAAGATCCCTAAAAATGTATCGTTGCTGTCAGCTTGGTTAATTACCATCTTTGCGTTTCCTTTTTTACCGATATACAATGGACAACCATTACTTTATATAATAATGGCATTATCTCCTCATATAGCAAATCTACTTTTTTTTAGTAGCGTACTTCTGTATGTTTTTTCTTTTATAGGTCAGCGGAGTTTAATACATACTATTTCGGCAGGAATGGGTTTTCTACTGGTCACCATATATATTTTAACTTATGCAGGAGCAGGGGCTCCTATAGTTGTACCTTTTATAATTTTTTGTTGTTTGACATTAACTGTATTTTCAAATAATAGAGATGAGTTTATTTGTAAAGTTATGGCTCTTATTTTAGGGGTGTTATTTCTGGTATTGTTAAAATACCCCCAATTTTTGCTAGGACTCTTGTTATATTCGGCCCCCGGATTTTTCCCGGACACGTTAACAACGCATCCATCAATAAACTATGTATCTATCTTACTTAATTTTAGAGAGCATATATTTATTGCAGGTAGCTATATCGCGGCTTTGGGTTTGGTTGGTTCTTTTTTTGTTGCCATTAAAAAACGAACACAAAACAGTAAATATGCGCTAATGTTTCTAATGTTTGCGTTAACAATAATTACTTTTGGAATTATTAGTACGGTTTTTCCAAATTGGTACCATGGCCCTTACTCACTTTACTATGAGTTTATTCTATGGCCTCTTTATATGGGATACGCACTGACATTATTGTCAGTGATATTTGAACAGTTAATGTTGTTTGTTTTATTTGTTATTCGTAGTGTCACAGATCATAAAACGATAGTGAATAATGTAACTATATTCTTTAACGGTGCTTCGAAAACAATATTTCTTGTCACTGCTACAATAATAGCCGTGTTCACAATTGATTTAACTGTTAAGGTTCCTCCCCCTATATTTGTTTCCTCACCTTCTATTTCCCCGCCACCGATAATTCAATATTTAAAGACGAAATTAGCTCTGAAGCCGCATACTGTTTTTAAAGGTAATGTGGCGACTTTCTTCCCAAAAGTAATGCCAAGAACAAAAAGTGGATGGATGGATCAAATTACTTTTGACGCTATTGTCTTATTACCCAAACTACATTATCCCCTCCGAGAGGAGCTTTGGTATAATGACATTCCTACTTTGCTTGAATATAATCAGATCTTATCACCAGCACTTTACCTGCTTTCGATAAAAACATTATCTCGTCCTATCGACATGCACATTCGAAATATTATTTCATACACTAAAATAAATGTCCCTTTATTAAAAGCATTAGGTGTGAGTCACATCATAACGAATGAAATGATTACTAAGCCCGAAACTAAGCTTCTGATATCTCAATTTATTGATGATGAACATGGAAGTTTGTATTTATATGAATTATTAAAACCAAATATTGGCACTTATTCTCCAAAAAAATTTCTGCCACTAGATAATGTAAGCACTTTTTTTGATGCAATAAATAAAAATGAAGTAAATTTTTCTGATGTTGTATATGTGAGTGAACCAGTAACTGTTAAGTCAACAAGCAAGTCAAAGAGCGTTGTCATTACTCCTATTCGTAATGGGATTAATTTGACTGCTCGTTCTTCTGGCATATCTACCCTATTGTTACCAGTTCTTTACAGTCATTGCCTACACATCGATTTTATAGGGAAAAAACCAGATTTATTTAAATTACAACGAGCCAATTTAGTAGAATCATTGATAACATTTGATAAAAAAATTAATATCAATATTATTTATCAATATGGGTTATTGAAATATGCCGATTGTCGCCTTGAAGATAAAAATGAATTACAGTCTATTTTAGGTGTGTCCTATAGGGCATGAGTCAGCATGCTTCTTAGCCATGTTTTAAAATCACACACAATGAATTGCTTGTGTTGACAATTACCTTATAAGTAGACGCCGATGGATAATCAACCCATACCATTCAACCAGTCCTATATCACAGGAAAAGAGCAGCATTATATGCTCGATACTCTGCGTGGCAATAAATTGTCAGGTGATGGCCCCTATATGAAGCGCTGTCACCAATGGCTTGAGCAGAAAACATCCTGTAATAAAGCACTGCTTACCCCTTCCTGCACCGCTGCATTAGAAATGACTGCTCTTTTATTAAACATTCAGCCTGGCGATGAAATCATCATGCCGTCTTACACGTTTGTATCCACAGCGAATGCCTTTGTGTTACGGGGTGCTGTGCCCGTGTTCATTGATATCCGCGAAGACACTCTCAACATGGATGAACATCTCATCGAAATGGCTATTTCACCGCGAACAAAAGCTATTGTACCTGTCCATTACGCTGGCGTAGCCTG
>MHBC01000029.1:0-8311 GCA_001804735.1 Legionellales bacterium RIFCSPHIGHO2_12_FULL_37_14 | reverse complement strand
TGTCGTCGAAGATGCTGCGCAAGGTATTATGGCTGCCTATAAAAATAAACCTCTGGGTAGCATTGGTCATCTGAGCGCGTTTAGTTTTCATGAAACAAAGAACGTGATGTGTGGCGAAGGTGGCGCACTACTTATCAATGATACAGCGTTAATTTCCCGCGCGGAACTTGTTTGGGAAAAGGGCACAGACAGGCGCCGATTTTGGAAAGGCGAAATAGATAAATATACGTGGCAAGACATCGGCTCTTCTTTCCTGCCAAGTGAACTCACTTCTGCTTTTTTATGGGCACAGCTTGAAAATGCTCATCATATCACCGCCCAACGAACAGCATCTTGGAATTATTACCATACTATTCTTGCGCCACTCGAAGTCAGCGGTGCTATACGACGCCCTATCATACCTACTGACTGCCAACACAATGCACATATGTACTATATTATCCTTCACCCTGACATAGAGCGGCACGTTGTCTTAAATGCACTCAAACGCCGTGGGGTTCATGCCGTATCACATTACACACCGCTGCACTCATCCCCTGCGGGACAACGTTATGGGCGAGTACATGGCGACTTGCACATCACTCACAAACTATCTGAACAATTAATTCGTTTACCACTCTGGATCGGGCTTACCGAAAAACAGCAAAATAAAATTGCAGCTGTACTTAAAGAAGCCACTGCTGTTTATTAAGCAGGCATACCACAGACGTTACAGCAATAAACTAGAGAGATATAGACCATAGCTGCTTGTACCAAACTTTCGACTCATCTCCTCCAACATCGCACTATCTAACCAGCCATTGTGATATGCTATCTCTTCAAGGCAAGCAATTTTTAGTCCCTGGCGGTGCTCTATAGTTTGTACAAACATGCTCGCTTCTAGCAGACTTTCGTGCGTGCCTGTGTCAAGCCACGCAAACCCGCGACCAAGTATCTCAACCTGTAATCGGCCACACTCTAAATAGCTTTGATTGACGCATGTAATCTCAAGCTCACCCCTATACGACGGCCTAACCTGCTTTGCAATCTCGATCACTTGATTATCATAAAAATAAAGCCCTGTCACTGCATAACTAGACGTTGGAGTGCTCGGCTTCTCTTCTAGGGAAATCGCTTTCATAGTGTCATCAAAAGCAACCACGCCAAAGCGACCAGGATCTTTTACCTGATATGCAAAGATAGTGGCGCCATGTTTGCGCGCAACGGCCTCATGCAATTTTGGTACAAAACCTTGGCCATAAAAAATATTATCCCCCAATATTAAACAAACCTGATCTTGCCCAATAAATGTTTCACCAATAATGAATGCCTGCGCCAAGCCATCAGGGTTTACCTGTATTGCATAATGTAGGTTGATCCCAAACTGCTCCCCACTTCCGAGTAAACGTTGATAACTTGTCTTGTCTTCTTCAGTAGTAATAATAAGAATGTCCCGAATACCAGCCAGCATCATTACAGATAGAGGGTAATAAATCATTGGCTTATCATAAATAGGTAATAAATGCTTTGATACCCCTTTTGTTATCGGATACAGCCGAGTGCCAGTTCCTCCGGCGAGAACGATTCCTTTCATATTTCAACAACCTTATCATAATGATGCATATATAAATTAAGTCCCTTGGCGCTCGCACCAGCCTTGATTTTCAAGATACCACAATACCGTCTTCTTGATCCCTGTTTCAAACGACTCTTTAAGCCGCCACCCAAGTTCCGTCCGAATTTTAGTCGTAGCCATTGCATATCGTTGATCATGTCCTGGCCTATCTTTCACAAAGGTTATTAACTCTGAATAACGTGCAACCCCAGCGAGGGTAGAGGGTGAGAGTTCATCTAATAAAGTACAAATGTATTCAACAACATCACGGTTTGTTTTTTGATTACTTCCGCCAATAGCATACGTTGAACCAATTTCCCCCGCTTGAATGACCTGATAAAGCGCATGAACATGATCATCCACATACAACCAATCACGCACCTGCAATCCACTCCCGTACACAGGCAAATCTTTCCCTGCAAGTGCATTTAAAATAGTTCGTGGGATTAATTTTTCTGGATATTGAAAAGGGCCGTAATTATTTGAACAATGGGTTACTAGCACAGGTAGACCATAGGTACGATACCAGGCTCGCACTAAATGATCGGCACTGGCTTTGCTGGCCGAGTAAGGTGAACTGGGGGCATAGGGCGTTGCCTCATGAAACGCACCCTGCTTATCTTTAAGATCACCAAAAACCTCGTCAGTTGATATGTGATGAAACCGAAATAAGTAACGCCGATGTGCTGGTAAAGTGATCCAATAATTACGAGCGGCCTCAAGCAAGTGATAGGTTCCAACAATATTCGTTTGAATAAACGCCTCTGGGTTTTTAATTGATCTATCCACATGGCTTTCGGCAGCCAAATGCATAACAGCATCTGGTTGTTGCGCATAAAAAATATATTTAACGTCTTCATAGCAGCAAATGTCTACTTGCTGAAAAATATAACGATCACTGGCGCTTATACTGGCCACCGACTCCAAATTTCCCGCATAAGTTAACTTATCAACATTAATGACTGAATGTGGTGTCTGTTCAATCAGAAATCGAATCAATGCTGAACCAATAAACCCAGCACCACCCGTTACTAAAATTTTCATAAGCAATTACTCGATATAGTACTTATAATTTCTGCGCGATGATAAAACGCGATCCACCCATCGGAAAATTTATTTTATTCTTAATAAGATAAATTTCCGCATCAAGTATTTTTTCAAAAATAAAATTAGGTAGGGGTGATATATCAAGCCCTGCATTAGGTTTCACTGTTTTCCGAAAAGAAACCGTTTGAATAAAGCGCGAAACCACCATCAGCGGCAATAAGCTTGTAACAAACGACGTGCTTCGTAAAATTTTAAATCCCGATCCATTCAGCTTTGCATGAAGCACTTTTGCAGAGTAGCGACGAACATGACAGGCATGCTCATCCACTGGACTCCATAACCAAGTGTGCTGTGGCACCGTTAAAAACAACATCCCTTCTTGATTTAATGCTTGATGGATCTGTTCCAACACTCGCGTATCTTCCTCGATGTGTTCAAGAACATCAAACGCACCGATACAATCAAATTCTTCAATGAAAGGAATGTGCCTAGCGTCCATCTGCGTCAATTTATGGGTAGGTAACCTACTTGCGGCAAAAGATAGCCCTGCTGTAAAAATCTCACTGCCCTGTATATCTAAATGTTCAAATGCATCAGCAATAGAAGATAAGACAAACCCTGTACCACAACCAATTTCAAAGAACGAGCGACACTGCGGATAATAATGCTTTAAAGCCCATATAATAAGACGGTTACGTGCGCAAAACCAAAAATTTTTAGCCTCAAGATTTGCCAACTGTTCAAAATGACTTGCCTTAAAACCAACACTTTCATGTATAAACGCTGGCGCATAAGTAGGAAAACCATCTATTTGTTCGGGGCCAAATCCACAATGTGAGCAATCGTTCGCTATGCTAGAAAAATCCGCATTACATGCCAAACATTTTTTCATCCTCTTCCTCGTTTTAATAGGAATTTAACCACTGCCCTTTTGAAATTTATAAAAATTCAGCAAGCACATGATTTGACATGCCACATTTAAGGTTTTCTGGTAAAGCAACTGACATCAGTTTTGGTAACGATAAATTTAGATTATTCATGATATCTATATACTGCTCTCTAGAAGTTACTTGTAACCTTGGGTTAAACTTTTTTTCCTCACCAATAGTCGAGACAGTCATCCCATTATAATCATGGTTTGGATAAATCACTGTGTGATCTGGTAAATTGAGTAAGCGGGTAAATAAACTATCATACTGCAAACCAGGATCGCCATTTTGAAAATCTGTTCTACCTGTTCCCCGAATGAGTAAAGTATCACCAGTAAAAACCATGTTATTCAACAAGAAACAGTAGGAATCATCAGTATGCCCCGGCGTATGTATTGCTTTTAATTTAATCCCATCAAAATTTAAGATGTCATTATCTCCGAATTTAACTGCAACATATTCTGCTTTTGTTTGCACGCCCATCATTGATTGGCAACCTAGTTCATAGCATAAGTCACCTGTAGCAGTAATATGATCTGCGTGTAAATGCGAATCTAAAGAAGCGACTAATCTCAAATTAAGCTGACTTATCAATTGAATATAAAAATGAATATTTTTCTTTACTGGATCGATAATAATTCCTTCTCTACCATAGTCAGAAGCAATCAAATAAGTATAGCTACAAGATTCTTGATCAAACAGTTGTCTAAATAACATGATTGGCATCCTAATATTCACTCATATTTTCTCTACCCCGTGTATTAACAATCTCGCGATTTATTATATGGCGAACACCCCATTGTGAAGGTGTCGTTGAGATGATCATAATCCTTAAGATATATTCTCCTAACAACGAAAAAGCTAAAAAATTGAATGAGAAAAACATGATCATCATCAATAGAATAGTCATCCAACCAGGTACATGAATACCTACTATAAAATAACGACTCAATAAATATATAGTGAATAAAGTACAACAAAAAATGCCCCCTATACCTATAACGGCGAGAATATGTAAAGGCATAACCGAGTAACCAACAATATTACTTAACCCCTGGCGAAAAAGCTTAAATAACGTATAACCTGTTTTACCCTTTTTTCTTGGGTGATGCTCAGTAAGAATATTATTAACTCGGTTGGTTACCGATAGAAGCATAGGCCCTATCGATGGGTATGGCACATTTTTTTTTAAGAGCTCAACGGCAATTTGTCTGCGCATGATACGAAAAGCCGTCAATTGGACATGTGGCGGTTTTTTAATGAATATTATATTCAGGTGATTAATCAAGATGGTACAACCACGCCTAAATAAATTATGACATTTAACTTCAGAGACACCCATAACAACATCTAAACTATCATTATTTCTTAATGCGTTGATCAATACAGGTATTTCTTCCGGCGGGTGTTGAAGATCATCGTCAAGCGTAATAATAAATGCGCCTTTTGAATGTGCTATTCCCGCCAAAATTGCAGTTCCTTGTCCAGTATTTCGAAACATTTGAATAGCTATAATACGAGTATCGTTTTGAGCAATCGTTTGTAAAAGTTGCCAAGCGTTATCAGAGCCACAATCTTCTACAAAGATAACTTCAAAAATTTCTCCTAAAGATTCCATGACAGTAATCAGCCGCTGATATAGCTCTTGAAGCATAAGTGACGAATTAAATACCGGAATGATAATAGAGTAACCCATAGAGGCATGGCCCATAAAAATTTCATCCTGTTTAGCTAGGTAACATCCATAGATAAAAGACTATTGGAATAATTTAATACATCCTGAAATGTATTCATTTTTCCAAAATCATGTTCTGGGATAGAAAACCCATATTTGGCTTCAACCTTCATAAAAAAGGAAAAAACATCAAGGGAGTCCATTCCTGCCTCAGTAAATGTCAGAGATGAATCGAATGTAGCAACATCAACAGTTGGTATTACCTCTGTAATTAATGCTTGAAGGTCGGTGAATAATATTAGCACAGCTTTGCTCTCATCAATTATTGTTTACATACGGTTTAGTATACAGCTTCCCCAAGAAAGTCCAACTCCAAAACCACATATCAAAATAGTTTTATTTTCTGAGCTTATGTCGCTCAATATCATTGGGATTGAGGAAGATACCGTATTCCCATAGTATTTTGCGCTAAATGGAACTTTTTCTTCTTCAAGACATAGCATTTCTCGGATTGTATCGACAATAAATTTACTACCTTGATGGAATATAAAATTATCAACTTGATTCATTAATAAATTATTTTTTCGGAGTGTTTGCTGGATATGATAGGGAATTATTTTAGCAGCAAAATTAAGAATTTCCCTGCCATGCATAACTAATTTTTTGCTGTGGTTATCTACGTAAATTGAACGGTGTTTACTCCCGTCACTTCCAAACAGAAACCGTCCAATACCCCAGGAGTTATAATCATTATGGCTAAGTAAAGTGGCAGTTGCAGCATCCCCAAAAAGAAGTGCCGTATTTTTATCATTTTCATCAACAATTTTGGAGTATGGATCTGCTGTAATAAAAATACCTTTCTTAAAATCATTTGCTAACATAAAACTTTGAATAATCGAAAGCCCATACACATAGCCAGAACATCCAAGCGATATATCAAAGACAGCGCATGTATTGTTTAATGCTAGTTTTTCATGCACCAATGCCGAGACATGAGGCAAACCATAACTGTCCGGGTTTTGGGTGCACACGATAAGACAATCAATATCTTGATCATGGAAATCAGCTTTTTCTTTCAAAGCCAGATAAGCTCTTACACACAGATCGGACGTGTCTTGCTCTGGCTTTTTTACTCTTAAGGTAGCCATACCAATTTTTTGTAATATAAAATTTTCGTCAACAGAAAATTGATCGGCTCTTGATATATTAGATATTTTATTTTCAGTTAAATAACAACCAATACTATTAAGGTAAATCATTCTTATTCTCTGGCATCAAAGAAAAATAAAGCTCACCTACAAAACGATGATCCACAAAAATGTTAGCCTTAATGAGCTTAAAATTAAAATTTTGGCTAAGTGTAATAAATATTACTTCTGGTGACTCTATTATGTAACTGGTTAATACAAGCTTTGTAAACAGCCATTTACCCCTATTAGGATACAGCGTTTGAAGTAATTTTTTATACATTGATACAATAGTTTCCACAAATAAAAAAGGGCTCTTCTCCTCCAATCGTATCGTTTCTTTATCAATATGGCATAGCCTTGTGAGCGTATTTTCATCGTAGCTTTTTCGTAGCGGTTTTACGGGTATGTCCTCACTAAAAAAAAAAGCAATCCAATATTGTTTATCCCGCGCTGTCACACAGGCAGACGCATTAAAAGAGACGGGTAACATTTTAAACTGATGAAAATCATCTGTAATATAAAGCTTTCCTTCGTTATTTTTAATCACTCGATGGATAGAAAAATTAATTTTTTCTAATTTTTTCTCATTCAAATGGCAACACATCTCGCTAAATAAATCAGGTCCCTGAATATAAGTTCTTTCTGCTTTAAAAGCCAAACAAACATTATACAATTTCATGAGCATCCCTGTTTAAATATTTACGCAAATGTGTTTTATGATTTACCGAGAAATTACCTGATACAGACATATTGGGAGGAACATCCTCAATCACAACAGACCCAATCTTGACTTCTGCATTATCATAAATATGCACTTGATTTGAGACAACTGCTCCTGCGCCAATCCAGACATGATTGCCAACTTTAACTCGGCCTGAAAGGCAAACTTTAGCAGATATGTCACAATGCTCACCTATTTGGCAGTCATGTGATATATTTGTCTGTATACCTATATGACTGTTACTTCCAATAGTAGTGTGGTTTCGAAAATGAACAGCCCTTGAAATATTACTCCCGGCATGAATGATACAATTATTTCCTATTTTAACCCCACCAAAATGTTCAATATGTATTTTCTTCTGCAATACTACTTTAGAAAAAAAACCCTCTGTTCCAATCGTGACATTTTGATAGATAATGGAATTACGCCCGATAATAGTATTCCCAAGAATAACGGCCCCGTCATGAATAACCACCCCTGCTCCAATTGTCACGAGCGATGAAATATTAGCCTTATCAGATACCTGGGCTGTTGGGTGAATAGAGTGAGCTATTGTTTCCCAATCAAACTGGTTATGTAATTTAGCATTGTGTAAATAGTAAAAAAATTGGTCAGCCGATGTTAATAAAACAATACTTTTAGGTATGTTATGACTCTCTTTCATAAATATTTTTGGCGTAGTGACTACTCCCAAAATATTGGGATTATGCATTGCCATTTTCAAATAATTTTTGCTCATAGCTAAGCAAATAGAGTTCGGTTGGTGTGCCCAGCAAAAATCGGTCCTATAACAATTTTTGAGAAAATTACTATTTAAGATGTCAATAAACCCTAGCTCGACGCCAGTTTCTTTTATTGTTTTTTCTATTAATGTCATAGCTGACCCATGGAAATACGTCGAGTATGAATCGACTCTTTACGACTATAATACAGCTCATTGGGCTGTAGTCCAGGACTTTTAAATAATTAAACCTAGAAAAAGGAAAACTAGTTAAATTTTTCTAACAAATAACTATTTTAATTTGCTACTGGGAGTTAAGCTATAAATCTGGTAGGATTGCAGGGCCTACGCATGAAAAATATTATGCTGTCGTTGCGAACGAAGTGAAGCAATCCAGATCGATTTTCAATTAGAATGCCGATCTGGATTGCTTC
>MHBC01000028.1 GCA_001804735.1 Legionellales bacterium RIFCSPHIGHO2_12_FULL_37_14 | reverse complement strand
CAACCCTTCTCCCGCAAGCGGGAGAAGGGAGCTTTTATGATTTATTAAGACGGGACAGCCCTGCCTATCCCTCACATACTAGCCTCTTTAATCAGCCACTCTTTTACTAAAGGCATAGTATTAAAAGCTTGCAACCCAATATCACGTATAAGCCTTAGAGGTTTTAGCGGATTTATACATAGTGAGTTTAAGCCATCTAACAATAAAATTATCTTTGTAACCTCATATTTGCGCTCTCTTTGATAAGCCTTAAGGGCACGAGTTAGTTTTTGCATGCCAAATTGGTTATGGTATTTTACCCAACATCTAAGATCGGCAATTCCAACGTTTAGGCCAAGCCCTGCCATTGGATGAATGCTGTGGGCCGCATCGCCGAGTAATAAAGAGCGGTTACTCACGTAATTTTCTACATGGCGCCTAATAAGCGGAAATGTTATACGCTCTCCCATTACGCTCGCTTTGCCTAAACGGTGCTTAAAAGTATTGCTTAATGTTTCATTAAACTCTTCATCCTGTAAGCTCATTAGTTCTTGAGCATGGGCAACGGTTGTTGACCAAACAATTGCGCATTGGTTTTGCCGAACATAAGGTAAAAACCCCAAAACTCCATTGGTAGAAAAAATTTGATAACAAGCATTTAAATGCGGTTTAGCGGTTTCTACGCTTGCAACAACTGCATGTTGGTTATAAGGTCTTAAGTTAAGTTTAATTTGTAAATCTTCTCTTAAGCTTGATTGGGAACCATCAGTTAACATAACAATTTTAGCGCTGAAAGACGCGTTTTGGCTAATTATCTCAACAAAATCTTCATTTTCAATAAGCTTGACGACTGAAGTAGCATTTAAATAAGTAATAGGGTTAGAATTATTACTAGCACAGCAGTCTAGTAAAGTGCTCGTTAATACTCCCTCTAAACAAAAGGCTCCTAGCTTAGTTTTGCCAATGTGGCGGGAGTCAAAATCTAAGGCAGCAGAGTCTTGGGTATCAGTAAAAATGTGCATGCGTGAATAATTACTTAAGCTATTTTGAGGTAAACGTTTGCTAACATCTAGCTCGTCTAAAAGTGCTAAAGAAGATAAATTAAGCGCATAGAGGCGCTGCACTTTTGCCTTTTCATAGTTAGAACGTTTATCAAGGAGTAATACTTTATAACCTAAAGCACGCATTTTTAAAGCAGATAAAAGTCCAATGATACCCGCCCCAACTACAGCAACATTATATTTCATGTAAAACCTCACCTAAGGGAATGCCGCAGGCTAAATCAGCGCTCGGATATGAGCCAAAACCAGAAGCATATTGAACTAAAAGCGCTTTTAACAAAGTAGATTGATCAAGGCAGGATAAAACGAGGCTGCTTACAGGTTGCAAAAAGCTCGTAGTGGTAAAAAACTCCGCTAAAAAATGCGTAGCTTGACGGATGATTTGTCTATCCTTAGTTCTTAGATCTTGATACAAGGCAAGGGATTTAGGATTTAAACCATTTTGGATAATTGTTTGAGCCAACATCGCAACATCCCTTATGCCTAAGTTTAATCCTTGAGCTGCAACAGGATGTAGAGTTTGCGCGGCATTTCCAATAAAAACTATTTCATCTTGGACTACATGTGGCATAAAAAATTGGCTAAGTGGATAACATTGCAAAGGATAGGCGCTTACAATACGCCCCAAGCGATAGCCAATTGCAGTTTGCAAAGCTTGCAGAATGTAAGCTTGGTCTTTATTTAGTAACTTTTCAGCCTTAGCGTGGCGCATACACCAAACTAAGGAAACAGCTTTTTTGCCTAAAGGTAAAAGGGCCAAAGGGCCTTCTTGAGTGAATAATTCAATAGCAGTAAATTTATGTGGGCGCTTTAAGGTGATTGTAGTAGTTAGAGCAGTTTGTTGATAGGTGTATTTTTCTCTTATAAGGTTTACAAACTTACTTAAATTAGAATTAGTTCCGTCAGATCCGACAATGAGTTTTGTTTTTACGGTAAAACTTTTTTGCAAACCCTTTAGGGTTGCAGTTTTTGTTTTGCTAGCGTAATGCACAAGCTCCGCATGCATGATATTGCAGGGCTTTGTGTCAATAGATGCTTGTAAATCACGCATGGGAATTACAGTGCCCAAAGGATTATTTTTTTCTCCTAAAAGCCTGGTTGCGCCAAATGCTTGCTGCTTAAATACCTGTATTTCATGAATAGGGGTTGCTTTTTTTGCAAGCATGGGCCAAAGCTTAAGAGTAGATAAAATTTGCATACTTGCTCTATTAAGAGCAATGGCGCGGTTATCCTCTCGATGTGAATTAGCAAAATTAGTCTTATCGCAAAGGATAATTTTATAATTGGTATCTTTAAGAGCAAAGCAAAGCAAATTACCGATAATACCTGCGCCAATTATTAATATATCACAGGAAGTAATTGCATTTTCTTTATCCACGCATTAAATCCTCAATATCAGCAATAGCAGATGGCAGATCGTCTGTCAAATTAATAAATGATTTCTCAGTGACTAAAATATCGTCTTCAATCCGTATGCCTATGTTCCACCAAGCAGGATCAACATCTTGAGATTCACTAATATATAACCCAGGCTCTACTGTAAAAACCATATTTTGCTCAAGTTTGCGCCATTGATCATTTTTTTTATAACTACCTACATCATGCACATCTAAGCCTAACCAATGGCCTGATGAATGCATATAAAAAGGCTTATAAGCTTCTTTTTCTATAAGCTCATCAAGAGGGCCTTTAAGAATTTTTAAATCACGTAAGCCACTTGTCATGATTTTTACAATGTTAGTTTGCAACGCTGACCAAGAAATCCCAGGCCTTATATTGGCAATTGTTGATCTTTGCGCGTTAAGAACAATTTCATATAAAGCGCGCTGTCTTGCAGTAAACTGGCCATTTTGTGGAAAAGTTCTAGTAATATCAGCTGCATAGTTAGAGTACTCACAGGCAGCATCTATTAATACTAACTCCCCTGACTTAAGAGGAGCATTGTTATTTGTATAGTGTAAAGTACAAGCATTTTTCCCCGCAGCAACGATAGAATCATAAGCCTGATGCTGACACCCATTATGCATAAAAGTAGCTAAAAGAAGAGCTTCTAATTGATATTCAAAATTAAGCTTAGGACAAGCTTTAATAGCTTTTTTATGTGCTTCTACCGAAATAGCACAAGCTTTTTTAAGTAACGCTATTTCCTCCTCATCTTTAAATAACCGCATTTCACCGAGTAAAGGAGCAAGGTCAATTAATTGAGATGGACAGGTTAAGCCTCTACGCGCCGCGCTTTTAATTTGCAGAAATGCGGCATAAATTGGCGCTTCAACTATTTTATCTTGGCCAATACAGGAATAAACTTGCGTTTTACCTTGAAGTAATTTTGGTAGTAGCTGGGTAAATTCATCGATAGGATAAGCCGCTTCAACGTTTAGTTCCTTTATTGCCTGCGATTGACCAAGTCTAGAGCCTGTCCAAATCTCTTCTTCTTTATGCCGCGGTCTATTAAACAATATAGATTCAGCATTTTTCCCGCCAATAATTACTAATATTGCGTCTGGCTCATTAAATCCAGTTAGATAATAAAAAGAGCTATTTTGCCGAAAACGATAAACAACATCCCCATTGCGCAAAGCTTCCTTAGAAGATGCAATAATAGCAACACTACCTTCACCAATTTTTTTGGCAAGCTTATTGCGTCTTTTGACATACTGAGATTGTGGAGGCATTAAAATTTACTCAAAGAAAAAAACTAATTTTACCCAAGTTAGCTTAAAAGTTGTAATGATTTATTGGTAAAGCCAATCCTTACCAACCAGTGCGTTAAATTCTTAAATGCAGGCGAGTATCTTGACATTAAGTGGAGAAAACCTTTAGAATGCGAGCCGCTTTCTGGGGTTATAGCTCAGCTGGGAGAGCGCTTGCATGGCATGCAAGAGGTCGGCGGTTCGATCCCGCCTAGCTCCACCAGATCCAGATTGCAACTAGGTCCCCATCGTCTAGAGGCCTAGGACATCGCCCTTTCACGGCGGTAACAGGGGTTCGAATCCCCTTGGGGACGCCAATCTAATAATCTACGATAGGATATTTGTGGTACAAGATTAGAGGAAAGATAAATGAGCGATAATCAACAATCATCAATAATTGGTCTTGAAAACATAGCACTAACACAAAATTCTGCAAACCACATCTATCATAAACCACAGACTACTTTATTCCTTCTGGAGTCACTTGATATTCAAAGTGGTGTTGAAAGTGTAGACGAATCAAACAATGGAACATTGATCTCTTAGTGATGGACAAATTAATAATTAGACCTCATTTAACCTCAAGGGTCTTTAATTTAACTGTTAATTTGATCTATACGGCTCTACCAATTACTGCAGAACGCAAAAAGGCTATTCAATGTGATTCACAACAATTTTATCTAAAAGTTACACATGTTGCGCAGTTTCTTGCGCAACCAGAACAAAATTATATATTTATAGAAAAATCAAACCCAGAAGTAACAGATGCTAGCATCCAAGCATGGTTATATGGCACGATTTATGCTTATATGCTCCAATACCATGGCTATCTGGTTTTACATGGATCATCCATCTTAATGAATAATCGCGCTGTTATTATAAGCGGTAAATCAGGCGCTGGAAAATCTACTTTAGCTAGCGTACTGGTGCAGAATGGGTATTCGTTTATTACAGATGATTTAGTGGTTATTAAAAGGAATGATGAGGGGCAATATTGTATAATTCCAGGCCCTACAAAATTAAAACTTTGGCATGATTCTATGCAGTTTTTTAAGTATAATACTGAAGATGCTACCCTTATCAGTAAAAATAAAGAAAAATATGCAATACCTGTTACTGACTCATGCAGCTATCCTTTAATTCCCATCAGCGCTTTTTATGAGCTCAATATTAATCAACAAGCAAATAAGCATTACTGTGAACAATTACACGGGGCAAGAGCATTAAAAACCCTCATGCAAAATGCTTATCGCTATTTTATGTTAGAACCTTTAGGCAAATTACAAAATTTTTTTCAGGGTTGCAGTGGATTATCACAGCAAGTCAGTGTAAATAAATTAACGCGCACGGATAATTTTTATGATATTTTCTCCATGATTGAGCATATCAAATGTCAACAAGGAATAAGCATATGACTAACCTGCAATCTTTTTTTATCAGAAGCAATGATGTTTCTTTTACCCAAATTAGTCAGGAAGAAATTGTTATCTTAAGTTTAAAAGATAATAATTTTTATCATTTGAATGAATCAGCAGTCGATTTATGGCTATCATTAGAAATCCCGAAAACTTCTGAAAATCTAGCGCAGTTATTAGCTGATAAATATGCTAAAGAAAGTGAAGCCTATAAAAAAGATGTTGTGGAATGGGTAGAAGATAATCTGCAAAAAGGTTTACTGACTATAATAGAAAAGGCAGAAAACTAGGGTACGAAGGTTTTAACGCAACGGACACTATTAACAGAGGTTTTATTACTAAAATCTTGATCAGGTAATTCATAAGTTATTGCTGTCCCAATACTGGCTTCGGTTGAGCTCCAATACGTTGCTGTATCATCAAAGTTTGGAACACCTGGAAATAACTGACTATTGGCTTTAAGAGAGGATACAAGAGTTGCTAGTTGGTCAATAGCTGGTAAAAACCAGCCTGTGGTATACCCACCTTTGCTTGTTTTACCATATTGGGCACAAATGCCAGCTGCATATTTATTGCCAGATACTTTCACAATTTTTTGTGTATTAGCAGCGCCATCTGAAGTACTCGATGCCTTTGTGTCCCGTGGTTTTCTATCCCACATACTGGAATTACTGTTTTCACTTGCCGCAATCAGGTTATTATTACCCCCGCCTAAAGAAACAATGATTCCTCCATCTGCAGGAGCACCCTTTACAGCTTGAGTTATTAATATAAAACTTTGTGTATTAGTAGAAGTAGAAGCACACCCTCCTCCATCTCCATCTTCCGCAGCTGCACACTTAACAGGTACACATGCAAAACTAATTCCTGAAAAATCTGCTTGGGGTGTATTGGAAGTAGTGCATCTAAGCGTTACCGCAATAGACTTTATTGTTGACATTTCTGCAGCGGAAATACCTAATATTGTAGTGCCAACTTTCCATATAGATATAGCTGAGAGTCCAAATAACTGCCCTACGCTAATTGGGAAATTCCCAGATGCAATTGTGTATGATGGATCTGGAAAAGATCCTTGGTTAGTTCCTTGTCCTTGGCCGCTGCAATCCTTTGAAGTAAAATAAACCAAAGTTACTGATTGGATAGAAGTTGCATCAGAAAAGTCGGCATCTTGATAAGCATTTTGCTTAAACATCGTGGCATTTGAAGTAGGTGCTTTATTCAATAATGCATCATTATCTGGAGTTTGAAATAAGTCAGTGGTCTTCATA
Organism: Legionellales bacterium RIFCSPHIGHO2_12_FULL_37_14; assembly: GCA_001804735.1. Lineage (GTDB taxonomy): Bacteria > Pseudomonadota > Gammaproteobacteria > Legionellales > Legionellaceae > 2-12-FULL-37-14. The sequence continues at coordinate 56,854 of MHBC01000028.1, read as the reverse complement.
AATTCTGATTCTGCATAAGTTATTGTAGATAATAAAGCTGAGAAAAAGAGCACAAAACCCAAAAGCAGGTCTTTTAATTTAAACCCTAAGTGAGACACATGTTTATACTGCAATTTAGTGTTCATAAGCGTATTATAGCACAAAATAGGAACACTTATCTTGCAAACAACACTCCAATGTTGTTTCATTAAAATCGATATACTATAAGCTTGAACTTAAATTAAGGCACAAATGTTCTAGCGCAACGGACATTAAGACTAAAATATTTTAAATATATTTTAGAACCACTACCTAATTTGTAAGATAATGCACTCGTTTCATCATTTTCAGTAGAGCTCCAGTAGGTTTCGCCACTGAGAGAGAGGTTAATCACTATAGCACTCAATTGATCTATGGCTGGTAAAAACCATCCCCCTGTATATCCACCTTTGCTTCCATACGTGTTACAAATCCAAGCGGCATATGCAGGTGGGGGGGGGGGTTTCTGTTGGTAAGGAGGGGGTTCAGCATGTACTTGCATAATTTTATTTGTATTATCAGCACCATCTGTCAGGCTGCTTGCATCTGTGGTCGGATAATAACTAAAATTCCACCACTTAATATTGGGACTTTCATCACTTGCAGCAATAAGGTTATTCCCGTTTCCTATGGAAGCAATGATTCCACCATCTGCAGGGTCACCTACTTTTGCTGTGGTTGCTAATATAAATACATATATATTATCATCAGAAGTTAAATTACACTTTCCATTAGTACAAGAAATAGGTATACATGCAAAACTACTGCCCGAAAAATTGGTCTGTGGTGTATTAGCAGTAGTGCTTCTAAACGTTACCGCAATAGATTTTATGCCTGACATAGCTGTAGCAGAAATACCTAGTTCTGTATTGCCAATTTCCCATAAATCTAAATATGGGATGGTAAATTCGGTTTCTAAGCTAAGTGGCAAATCAGCATCTGTTGTGAAGGACGGATTGGGAAAAGATCCTGATTTAGTTCCTTGACCTGTGCCACTGCAATCTGTTGAATTAAAGAAACTGTAGGTTATTGACTGAATAGAAGTTGCATTTGTAGACGCATGATTATCCAATTGGATAAAAGTCAAGCTTGTATCTTGGGTAGATTGCGCTGCTGGCCATGCATTAGAGACTGCAGATAATGAAACTAAGATAAATAGCGCAAACCTCAAACACAGACTTTTTAACTTAAGCCATGGACACAACTCATGTTTATATTGCAATTTAGCGTTCATAATCACATTATAGCACAAAATTAGGAACACTTATCTTTCAAACAACACTCTAGTATTTAACCCAAACAGTTTTTCATAAGTGCGATAGGCGTATTCGTCGGTCATGTGGGCGATATAGTCAGAGATAATGCGGTAAGCTGCGTTTTCGGTGGTGGCGCGTTGATAGAGATTTCTGTGGGGAATGTCTAATAGGCTTGTTGGGTTTGAGCTTAGTGCATCAAATAAGTGTAATACTATAGTTTGGCCGCCAAATTCGAAAGTGCGCGAGGCTTGCGAATCTATAACTAGTTGGTATACCGAGTTTACTAACCATTCTAGTAAATCTGCGGCTTCTTGTTTTAAAACCATTTTGTATTTTAAAAGCGAGTTTTCAAAGTCCTCATGCGCAAGAGTAAGATAAGTTGAGGTGATAAAGTAATTTACTAACTCGCCAATAGCCTCTTTACGCTGGTGCAGTTCCGAATGAAATAACTGGGTAACTAGCTCGTCTTTATGGGGTAAGTCTGTGCAGGATAAAAGATTTTTAAGTTTTTGAGTGGCGAATTGTTCTTTTTCTATTAATTTAAGGTGGATAGCATCTTCAAGGTCATGAACTCCATAAGCAATATCATCTGCAATATTCATAATAGAGCAGTCTAAGCTTTGATAAGCAGTATGGCCGTGGCTTTTAGTTGTCGGCTTAACGTTTAAGGATTGAAATAGCTTTTTATCATTTAGAGATAAAGGATCTAATATCCAAGCTACTTCTTGTTCTTCGGTTTTAAAATAAGCTTTAGGCGGTAGCCAATCGTTTACCCGAATGGGTTTATTATGAATATGCTCTGGGGGTTTTGTCCTAATTACCTTATCCCATACCGCAGGATATTTTAAAATTCCAAGTAAACTGCGGCGGGTAAGATCAAGTCCATAAGGCCCATAACTTGATTCAGTTTTAGTTAATAACCTGAGAGTTTGACCATTACTCTCAAAGCCCCCATGGTTACGCATGGCATAATTCAGCGCAACTTCTCCACCATGGCCAAATGGCGGATGGCCCATATCATGTAAAAGGCAGATTACAGTAATAAGATCATCACAAGGAAATAAAGCTAATAATTCATCGTTCTTATGATTGCGCTGTAAATTTCTTACTAAACTAACTCCGATAGAGGCAACTTCTAATGAGTGAGTAAGCCTAGTTCTATGAAAATCTCCCTCTTTGGTGCCTAATATTTGCGTTTTGCGTTGCAAACGGCGAAATGCAGGGTTATGTATTATCCTAGTTTTGTCGCGTTCGTAAGGCGATCTATGATCATTACGCCCACGTTTATGGGAAGAAGAAGAGCGTCTTTGTGTCCACATGAGATATTCACTTGTTAAAGAAACAAATATTTTAACAAAAAAAGTTGAGAATCGCGCTGCTTTCTTCGTAAACGTTACCGTTTGCGTTACCGTTACCGATGATTAGAGCGGTAACGCAGACGGTAACGCTAACGTTTACGGAAAAGACAAGCTTAATATGCCTTTTCAGATCTAACTTAATAGATTATCCTTCAAGGCTATAAAACCTTCATGTTAAAGATGTGAAACAAATAATTACTAAAAAATCTTCGCTGCTGCGTTCGACTAGCCTTGTATCTGTTATGACTTTTTTGTCGCGGATATTAGGTTTTGCGCGTGATATGGTACTGGCGCATAATTTTGGGGCGGGGGCTTCTATGGATGCTTTTTTTGTAGCATTTAGGATCCCTAATTTTATGCGCAGGTTATTTGCTGAAGGCGCGTTTGCCCAGGCTTTTGTACCTGTTTTGGCGGAATATCAACAAAATAAAACTGACGCAGATGTTAGGCAATTTATAGCGCGGGTATTAGGGCAGCTTAGTGCGGTATTAACCATTGTTACAGTCTTAGGGGTATTGCTAGCACCTTTAGTTATTGCAGTTTTTGCTCCTGGCTTTGGGTTAGATAGTCTAAGGGGTAGTTTAGCCACCGAAATGTTGCGCCTTACTTTTCCTTATTTAATGTTAATTTCTTTAACAGCTATGGCAGGAGCAATTTTAAATACTTATGGGTATTTTGGAGTGCCTGCAATTACCCCTGCTTTATTAAATATTTGCATGATAGCGGCGGTATTTTATCTTTGTCCTTATTTTAGCCATCCTGTTGTTGGTGTTGCGCTTGGCGTGCTAATAGCTGGCGTTGCGCAATTATTGCTGCAACTACCTTTTTTAATTAAAAAAAATCTTTTAGTTAAGCCGCAGTTAGTCTTGCATGATGCTGGGGTAAGGCAAGTGTTAAGGCTTATGGTTCCTGCCTTGTTTGGGGTTTCGGTGGCGCAACTTAATTTAATGGTAGATTCTATTTTTGCATCTTTTTTGAAAGTAGGCAGCGTCTCTTGGCTTTACTATACCGATAGGCTTACAGATTTTCCTTTGGGGGTATTTGGAGTTGCAATTTCAACCGTTATTTTGCCTTATCTTTCAAGACGGCATGCCGATAATATGCATGCGAAATATTCTAAAACCTTAGATTGGGGTTTAAGGTTAGTTATTTTAATTGGCGTGCCAGCAGCAACAGGGCTAGTATTTTTTGCAGAGCCTTTAATTGCTAGTTGTTTTGGGTATGGAAAATTTTCTAGCTATGATCTAGTGCAAACAGAAAAAAGCTTAATTACCTTAGGCTTAGGTGTGCCAGCTTTTATGCTAGTTAAAGTTTTAGCTTCGGGCTTTTATGCGCAGCAAAATATTAAAACCCCGGTTAAAGTTGGCGCTTTAGTTATGTTATTAAACAGCATCCTCTGCGCAATTTTAATCTATCCACTGCAACATGCAGGTCTTGCGCTCGCTTCTTCGCTTGCAGGGTATATAAACGCTGGAATATTGTTTGCTTTACTTTTAAAAAGAAAAATATTTTCTCCTAGTCCTGGTTGGATTAAATATTTGCTTAAAGTATTTTGTGCAAATGTAGCTATGGGGAGCTATTTACTTTGGGGGGCAGGCGCAAGCGAAAGGTGGATGCATTTTATGGTTAGTCAAAGAATGTTTTTTTTGCTGTTGCATGTAATACTCGCAGTAATTATTTATGTGGGCGTCTTAGGATTAAGCGGTATCCGTTTTGCCCAGTTTAAAGGCCAAGTTAGCGGAGGATAAAATGCAGGCGGCCAATTTTTATAAGTCAGCAGCTAAAAATGCGTTAAAATTAAAATTAGTAACGCAAGATCTATGGAAAAAAAATAATTTGCCGCAAAATGCTATAACGCAAGCCCATGCAACTGGATTTAAAGCTAAGCTAGGCGAATTAGTATATTTTCATGATTCAGAGGGAAAATTAAAGCAAATCTTTATTGGTGCAGGAGACAATGAGTTTGAAGCAGCTCTTGCAATAGCTGCATGTAATTGTCCCCAAAACGATTATTATCTAGAGCAAGAAGTCTCTGCGCGTGCGATTTTAATGTGGGCTTTAGCACAATACAAATTTACTAAATATAAAAAAAACCCTGAAAAGCCACGCTGCCTTTGTCTTGATAAAAATACGCTAAAAAACAGCATCATAGCTGCCGATGCGCTTTTTTTAGTACGCGATTTAATTAACACTCCAGCAGAAGACATGGGGCCTTTAGAGCTTGCTAAGACTGCACATGCTTTGGCAAAAGAGTTTGGCGCAAAATGCAATGTTATTTCAGGGGATGATTTATTAGCCAAAAATTTTCCTGCAATTCATGCTGTAGGTCGAGCATCAAGTATGCCGCCATGTTTAATAGAGCTTGCTTTTGGGAAAAAAAATCACCCACTTATTGCAATCGTAGGCAAAGGCGTATGTTTTGATAGCGGTGGTCTTGATTTAAAAGATGCCAAAAGCATGCGCTTAATGAAAAAAGATATGGGGGGAGCTGCGCATGCTTTAGGGCTTGCGAAGTGGATAATGGCGCTTAATCTTCCAATTAGAATTAAAGTATTAATAGCAGCAGCAGAAAACGCGATTGGTGCAAATGCTTATCGTCCTGGGGATGTTGTTACCATGCGCAACAAACTAACGGTAGAAATTGAAAATACTGATGCCGAAGGCAGAATGGTAATGGCCGATGCTTTAGTTAAAGCCTGTGAGGACAAGCCCGATTTAATAATTGACCTTGCCACTTTAACAGGGGCTGCAAGAGTTGCAGTCGGCACTGAAATTGCCGCTTTTTTTACTAACGATGAAAAACTAGCGGCCTCTTTACAGAAAAGCAGTGATATAACAAAAGATCCATTATGGCGGCTGCCATTATTTAAGGACTATAGCAGCATGTTAGCTTCTTCAATTGCTGATTTAGTAAATGCCTCAAGTACAGGCTATGCGGGCGCTATTACCGCGGCATTATTTTTACAGCGTTTTATTCAAAAAAACCTAAGCTGGGTTCACTTTGACATGATGGCCTGGAACCTTAAAAGTAAACCTGGGAAGCCAGAAGGTGGAGAAGCCATGGCATTGTGTGCATTGATGCATTATTTGAATGAACACTATACTAAACGCGAATGAGTTTGCGGATCTTCCGTAAACGTGCCTTTTGCCTTGTTTTTTGCCCGCGTGCGAAAAAAATCAATAAAACTTTCAGACATTTCATCACGACATTTGAACATATTTTTCTCTTAAGCATTAGATGTGATAAGCGCCCAACAAACTCAAACCAACGTTGGATTAAAAATAAGCAAGGCTCAGGAGTCGAAAGATCCTAGTTACTAAAGTTGGTGGGGAGGTAATGTCCTATAATTGATCTATAATTATAATTATTAATCAATAAATGCATCTGAATTATGGGACATCTTGTTATTTTTGGACATAGAGGTCAGGGACCAACAAGCAGGAGGTTTGAAAATCAAATTTTACCGAATGATGTCCTGCCTGAAAATTCAATTTCAGCATTTGAAAAAGCTTTACAAGATGGAGCTGATGGAATAGAGCTTGATGTCTTTATAACAAAAGATGGAAAAATAGTTGTTTGTCACGATAATGAGCTAGATCGAAATGTAAATGGACATTTTAATCACTGGAATTCGAACGATGAACTAGAAATAGGTAAAATTGCAGATAAAACGTTAGCAGAAGTCAAAGAATATGATATTGGTAATGGTGAACACATGCCAGAATTGCAAGAAGTATTGCACCTAGTTGATCAGTATAATAAAAAAACTGGGAAAAATATTACTATAAACATAGAGATTAAAGGTAAAGGGCCTATTGTTGATAAAGTTTATGAAACTATGAATGATGCTGTGCAATCAGAAACAACCTCTTTTGACTGGAGTAGTTTCATGGTAAATTCTTTTGATAGAGACGCATTGGCTAAAATGCACTCATTAAATCCTGATAATAAATTACGCTTATCTTTTGGAATTTATACCTGGTCAGTTTTCGGTGCAAGGGATTCAACAGGTCCTAAATGGCTTCCAGTACAACGAAAACCAGCAGAAGATGGCAATGGAGAAATTCTTACCAATGATCAAGGCACAGTATTATTAAAGAAAGAGATAGATGTAGCTTCTTTTGAAGAAATAGTAAAGAAAGCAAAAAATGCTGGTTGCAATGCAGTTGACGTTGTTAGCTCAGATTTAACTGAATCTATGTTTGAAATTTGCAATCGACATAACATGCATATAACAGCGACAACAAACATGATACGCGCAAGAGCACAAAAGGATATTGAATTTCCAGGACATAATTTATCTGATGAGCAAATTGAAGAAGAAGAAATATACAAAATGTACAACTTTAGCAAAAAATACCCAAATGTTGCAATATATTATAAGGCCGATACCCCTAAACATGCAGTTGTTTGTCGTCAGGAGCTAGAGGCCGCTGCCAATCTAACAAAAAGTTCTATTTTTGCGCAAAGTCCTTCAAGTTTGCAACAAGACCAACCTAAGGTAGATAATGAAAATAAGGTAACTCACAAGTAAGGTCATCTCTCTAGCATTTCTACAAACATGAATTGTCAATAACCCTTGTTTCGAGGTAAAATCGCAAGCTTTATGCTTTAATTCACCGTAATCCCTGAGATCTCATGAAATCTGATATAGAATCTGCTATAAGAGAGGCCTTACAATGCTTGGAAAAAAATAAAGTTATTCCTGCCAATCTAACTTTGCCCATTCAACTTGAGCGCCCTAAATCTGCTGATCATGGAGACTTTTCTGCTAATATTGCTTTTTTACTTGCTAAACCCTGTAAAAGAGCGCCGCGCGAGCTTGCAGTTGAGTTAATTAACGCTTTACCTCAACTCCCGACAATTGCCAAAGTAGAAATAGCCGGGGCTGGGTTTATTAATTTTTTTCTCCAAAAAGGCGCGCTTAGTCAAGTTGTAGCAAATATTTTAGCAAGAGATTCTAATTATGGTGAATCTACCCTGGGAAATAAACAAAAAGTATTACTTGAGTTTGTGTCTTCAAACCCCACAGGCCCATTGCATGTTGGTCATGGTAGAGGAGCTGCCTTTGGAGCTTCTTTGGCTAATTTACTTAAAGCTGCAGGTTATGAAGTTACAACGGAATATTATGTTAATGATGCTGGCCGGCAAATGGATATTTTGGCGGTAAGCGTTTGGCTAAGATATTTAAGTTTGGCGGGAGAAGAGATTTGTTTTCCTGATAATGCTTATAAGGGTGATTACGTTAAAGATATTGCAAACGCTATTTTAGCTAAAATTAAACAGCAGTATGTTTTTTCATGGAACGTAATAAGCCAAGGTTTACCTTTAGATGAGTCAGAAGGCGGCGATAAAGAAGAGTATATTGATGCATTAATTAGTAGGTCAAAAGCTTTACTCACCTCAGAAGGGTTTAAGCTATTTCATCAAACGGCGTTAGATTTTGTCCTGCAAGACATCAAAAATGATTTAGCAGAATTTGGCGTTAACTTTGATGTTTGGTTCTCCGAGGCCTCTTTATTTACCCAAGATGCTATTACAAAGGGGATTGAAGCTTTAAGCAGCAATGGCCATACCTACACTAAAGATGGTGCACTATTTTTTTGCGCAAGTAAATTTGGCGATGAAAAAGATAGAGTATTAGTAAGGGATAATAAACAAACAACTTATTTTGCCTCAGATGTTGCGTATCATTGGGATAAATTTAGACGCGGCTTTGCCAAAGTAATTGATGTTTTTGGCGCCGATCATCATGGTTATGTTAGTAGAATAAAGGCAGCGGTAAGTGCGCTAGGGCATGATCATAATTCTTTAGAAGTTATTTTGGTGCAGTTTGCAACTTTATTTCGTGGCGCTGAAAGAGTACAAATGTCAACGCGGAGTGGCTCTTTTGTTACTTTACGTGAGTTACGTGAAGAAGTGGGCAATGATGCTGCGCGCTTTTTTTATGTTTTAAGAAAACCTGATCAACATATGGAATTTGATTTAGCGCTTGCTAAGTCACAATCACAAGATAACCCTGTATATTATATCCAATATGCTTATGCCAGGATAAAAAGCGTGCAACGCCAACTTAAAGCTCGCGGCCTTAATTGGAGCATAAAGCAAGGTTTAGCATCTTTAGATTTATTATCCCTACCGCAAGAAGAAGAGATTCTAACTAGTTTAGCGCGCTATCCTGAAGTTATTGAAATTGCTGCCAAGCAATATGATCCACACCTTATTGCCTATTATTTACGTTTTCTCGCAACCACGCTCCATAGTTACTACAACGCGGTAACCCTAATTTGTGATGATGCTAAGCTCCGCGATGCTAGGCTCTGTTTGCTTGAGGCAGTTGCAATAGTTATTCGTAATGGCACTCAATTGCTTGGTGTTGCAACAAAGGAGAGTATGTGATGGATAATGTAGCTTATCGTTCTAGTGTAAGACAGCCGCAAAGATCTAGATTAATGCAAGCGGCGTGGATTATTCTAGCTTTTGCCTTTGGATATCTGTCTTCTACTTTGTACGATCTGCCTAAACTTAAAAGTTTTATTGAGGCTAATGTTGTCAATAAGCTTTTTACTAAACCATTATCCTTAAGTAAGGTTGCAAATCCTCAAGCTGCCCAAGTTAAACCTAAATTTGAGTTTTACACTATATTAGCTATGGACGAAGAAGCGCCAGCTATTATTGATAAGCCTCAAAATTTATCCTCAGAAATAGCCCCAGTTAAACCCCTATTAAAAGAGATAGCCCAAAATGCTAATGAGCCTTATTACCTTCTGCAAGTTGCAGCTTTTTCCCGTCTTGGGGATGCAGAAAAAATGCAAGCGGTGATGCAAGCAAAAGGCCTTAAAGTAAATATAGTAGAAGCAGTAGTTAAAGATGTTACTTGGTATAGAGTTATTTTAGGACCATTTAAAGAAAAAGGAGAGGTGGAAAAAGTTCAGCAGGCAATTGCAGGGCAAGATCATGTAAATAGTATTGTGCGTCGAGTTGCGGCGTAATAATGCTAATTAGTCGTGGGTTCTAGTGCTGTGAAAGAAGAAAAAACCCATTATTCTTATTGTTTTACCGTAAAAGACCTAGGCCCTTGTTGCGAAGTTGCCTTAACCGCGGCGTTAAAAAAAGCATGTCCTAGCACATATCAAATATTTGTCTCAGCTGAAGATGAATCTGTTGAAATTAGAGTCCCTGACGAAAATACCTCTCAATATAGTACCTATATTAAATTAAAAAATATTATCCGCAAAAGTGGCCACAATACTGAAGAACCTTGGTTGCCTCATTGGGCAGAGGCAGGTTTAGGCATTAGCTTAGGTCTTATGCTTATGACTTTAGGCCTTTTAAGTGCATTTTTGCCATTTGGGGTTATGTTAGCTGGCGGAATTTTGAGTAGTATTTTTACCATAGGTTTTGTTTATCAAGCTATGCAGCGCGCACGCCATGCCTTAAAAACCAAGCAGTTTTTAACCATGGACTCATTGTTTATTGTAGGATCTTTGCTGGCAACTCTAGTATCCATTGCATCTTTTTTTGTTCCATGGCTCCCAATGATGTTTGAAGTTGGTCTTTTTCTTTTTGGGTTTCGGCACCTTGGGTTAGCAATGCGTGCTTCTATGTTAAAAAAAATGCCGAGCACAGTGAGTTTTCAAAGTCTAGCTGCAAGTCATGTCAGGGTTTATCGCGCGGGTAATTGGCTAAAAATAAAGGCAGAAGAGGTAAAAAAGGGCGATATTTTAGAGCTTTTGCCTGGACAAATTTTACCGGTTAATGCAAGCCTTATAACAGAAAGTGCTAAATTCAAAGATAAGATAATAACTGGGCAAGATAGCATTACGTCAGTAACTAAAAATAGCCAGGTTTTAGCTGGCGTTGAGTTAGTTAAGAGCAGTAAACCAATAGAGATGCTAGCTCTTAGTGATGTGGAAAATTCCTATTTGTCCAATATGGATAATGTAAGGCGCGAAGCTAAAAGAACGCCTGCCCCTATCAAAGAAAAAATGAATCGTCTATTGGTATATTTTATCCTTTGTGTATTCTTAATTGCTTTAATTTCGGGGATTACTGTTGGGATATATCTAGGTCCTTTGTTTGCTATAAGCTGTGTGATTGCTGTTCTAGTTTCGGCGTGTCCTTGTACCCTAGGATTTATTGGGCCTTTATTTTTAAAAGTTGGAAGTGAAAAGGCAAGGCAGTCTGGATTAGTATTTGCAAGTGGCGAAGCTTTAGAAAAAGCTAACGCAATTGATACTGTAATGTTTGATTTAAATGGAACGCTTACTGAAGGAAAACACAAATTAAAAAACCTAACTTGGTATGAGAACGTTGATAAAGCTTTTTTAACCTCAATGTTAATCACAATTGAAACCAAAGCAATTAGGCAAAGCCTAGAAAAAGCTAATAACCAAGATCCTGAGTCAGGCTCTATAGCAGTTGCAAAGGCTATATTGGAAGGTTTAAGCGAAACTGCTGGTGAGAAGAAATATCTTGATGAATTAGCTCTTGAATTAAATCCCTTGATGGTTACAGGGGGAATTAAGGTCAAATATAAGGATGTTGAATATTTAGTCGGCAATGAGACTTTAATGCGCGATAACAATATTAACCTACCTTCAACTAATGCGCTTAAAAATGATGAACAAGAGATCTGGGTAGCGGTTAAAAACCAGGATAATTCAAGCAAAATTTGTAGTCGGCTTATTTTGCGTGATGCTTTACGCAAAGAAGCCTCTTTAACTATCGATAGGTTGAGACAACAAAATAAGGAAGTATACATATGTACTGGCGCAGACAAAAAAACAGCAATGCGTTATGCGCAAGAATTAAATATTGCCCAAGAAAACGTTTTTTCTGATTGTTTTCCTGTAGAAGACAAATGCTTAAGCGTAATTCGCCAAACTAAATACCAACACCTTCTAAAGTTACAACAACAAGGTAAGCAGGTTGCAATGGTAGGTGATGGGATAAATGACGGTCCTGTATTAGCAAAAAGTAACTTAGGCGTGTTAATTTTATCTCCTGAAACCCATAATGTTACTAAAGCTTGCGCTAAAGTGCATTTGACTAATTCTTCATTAAAGCCTTTGCATTATCTATTTCCTATTGCCAATAAAACAACTAACGCCATAAAAACGAGTTTACTTTTAAGCCTTACTTATAATCTCGTAACTATTATATTCGCGGGAGGAGCATTATTACCTCTAGGCATATTTCTAAATCCTGTTGTAGGCGCTCTTTTGATGGTGCTCCAAATGGGATTATTGTTAGCTGGTGCATATATTATGTATATGAAAAACATTAATTTGCCAGCAGGTAATCAAGAAATGTTGGTGGCGAATTCTTGGGTTAATATGGCTAATAATTTTGTTGGGCCGAGGCCCAACCTACGCAATGAATTTAATAATTTTGTTGTGCCTGATAATGAATTTAATAATTTTGTTGGGTCAAGGCCCAACCTACCAAATACAAGTAGGTTGGGCCTTGACCCAATAAACAAAACTTTTACCTCTTAGAAAATAATATCATCAAAATGATCTATACTTATAAAATATGATCATATTTTGAGGTGATATTATTATGGGCAAAGATTTAGAGCAAAAAGTGGCTAAACAGCTTAATGATTATGTAGACGCTTTGCTGGCTCTAGAAGTATTAGATAAAGAGCAACATATAGAAACGCTTACCGTTGAGACAGCTAAAGGCATTATAGAACATAATAACGCCAAGGGATCAACCTATATTGATGTTATTAATGATCTAGTTAATGCCCATAAGGAAAAAATAGATCCTGAAAAGCCATTCATAGTAACAATAGGTAATGAAGCATATCAAGTAACGGTAAAAGGTGAAGGTAATAAAAAAGAAGTACACATAGAAAAGAAACTTGCAGAAACATCTGACGGTTTAGCAATGGTGCCGGTTGACAAACCTAAAGTTGTAATAAAACAGGGGAAAACAGTTGGGGGTAAACAGAATTTCGAGGTTAAAATTGGCAATAGAGTAGTCTTTGATCAAAATTCACCAAGACCAAACGATTTACAAAGATATGTTATTCAAGAGTATGCAAAAAAGATTGCAGAAGGCAATGCATCGCAGCTTGTTGTTATGGGTACGGCTACCGGTAAAAGCTTTGTGCTTGCAGGAGTTACGCATGCAACAGAAGCCGGTGTTTTTATTGTTCCTGATGCTGATCTTGCTAAGGAAATGACAACTACTATTAGTAAGATGCAAGGCGAAGGTGTTGCAAAAAAACTCCAACTTTCAACTAGTTTAACCGTAGCAGAATTTGAAAAAGCCCTGGAGAAACACGCGCAAGTTATTTTGTTGGCCGATGATAAAGATTTTGCTGAAAAAGCTGCATTATTACAAAATAAAGTAGTACTAGTAGATGAATCACATAAGCATGCATATAAAGAGGCTGGTCAAGAAATTCTGCGAAAGTTAAAAAGTCAGAATATTTTACTAGCTGTTACTGGTACTCCAAGCGCTAAGTTAAAAAGAGTAATGGGCAATTACATGCTTGATATTAATGTGCGTGCCGCTATGGATAGAGGTGATGTAAGACAAGTACGCCCTTTACATGAAAGAGTTCCTAAAAAAGAGCTGGTTTATAAAACCTTGCTTGGTTATTTTGGGCGAGACGTTTATTGGAGCGAAGGTAAGGGAGTTATCTCTTTAGATGGGATAAATGGTATAAGGGCAATGCTCGCCAAGGGAGTTAAAGAAACAGATGCTATTGATATAGCGATTAGAACGAATCGAGAACGCGCTAGCTGCCAAAAAAACTTCTTTTTTTCAGGATCGGACAAATATCGCACACAAGTCCTTGAGGCCTATCAACAAGTACAGCAAGGAAATTATGCTGGGCTAGAAAAGTTGCAACGTGAAGTTGCATTGGCAAGGTTTGACGCTGAGCTAAAAGAAAGAATTAGGTTAACGAGAGAGCTTCATAGTGAGCTAAGTGAAGAGGAAGCAAGGGACAAGGTGCTTGGTTTTGAAGGCAAATCCGAGGAAGACAAGGCTCTTGCCTATAATGTAATTATTGCTAATCTTCCTCCTGTTTCTCTCGTTGAAGAGTGTAAAGTCGCGCAATGTGAACAAATAGCCAATACCATGAATGCAGTAACGCTCGGCGCTATATTTGGTATGGATTATACTGTTATTGAAAGAAAACAACGCATGGGAGAATTTGCGGGGTTTGTAAAAAACTTAGATTGCACATCAATTAAACGCATGAGTGAACATGAGTTCGATGCAATGCTAGATAAAAATCTAGAAAAAACTTTTACCGATTTGCCTAAAATACAGCGTAAACATTATATTCACCAAGTAAAAATGTTGGCAAAACACTTATATTATCATATTCAAGTGTTTGGCTCTTTAGAAGAAGTAACACTTTTAACTGGAAAAAATGTAAATCTTGCAGAGTTATGCACTTCTTATGCAAGAGCTGTAAGGCATTTGCGCACCAAACAACACCACTCTGCCATGATATTAGATGAATTACGCGCAGGCTTAGTTATGCACGTTTTTAGTGATCAAAAATATACAACGGGTATTTCAATAAGAAGTGTTTTAAGTGTACAGCAGTTAATAACGACCGATACTTATGCATTGACTAGTACCGAAGACACCCAACAATTACATGCGCGTAATATAAGAGATAGCGATCGTGGCGCGTTAAACATGCAACTAGTTGACGAAAGCGTACCCCAAGATGAATACGTTAAGGTTGAAGATGTATTTAGCCATAACTCAGGCAAATTGATGGTAGAGTTTGAGGAACATATGGAGCAAAAAGATGCAGCTAGAAGAGAGCAAATGGAAAGTAAGAAGCAGCAAAATGCAGCTGAAGATGAAGCTAAAGATGAAGATGCGGTTTTCCTAAGACAACAATCTACTTTACTTGAGGATTTAAACGTAGATTCCCGCTCTGCGACCCCATCTGAAATAGCACTTCACCAAGACCACAAAGCTGAAATAACACCCACAGCTGAAATATCAACCCAAGCTACAATAGTAACCCCAAGGTTGCATGCAAGGGAAGCAAGTACGCAGACAGGTAATACAGAAAAAGCTAAAGAGCAAGACGCCCAAAGAGCTGTTGAAAAGACCCATGCTTCAGTTGTACCAGAAAAACCAGCGCCCAAAGGGCCCCCAACCGAACCAGTAGTTGTAGCTCCAACTGAGACAAGTGGCGCTAAAAAATCTACAAAGACTTATCTTGAAAGGGAAGTAACTAAGCACGAGGCCTTAAAATCAAAAGAGCAAAGAAGGATAGGTATTTTTGCCCAAAGAAAGGCAAAGGCGGATTTTCACAAAGATAATAAAGTCCACCACGTGAGTCCTAATAAACATAGGTAAAAGACCTGTTTAAAGCTGGTTTTATTGAGGAAATATTGCATTTAACATTCTACCTTATTAACATTACTATCTACGCTTAGGAGGGGTTATGTTCAGAGGCAGCATAGTTGCATTGGTTACTCCGCTTAAAAATAACGCTGTAGATTTTAATAAACTACATGACTTAGTTGAGTTTCATATTCAAGAAGGTACTGATGCAATTGTTGCAGCAGGTACTACTGGCGAAGCTGGAACCTTAACTCATAAAGAAAAAATATCTGTCATAAAGACAGTCATCACAGCTGCTAAAGAAAGAATCCCTGTAATTGCCGGAACTGGCGCGCAAAGTACGCAAGCTGCAATAGAACTTACTCAAGAAGCCAGGGAAATTGGCGCTCATGGCGCTCTTATTATGACCCCTGCTTATATTAAACCAACACAAGAAGGTTTATTTTTGCATTATAAGGCGATCGCTGAGGCAGCAAGCTTACCTATTATTCTATACAACGTACCAGCGCGTACTGCGGTTGATATTTTACCGGAGACTGTTGCAAGGCTTGCTGAGATTCCTAATATTATCGGAATTAAAGAAGCCACTGGCAAGATGGAGCGTTTTGACGCTATATTGCAATTAGCTCAAGGTAAAATTGATATTTACAGTGGGGATGATTTAACAGCAGCTTCTTGGCTTCTTGCGGGCGCTAAGGGAGTTATATCGGTGACTGCTAATGTTGTACCACGCTTGATGGCTAAGTTATGTCATGCTGCGCGTGAAAATGATAAAGAAGCTGTATTAACAGTCAACGAATCACTTATGGATCTACATAGGGCGTTATTTGTAGAATCAAACCCAATTCCCACCAAATGGGCGTTAAGCCAACTAAACCTTATAAATGCTGAAATTCGCTTACCGCTAACAACTCTAAGTATGGCAAATCAACCGGAAGTAAAACAAGCCCTCAAAAAATTAGGCTTAATAAACTAGGGATTTGTTAACATTTTTAAAAATTCATCGTTGTTATTAGATTAGCCATTGAGCTATCTGAGTTACTATCAGGCTCAAAATAACTAGCTGCTTTCTTAGGATCAAATACCAAAAAACTACACTCATCACCTTCTTCTTCACTTTCGCTGCTAGAAAGTGCTGATTTTTCCTCTTCAATAGTTTGCAAGGGTTTGGCGGTTCCCTGATTTATTAATGCAACCATTTGCTGCGCTACTTCAATATTAGGCGCAACTTCATTTTGCCACTCTTCTTTTTCAGTATAGCCATTAGGCGTATCTATATTATCCCATTTATGTAACTCGACTCTCCATGCTCTAAAAACAGCATCCATGCTTCTTTTAGATATTTCTAAATACTTATTAGGCGTCTTTGGTCTTGACAGCTCAGGGAATTTATCAAGGTTATCCATTACCTTATTGGCATAATAATTTTTATAGCCTTGCGTTACTCTACCAAAATTAACTTGCTTCTCTCTTTGCTCTATGCGGCGAGCTTCTTCTTCATTCGGCGGCAAACTATAAATTTTTTCTGGCATAAAATCCCCCATATAAATATAAAATTTACGCAAGAATAACATATTGGAGTAATCCACACCACGTAACCACTCTTAAGAGCTACAAAAATATACTATAATTCGTATTCTACTTATCAGGAGTAAAGCTATGTTTTTAAAGGTTAGCTAAATGAAAATTGCTATTATAGGTGCAGGAGTTATAGGAGTTAGTACGGCTTATTATCTTTATAAGGACCACCAAGTCACTATATTTGAGCGTAAATTAGGTGCAGCGCTCGAAACAAGTTATGCCAATGCTGGTCTTTTGACGCCAAGCTTATGTGAACCATGGAATTCACCTGGTATTTTATGGCAGCTTGTAAAAAGTTTTGGGAGAAAATCCCAACCTTTCTCAATTAAACCACACCAATTATTACCTTTTTTAACCTTTGGGATGCAATTTATTAGCTATGCAACTCCTAAATATTTTTACCAAAATTTTGCGCACAATATAGATCTTGCCAAACTCTCGGCACAGTTGATGCAAGAATTACACCAAGAAATACCTTTAAATTTTTCCTATCACCAAAAGGGGACCTTACAACTTTTTCGTAAAGGCCATGATAAAGCTGCTATACATAAATTCTTAGCTTTAGCGTGCAAAATGCATATTAATTGTAAGTACCTAACACCGCTTGCCATGGTCGAAAAAGAACCTGCGCTTTTACCTATTCAAAATCTTCTCTACGGCGGGATTTTTTATCCCGACGATAGTTCAGGAGATGCATTTTTGTTTACCCAAAGCCTTGCTGAATATCTAAAGAAACAAAAAGTAAAATTTGTTTATGGCGCCGAGGTAAAATTTTCTTCCAATAATAAAAGCGAGGTTTTACTTGAATATCAAAAGCAATTACTAAATTTTGATGCTATTATCCTTGCCGCTGGACCATGGTCTAATGATTTATTGGTCCCTTTAAATATTAAGCTCCCTATTGAACCTATTAAAGGCTATTCTATAACCTTAAATTGCCCTGATTGGCAAAATAAACCCTCAATCCCCATTGTTGATCATGCATATTATTCAGCAATTACCCCGTTTGAAGACAGATTAAGAATTACTGGTATAACAGAATTTGCTGGCCTTGACTTAAATATTGAACCTCTACAAATAACCAGCCTTAAAGAAAGGCTTTTATTAACTTACCCAGATCTAAAGCCGCAAATAGATAAAGCAAACGTTTCCTCTTGGACAGGATTAAGACCAACCTCGGTTGACGGTATGCCATATATTTCTAAAACTAAATATAGCAATTTATGGGTTAATACAGGACACGGCCATTCTGGCTTTACCCTCGCCTTAGGTTCGGGAAAATATATGGCACAACTTATTTTAAAGAATGAGTTAGCGCACTTAAACAAGTTTAGTATTGATAGATAAAAAAGACGAGGATTGTGTATTTTTGAGATTCCGGTTATTCTATAATAACGCTTATAAAATAAACGCACTTTATGTTTACTCGTACTCTAACCCCACATGTGCAAAAATTATCCCAATATTTTCCTGTATTGCTTATTACAGGCCCACGCCAAGTTGGAAAAACAACCCTGTTACAACAAGCTTCTATGGGTAAGCGTCATTATGTATCCTTAGATGATTTAGAAGCTCGTTCATTAGCACAGCAAGATCCAAAAGGTTTTTTACAACACTACTCTCCTCCTGTAACAATAGATGAAATCCAATATGCCCCTGAGCTTTTTAGCTACATTAAGATATATGTTGATACACATAAAAATCCAGGTGATTTTTGGTTAACAGGCTCGCAAAAATTTTCCTTGATGAAGAACATACAAGAAAGTTTAGCTGGGCGCATTGCTATACTTGATTTATTAGGGCTTTCACAGGCTGAAATTTCTGGTTACGCAAACAAATTAGGTCCATTTTTACCTACAGATAACTGGATAGATAAAGCACGCAAGTTAAGAGGGACAAAAATTAGCCCTATTTTGGAGATTTATCAAAGAATATGGAATGGCTCTTTTCCAAAAATAATTCAGCAGCCAGATTTTCCAAGAAATGAATATTTTAAGTCTTATATCCAAACATATATAGAAAGAGATATAAGGGATCTATTATCCGTTCAAAACATTCTAATTTTTCAACGATTCATTAAAGCTTTGGCTGCGCGTACCGCACAATTACTAAATATTGCCGATCTTGCAAGGGATGTAGACATTAGCCATCAAACAGCAAAAGCTTGGTTATCAGTGTTACAGGCATCTGGTTTAATTTATCTTTTATATCCATACCATAATAATTTAACCAAACGTTTGGTAAAAACTCCCAAGGTATATTTTTTGGAAACTGGACTTTGCACTTATCTAACTCAATGGTCAAGCCCTGAAACTCTGGAGGCAGGCGCACTATCAGGCGCTATTTTAGAAACATATATTTTCACAGAGATCTTAAAAAGTTACTGGCATAATGCAAAAGATGCAAATTTTTACTTTTATAGAGATACAGATCAAAAAGAAATTGATTTGTTAATTGAATCCGATGGATATTTATACCCTGTTGAGTTTAAAAAAACCTCAACTCCGTCTAAATTAAGTTTTTCTGCCTTTAATCTATTAGAAAAATTTCATTGTCCTTTAGGTCTAGGCGCAGTTATTTGTTTGCGGGAGCATGATATTTCATTAACGCCCAAAATAATAGCAATCCCTGTGGATTATTTATTATAGAAAAGAACCCTCCTTGTTAATAATGGCAAATGCTGGTAGCCTACTTTTTACTTGAAGTTAATAATAAAGATGCATGAAGCAGGTAACCGACTTAAGCGCTTGGAAGGCGCTCGCTAAAGAAGCGCGCAATGTTTATTCTTCTCAGCAAACTTACACAGCAGCCACACATCATATTAACCTTGACTATAGCCACCAAAAAGTTAATCAACCTATTTTAGAGCTATTATTTACGCTTGCAGATGAGTGTAAGCTTAAAGCGCAAATAAAAGCCCTGCTTACAGGCGAAAGCGTTAACTATAATGAAAATAGCGCAGCTTTACATACGGCCTTAAGAGTTTTTGATAATAATCCTATTTGGGTAAATCAGCATAATGTTGTGCCCGATATTATAGCTACGCGTGAACAAATGCGCCTTATTGCCAATCAAATACGCCAAAAAGAATGGCTAGGATACTCTGGCAAACCAATAACAGATATAGTAAATATCGGTATAGGTGGCTCAGATCTAGGGCCTAAATTTTGTCTTAAAGCTCTTGCAACTTATAAAACCCCATCTCTTGGGTTTCACTTTATATCGGACGCTGATCCTGATGCTTTTCATCTATGCACAAAAAATTTAGCGCCCGAAACTACGCTTTTTCTAATCTCATCTAAATCATTTTCTACCATAGAAACCCTGTATAACGCCAAAAAAGCCCTAGCTTTCATCAATAGGCCTAAACATATAGATAAACATTTTATCGCTATAACTGCTAATAAAGCTAAAGCTCTTGAGTTTGGTTTTAATAATGTTTTGCCAATTTGGACTTGGGTTGGGGGGCGTTTTTCTGTTTGTTCAGCCATTAATTTAATTACCGTAATCGCCATCGGGTTTGAAGCTTTTAATGAATTTCTTCTGGGCGCCCATAATATGGATCTGCATTTTGCTAATAATGATTTTTCGGCCAATTTACCGGTAATACTCGCGCTTTTAAGCGTTTGGAATAATAACTTTTTAGCTATCCATAATTTATTAGTACTAGTTTATTCCCAATATTTAGAATACTTTCCTTCTTACTTGCAACAGCTTGAAATGGAAAGTAATGGCAAGTCAGTTGATAAAGCCGGAAATTTTGTTAATTATCAAACAGCTCCAATAATATGGGGAGGCTTAGGCAATCAAGCTATGCATAGCTACTACCAACTCCTTTGCCAAGGAACTCACCAAATAACAACTGATTTAATTCAATTTCACCTGCACGATCAAGAACTTATTAAAGAGCTAGCGGTAAACAAAAAAGCGATCTTAACAAAAGGGGTTAAAGATACTCGCTATCCACACCAACAAATAAAAGGCCAAATGCCATTAAACCAAATCACCTTAGATATTCCATCGCCAAGCGCTATTGGCGAGCTAATAGCGCTATATGAGCATAAAACCTACGTTGAAAGTGTAATTTGGAATATTAATTGTTTTGATCAACCGGGAGTTGAGAGCGCAAAAAGCCAGAGCAAAATTACTCACCATTATGTAAGCGCAAGCTAGCCGCCTTTAAAGTTTCAGCAATTACTGCCAACATTTGCTGATAAAGCTTCTCCAATAAGTCACGCTTGCCAACTTTCCAATATCTTTCTAAATATTGACAAGCCATTTTCATCTTAAATGCCCCAATATAAAGAGCCCCACCCTTAATTTTATGGGCTAATTCTTGCACTCTATTCCAGTCTTTAGCCGCATAAGCACTTTTAATCTTAGCAACATCAGCAGCCACAACATTTTTTTCTAACATTAAAGCAAGTAATTCAACAAACTTCTCTTTAGAACCCACAAGCTCAATAGCATAATTTTCATCAAAAACCAAAAAAGAGCAGAGGTTAAACAAATCCTCCTCATTTTGCGGGAGATCTTTAGTATATTGGTCTAATTTAGGTGTATTAGGGTCAATGTTTTGCATAGATGGATTTTGGTTAGTTTAATAATTCATATTATAGTACTAATCTTGGTAACTCCCCAAATACGTCGCACATGAAAAATACACACATTTACAGAAAAACCGTATCTTATTTTTTGCGCACATATCGTTTATTTACATCTATTATCTTGTTACTGAGCCAATAAAGTCATAATATATCCAAAATTTTAGAGCGAGGAAAAATAGTGTTAGAAGAAAAAGCAAACGTAGCAGCAGAAGATAAAAGTAAAAATTTAAAGTTTCGGAGGATTTCACTTGAAGAAGCTAGAGAAAATGATTCTCCTTATCAGTGTGAATACCTAATTGTAACTGATGATGAGGGTAATATAGAAAAGATTGAATTTTGTTCGATAAGCTTTCCCAAGAGCCCAATTTGGACGGCAACTAGCGTTAGTTTTCCTGAGATTATGAATATTTCAAGCTCGCAATGGTGGGCGCTTAATATGCAAGAGGTTGCAGATTCAATTTTAGCGATTTTAGAAGTAGATCCTAATGAGGTTGGGGTTATTAAATTTGCTACTCCTGAAAGAAATAATGAACTAAGAAAAATTAAATTATTAGATGGTGATTTAGGCACCTTAATCGAGGGTAGCTGTGATAGTTTTGGGCGGTTGCAAGGGTTTGCTATTATTGAGGATCTAGCTAATTTTAAAGATATTAAAGTTAGAGTAGAAGGAAATTTTATAAACCATCATTTAGTGACCGGCAAGATTTTTTATACTTATGCTAGTGGCATAAATCATGAGTATATAATTGATACCCCATTAACTTCTAAAGATAGAGCCAATGGCACCTTAACTATCCGTAATCCAAAAATCTCATCTGAAGAAGTTACTTATACTATGGAATTAATCCGCCATGGCCATCATTTGTTTGGAGCTTTTCCTGAGGAAGTTGTTGAGGCTAAAGTTAGTTGGAAAAATATCCCTGCTGATTCTGAGGTAAAAAAGAGAAGTTACGAAGGGGGTACTAAGAGGCTAAATTATCATGGACAGGGCAAAGAAGAGATAGTTAAAGTTACGCCAAACTCATCAATCACTCAAGTTCACTCAGGAATTTATAACGAAGGAACCTTAGAGAAAGATGGTAAAATTTCTTTAAACATAGAATATACAGACGGCAGTACAAGCAAAATGATTCTTAACTTTCCTATATGCAAAGATCCTACTAATTATCATGCAAGCAGCTTAAAGATTATGCTAAGAGGTGACACTGAAATAAGAGATTATAAAAGTGGTATTTTTAATAAAGACTGTATAGTACAAGGCGAGCGCACAAGAACTCAACTTAAAAATGGACGCCCTTTTTTAAGAATTGAAAATTATGGTAAGTTTAATTTAGATGAGGAACTGCACTCAACTAGAAGGGATGAGGCTTGTGAGGCTAATTTATTTGTTAATGATAATTTATTTGAGAAAAGACGCGGCATTTTTGTTAATGGTGATCTAATAATGGGATGTAAAATCTCTTATTGTATGGATGGTGGGGGGAGAAAAGAGCAGTATGGGGTGTTTACCAATGTTAAGGAACCACGGCTTGGCGATTTAAATTCAAACAGGCTGATTAATAAATGCCTATTTCACGATCCAAGGGGCGTATGTATTAATTTTCCTCCAGGTAGGGAAGGCAAAGACGCTGTTTGGACTATGGGCTATGCGGAAGATTCAACGACCAATCCGGAATATTTTCTATATTTTGCGGGTGCAGCAGGTAATTTTCAGCTGAAAGCCATAGCGTTACCTCATAAATGGCGCGTTAGCCGCAATCAAATGGCAGGATTTGAGTTTGAGTGTTTAGAGGCGCAAGCTAAGAAATCAGCCAAAGACATAAGAGCGCAAGCAATTATACAATTTAACTTAATTGAAGATAGCCTAATTTGCTTAAAAGTTTTAATTCCATTTCAAACTTTAGCTGATTTATCTAAACAAGAAGCACGGGAAAAAGTCTTATCTCGGGTTAATAAGGCTAATGGGAAAAAACTAAATGCTATGGAAGATGCGGAAAAAGACTCCCGAAATAAAATAAAAAATTTGGAGAAAGCTCAAATGCAAGAGTTAACAAAGTTATTTGCAAAAAGCCAAAAAGATTTAAGACGCACTCTGCAGCAGCAACACTTAGCTAGCCTTAATGCAAAACGCAAGCAAAGTTTTGAGGAGTATCTAGGAAAGCAAGAAGCAACATCTATGCCAAGGCCCCTTTCACCTAGTTCTGCTAATCAGGATGAAACTATGACAGGAGAGGATATTACGCCTAATAATCAAGCAGCGCATACAGTACAGTCTAGCAGTGAAGATACTGGAGCTAGCGCTGAGCTTGTATTTAATCCTGAAATGTTACTTGATCCTAAGAATAGTTTTTTATTTTTTAATGCAGGTTCTAGCGGTTCAGAGCATTTGCAGTTAAATATTTCTTTAGGACAAGACGAAGTTTTACCAGGAGCAAAATTAACTTAAAACCACTTCAAAACTTCTTAGCAATAGTTTAATCTTTTTGCTTTGGCAGGTTTTGTTTATACCTGTTGCCTGTAAGGGATTTAACATGCATAAAGGGTTTAGGTTTTTTTTGGTTATTTGGAGTTTTAGCTTTGTTAGTAATGCTTTTGCTTTTAATGATGCATTTATCCAGCGCAAAATGCAGAATTTTATGCACCAGTATCATGTTAATGGCGCGGCGATTACGGTTTTAAATCATGGGCAGGTTAGAACATATGTTTTTGGTGAGGCGGTTCCTTCTAGACATATTAAAGTTACCGAAGATACTATTTTTGAATTAGGATCTATTACCAAAACTTTTACTGGCTTAATTCTTGCGCAAAACGTCCTTGATGGGCATTCAGCATTATCCGATCAAATTCATCCTTACCTTGAAAAACCGCATTCTAAATCAATAGGTAATTTAACCTATCTTCAACTTGCAACTCATGTATCTGGTCTGCCTTTTAATGCAAGAAAATTGCCTTATAATGCTTCATCTTCTTTAGTAAACAAGCTTAAGTTACATTATTATTTACGGAAGTCAGTTCCGAGATTTTCGCCTTCTAGTCAAATGCTTTATTCAAATTTTGCCTATGGAATTTTAGGTAGAGTATTAGCCAAACAAGATGAAACTAATTTGACCAAGCTAATGCGGCGTAAAATTTTAGATCCTTTAAATATGAAAACCGCAGGGCTTGATATTAGTAGAGCCAACCAACGTTATTTGGCGCAAGGGTTTACCGCTTATGGTAAGCCTGTTAGGCATATGCCATCTGGCTTATTTGGTGGAGCTTGGGCAATGCGTGCTTCGGCTAAAGATATGGGGCAATATTTAAGAGCTGCTGTAGGCGATCCTCGCACACCGCCTTCTCTCCAAAGGGCTATGCGCTATTCGCAGATCCCCCATTATGCATTAACCAAAGAGGACATGCAGTTTGGGCTTGGCTGGGTTGTTACCCCATTTGATAAAAAAGATGTATTTCAAAGACTCATTAAAAGGCCTGAGCATTATCATTTTGTCCCTTCAGCAGTACGCAAATTGGCAAATCCACATTTTAACCCGCATGCCTTAATCGGTAAAACAGGCGCAACTGATGGGTTCCGCGCTTATATTGCGGTTATTCCCGAGAAAAAATCTGGTATTGTAGTAATGATAAATCGCTTTACCCACTCAAATGGCAGGCTAACTAGCCTTGCAAATGAGATTTTGTTAAGGGAAAGTAGAGGGGCTTAATGGCCAAATGTTCCCATTAACTCGGTCTTATCTAATACATGCCCTTTAATTGCATTGCGTAAATCTGCCTGGGTGCTTTTTTCTGGTATGTTTAACAGCGTATCTAATGCATAAAGGTGAAAAACATAATGATGAGTTTCTCCCTTAGGCGGACACGGCCCTCCATAGTTGTTTTTGCCCCAGCTATTTATGCCTTCTTTTATGCTTGATGGAAGAAAATTAGCTAGTTGATTAGTACTTGCGGGAATGTTCCAAACCACCCAATGGGTCCATAAGCCATTAGGTGCGTCTTTATCATCAAAAATAAGCGCAAAAGATTGCGTCCCTTGAGGCGCATCACTCCAAGCAAGCGGTAAAGCTAAATTTTTTCCGTCACAAGTATATTCACTAGGAATCGTACTTTTTTCCGTAAAAGCAGAACTTGTCAAAGTAAAGGCCATGGCTTTTGCTCCTATTAAGCTAAATAATATTATTTTTAATAGTTTAGGTTTTTTCATATTAACGTTTCACGAGCGCATTCGGTGCAGGATTTTCAGTATAACATTGTTCGTAATTATGAAGAAATTGCTTAAAACTCTAGCATATGATACCCATTAAAGTGTATCATATTGCTCTCAATTGTTGTAAGGAGTGAGCAGTATGCCAGAATCTATAGCGAAAAGGTTTGTTAGTGCAGTTAAAAATAACGAAACTAACCTTATATTACATATGCTAAAGCAAGACATTGCTAGCTTAAAATTTGATAAGCTAGAAGATGATAAAACCGTACTTTATATGGCGGTTTTGCATAAAAACTCTGCGGTAGTTAGCGAGTTACTCAAGATAACTATAGATGTTAATGCATATTACCCTCCTAAAATGCCTAACTCAGCGCTTGATTTGGCTTTATCTTATGAAAATGAAAACGAGATTGTTTTAAGTTTTTATCAAACTAGATCTGTTGAAAGAGCTAAAATTTTACAAAAAACTTTAGAGCAGAAAAATTACGCAAGACTTAATTACCTTTTGCGAAATACTGATTCTGCTTATCAGTTATTGGTTGATTTTTTGCTAAAAACTGATCCGTCTACGCTTAATTTAGCTGAGATTTTAAACATTTTAGTGCCTTATGCTGTGGAAACACATAGAGCAGGAGAGTTAATTATCAAGTTATCTCAGCTTAAGGTAGATAAAAAAATAATTTTAGATGCTTATATAACATTATTAGCAGGTAAGTTTGATGATATTAAGGCGTTTATTTTAAGCATTCAGGATAATGTTTGGTCTGATAAGCCTTATAATTGGGAGGATTTTGCTAAAGAAGCATTTTTATATAATAAAGAAGTGCTTCAATCTTTGGAGAATGTTAACTCACGTATACTTTTTTATGAGGTTATCTATAGAGTGTCACGCTCCATGGAAAAAAGTCAGATTGATGATCTTATTTCTCTATTACCCCATAGTCACTTTTACCCGCTTATTTTTATTTCTATTTACAAGATAAAGCCAAATGTAGAATTAATAAGCGCTATTATGCACTCTTTGCAAAGCGCAGAAACTCTAGACAGTGATACTTTATTAACTTGCTTGCAGCTTCTAAGGCGCGCTGCTGACAATAAATCATGGGATTTATTTGCGGCATTACTTAATTTAATTGAAGCTAAGAAAACAAATATTAAAGCTCAAGAACCAGACGCTAATTTACTAGCTTTAAAAGCTAGTCAGTTATTTACGCTTTTGTTAGCGGATAAAAAGCCCGAGTTTGCCGCAAAAATGTTAGATTTAGGGGCAGATGTAGTAGTTGACTCTAAAGACAGTAAAACCTGGCCTTTGAGTATATGTATTCAAGAACAGTATGCTGATTTAATAACCCGCTTATTAACTTACTCTAAAGTTCAAATAGTTGACTTTGAGAATGAAAATATAGCTGCAATGCCGTTAAATATGGCATATACCCAAGGTTCACTTGCAGATTTTGCTGCAATTTTAACAAAGACTTTTAGAGAATATAACGAGTTATTGTTACAAGAAGGTTGTGATACAAACAAACTTAATACAATCATGTTGAGTCACATAACTTTTATTCTAAAAAAAGCAATTGAAAGCAAAGAGCTTGAATTATGTACTAAATTGCTTGATTTTTTGTATGTGCATATTAACTATTATAATCCCGAGCTAGTTGAATTAAAAAATCAGCTAATAAAAAATTCTTTAACTGAGATGGCTAAAAATCCGGCATTTGATTCAATTACCCTAAAATACATCCGCAAATTCAACTTTCAGGAAACCTATCCTCTTTTAAAAGAAATAGTTAAACGCGATACAGTGTGGGATCATGAGTTGGAAGTTTTTTTGCGCAATATAGATACATCAGTTTATACAAAAAGCTTGCTTTTTAATCTAATGTTTCAAGCAATTTATAAAAATAAACCAAAAGTTGCAAATTTGTTAAGTCGTTTGCTGCTGAGTAAACTTTATATTTCTGATCGTGAGTTTTTGTTAATTTTAAGAGAGTTTATAAGGTGGTTACATGTAGATTTTGATGCGGGATTATGCAATGAACATTTGCGGTTATATAGGCAATATTATACCCAGACAGCAGCTTTGCCATTAAAAATATTTATAAAAACTTTACCTGTATTGTTAACTATTATTGCAAATACCCATGATGATTTGGCCAAACACGATTTACATTTAGCAGAAGCTCTTAAAGCAATTCAAAACCATGCAAATACGATTTTGTTGCGTGAAGAGAGCGTGCAGGAAGAGAGTAGTACTAATCACCCTGCAAAATATGCCGATTATCAATTTGTTATGGGCGACCCTAATAAAGACATGATTAAAGGGGAGCTTGCCTTTCTTTTAACTAAGCTAGTATATTATAAAGAAAAGGCAAAAGACTCTGCAGTGTCCTTTTCTCTAGGTTCTTTGTATACTTTGCTAGTATCTTTAGCAAATGAACACTATAAAGAAAAGGCAATAGTAGATGCGTTTTATGCATGGTTAAAGGCGCCTAGTATTATTCCCCAAAAGAGCAATTTGCAGTTGGTTAAGGAAGCTTCAGGTACACGTTTTTGGGGCGCTATGTATAAGGCAGATTCTGTAATAAACTTTGTTACCGCAGTTCCCTATATGATTAGACAAGCCTTTCCTGAAGATAAAAGCGCAATTTCCTCAAAGGTTATTACAATCTCATAAGGCCTGTTGACATTTAATCTTCACAACCGAAGTCGACGTCCCGCGGTCTATCTAGGTTGAAAGCAATACAACACGCCATAGTCTTATTAAGCAAATTTTTTTTCTTGTACTATAATAATAAATATCGACTATTTTATGAGGAGATTGCTATGTCAGTAACAGTTTCGGAAGAATTAATGTCAGCATTTAGCGACATAAATAATAGAAAACTTCCTCCAAATAAAGCACAAGTTTTTAAATACAATAATTCCAATATTTACTTAAGCATGACTGGTGCGCGGGATGAAACTGGCAATCTTGTAACATGCCCCCATATATATAAAAATCCAGGTAATTATGCCTACTTTATAGACCCGAAATCTAGTCTGCTTTATAAAGTACATTATGATCAAACAGAAGGGTATAATCTGCAAAAAAAACAGGAAGCAACTGAAGCCGATGTAGCGGAATGTGAATCATTAATTAGGGAAGCTGGAAAGAAAGGTCTGCTCAATCTTGAACCTCAAAAACCCACCCCTCCACCTCAAGCGCCTCAACAAGCGCAAACACCACGGCATCAAGGCAAAGAGGTTGCGGATTTTTTTAATAACATGGAAGAAGCTTTAAGACGGAGTGGAGGGAAAGAAATCATAAATGGAAATGTGATTATTTCTATTAGTCAACGTAATGAAATTAAAATAAGCATTATAAATTTTGATAAAACAACTGACGACTATTGGTATAATCAAAGCAGTACTGGCTCTAGCGCCGCATTTTTCCATGGTGATCAGAAATTAAATTATGATGGCATTGTTGATGCTGTCAGTCGGCTCAAGGAGCAACCTTCTATACAAGCAATTTTAAAATCACTGCAACAATCTAATGTGAATCAACAACAAGCTCAATCACAAGCATCACAACTCCAACAGCCGTCACAAGTACAAACACCCCCACAACATACCCAACAGCAACAGCAGGCTCAGCAACCAGCACCGCAACAAGTGCAACCACCACCATCACAAGCACAACAAACCCATAAGCCAGTCCATGTTCTATCTGATGATATAGTTCAATTATATCAAGTTGCTTTTGATTATAGTGTCAAAGCTTTTGGCAATGCTGTAATTGGGGATGTAACAGTTTATCGAGATATCACGAATGAGCAAATGCCTGGGACTAGCTGTATAACAGTCTATGATCCTGCAACTAAAGCTACTAAAGGCTTCTTTGTTGGTATAGACCAAATAACAAGTGAAAATCTTCTTCTGGTTATGGATTATGACGAAGAAAGCAACATGTACAAGGAATCTAGCAGAAGATCCGCAACTCCTAAGGAATATAAAGAATTTGAACAATATTTAAGAAATTTTAAGGCTGCAGAACTGCAACACGTTTCCTCCCATGCAGCTCAACAACCTCAACCACCGACTGCAGCTCGTAGCGGAGCCCAATTCTTTCAGCAGGCGACAGCTCAGCAGGTGTCACCTGATGAGAAGGAATTAAGAGCTTCTTTAGCTGAGATTGGTAGCCGTTTAGAACATAATACAAACCCAGCAACACCAATTATTTATTCAGATGGATATTGTGGTCGTACAGGTAAGGACTTTGCATTTATTAAATCTGCTAATTACAAGGCTTATACCAATGCTAGTGGTGCGCTTATTGTTGAGCAAATAAACAAAAAACCGTCAGGTCATATATCGTATGATAAAATTGATCCTTCACATGCAATTTTTGAAAAAGCATTGCAAGAATTAAATCAAGTGATAAAAAACAGAAACCTCCCACCATCTCCAAGTCCAAACAGACCAAGTGCATAAATTATTTACATCAGCTTCGAGTGTTGCGTATAATTAATTTTATTAACTAATGCGTAATAAAAGGCTTAGGTCTAATGATTAACATTGATCATCGTTTAGCATTCCTCGCTAAAGGAGATTAAAAGTGGTTAATATAACCTTAACAAATAACAATAAAAGCTCTTCTTATAGTAAGGTCTTAATTAATCTAAAAGATGGTACCTGCCTTTTAGATGAGGGGAAAAAAATTACGCACGCTGAGCTAATGGCGCTGCGCGAATTTCAGCATCCACTATTAGCCGAACAAAAAATTGTCACTAATGATCATTTGTTTATTTATAACTATGATGATTTTAATGGTTTATTAAACTCGGTAATTTATGTTTATTCTGTCCTTTTAAATGTCAAAGATCCTTTAGCCTGTAAATTTGTTATAGCTCCATCAAACAAATTTCTACGTGCTAAAGTTGAGGATAAAATAAATTTTTCGCTTTATGCTAATAAACCAGGGACCCAATTAATTGACATTAAGCAATTAAATGCTGTGGCAAGCACTTTATGCAAAAATGAATTTGAATACGCTGAAGAAATTATAATTGATGATTACTTTACTTTTAATGATCTTCCTCTCGAAGTTGATGGAGATAAGCTATTCGAAAAAGTAGATTTTGACGTTATTAAATTGATAACTACTAAAACTGACTTTGCGCTTTATGAATTAAGGTACATTGATCCTAATGTAGGTGTTGGGTTATTTTGCAAAAAGAAGATTAATAAGGGCAAGGGTTTATTTATCTATGGAGGAGTTAAATTAATTAACCCCCAATATTTGGGCTACTCTTACTGTACTGAAGACCTTCTTGGCATGCATATTGATGCTAGATTTTATGGAAACCTGGCTAGGTTTATAAACCACTCAGCTTGCAATGAGTTGGATAAAAATTCACCTTATTTAAAGGCTAACCTTATTTCTAAGATAATTTGCATAAATGGGATTAAGTTTATTTATTTAGATGCAGCAAGGGACATAATGCCCAATGAGCAGCTTCTCATTCACTATGGAGACGAGTATTTTGTAAATAGACCAGAGTTTAAATTTAATGCAAACAATAAAGTTGTTTATAAAATTAATAATTTTTGGCACTCTTTAGCTCTTCATAAGGCACCGCATATGCAAGCCTTAGGACACATTGGCATTCAAGCTGCCCAAAAATATCTCCTTATCAGGATAGGAATTATTTTTGCTCTTATTTTTTCATTAATGCTAATAATCCTAAATGCAAGCTGGCCAGGAAAGCTCAACTAAAATCCCAATTGTTGGGTGATTTTGGATATTTATTTTAGCTTTATGTAAATCAACAATAGATTTTACAATTGCTAAACCCAAGCCCAAGCCACCAGTTTGCGTATTACGTGCAGGATCTACCCGGTAAAAACGGGTAAATATATTAGGCAGATGTTCGCGAGATATCCCTATACCTGTATCGTGAATAGTAACTTTTGCTAAATTAGGCTCTTGGGAAATTTCAATATTGATCTGGCCTTTTAATGGAGTATATTTAAGCGCGTTGGCTAAAAGGTTACTTATCACCCGTTTAAAAAGTACCGGATCTGCAAGTATTTTTGCCTCGCCTTTACAGGTTATAGTTACTTTTTTTTCATCTGCGAGCGCTGCATAGTATTCACATACAGTTAAGATTGATGGATTTAAATTAAGCGCGGTTTTATTAAGGGTCATTTGGCCATGATCTGATCTTGCAATAAATAGTAGATTTTCGATAAGTTTTGAGAGGTTAAGATATTCTTGCATATTTGCTGCCAAAATATTTTTATATTCATGAGGTGATTTATTTTTTAAAAGTGCTAATTCGGTATTAGTTCTTAAATTATGAATAGGTGTTCTAAGTTCGTGAGCGATGTCAGAAGAAAATTGGGACAATTGGTTAAAGGACGTTTGAATTCGGTCCAACATACTATTAAATTTGTTAGCTAAGGGGCGTAGTTCTTTGGGCCATTCAGCAAGAATTATCCTTTTATCTAACGATTCAATGGTTATGGTATCTAATTTATGCTCAAATTCTTTAAGTCTATTAAGGCCTTTGCTTGCTATTATGTGGCCAAAAATTATGGATGCAAGAGAGCCAAATAACAAAATTAAAATAAACTTTTCATAACATTCTACAGTTAAATGGGAGGCTGGTGAGCCGTTTAGTTGCTCGATTATTTGCATAAAAGTTGGATATAAAAATAAAACTAAAGTTGTTAATAATCCAATAGTGGAAAAGCTATACAAGAGCATTAATTTAGTTACTAAGGATAATGGCTTATTGAGTGTACTTTTAGCGCTTTTCCAAAACATAGCCTACTCCTCTTATGGCGTGAATTAACTTAAGTGAAAAATTTTTATCAATTTTGTCACGTAACCTTTTAACGGCAACATCGATAACGTTAGTATCACTGTCAAAATTAATGTCCCAGACTTGTTCGGCGATAAAAGTGCGTGACAAAACATCCCCCTGGCGTCTTAAAAACAACAACAGCAACATAAATTCTTTGGCAGAAAGATGAATTTTAGTGCCATTACGGGTAACTTGGTGTTTTTGCGGATCAACATTTAAATCAGCAATTGTTAAAATATCTGCGGTAACTCTATGACTACGTTTGGCGATATTTTTTAATCTAGCTAACAGTTCGGTAAAAGCAAATGGTTTAACTAAATAATCATCAGCTCCTAACTCTAAACCTTTGACTCTATCTTCAACAGTGTCTTTTGCCGTTAAGCATAAAATTGGCGTTGAGATATTGGCTTCATTAATTTTTTCTAAAAGCTTCCATCCATCTATATAGGGCAGCATAATATCGAGGATTATTATGTCATAAGTATAATTGTTTAATAAATATAAACCCTCTTTACCATCTTTTGCTAAGTCAGGAATAAAATAATGCTCTTTTAAGCCTTTAATTAGGTATGATGCTGTAGTTTGATTGTCTTCAATAATTAATATGCGCATACTTGCTTTTTGGTGTAAAATAGAACATTATATCATATTATTCATCAACGTACTATTCTATATATGTTTACTGGAATTACCCAAGGTTTAGCAGAGGTTACCGCAGTAATAAATAAGCCCAATCTTATGCAGTATAGCGTGCGTTTTAATAAAAAAATGTTGCAAAAGCTAAAAATAGGCGCGAGCGTTGCCATAGATGGAGTTTGTCAGACGGTTATTAATATTAAGGATGATATTGTTACTTTTAATGCCATTCAAAATACTCTAGAAATAACTACTTTACGCTTCTTGACTAAAGGAAAAACTGTAAGTATTGAGAGGAGCGCGCGTTTTAGTGATGAAATAGGCGGACATGTAGTTGCAGGACATGTGATAGGAACTGCATTAATTATAGATTTAGCAAAGTCCTTAAATCAATTAACGCTGACCATTCAATGTAAACAAGCATGGCTAAAATATATTTTTCCTAAAGGATTTATAGCAATAGATGGATCAAGTTTAACTATTGATAAGGTTAACCAGCATACCAACTCGTTTACTATACATCTTATTCCCGAAACCTTACGGATAACAAATTTTTTGCATAAAAAAATAGGGGATTTAGTAAACCTTGAAATTGATGCTAAAACACGAATTATTGTAGATACTATAAGGCGTGTTGAGCTTATTTAGGTTTTGCAGTCATTGTTTTGGGAGCTTTTTTGTACACATCACGCGGGGCTTTAGATGGGTAGCCGTAACCTTGTTCTCCTTGCCATTTAACGACGCGTAAGTATTTTTCTCCCCACTCACCAGGGTCGAAGTTTGATACTACGACGTTATTATCAAGGTTAATGATAATTTCGAAAGCTTTCCGTTTGACAACTCTGTGACCGCCAAATGCAACCTGGACTTCAGTTTCAGGGGGAATGCCTTCTTGGGATAATCTACCAACTAATATATCAATTATTTTTTCAATAGTGTAATACATTTTACACATTGAATATCCAGCAGACATAAATTCATCTTGTTTGGAAGTAATCATGCGATTACCGTAATCAAGAATCGGATAAACAAATTCGTAATCTTCGGTTCCAGGAATGAGTTCTGGTTTTATCCATTTAGGCGGAACAAAGAGAGTAATATTTGGTGAAACCACAGTTATTTCAAAGTAACTCCAGCGCCAATCAATATGATAAACAGCATCATTTAAGGCAGAAAGATCTGGATAACCAGCTTTGGTATTTTGAGCTAGCTCTTTACTTTCTTCTAAAGGAGAGTCAGGTGGAGGATTGTCTGGTTCGCTAGGTGTTGTTTCTAGAGGAGGAGTATCTAAAGGTTCATCTATTAAAAAAGGTTCACTAAGTGTTTTCTTTTGAGGTTTGGTTTTAGAGCCTTTAGAAGCTTTAGTTTTCGTTTTTGGAGGAGTTTTTTTGTTTGCCATGAATATATTTAAATTTACCTATCTTAACTTGAGTGTACATGGTCTAAAGCAAAATATCTAATCTGTTTTTCAAAGCAGGTGCTACAAGCAGACATACAGTTCGATTTTAATGGAACTTGGTGAATTAAGTTTTTTTTGCTAAGGCGCTCTAGTATTGAATTTAGTACCTCAGAATTAGTTTGAAAGTGGCGAGAGAGCTGTTGCTCGCTTACAAATTTTTCGCGCTTTATATAATTTAAGATATCAAACAGCATGTAGATCTCCTGTTATTTGCGGGAAGCGCCTAAGGCATAATATAAAACTTGCAGCAAGGAGGAAAAGGCCAATAATCCATTTACTCGATGTTAGAGGATGTGTAGCAAAAGAGATTAATTGATAAATTAAAATAGCTAAAATATATGCTATGCCAAAAGACCAAATTATTGCAATCCACATAAGCTTTGCGGAAGATTCTTGTTTTATAGCGCTCATTGTAGAGATACAAGGCATGTACAACAAAATGAAGACAAGATAAGCATATACGCTAGCAAAGCTTGGAAAATATTGTTGCATTATATTGCTAACTGGAGATGCAAAATTTAAGTGTGCTGCCTGTTGGTAAAGAGTGTTTAATGATCCAATTACCACTTCCTTAGCTAAAATGCCGGTAAAAAGCCCCACAGTAGCAGGCCAATTATCAGTAGTTAACCCCATGGGAGTAAAAATAGGGGTTAACATTTGGCCTAAATAAGCAAGCAAATTTGGCGCTTTGGCGTTTAGTGATGGGAGCATATTTAAGACACTAAGGCTAATACAAACTGGAATAATAAATAGCGCTGCACGTTTTAAAAACCTAGAAAGTCTAATAAAGCTCATAGAACTTAAGCGCTTAAAATTAGGGCTTTGATAATTCGGGAGCTCGAGTGTTAATGGGGCAAGTTCTTGGGCAAAAAACAATTTTTTAAACATAATTCCAGTTAAGATAGCGGCGCCAATCCCAAGTAAATACAGCGAAAATATAATGTTTTGGCCATTTTCTTTAAAAAATGCGCTCACAAATACTGAGTAAATTGTTAAGCGTGCACTACATGACATAAAGGGCGCCATTAGGATGGTTAACATCCTTTCACGTTTGTTTTCTAGAGTGCGAGTTGCAAGAATGGCAGGTACATTACACCCAAAGCCGATAATTAAAGGAACAAAAGCTTTGCCAGGAAGACCAATTAAGCGCATAAGCCTATCCATAACAAAAGCAGCGCGTGCCATGTAACCTGAACCTTCTAAAAAGCTTAAACCAAAATACATGGTAGCTAGTATGGGAATAAAGCTAATAGTAGTAGTAAGACCTCTGCCAAGGCCATTACAGAAAATATCGCTTAACCAAGCAGGGGTATTAAGCTTTTGTAAAATAAGGCTAGGAGTTTCAATAAAAAGTACGGTTGAGGTATTATCAAAAAACGTTTGTACTATTCCGCCAACATGCACAGCAAAAAAGAATAAGCTATACATCATGAAGAAAAATAAAGGTAGACCAAGGTAACGATGGAGAAAAATAGCATCAAGCTGGGCGGTAAGTTTGTCTTGAGATTTAGTCTGCTGAACCTGCGCTAAATTTGCGACTTTATGGCAAAAGGTATAGCGTGCATCAGCTATATGTAGATCAGCATCTTGCATGGTATGTACATTATGCGGGAGCGGTAAAATAGGTGGTGTAGGTGGGGTAGGATTTTTAAGCTCGCTAAGTAGACTTTGGTGTAGATTTTTGCTGTCTGTATTTTTTTCAAATAATAAAACTTTACAACCTAAAGCCACACTTAAAGCATCAAGTTTAGGTAAAGCTCCTTCTGCATGATGCATATTTAGCACTACAACGAGCGGAATTTTAAGTTCTAGAAGCTCACTAGTTAAAAATAACTGCCTCTCAAGATTAGCTACATCAATTACATTTATTAATAAATCAGGGGTGGTTTGCGTAAGGATCGCGTGAGTAATTTTTTCATCCTCACTTTCTGGTTTATCCATTAAAGCATAAATTCCAGGAGTATCTTGAATAGTAATGGAGGTTTCTTGGATACAAAAAGTAGCGCTTTCTACTGCAACCGTAACTCCAGACCAATTGCCAACAGGCGCATGGCTATCAGTTAAAGCATTAAATAATTCCGTTTTGCCACAATTAGGTTGGCCAACAATAAGCGCGGTAGTCATAATTTTTCCCACAACAAATGCTTAGCTTCATCTTTACGCAGCGCAAGGTTAATCTCGCCTAAGTTAAAGTAAAGTGGACATCCTAAAGGCGCTACTCTAACTAGTTTAACCTCTACTCCTGGCATAAGCCCTAAAACCATAAGGCGAATACGTAACCTTTTTTCGGTGTTACCAAAGCTTTTAAAGCGGAGGATAAAACCTGGTTTTAGATCGAGAGTATTAAGCATTATATTTCAAATTTATTATATATTGACTTCCATTTTAATCGAGAATCATTCTCAATTAAAGGGGGGGCTGTAATTTATGGACCTTCCGCCTTCGCGGAGGGAGACAATGGGATTATTAACTGTATATTTGTTTGGAAAAATCTATTTCCTTGTGCTTTGCCTACAACAGTCGTTAATTCATTTACGCTTTTGCTATCATTAATTGCTTTTTCGACTTCTGTAAGATTAGCTTCATGCGCAAGCAGGGCAGCTTCAAACTTAAGAGTTGGTAATGATAAAGTGGTGGCAAAGTTCAAAGGGGGAATATCTTCTTTTTTAGTGTCAGTTGGGTTATGTGAGGTGTATTGGCGAATACAGGCTATCTTGAAAAGGTCTATATAGTCTTTAAAGCTAGCGGGAGAACTTTTTTTCACAAGACCTATAAAATCTAGCGCTATAGCAAACAAATATAAAGGGGTTAGGAGAATTTGGATAAACCTTTTGGGTAGATCAAGGTTATGTTCATGGCCTCCACCTGTTTCAGATCGGGCTTTTAGTATTTGGTTAATTGTTTTTGTTCCATGAAAATGCTTGTGGCCAAAAAAACGATGCCAATCTTCTTTGCCTTCGTCAAGTGCACAAAGTGTTGCAGATACATATTGTTGAATCCCAGGAAACTGATCGCCTCCCGCGCCAATACTTATAATATGGGCAAGAAACATCAGCCATTCTATAGGGGTTAAGATTATTTTGATCAATATGCGAAAAGGGTTATAGCGCATATATGAGTTATCATCTTTATTAATTGGTTCCCAGGACTTTTTATAAGAAAGAGCTCCAAGCTTTACTACATCAATAAACTTCTGCCACTGGCTTTTAGGCTTGTCCTCATCTACAGCTTTAAAAGCATGCTTTATTTCTTTTTTAATCCCAAACCAAGTGCAGATCGTATTAAAAAGGTTAATAATTAAAGTTGAAGCCGTAATAAACGCCGTTCCTGAGATTATCCATGCTTGGTTAATTAAAAAGGCAAAATTTTGTCCTATGGTCCACCAAGTGCCGGCTGTACAAATAGTTAGGGTAAGAGTTAGGCCAAGAAAAATTAAACTGCTAAAGGCTTTTAATATTTTTTTGGTTAAAGATGCAGCCTTTTCTGTTTTATAATCTTTGATAAGAGAGTTATAAAGCTTAGCTAAACTGCGGTTATTTAACATAGAGATTATCGAGTTATAAGTAATAAGCGCATAGGCAATGCCAGAAAAAATCCCTAAGGTAATAATAATTGCGGGGATCCCAGCAGCAGGGACTGCAGCTAAGAATGGCAACGTCATGAATACATCAAATAGCAAATACCCTGTGCCAATTGCTATAAATCCCCCTGTTAGAATGCTAAAAACTTTGCTGACTGTAAATAGGCCATATCTTAATCTATGTTTGTTAAGGTAAGCCTCTCCTTGATTTTTGCGCATCCATGCACGGAGCTCTTTAACTGCTTCACTATGTTTTTTATCATCTTCTTTTAAGCTAAATAATTGCTTGGCAAACTCAAGCTCAAAACGCTTTAGCTTTTGTTTCAAACTTTTTAACAAAGCTAAACCTTCAATATCAAGTTCGTCATGTTCTTTTTTGTGCGCCAGATCTTCTTGTTTATTAACAAGATATAAGTAATCGCGGAGTAATTGCGGGAGTTTTTCTTGTTCTGCAAGAGACTCAGGGACATTTTTGACTAAAAATTCGCGCAAAAATTGTTTTTTTAGCGCCAGCCGAGAAAAAAGGGCTTTAAAGGAACTTTTAATGTTTTGCCAAAAAATTTCAGCTTCATAAAGAACTGCTAAAATAAAGGCTGCTATGCTTAAGGAGACAACTGGCCAAAGGACAAACATGCCACTATAGCTTAAAAGACCTAACGTTAAGCTTGCACCGACAGTTAAGAGTAATAATAATAGCTGTAAAAACTTCTTGCGGATCATTTTTAAAAGCATGATGTTCAAAATTAGGTTTTAGGAGGTAAAAAAGAATATCCTAAATGAAAATGATTATCAATCTCTTCTACAACACAAGTTTGGGCTAATGGTTTAAAGAAATTTATACTTTTGCCTCTTGAATCATATAAGCGTTTTGCCGCT
Organism: Legionellales bacterium RIFCSPHIGHO2_12_FULL_37_14; assembly: GCA_001804735.1. GTDB lineage: Bacteria > Pseudomonadota > Gammaproteobacteria > Legionellales > Legionellaceae > 2-12-FULL-37-14. Next base: position 18,088 of record MHBC01000028.1, on the reverse strand, counting down.
AAAATAATAGCAAATAAACCTGATAAGACTGCGAGTATTTTTAAGGTAAACTCACAAATAGACTGGAGATTTTTGCTTAAAACTTGGATCGTTTTATTCCCAGGGAGTAATAAAAATTCGCGTAATTTGATAAAACCCTTATCTTGCGAACTTTTATTGTTATTAATTATTCTAAGAATGTCATTCACTGCTTTTATTTTTGCGTGATGGGTTCTTTCCTTTGATTCTATATGATTTAAATACGTATTACAGGCCTTTTTTAATTGTTTAATGGCATTTTGGCAATAAATGAAAGGAGCGTTGTAGCCCATTTTATTGCGTAGATCTAAAGGCAGATTTTTAATAACGTCTTCAAAGCTAACTGTTTGGGTTGTAGAGGTTTTAACATTAGGGCTACTAGATTGCGTTGTTGCACTTGTTGTAATTCTGGGACTTACTACAGTTTCTTGATTGATACATAATGGCCTTAGTAATTGAATATCTTTCTTTAAATTTATACTCACTTGGAGCATTTCTTTGAGGGAAAAACCCAAAGTAAGATTTAATAGCTGTTGGTTAAAGATAGTAAGACCTTCTACTAACTCATTGCATTGATTCAATAAACTTTCCCGGGAAGTATTTAATTGATGCGCAAGAGAAGGGTCGTTGATAGGGTAAAATTTAGTAATAAAATCATTATAGATTTCTTGGAGGGTAGCAATACGCACCTCAATAGTTTTTTTGATGCCATTTTTAACTTGATCGAAAGTTGTTTGGATTAAGGGAATGTTACTTAAGCTCGCAAGCTTTTGGAGGAAATTTGTTATAGCGAGGATAAGGTCTAGTTTCTCATCTTGGTTCATATTATTTTTTAAATATGCTGCGCTAATAATGTTTATTAAGCTTTGGATCATGGTAGTAAATTGCGCGGGACTTTCTGGTGTTTTAGCTGCTGAGAGACTAGTAATTGTGTTGGCAAATTGAGGGGTAATTTTCGCGCTAATCGCGTTTAAAATTGCAGCAGGGTTAGGATTTAATTCATCTTTAAGCTTGAATAAACTTTCAAGCTCTAAAATTAAATGCTCACTATTAATATAAGGATAAACAGGTGGAATATACGCATCTAGAGCAATAGGGTAATAAATATTATTCGTACATACAGCACGAGAATTCTCAATGCTCTCCAAAGGAAGATGAGGGTAACCATGATGTCTTAATTCTGCATAAAGAGAAAAATATTTTTGGATTTTGCGGTAAAGATTTAACATTTTTGCATTAGATAACTTAAATTTATCGCTGAATCTTTTTTTAAATTCTACCCCATGAGCCATTAACATTCTGGTTATTTTAGCTAGGGTAAGTTTTTGGACGTGGCGTCTTGTCCTTATTTCATCTTTATGATCCCTTGTTTGATTAAGTAAATTTCCTTCAGCAGTTGCATGATTACCTGGTAAAAGAGTGGTTTTAAGTTTGGTATTTTGTGGATCAAGAGCCTTAGGTAAAATGGGACGAAAAGCACCGGTTCGTTCATGCTGCATAATTATAATTTCAGCTTCACTTACTATAGGTGGGATTTTAAAATACCGCTCATCTTTCCAGGTAATGCTATATCCAACACCTGGAACAGGATCTATGCCAAATAGGCTAAAGGACACAGCTTTATGGTCAGCAAGGCCGCGAATAGAGTTTAGAATAAGCGTGCTATTAGCATTTAGCCAATCAATTTGATTTTGGGTTAAATTTGCTAGCGCTCTTTTGGTATAAGGACAAGGGGTTTTGCGTAATATATCAAGTAAATTATTGCCACCTGTTTTAAGAGCATTTAGTTCATGCGCAGCAAGGATAGCAGCAATAGCTCCTCTACTATGGCCTAGTAAAATAATATCATCGCATCCTCTTGCTATGGCATCAAAAATGCCAAAAAGGTTATTAACTATATGCTCGCCAACAAAACTTCCTGGTATATCAACTCCATTGACAAAGCTTGCTCCTTGTTTGAATTTGGTAAGTCTTGCTGGTTCATCAGGGAGTTTAGCTTTTATTGGCGTTAGTAAAGGGTTAAGACTATCTTCAAGTTCTTGATTTATAGCTGCATGCACTAAACTTAAAGTTTCAAAATAATCATATTCATTATGTTTTGTAGGCGGCAAAAATTCTTGATAATCACCTTCAGCATCGGAAAGATCTTGCACTACATGTAAAAAGCCATTGCTTTCTATTTCGTCATTAAACGCATTTTCCCCAACATTTTCTTCAAAGAATGAATTTGCACTCACTGCATTATTATCTTTATTTGGCATTACAGGAGAGCTCACTTCTAGCCTTGTAGGCGCAAATTTTGTCGAAGTTCCGGCGAAAATTTGGATATATGGACGAGTCATAAGTTAATTTCTATAATAAATAAACTGCAATTTTAAAATAAATACACATTGAGATCAATAGCGGCAAATATACTACGCTTGCTAAAATTAGTTGATATGAGTATAATCCGGTCCTGTTATCGCGGGGTGGAGCAGCTTGGTAGCTCGTCGGGCTCATAACCCGAAGGTCGTAGGTTCAAATCCTGCCCCCGCTACCAGATGAATTAAGGGCCCCATTTTTGGGGTTTTTTATTACCTAGAATAATGTCAGTACTGATCTTAGGTAAATGTAAGTATGGTAAAGCAAGAAATAGAAGATTTAATTGCCCCTGTTTTAGCGGAGCTAGGTTATGTTTTGTGGGGGCTTGAGATGCCTTTGCAGGGTAAAAATACATTATTACGTATTTATATAGATAAACCTGGAGGAATTGCAATTACAGATTGTGAAAGAGTAAGTAGGCAAGTTAGTGCTCTTTTAGATGTTGAAGATCCAATTTTGCATAATTATACCTTAGAAGTTTCATCTCCTGGTATACCAAGGCCTTTGTTTGTTCCTGAACAATATAAGGCTTATGTAGGGCATAAGGTAAGTATGAAACTGGGTAGATTGCTAAATGGTACTAAGAAATTTACTGGTTTTATTGTTGCGGTAGAAGGTGAAAATTTGACCATTAAAGTTGGGGAAGAAAACTTAACTATCCCTTTTATCTCGATAGTTAAGGCAAATTTGATAGCTGAATGAGGCAAGTTATGAGTAAAGAATTGTTATTAGTTGCAGAGGCCTTGTCAAATGAAAAAGGCGTAAAAAAAGAAGTAGTCTTTGAAGCGATTCAAGCAGCAATTGAATCTGCTACTTGTAAGCTTATGTCTCAAGATATTGGCGTAAGAGTCCAACTTGATCCACGTACGGGGGAATATGAAACCTTTCGCTATTGGGAGGTCGTAGAAGATGGAGCCGTCGAATTTCCCGCAAGGCAAATGTCTTTATCAGAAGCAAAAGAACATGCAAGCGATGTAGAGGTTGGTGCAACTATAGAAGAACTTATTCCTTCTATTGAATTTGGGCGGATTGCTGCCCAATCAGCGCGCCAGGTTATGATCCAAAAAGTCCGTGAAGCTGAAAGAGAATTAGTAGTTGAACAATTCAAAAGTAAATTACATCAGTTGATTTATGGTACTGTGAAAAAGGTTACGCGTGATAACATTATTATAGATTTAGGGGGTAAAGCCGAGGCTTTTATGCCGCGCAATGAAGTATTACCGACCGAAATGTTTCGTCCTAATGATAGAGTTCGCGCTTATTTGTATGAAATTAAACCGCAACAACGTGGACCACAGCTTTTTGTGAGCCGTATTCGGAACGAAATGCTAGTTGAATTGTTCCGGCTTGAAGTACCTGAAATTGGCGAAAACATTATAGAAATTAAAGCTGCGGCTCGCGATCCTGGCAATAGATCCAAAATTGCCGTTAAAACCAATGATGGGCGCATAGATCCAATTGGTGCTTGTATTGGGATGCGTGGCGCTAGAGTACAGGCAGTTTCTAATGAGTTAAAAGGTGAAAGGGTTGATATTATTCTTTGGGATGATAACCCAGCGCAGCTTGTGATTAATGCTATGGCTCCTGCTGAGATTTCTTCTATAGTAGTTGATGAAGAAGCGCGTACTATGGATGTTGCTGTTGTTCCTGAGCAGCTTGCCCTTGCAATTGGTCGGAATGGCCAGAATGTTAAACTTGCTAACCAATTAACTGGTTGGGAGTTAAACGTTATGACTCTTGAAGAATTTGAAGGCAAAAATAAACAAGAATCACAAAAATCGCAAACCATGTTTGTGGAAACGCTAGGGGTTGACACTGACATTGCGGCAATCTTAGTGCAGCATGGTTTTAGTTCCATTGAAGAGGTTGCTTATGTGCCAGAAGAAGAGCTTTTGGCTATTGAAGGCTTTGATGCTGGGATCGTTAAATCTTTACGTGATAGGGCAAACGATGCACTATTAACGCGGGCTTTAGTTCAAGGGCAGGCAGATAGTGAAAGTGCAGCAAATTTGCGCTCCTTAGAAGGTATGGACGAATCTCTATTTAAATCTCTAAAAAAATTGGGCGTTAAAAGCGTCGAAGATCTTGCCGATTTAGCGGTTTTCGACTTGCTGGAAATAAAAGACATGACCGAAGAAAGGGCAGCTCAATTAATAATGAAAGCCCGAGAGCCATGGTTTAAATCTTGACAGATATTGGGGAAAAAAGATGGCGGATGTGACAGTAAAACAATTAGCCGGGGTAGTTGGGGTACCAGTAGAACGTCTCCTTGCGCAATTACAAGAAGCAGGGCTAGCATTTACTTCTCCTGAACAAGTGGTTAATGAGGATCAAAAGAGGTTATTATTACGCCATTTACAAGCTAACACTCTGCAAAGCTCTACTCCTCAAAGGGAAAGCATTACCTTAAAACGCAAAAGCGTTTCGCAAGTTGTTTTAGGCGCTGAGTTAGGATCTTCTAAAACTATAAATGTAGAAGTGAGAAAAAAACGCCAGCTTGTTTTTCCGCAACCTACACCTGAAAATTTAGAATCTGAAGTTGCAGAAAAGCCGGCAAAAGAAGTTCTTGCAAGTATCGAGGAGCAAGCGAAACCGCAAGATTTACCAATAGATGAAGCTCTTCTAGCTAAAAGCGCCCCTCTTACCGAAGAAAAACCAGTGGCGAGTGAGGAAGTAGCTGCATCTCCTAAAGTAGAAGAAGAGACTAAACCCGAAAAACACCATAAGAAAAAACATGCAGGACGTTCTGATTTTGAAGCAGAAGGAGATGGTGCTGAATTTAAAAAGGTAAAGAAAAAACCTAAATACCATCAAGTAGTAGTTCCGCTTGATGAAGACGAAGAACAAAACATGTGGCTAAAGCGTCCAAAAGCGAAAAAGAAAAAATCTGACCAATACAAAGGCGCTGAAGAAAGCTTAAAGCAAGAATTTGCTAAGCCAACAGCTCCAGTATTTTATGATGTTTATATCCCTGAAACTATTACAGTAGGTGATCTTGCGCACAAAATGAATGTTAAGGTTGCTGAGGTTATTAAAGTCTTAATGAATTTTGGCGCTATGGCTACTATTAACCAAGTCCTTGATCAAGAAACAGCAGTTATTGTAGTTGAGGAAATGGGGCATAGACCGCATGCTTTAAAAGACAATGCTTTGGAAATGAGCCTAGGGGAAAAACGCGATGTTGGCACGCAAATAGTCGGAAGGGCTCCAGTTGTAACTATTATGGGGCATGTTGATCATGGAAAAACATCTTTACTTGATTATATCAGGCGCACAAAAGTTGCTGCAGGAGAAGCAGGAGGCATTACTCAACATATAGGCGCATATCACGTTGAAACACCCAAAGGCAAAGTTACTTTCTTAGATACCCCAGGCCATGCGGCATTTACTGCAATGCGTGCTCGCGGGGCTAAAGTTACCGATCTAGTTGTATTAATAGTGGCAGCAGATGATGGAGTAAAACCCCAAACCGTAGAAGCTATAACTCACGCTAAAGCGGCTAACGTTCCTATTATCGTAGCGGTCAACAAAATAGATAAACCAGAAGCTGATCCTGAAAAAGTAATGCACGAACTTTCTTCTTATGAAGTTATTCCCGAGGCTTGGGGTGGTGAAAATATGTTTGTATCTATTTCTGCCAAGACCGGCCAAGGAGTTGATGATTTACTTGATGCAATATTATTACAAGCAGAAGTTTTAGAGCTAAAAGCTCCGGTTGATGGCACTGTAGCAGGCGTGGTTATTGAGTCGCGCCTTGATAAAGGGCGTGGGCCAGTTGCAACTGTGTTAATTCAAAGCGGCACGTTGCGTAAAGGCGATATTTTATTAGCAGGCTTTCAATACGGCAGAGCGCGCGCGCTTATAAATGATCAAGGCCAATCAGTTCTTGAGGCAAAGCCTTCTGAACCTGTTGAGGTATTAGGATTATCTAGTGTGCCGCACGCGGGAGATGAAGTATGTGTAGTGCCAGATGAAAAAAGAGCCCGTGAAGTTGCTTTATTTAGGCAAGGTAAATTTAGAGATGTAAAACTTGCCAAACGCTCTAAGTCTTCCTTAGAAGGCATAATGGAAAACATGACAAGTATCTCAGATGTTAAGACCTTAAATATTGTATTAAAAGCTGATGTCCAAGGTTCGCTTGAAGCTATATCTGAAGCGTTAACTAGCTTATCTACTCAAGAAGTAAAGGTACAAGTTTTAGGTACAGGAGTAGGCGGGATTACCGAATCAGACGTAAATTTAGCCAATGCGTCTAATGCATATTTAGTAGGCTTTAACGTACGGGCTGATGGATCTGCAAAGAAATTAGCCGAGCATGAAGGGGTAGCTTTACATTATTACAGCGTAATTTATGACATAGTTGATCAAGTTAAAGCAGCTCTTTCTGGCATGTTGGCGCCAGAATTTAAAGAAGAGATTATAGGGGTAGCTGAGGTAAGAGATGTATTTCGCTCGCCTAAGATTGGCGCAATTGCAGGCTGTATGGTCACCGAGGGCACTATCAAACGCAACAGCATGATTCGCGTGCTCCGCGATAATGTTGTTATTTATGAAGGCACTTTAGAATCATTAAGACGCTTCAAAGAAGACGTAGCGGAAGTAAAACAAGGGCTTGAGTGTGGTATTGGAGTGCGCAATTACAATGATGTAAAAATACATGATTTAATTGAGGTTTTTGAAACCATAGAAGTTAAAAGAGCGTTGGCCTAATGACTAAAGCGCCATCTAATCGTTTACCGCGTTTAAATGAACTTATTCAACGCAAAATAGCGCAACTAATTCAGCAAGAACTTCGTGATCCACGCTTAGGCTTTATTACTATTTCAGGGGTTGAAGTCGCAAAAGATACAAGTAGCGCGCGGGTTTACTTTACTACGCTTGCAGAAGATACCACAAAAGCTCAGCAAATATTAAATAAAGCAAGCCCATATTTGCGAGTATGTCTTGGGCGAACTTTAGAAACTCGCATAGTGCCGCAATTACATTTTATTTATGATAATTCTTTAGAAAATTCACGCCGTATTGATGAGTTAATTCAAGATAATCCTCCTAAAACTAACGATCATGATTGATGGTATAGTTCTATTAGATAAGCCGAAAAACCTATCTTCTTTTACCGCAGTCAAAGCTGTAAAACGAATTTTTAATGCCCAAAAAGCAGGGCATACAGGTACGCTCGATCCCATCGCAACAGGGATGTTGCCCATTTGTCTGGGGGAGGCTACTAAGTTTAGCCAGTTTTTATTTAATGCGCATAAAACCTATGAGGCAACAGGAGTTTTAGGCTTTGCGACAGATACCCAAGATCTAACTGGCAATATAATAGCAACTTCGGCAAAAAAATCTGTTGAGTTAGTAGAGTTAAGTCAAGTGTTAGCTAAATTTACCGGTAAAATTGCCCAAGTTCCCCCCATGTATTCAGCTTTAAAGCATCAAGGTAAGCCTTTATATAAGTATGCAAGACTTGGGCAAGAGATAGAACGTGCAAGTAGAGTGGTTGAAATAATGGCAATATCTTTACTTGCATTGGAAAAAAACTGCTTTAAAATTCGAGCAACTGTGAGTAAAGGGACATATATTCGCACTTTGATTGAAGATTTAGGCGTAGCTTTGGGTTCGCGAGCTTACATGCAAGATCTTAAGCGCATTTCTATCGATGGGTTTGCTAATATGCCTATGTATAGTCTAGAAGCCTTACAAAAAATGCCTAAGAATGAGCTTGCTAATATATTATTGCCAGCAGATTTTGCGGTTAGATCTTTACCACAACTTAAGGTCTCTTGGGATGATAAGTTAGCTCTTTATCAAGGAAAGCTGGTTAGCGCAAAGAGCGTTGAAGCTTCTTTGGATCTATTTTCTTTATGGGATGCCAAAGGCTTTTTTGGCGTAGGCGAGTTATCCAGAAATTTAATTAAAGCAAAACGTTTATGGAGAAAAACTGATGAAGGTTAAACGGCAAGAAACTGATAGCATGGGAGCAATTGAAGTACCGGCGGATAAATACTGGGGAGCTCAAACTGAGCGATCTTTGCATCATTTTTCTATAGCACATGATCTTATGCCTATTGAAGTTATCCATGCTTTTGGCATCTTAAAAAAAGCCGCTGCTATGGTAAACAATGAAATTGGTAAGCTTAAAGATGAGAAAGCTAAACTGATTATTCAAGCAGCAGATGAAGTTATTCAAGGTAAATTAGATGCTAACTTCCCTTTACATGTTTGGCAAACAGGTAGTGGTACCCAGTCAAACATGAATGTAAACGAAGTAATTGCTAATCGGGCAATTGAAATTGCAGGGGGAAAATTAGGGAGTAAAAAACCAATTCATCCTAATGATGACGTTAATCAATCACAATCATCTAACGATACTTTCCCGACAGCAATGCATATCGCAACGGTTATTGCGGTTGAAGAAAAGCTTTTGCCTGCTATTTGTGCTTTAAAAGAAGTTTTACATAAAAAGGCTAAGAGTTTTGCCAAAATAGTTAAAATAGGCAGAACTCATTTGCAAGACGCGGTTCCATTAACTGTTGGCCAAGAATTTTCCGGCTATGTAGCGCAGCTTGATGAGGCAATTTCAAGAATTAAGCTTTGTCTAAAAGAGCTTTACCCATTAGCATTAGGCGGTAGTGCTGTAGGCACTGGCTTAAACACACCCTTAAATTTTGCCGCTAAAGTAGCAGCAAGCATTGCAAAATTAACTGGTTATCCTTTCGTAAGTGCGCCCAATAAATTTGCCGCCATGGCCTCGCATGAGCCTATGGTAATGATCCATGCTGCATTTAAAGCTTTAGCTTGCGCTATGATGAAAATTGCTAATGATTTAAGATGGCTTGCTTCAGGCCCAAGGTGTGGTTTGGGGGAGCTTATTTTGCCGGAAAATGAGCCCGGCTCTTCAATTATGCCAGGAAAAGTTAACCCTACGCAGTGTGAAGCTGTAACTATGGTTTGTGCGCAAGTTATGGGTAACGATGTAGCAGTTACCGTAGCGGCAAGCCAAGGTAATTTTGAGCTTAATGTTTTTAAACCGGTAATAGTTTTTAATGTGTTGCATTCATTAAACCTCTTAAAAGATGTTGCTGATACATTTAATGAATTTTGTGTTGCTGGAATAGAAGTTAATCTTGCACAAGTTACAAGGCATGTTGAGCAATCATTAATGTTAGTAACTGCCTTAAATCAACATATAGGCTATGATAAAGCCGCCCAAATTGCCAAAAAAGCGCATCATGAGGGCATAACTTTAAAAGAATCTGCAGTTGCTTTAGGTTATTTAACGGAGGAAGAGTTTGCTAAATACGTTAAGCCTGAAGAGATGGTAGGGAGTGTTAAAATATGAACGAATATTTTCAAATGCCGCCTAATTTACCGCATTATGCTTGCATTTGGCTGCATGGTTTAGGTGCGAGTGGTCAAGATATGCGTGCTATTGCAGAGGCTATGCCGCGTAAAAATAATATGTTTATGCGGCATATTTTCTTAGATGCGCCTAAAAGGCCAGTAAGCGTTAATCAAGGCATAGTTATGCCTGCTTGGTACGATATATTTGGTATGCAAATAACTGCTAAAGAAGATAAAGAAGGCTTAATAAATTCTGCCAAGCAAATTCATGCCCTAATTAATACCTTAAATAAGCAAGGATTTTCCAGTGATAAAATTTATTTGGCTGGATTTTCCCAAGGCGCGGCTATGGTTTTTTATGCAGGCTTAACCTATGAAAATCCTTTGGCTGGAGTTATAGCCTTATCCGGCTATTTACCTTTAGCGCGCGACATTTGCCTCAAGCAACCTGTAGAGTTGCCTATATTTGTTGGCTATGGGCGTTATGATTCTGTTGTTATGCCAGCATGGACTCAAGAGTCGGTAAGGCTTTTAAAAGAGAAGCAGTATACAAATATTACAGTGGAAGATTTTCCTATCGATCATGGAGTGTGTCCCGAAGAAATAAACTCATGTGCAGCTTGGTTACAAAGGTGAAATATGACTAAATTGCATGCTAGTAAAACTGCCCCTTATTCATGTGAAAATATGTATAACCTAGTAAACGATGTAGCATCTTATCCATTGTTTTTACCTTTTTGTACGAAAGGTGAGGTGCATTATCAAGATAATGATGAAATGCAAGCGTCAATTGAGGTAAGTGTTTTAGGTATGACGCAAACATTAACTACCCGTAATTTCCTTAAGTTACATAAAATGATTGAAATGCGTTTACAAGGCGGCCTTTTTTCCCATCTCGAAGGCTTTTGGCGTTTTGAACCCACGCAAGAAGGATCTATCGTTACATTTGATATTGAGTTTGCGTTTTCTAATAGAATGCTATCTATGTTTATTGATCTTGAAAGCTTTATGGGAAAAATCATAACTGCGTTTGAGAAAAGAGCGCATGAGGTTTATGGAGAAAAAGTTGGCTAATCTAATTCCGATTTCTATTGCCTATAGTCAAGCAGAAAATACCCTACCTTTTTATGTTGATCTAAAGGTAAAAGCAGGATCAACTATAGCTTATGCACTAGATTCAATAAATTTTTTTGCAAAATTTCCTGAAGCTAAAGGCTTAGTTGTATGTATATATGCTAAAGCAGCTCCATTAACTTATATCCTAAAACCTTATGATAGGATTGAAGTTTTGCGCACCCTAAAATACGACCCAAAGCTTGCACGAAGGCAGCGCGCTTGATCCCCCCATTCGCCGACGTCCCGCGGCTTGATCGCTGGATCCAGCGATGTAGAAAGATTCCTGGATCCCGCGGACAAGCCGCGGGACGTTGGGGTAGATGGCCTTAATTTGGATTTAAAGGAGGAAGTTCGTTTGGGTTTTTTTCCTGACTTTTTGCTGGCTTTTCCTGTAAAAATTTACTAAAGGCTTGCCATAATGCCAAGCCACTCCACTTATAGTTGTTATTTTGGCCATACAAGTATTGGGTTAGTTTAGCTATTTCTTCAGCGAGTTGCGAGTTTTTACAATGCTCACTAATTTGCTGCAAATTAAGAATATTTTCTTTTGGCCAGTGAAGACTTGCCCAGGATAAAAGGTGTTGTGCGGCGGCGTGCGGATTTTGTTGTCTGCATGCTTTATTGAGATTGCGCTTGGTTTTATTAAAGGATAGTTCTTTATTTGTTAACTTAAATTTTTGGGTTAAAGGAGATAATTTTATCCATGGTTTAAGTACAAGATAAAGCACAGTCAAACTTAAGAAAATAGTTGAAAGCATCCATAAGGAAATTGCGTCATTAGGATTTTTGCTAGCTATACTTTTAGGGGAAAAAATTGGATCTTTCCCCGCATTTTGTTGCACAGCATCAGCGAGTACCGTCAGAGTATGTTCAGGGAGGCTTGCGTTTTCTGCTTGATGGGTTTTAGTGTTAAACCAGGGAATATTAATAGCGGGTATTGTATATTTGCCTTTATTTTCGAGAAGGTAGGTAAGCTTTATAACACTTTTTCCCGTTATGCCTTGGTCTGATTGACTATCTGTAAGGATAGGGGGAGCTGGATAAACCTCAAGGTTTTTTTGCTTAAATTTTAAATTCGGCAATAAAGTAGAAGGTACCCCAATGCCTTTAATGGTGACGATACGCGTTATTGTCTGGCCTTCTTTAAAGGTATTATCTTTGGGTTCAAACTCTTCAGATAATTCGATTTTTCTTGCTGGCAGAAAAGATTTAAGGTCTTTAGGTGCTGGCATAATACTTAGTTTAACTATTTGCCCTTTTACTTGGATGCGCTCGGGGATAAAGTCAACCATAAGAGCAGATAAGCTTGGCGGTTCAATGGTTATTGGTCCGCTTAGATTAGGAAATATAGCGTATTTTAACGTTTGTACAGAGTAAATATCGTTGCCTACTAGAGTTTGATAGTGTTGCCCTACATCAAGAGGGATAACAAGGGCATTGGGTATAGAAGGCGGAGTGTAATCTATATCAAGTAAATGCCTCCGCGTAAAAATTTTTACCGAATAAATTAGTTCAGCGTTAACGTATGAAGAATGAGTATTGATGTTTGATTTAATAAATACATCGGCAGTTGCTTGCTCATCTTTATAGGATAGATTTTTGCTATTTGGCTGTTGAGTGCCTGATGCATTAACCGTAATACTTAGATCTGTGTTGGCTTTTTCTTGACCTAAGTTTATTGCCGGAATATTAATTACCCCAGTATGTTTAGGAAATAAAATATAAACCCATTCGTTGTTGGTACTAGATACGCCGTTGTTAAACTGATAATTCATGCGATGTTCACTGCTTAGAATACTAAAATCCTTTTCGAGAGCATTAATATTAGGCGCGCTTTGGTTTTTTGGGTTATCTGAAGTGATGGTTAAAGTTAAAGTTTCGTTAAGGTTCATTTCTCGGTGGTCAATGTGCATATTAACTTTAGCGTAGCTTAGGTTAATATGTATTATTAACATTAAGGCCCAAATACCTTTTAAAATCGTATAAAAGCTTTTCATTTTGCCATCCTTCTTAAATGATCGCGTAAAAATTGTTGTTTTAGTAATCCACCAGGATCATCTTTAATTAATTTTAACCATTGATCATTAGCTTTTTTTTGCTGTTCTTGTTTTAAGTTTTGGGGTTTTGCCGCAGTTGCTTGCGGGTTTTCTTGTTGCTTATTTTCAGGGTTATCTTGAGGTTTATCTTCAGCGTTGGGTTCTTGCTGGTCTTGTTTTTCTGTATCTTTATCCTTATTCTGCTGAGGGTCTTGCTGGGTATTGTTTTTATCTTCTTGTTGATTGGAGTTTTGCGGGTTTTTTTCTTGCTGATTTTGTTGTTGATTTTGTTGTTGATCCTCGTTTTTCTTGTTTTCTTGGTCTTTTGGTTGTTGATTATTATTTTGTGGTTGCTGTTTTTGTTGTTCAAGGAGCTTTTGCAAAATATCACGATTAAATTTTGCATCTTTATGCTGGGGGTTTTGTTTTAATATGGCATCAAAAATATCAATAGCTTGCTGATACTCATTAAGATGAGCTAATGAGTTACCTAAATTATATCGATCTTCTAGAGTTTTAAGATTTTTAAAAACTTCTGCAGCTTTTTGGTAATCTTGGGCGCGATATAAGGCAGCACCTTTCCAGCTCGGATCGGTAAAGGTTTGACTGGCTTTTTTATAGTCTTTTTGTTGCATATAAAGATCTGCTTGTTGATTAGGCGTGTGCCAAAGACTTTGCCAAAATTCGGTAAAATTCATTGAATGTACTAGCTGGGGCATAAAAATAACTAGATTAATTAATATATATTTCTTAACGCGCATATTAGATCCCTTGCAAGCGTGCGCGTTGAAACAACGGCAATAATAGTAAGATGGCAGGCAGAATAAACAAGCGCCCTCTATCTTCCCACTTTGTAAGATAACGTGAATCAGCAATTAAATTGCTATTAATAGCAGTTTTTTTAAGCCAATTTTGGATTTGGGCTTTGGCTAAAGGTAATACATAGCCATTGCTTGCTTTGGCAAATAAGTTAAAGCTTTTTAAACTTTTGGTTGGCCGTTTAATTGGCATAATAGAAATATTAAACCCTTGCTTACTAAGATCTGCGGCAGTTGCTATTGCATCATCATCAGGAGGGGTGCTTGTTAATACTAAAATTGATCCTGCTTTGAAGTTTGCTTGCTGAATAGTTTTAGCAGCGTAAAGTAAAGCGGCAGCTAAATTTTCACCATCAACAGGGGGCGTATCGGTATCAAGAGAGGGCAGGAGAGCTTTAATAGTTGCTGTATCATCAGTAAGAGGAGAAACGCTAAAAGGCTCACTGGTATAAGCTAAAAGGCCAACAGGTTCTATATTAGGGCTATTCAGCAAGTCTTGAATAATAAATTTAGCGCGTATCATTCTGCTTGGGCTTACGTCTTGTGCTAGCATGCTTTTAGATAAGCTCACCAAAATCATTTTTGGGTAGGGCGCTTTGTAGGTGTTAACCAGAATTTTGTTAAAAGCCGGGCCAGATGCTGCTATAAACACAAAAAATAACGCCCAAAGAGGGAGGTAAAGCGGGTTATAAAACCAGGGCGTGTTTTTTTGTTTAAGCAAAGCGTTGAGTAAATTAGGATCACAAACAGCTTGCCAACTACTTGCAACAAAACGCCGTTTTTTTATATATAGCATGCACATTATTGTCGGGATTAAACCAAGTAAAAACCAAATTCTTATAAAATGTACACTCATGCTACAAGTCCTCGGTTAAGAACTTTTACCATAAATAAACCAAGTAAAAGTATGAAAATGGCTAAGAGGTAAGGGTAATATTCAACTGTTGGTTTAAGAGGGGCGCTTCTTTGTTGAGTGGTTTCGAGTTTATCAATGGTTGCGTATATTTTGTGTAAAGATTCGTGGTTAGTTGCGAGGAAGTATTTACCGTTAGTGGTTTTAGCTATAAGCCTTAAGGTGTCTTCATCAAGATCTGCGCCTCTTTGCATCGAATAAAAAAGTGAGGCTAAATCTTGATCGGATCCTTCGGTTGAAAGTCCTATAGTATAAATTTTAATATTTTTCGCTTTAGCAATTTCTGCAGCTTTTAAGGGCGATAAAATGCCTGAGTTATTGGCCCCATCGGTTAATAATATAATTACCCGCCCTTTTGGTGGGGTATGATTTAATTTTTTAATTGCAAGCCCAATGGCATCTCCTATGGACGTTGTCTTGCCTGCTAAACCAACGCTTGCATCTTCTACCCTTTTTAATAAGTTTGCATGATCATAGGTTAATGGGGTTTGCAGATATGCGTTAGAGCCAAATAAAATTAATCCAAGATGATCCATTTTGCGGGCTTCAATAAATTTAGTAGCGGCGTTTTTAACTACAAAAAGCCTAGTTGCACTATGATGGTCGAATACCATATCGGGGAGCTCCATGCTGCCAGATACATCTAAGACTAAGAAAATATTTCTGCCTTGTTGATCTAAGTGCATTGGGTTACCCACCCACTGTGGTCCTGCTAAAGCAAAGACTAAGAGCCAAAATAAAAGCGCAAAAAAGTAAAACGCTTTACCTGGTTTAGTATAGGCTTTAACTTTTGTCAGCGGTGTTGCGATAAAGGCAAAAAAAGGTACAGGAAGAGCATGCATGCAAGAAGATTTTGCATAGGGAAGACAAGTTAAGATTATATAGGGCAGGGGCAGGAGGAATAAGGCATAAGGAGTTGCAAACTGTATCATGGCTGCTCCTTTTGGTGTTTTATCCAGATTTCAGTATGGTTAATTAATGCCATAAGCGTAGGGTCTTGTTTGCCGGTATATGCTTCGCTAGTTTTTTGATAGGGATAGAGTAATAAATAATCACGATACTTATTAAAATCAATTTCTTTGCCAGTTTTATTGAGAAAATTAAGCCAAGCTTGTCCACGTAAATCAGCAACCTTATTTCTTTTATGATAATAAACCGCAACCCTTTTTAGTAAAGTATTTATTTCATGGCAGGCTGCTTTTATATCAGGATTTTTTATCTGGTTTTGTCTTATTATTGCTAATAATTCCATGGCTTGTTTTTTAGGCCTTTGAGCATTTATCCTCCTTCTTAATAAAATTATTGCAAATATTAAACTAATAGCGGCTAGCAAAAAAAGCCCAATAAAGCCTTTTCCAATAGGCCAATGATGAATAGGCGGCGGCAGATGAATATCACGCAAATTGGCTAAAGGATCATTTTGCATTTTGTTCCCTGCCATTTGTATGTTGTAAAAAAGTTAGTAATGATTTTTGGGATTCAACTTGGCTATAAATAACCCCTAGTTTTTGGCACCGATGACTCAAAGCTTTATGTCTTTGTTCAAAGAGCTGTTTATATAAGTTACACATGCTATTGTTGGTAGTATCAAGGTGGATATACTCTTTGCCATCAGTAAATGGATAAATCCCTGGTTTTGGGGCTTTGATTTCTAAAGGATCACAAACATGGAAGGCTAAAATATCATGATGTTTTCTTAAGCTTATAAGATGTGCATCACTCGCATTATCAAACGCATAAAAATCGCTAACTAGGATAATAAGGCTACCCGGCTTTGTTACACGGCGAATTTTTAATAATGCTTCACTAAGAGGCTTAGGTTTTTTTTTCATACTTAATGGAGTTTCTGTAAAGGCGGCAACTTGGCCAAGAAATTTTAGTAAATAAGCTTCGCGCGCTTTGGGGATAAATTCTTGATGTTTTTCACTACTAAAACATATACCGCCTACTTTATCGCCTTTTTCAAAGGCCTGCCAAGCAAGAATTGCGCAAAGACGCGCTGCTGTGACCGATTTAAAAGCGTATTGGGTGCCAAAAAACATAGAAGGATTAAAATCTACTACAAATAAAACTGGCCTTTCACGCTCTGCATGAAATAGCTTAATGTGCGGTCTGCCAGTCCTTGCAGTTACCCGCCACTCCATATGGCGAATCTCATCTCCTGCTTGGTAATTTCTAACTTCAGAAAATTCCATACCTCTACCACGCAGGACACTCCTAATTACCCCGGCTTGATTTGCAGTATGCTTATGATTAAGACAACCATTAACTACACGTTGCCTTAAAGCAATTAATTCAGTTATGGATGCGGTAACACCATGCGGCATGGGAAACTATCCTTATGGAATTGCAATTAGACGTAACAAATGCTCGATAAAATCATCACTGGTAACTCCTTCTGCTTCGGCCTCAAAGGTTAGCAATACTCTATGCCTTAGTACGTCATGCGCTATCATATGAATATCCTCAGGGGTTACAAAGTCACGCCCTTGTAAAAATGCATGTGCTTTGGCGCATCTATCTAGGGCAACAGTTGCCCTTGGGCTTGCGCCATACATTAGCCATCTGGCTAAATCCTTTTGATAAAGATGGGGTTTGCGCGTGCTAATTACAATATCAACAAGATACTGTTCTAAAGCTTCACTCATATGAACTTTTAATACTTCGCGCCTTGCCGCAAAAACTGCACTTTGGCTGAGCAACGTTTTTGTGCTGGTACTTGCTTTACTGCCATTCAGCGCCTCAAGAGCCTCGTTACGCACTAAATTTAAAATTTCGCGCTCAACATCGCCTTCTGGGTAATCAATTTTTACATACATTAAAAAACGATCGAGCTGGGCTTCTGGCAAAGGATAGGTGCCTTCTTGCTCAATAGGATTTTGAGTTGCCATGACTAAAAATAGTTCAGGTAAAGGATAAGTTTTTCGCCCTATAGTAACTTGCCTTTCAGCCATAGCCTCTAAAAGCGCAGATTGAACCTTAGCAGGCGCGCGGTTAATTTCATCGGCTAAGATTAAATGGTGAAAAATAGGCCCTGGCTGAAATACAAAAGAACCATCCTCTGGATGATAAATATCCGTCCCAGTTAAATCACCAGGTAAAAGATCAGGAGTAAATTGTATACGATGAAAATCGCCCTCAATCATAGCAGAAAGCGCTTTGACAGCCCTAGTCTTAGCGAGACCAGGGGCCCCTTCAACAAGTAGATGCCCATCAGCCAAAATAGCAATAAGTAACCTGTCTATTAACTTCTTTTGCCCTAAAACTTGGCCATTTAAAGAAGTCTGCAGTTGGGCAAATTGCTCTTGAATATCAGAGGTAGATTTTTTAGAAAGTTGCCTAGTTGTCATAGTTAAAACTCTAAGAAAGTACAAGGCTTTTATTATTACCCCAATAATGAGTTTTGTCGATTAAAGGCACATAATTTGGTGTAAAAGATCGAACGATTGTTATAGAAAAAGGAGCCGGCGCACATTAACATGTCA
>MHBC01000027.1:569-6012 GCA_001804735.1 Legionellales bacterium RIFCSPHIGHO2_12_FULL_37_14 | reverse complement strand
GCGGGACGTAGGCGGCGGTGATGAATTGTCAACACGCCCTATTATCTTGGGTTTGAGTGTAAATGAAAAAAGAATATGATTTTTCAGAAGCAAAAAAAAATCCATATACTCATGATTTAAAAAAACAAGTAACCATAAGGCTTGATACAGATACGATTAATTATTTTAAACATTTATCTGAGGATAATGGTATTCCATATCAGACGCTTATTAATCTCTATTTAAGAGATTGCGCACAAAAACACAAAAAATTACGAATGCAATGGTAGCCTACAAAATACGGGTCCTGTGGAAGAACCCCCAAAAATGTTCAGCCTAAAAATTAGATAGTCCAAAAACATTGTTTTAGATGTTTTTCAAGTTCGTGCGCTAAAGCCACCACATCAATCGTGCCCATGCTTTTTTTAAAATTGTATTTCCCAGTAAAAGCAATATGTATCCAAGCAATAGGCGAAATTCTCGAAAATTCATCAATAATATGCTGAGAAACAGCATTTTTGAGCATGCTTTCATAAACAATGTTCAAAATTATACTGTTGTATGCAATGATACAGTTTGCAACAAGTCGAACAGCATGAGCACTGATTCGATTATTAACAATTTTCTTTCCTTTAAATACGCCATGGTAAACCTTTCGAATAAATCCTTGAAACTGATGGTAAGCCTCTGTTCTATTCCTGGCGGTTCGTAGCGCTTGTCTAAAACTCATATCATCGATTAAATTTAATACATGCCTACTTTTCAGTATTTTATTGTATTCGAAAAGAGCCATTTTTAACTCGTCATAACGAGCGTATGAGTTAAGCTTCCTGATAATAGTAGTTTGAGTATTTTCTTGTAGCAATAACGATAGCAATACTCGTAAAATCCCTCTTTTTTGTTTTCTGATTCGATTGGGATTGATGACTTTTTTTGGACATAAAATACCCGTCGTGTACGTACTACTTGGTTTTATTGAGTACAATTCTTTTGCTGCTTCGCGAACATTTTTAATGCTTGGAACGTATTCAATATTGATGGAATTCAAAAAAACAAAGTTCAATTGGTTCAAAGAATGGTTGTCCCCTGTCACCATTGCAATATCGATGTCCGTCTTATTGTTATACAACATATCATACAGTGAATGTCCTTCATATTCATTGAGTCCAATATTTTTAGCATTGGCCGCGATATGATTCGCAATTAGCGTATATACGGAAATACCGGAAGATTTTCCCAAATATTTTGAAGAAAATCTTGATTGAATTGTGCTTTCGCGAGTAGGCATTTTTTGTCCATCAGCATCAGCAAGTGTTTTATCATCAATCAAGTTCCACAGTTTAAAAATAGGTAATGCATGGATTAAATTGCATACCGCATCGTTTGCAGCATGTAGCGTATCTACACGCATGAAATCTTCTTGCGTCGATCGCAACAAATTGTAATTGAGATCAGACATTTCCGACATTTTTTGAATGCCAATCCCAAAAGCATCTGCCATAATACAAGCATTGATTGTTAATGGATCTGGTTGCTTTTTTTTATTATAGCGATGTTTCATGTGAGTGAAGGTATTCCATATGTCAGCCTGGTCACCAACAAACATTAGAATATCCAGAAGCTCAACTTGAGATACGGTCTTAAAAAATGCATCATCAAGCTCTTCTTTACTATCGTATCGCAAACTCCAATCTTGCTCGCCAGTTTGGGTTTCTTTGATCTTAAAACCAGTGTTTTGTCCCAGTCTAAGTCGTTCAGTGGTTATATCCCATGTTTCATTCAGTGAATTCATCAGCTCATCTAAATGTTCATCGCAGAAAATTGGGATTCTGGGGTAACCAAATTCTGCGGCAATTTTTTCAACGTTATCGACCAGATGATCATCGACAAGATCATGATCAATGTCGCAGTAAGATACACTATCATTGCAGCATAATTGCCCTTGCTCTAAATGGCGATACATTTTTCTATAAACGTAAAATTCAAATAGATGAGGGTCAACGTTTTCATCCTCTGGTTTTCGTTTTAAGTAAGTGATCATTTTTTTCGGAATAATCGATTTGATATCATCTGATAGCTTGAATGATGTTGGTGATTTTCCCTTACCATAATGCGTTTTTAATAGACTAATAAACTCCGCAATGGGATGTCCTTCCTTATAAAACAAAAATGGCACAGCTAACATAATGGGTCTTAGGTACAAAGAGAGTCGTCTTGATGATTTGGCATAATACTTCCAAATGGCAGCATGTTTATCGAATGACTTCCCTGTCAAATACTGCGCTAAAATCGGGAACTGATCTACTGGCAATATATTATAGGCTTGGCGATCGAGCTCCTCGTGGCTCATTCTTTTATCGCGGTTTGGATACCACATTAGAAATTCTGCTAATTTAGGTATTTTAACGAGTATTTTGGTAGCATATTCCTTTGCCTCGTTATCGGCATACGCCTTGGCCTCATCAATAATGGCGCGTGTGTGATAAATAAAACTTGTAATTAAATTATCCATCATTTGTTGATATCGGTGATAAATAAAGCAAATGATTTGTAGCCATTGTTTTGAAGATTGCAGTTTTCTTGTGTGAGAAGCAGCGTACTGCTCTGCTAAATCTGCATAATAACGAACCGCATTTTTTGACAGCTTCAGGGTTGGTACAAATTTTTTTGAAAATTTGTAAAGACTGGTGATGTCCATCGCTTTATCCACCTCAGCCTTAACTGCTGTGTAGTGAAAGTCTTTCTGATCGGTGCGAATGATATTCAGTTTAGTGAAACCATCTCCTTTTGATATTAATTCTGTTAATTTTTTCTTCTGACTATCAGGTATCAATTGCATAATTTCATCTATACGTTGGTCTTCTGCTGCAAAAGCACGGGTGAAGAGATCTTGCAATATGCGATATGTGGGTAAAATAACGCGTTGATTTTCAAGATAAACTAATAGTTGACGCAATGTATCATGACCTTTTGGATAGAGTCGTAAAAGCTGACACACATGCGATTCGACTAACAAGGATTGCTGATCAGACCATACTTTATAATCGAATAATTTCAAAATGATTCGTTTCTGTATGTTTACAGAATTACGTGCAATTCCACCTATTATTTCAGTATCAGGTTCGTCGAAAAGATGATTCAAATGATCCAATATATATGTGACATCATTTTGAACATCTTCAAATCTAAATTTAAAAAACCGCTGTTTTGCTTTAAAATAACCAATCTGCAAAATAAAATGCAAACGTGTTTTCATTGGTTCTAATTGATCTAAGGAATTCAACTCGTTCTGATTTAATTCAAAATAGAGACTTTGCTCTTCTTGATTAAAAATTGGTCTATCATATATTTCTTCAATTTCAGCTTCAGATAATAAATAAAGACGTTTTTGATTACTCATTAGGGTTCAAAAAAACGAGGGTTTGGGTGAACTGTTTTAGACAGTTTATAAAAGTAGGATTGTACCCTGATTTTTAGTAAGATAAAGCGGTTTAGTAAATCAAAGTTTAAAAAACTATTTTTCGATTAATAAAATGGACGTAACTGTATGAAAATTGGCTATGCTCGTGTTTCAACAAAAGATCAATCGTTAAATATGCAAATCGAAGATCTGAAAAAAGCAGGTTGTGTACAAATTCATGAAGAAATCGCAAGTGGCGCAAAAACAGAAAGACCCGTGCTTGACGAAATCATGAGAAATATTCGCGAAGGAGATACACTAGTGATCTGGAAACTGGATCGCCTTGGAAGAAATTTAGCTCATCTTATTCAGTTAACAACAAAACTTATTGAAAAGAAAGTGGGATTAATCAGTTTAAACGATCCTATCGATACAACCACAGCACAAGGGCGATTGGTTTTTGGGATTTTTGCATCATTGGCAGAATTTGAGCGCGAATTAATTCGAGAGCGCACACAAGCAGGATTACATTCAGCACGAGCGCGTGGCAGAAAAGGCGGTCGTCCTAAAGGAATGTCTCAATCAGCGATAGAAAAGGCTGCTATTGCAGAAGCGTTGTATAAAAATGGCAGTATTCCTGTAAAAAAGATTGCTGAGCAATTAGGCATATCTAAAACTACTCTCTATTTATATCTCCGTCATCGAAATGTAAATATCGGTTAAAAAATCAAAATGTTATAGCGCTTTCCTTCAACGGCATTTTTCAATAAAATAAGCACGATTGGGTATTAATCGAGATAGCATGAAGCGATTGGATTTTATAACGATGATGAATGCGGGCAGCAAGCTCTTTGCCACTATTCATAAGCGTAAGCGCCATGCTCATGCTAATCATGAAGCCCATCTTATGGCGAGAAACATCAGCGATTGGCTAACACAAGGGGTTCAATCCATTATTAACGGCACCTACACACCTCGATTTCTCAAGCGCTATTATTTTAAAGATGAAATGATTGATCAATTACATTTATCCGATCGCATTTTACAGAATTTATTATTGCAGCAGTTAAAACCTACGTTTTCTCATGTTATGAATCCAAATTGTTATCACTTACATGGCCCAAGCGGAGTGAGATTGGCAACTCAGCACATAAGAGAGGTTGTTTCCTTAGAAAAACCAAAATATATCATTCGAGCGGACATTAAATCTTACTATAAATCTATTTCGCATCACTTATTGATTGAGGATGTTAAACGTTATTATCTCGATCATAAAGTACAGTCCATGCTTGAGGAAATTATTAAAAATCCCATTGAAACACCGCGTGGTTATAAAAATCCTGATCACGGTATTGCGCTTCGTGGTCCATTATCTCAATTTTTTAGTGCACTTTACCTTAAGCCATTGGATGACGCATTCGATACAATGGATGTGACTTATTTGAGGTATCAGGACGATATCATTATTTTGTGTCAAACAAAACGTCAACTGGAGCGTGCTAAACAACGCTTAATGGATATTTTACATGAAAGGCGCTTACGATTATCACGTAAAAAAACACGTATTGGTTCGATTGACAAAGGGTTTCATTTTTTAGGCATCAACTATCTGGAGCCACAACCTCCGGATGGCACCAACGTCACACAGGTATCTAATGATTCAACCATACATTATGCTCATTGTTTGAACTCCATGGGGGGGGGGGAACAGTTCGCTTGAGGTTGAACAGACAGATTCTGCGCAACAACGTATCGTTCCACATGCAAGAACGTTACGCAATGCACGCGAACAAGTTAAACAAATGGTTAATGATGGGTTTTCTACCCGCCGAATCAAGAGTTACTTGAGTCGTTGGTGCTCGTGGTGGGTGAGGTCGTCACAAAGCTGGCAGTATCAAGAATTATTAGGATGGTTTTTACAAGTGTGTCGAGATTTAAAAGTAGCGCAAATCGCAATCGCGCTTTTTCAAGAATCTAATGCACCAATCCTAATTGACTTGCAGGTCGGCTTAGATTTTCACGCGACTGCGTAAGATCGGCGATTCTCACTTCATCAAGATGGCG
>MHBC01000027.1:0-535 GCA_001804735.1 Legionellales bacterium RIFCSPHIGHO2_12_FULL_37_14 | reverse complement strand
GCGTATTAATTCAAAATCGAAACCGAGACCAGAGGAAGATGAAGCTAGCGGGAACCACGATTTATCCGCCGTCCCCGTATAATTATCAAAAGCAAGAATCCTAGGCAGATTTTCTTCATTAAATGAGGGCAAAGGGTCGAATGAGCGGTCTGGTCTACAGTACTCATGTGCAATATGCGCTGGAACGTCCCGCTGTGCCTTACCAACTTTCATCCAAGCGTCTAGTTGCTCGTGATAGTTCCATTTATCATAATTAGTCACATAGGTATCCAGTGCTGTAATCAATGAATGGAAATCAAACTGTAATTTTTCACTGAGGGCGGTTGCTGGAGATGAATAAAAAAAAGCGAAAATACCCTTTGGCCGGTGTTGTTCTAAACTTTTTTTAAGTGATTCATATTCTGTTGCGGTAAAAGATGTGTTTTTATAGTTATCGACGGTGGTTTGTTGTATTTTTGGATTGCTTTGACCAACCATCGTTTGTAATTGACGAAATTCATCAGCACTTAACTTTTTTAAAACAAAACTCATATCA
>MHBC01000026.1:21962-34585 GCA_001804735.1 Legionellales bacterium RIFCSPHIGHO2_12_FULL_37_14 | reverse complement strand
GCAAGCGGGAGAAGGGAGCTTTTATGATTTATTAAGACGGGACAGCCCTGGAGTTAACGTTGTGTTAGCCAGAGTTTAATTTATTTAACAAAGTCCTATGATTGAGTAGCTAAATTTGCTTGTGACATTTGTGAATTAACATACTCTGCATGCATCTCCAATATTTTTCTTCCCTCATTTGTGTATGGTAATACTTGTTTTATCATTGCTCTAGTAACTGTAGTACCGCCAAAAAATTTTACTTGCTTACTATCCCATATAGAGTCTTTCTCAGCTTTAATAATTCCAACCTCAGCATCTAAGCATATGTGCTTAACAATGTCAGGGTTAATAAGCATAATCTTGTATAATATGCTTTGTCCTGTGGTCGTACCTAAAATTTTTGATATGGCCATACTTATATTTGCAACAAGATTAAGTGCTACTCCATCACTGATAAATTCTTGATTAACAAACGATTGAACGAACTCTTTTGAATCAACTAGCATTGAAAAAACCTTTCTGCCATGCAAGCACTCCGTAAGCATATCCGGCCAATCTGCGCACAAACTAAAAAAATCTTTTGCATACAGCTCTTTTGCGAAAAACCCTTTGGGATCTCTATCTAAAATTTTTGCAAAAAACTCTCGACCTCTAGGGAGTTGCAGGAGGATATTTAACACATTGAAATAGAAAACACCTTTTGCTTTACCATCGCTATCTAAGGTAACTGCTCTTGAAGCATTAGTAAAAATATGTTTAGGAATTTTAGCAACAAAATCTCTATCCAACTCAAATATGGTTTCTAAAACTCTTACTTGCCAATAATCTTCTTCACTGTCCATATACATACCCAGGCAATAAGCGCTAAATAAACTTGCATTTTCTAAAATATTATTTTGTGAAATTTTAATTGTATTAAATACTTCAAACAAAGGTTTATAAGGAAAAATAATTGTTTTATTTTGAATATATTTTATTGTAAATCCTCCCAAGGCTTTAAGCACAAGCTCTACTAGAAATCGGTTGTCCTCATCTTTAAGAGTTAACAATTCATTAAATTCTTCAATAATATCAGCATATTTCTTACTTTTAATACCAAAAGCTTTCACTAACTCTTGCAAAACTGCATCCATAGAATTGTGCAACTTTAAAAAATGATATAAGGCAGTATTTTCAGCAGTTAAGGTACCATCAGCCGGTATTTTTTCTTTAAAGGTAAAAATAAAATACATAATGAGTTGTTTGCACTCATGGTTTGAAAAAAGTAATGCGCTAAAAAAATTAAAGTTTATTAAGTAAAAGCTTTCTCCTCGTGGGGTTAACCTAAGCAAGCTAAAAAAAACTGTGTAAATAAAATCAATATTTTTATAATGTTTGATAATGTTCGTTAGAAATAGGTGAATGAAAATCTTTTCTCCATCAATATCATCTTCGCTAAGTTCTCGCACTTGCCTAGTGCCGCTAGTAGTAGGTACGGCATCATGGGAGTTGGTTGGTTTAACTGTGTCTAAAATAAGCCAAACTAAAAAATCATCTAAATACTTAGGGTTATTTTCAAGGAATGAATACAGCTCAAGCTGTTTGCGTTTATTTTTTAACACTAAATAAATGATCGATCCTGCGCCTACACCTTCGTACTTATCATCCTTATTAAATAAAACTTGCTTAATAAACGAAAAATCTTTCTTTAATAACCAATCAAAGGTTTTAGTTAAATTAGCTGGAGTAAAGTTACTAACTAGATTTATTTTTAGAGCATCAATGTTGGCTTTTTTAGCGGCAATAGCTGCAACTGGTTTTTGAATATTTGGAATAGGTGGCTCTGGTTTTTCCTCTGATAACAGGCCTTTTCTTTTAAGCGCGTTATCTATTTCTGCTTTACGCTCAGTTGATGCCATTACTACATTAAGAGGCAAAGATGAACTGCCAGTCCAGGTTTCTAAAGATTTAAGAAGTTCATGGCAACGCATA
This sequence comes from Legionellales bacterium RIFCSPHIGHO2_12_FULL_37_14, assembly GCA_001804735.1. Lineage (GTDB taxonomy): Bacteria > Pseudomonadota > Gammaproteobacteria > Legionellales > Legionellaceae > 2-12-FULL-37-14. Next base: position 32,632 of record MHBC01000026.1, on the reverse strand, counting down.
ATTGCTGTTTGATAAAAATATAACTTGCCACTTTGCATTACGCGTGACGCGCTAATATAGATCTCACTAAAGTCTCTTTCTAATACATCACAATCATCACTATGTTTAAGGGAAGTAGTTGCATGGAGCTTTTCCTCGATTAATCTTAAGCGCTTATTTTCTATGACATCTAGCATGATTACATAGCGAAATTGTAGCCCTATTACATCTTCTGCCGTAAATACATATTTAGTGTTATATTGAGCGCGTATCTTATCAACTAAGGCAGCTTGGGTTATGATTATACAGTCGCCCGCTGCTAATAATTGGTGAACTATTACTTCATCTGGCTTTTCTTGTACTTGGACAACTCCACTGCTAGCTGCAAGATTTACCTGCTCTTTTTTATAATGCTTATGGGGCGAGTTAGGATTAACTTGGTAGCGAACTTCTCGCCATTGATTTATAAAGACTTGTACTTCGTGAGGACATCTAAAGGGCTTTGTTAAATGATATTCTGTTAAATTCGGCATAACTTGCTTTAAAAATGCCGCTTGATTGAACCTCTTATCAAACTCTCTTTGCTCAGCATCAGTTACTGCTATTATTTGTTCGTTTGCAGCAAAGCTTATTATGTTATTAAGCTCTGCCCCTGATAATAAATGCCCTTCTTCGATTACTACTAATGCATAAGGCGTCTTGGCTTTACGTGTTATTGCAGAATATGTTAAATCGACTTCGTTTTGTAAACTTGCAATATACTTGTGAAATGTGTCCCACAAAAGCTGTTTTTTCCGTAAAATTTCGCCATCGGTTTCATCCCCTGTTACTAACAATGACATTTTTTTGCCCATATCAGCGTACATCTGCAAGCTTTTGCAGCCCGAAATTAGTCTTGCTTCTAAAAGGCAAGTATCAAACCCAAGATCAGCTAAAAACTTTAGATCTTTATTCTTTTTTATTTCCCTTTCTAAAAATTGAGCAAATTCTGCTGTTTGCCGTAACTCAGGATGTAAGTCTGCTACCCATTCAGCATAAGTCATAAATTGCACATTTTCTTTGACTCCACATAAAACTTCATTATGAAAAAAATTTTTAATCTCATGCAAAAATTCTTTGGCGCTGGCTAAATATAGTACTTTTGCATTACTCGCCTTAACTTCTTCTTGATGTTGATTAAGCCACTCAACTAATAAAGCAAGGCTAAGCGTAGATTTTCCCGTCCCTGCTTCGCCTATTATAACTGCGGGTAAATGCAATAATCCGGTATCTAAAATCGCCCGTTGCTCATTACTTAATTCGATAATCCCCCCAGGAGAAGGATGTACGGCTTTATACTCTACTTCTTCTACTTCATCTGTAAAACCTTGCAACTCTAAAGCTTTAACGTCTTCTTCATGTGGGCCATCTTCTATACTAAACCCTTGTTCGCTAATAAAAGCTTGCAAGCGTTTTTCAGCTTGGGGATTAACAAATTTTGCCTTTTGGTATGCATGTTGACGAATTATTTCTAACAGCAGCAATTTATTTTCATAGATCGTAAATATTAACCTGTCAGCGTCATTTACTCTCGCACTGTATAATGAGCTACCAATACTCTTCAGAGTAACTGCGGCATATTCTCCTTGTAATATCTTGGTCAAAGTATTTTTTACATCCTGAGGAATTTCCTCGAGTCTATGATATATGCCCTCAAAATATAAAATAGTGCGCTTTGCCATTGAAATCCTCAGATCACATAGAATAAAAAAACGGCATCGTAGCAAAAAACAAAGAATATTGCTATAAAATAGCCCTGAAAAGCTTCAGACGTTGTTTTTTAAAAGCCTAATTAAATTCAAATATCTAAATAAAGCTATATGCCCAGTTTCTAATGCATTCTCAATAGCACAACCTTGGGTGTTATTATGCTGGCAATTACGAAATTTACACTTCCCGATAAATGGGTGTAATTCGCGATAGCCTCTAAGAATGATTTCAGGGGTTAGGTTAGCAGGATAAAAACCTCTTACTCCTGGAGAATCAATTATTCCGCCACCTTTTTCAAGATGATAAAATCTTGCCTTGGTTGTAGTGTGCTGGCCTTGTTTATTTTTGCTTAATGCTAAGGTTTTAATTGGCATTTCTCTTATGAGCTTACTTATCAAAGAAGATTTGCCTACGCCTGATTGTCCTACAACCACGCTAATATTATCTGCTAATTGCTTAGTTAAAGGCATAAAAGAAGAGTTATCTTGGTTAGTGGTATAAAATATTTGATATCCTAATGGCTTATAGTTAGTTTCTAAGCATGCCTTAATATCGATAGGGCCAAGGTCTAATTTGTTTAATACGATTATGATATTTAAGTGTAAAAATTCCGCTGTAACTAAATAAGTATCTAGTAGGGTCCAATCAACCTTAGGCTCTTCAGCTATTACCACAACAAGTTGCGATAAATTAGCTGCTAGAGGTTTATTAAGTCCTGTTTTTTTAAGCTGCCTTGTAAGAACTGTATTTCTTGGGGCTATACTTTCAATAACTCCTTTACTCTCCTCTCCCACACTTTGCCAAACTACTTTATCGCCAGCAACTAAAGTGGGTAAATTTGGGCGGATCATACAAGTAATTACTTTCCCAGCACTTGCTTCAACTTCTGCTTGTTTACCAAATGAGCACAATACCAAACCTGTTTGGGCATTTACGCTAAGGTGATTTTGCTGCGCTTTAGTAATCCTGCGTTTTTGCTGTATATTAAGTTTTCTTTTACCCAAGATGGGACTATCCTGTTAGGTGCGTTATAATGCCTTTTTTACCGATTGCACTAAGATAATGCAAGTTTATTTAGTTGGCGGCGCAGTACGTGATAAGTTATTAGGCCTTTTGGTAAAAGAGCGCGACTATGTAGTAGTTGGCGCAACCAAAGAGGATATGCTAGCACAAGGCTTTAAACAAGTCGGGCGCGACTTTCCGGTATTTTTACATCCTAAAACCCATGAAGAATATGCGCTTGCGCGCAAAGAGCGTAAAGTTGGCAAAGGCTATTTAGGTTTTGTCTGTGAATTTGGGCAAGATGTCACTTTAGAAGAGGATTTATTAAGGCGTGACCTTACTATTAATGCAATCGCAGAAGATGCCAATGGTAACTTAATCGATCCTTATGGCGGTATAGATGATATTAAAGCAAGAAAGCTTCGCCATGTGTCACCTCTATTTATTGAGGACCCAGTTAGAGTTTTACGCCTTGCAAGGTTTAAAGCCCAATTTCATCATTTAGGTTTTAGGCTTGATCCTAAGACCAAAGCGTTAGTATATAAAATGGTGGAGCAAAAAGAGCTAGATGCGCTGGTACGAGAAAGAGTTTGGCGTGAATGGGAAAGAAGCTTTTTAACCCCAAACCCTGAGCAATTTATTTATTTATTGCGTATAACTGGCGCCCTTAAGGTAATTTTGCCCGAAATAGATGCTTTATTTGGTGTGCCAGCAAAAAATACTTCGCATCCTGAAATTGACTCCGGCATTCATACTATGCAGGTTGTGGAACGCTTACTTAAGCAATCATCTAAAGCTTTGGATCTTGCGCATTTAATATTTGCCGCCTTCACCCACGACTTAGGCAAAGCTTGTACCCCCAAAGAATTATGGCCATCCCATAAAGACCATACCGAGCTTGGCGAGAAGCCTTTTAATAGGCTATGCCAAAGATTAGGAGTACCTGTTGTTTATAAAAAACTAGCGCATATTGTACTTAAAGAGCATATAAACATTCATGCAGCTTGGAATTTAACAGCAGAAGAAATTTTATCCGTGCTTATTAAAGCGCAAGTATTTCAACAAAAGTCTTTCCTCGAACCATTACTAGAAATTGCTAAAGCCGACACCTTACACTACGAAAATTATCTTGAGCTTGAGTTTTGGCAAAAATGTAAGAATGCTTGTTTAGCAATTAATAAGCAAAGTTGGCTTACCCCCTCTCTCAATGGGCATGAAATTCAAGTAGCATTAAGAAATGCAAGGATTAAAGTTATTAATCAAGTGAAGAGGCAGTTTTATGAAAAACAATCATAACTTAATTTGGATTGATTTAGAAATGACAGGCTTAAATCCAGATACCGATCGAATTATTGAAATCGCAACTGTAGTTACCGATCTAAACTTAAATATTTTAGCCGAAGGGCCGGTGTTTGCTATTCATCAAGTCCAAGCATTATTAGCTTCTATGGATGAATGGAATACTAAACAACATAATAGCTCAGGTTTAGTAAAACGCGTGCAAAAAAGTAAAGTGACAGAAGATGAAGCCGAAGCCGAAACCATCGAATTTCTTAGTCAATATGTTGATAAAGGTAAATCTCCCATGTGTGGCAATAGCATTTGGCAGGACAGGCGGTTTTTATGCAAATATATGCCAAACCTTGCAAATTTTTTTCACTATCGTAATCTAGACGTAAGTACGCTCAAAGAGTTAGCGCTCCGCTGGCGCCCTAAAATTATGCATGGATTTAAAAAATCCTCGAATCATCTTGCGCTTGATGACGTAAAAGATTCTATTGCTGAGCTTATGTATTATAAAGAACACTTTATAGGAGAATAAACTTGATGTTAAACCGTGAGAAGCTAAATCTACCTGCCAATAAAAGCCGCCTCCTTTTGCATTCATGCTGCGCGCCGTGCTCAGGAGAGGTAATGGAGGCTTTAATTGCATCTAACATAGAGTTTGCAATTTTCTTTTATAACCCCAACATTCACCCTCTGCAAGAGTATGAAAAACGTAAAGAGGAAAATATTCGTTTTGCCGAAAAAAATACCATACCTTTTATTGATGCTGATTATGATAAAGACAATTGGTTTAGTAGGGTTAAGGGCCTTGAACAAGAACCTGAACGTGGCCCAAGGTGTACGGTTTGTTTTGATATGCGTTTTGAAAGAACAGCTCTTTACGCTTATGAGCATGGCTTTGATGTTATTTCAAGCTCGTTAGGTATTTCAAGATGGAAAGATATGCACCAAATTAATAGTAGAGGAGAACGCGCAGCTTCGCGTTACTCTAACATTATTTATTGGACCTATAACTGGCGCAAAGGTGGCGGCAGCGAAAGGATGTATACTATTGCTAAAAGAGAAAACTTTTACAAACAAGAATATTGTGGTTGTGTTTACTCCTTAAGAGATACCAACGAGTGGCGCGTTAAGAATGGCCGTGAGAGAATTAAAATATGTGTTGCGCATTACAAAGCTTGAGCTAAAGTAAGCCCTTGTTTATAAGCAATATAAGCTTCTTCCTTAAGCTCTAGCATTTCTAGCGTTTTAGCTAAGTAAAAATAAGTTGCAGGATGTGGATCTATATCAATACTTGCTTCTAAATTAGTTTTGGCTTGCCCAAATAATCTTGTTTGCAAATAAAGCTTACCTAATAGGGCATGAACTTCTGCTGAATGGGGGTGCGCATTTAGTAGCTGCTTAGAAAAATTAAGCTTATCCTCTTCTGCTGGGATTGTTGCATAAAGATTAATAAGATCTAGATTTAACTCTTTTGTTAAAGCCCTTTTAATCAAAGCATTAGCAAGTTGCCATTCTTGCTGAGATACTAAAAACTCACAGTAGGCTAACACAAACCGCGGATCGTTTTGCAAGTTTTTCGGCAAAGCGGCGAAAAATGTTTGCGCTTGCTCAAGGGTATTATGTTGCTTTAACAAATCGCGTAAAGCCTCAAGATAAATTAACGCTTCATCTAGATTAAGGCTATTACCTCTTTTGGCCGCATGGCGTTTAATTTCGGGTAATAGTTTTATTAATTTTGGCCAATCTTTAACTGTTTCATATAGTTTAGCAAGCAACTTAATTACGTAAGGGTGTTTAGGAGCAATTTCATGTAAATGTTGCAAGGTTGCTAAAGCTTGCTCCCATTGCATAGACGCTATTTGTAATTGTGCTTGGGTTAACTTTACGGCAATATTTGCTTTAGGTTCATTTTGCTGTGCTTGCCTCAGAAAATCATCGCGTAAATAAGTCTGGCCAAGTTCTTGGGCGCTCCTGGCTGCGGTTAAATAATTAAATAAAGGTAAGTCGGTATGCGGCAGCGCCTTAATAAGATGCTTTTGCGCGCTTTCCCAATAGCCTTCACTAAATTCTATAAGACCCATGCGGGTATTATTTATAGCTTTATTCTGTTGATGCTTTTCCCACCAATTTTTTAATTTTGCAGGAATATTTAATGTAAATTGAATGCTTACATAAATAAAGTGTAAAACAAAAAACCCAGCTGCAAGCAGCAAAAGTCCAACCCATAAAGTAGTTTCTATACTAAAACGTTGGGTGGAAATTAAGACATAGCCAGGATCGTGTCCTAAGCTAAGGCCTAAAAAAGCAGTCGCAAACAGAATTAATATAACAATCAGTAATCTAATCATGGCTGAGGAGCTTTTGTCTCGTCTGTTGGTAAAGGCGTGCTGCTGTTAGTATCTAGCCAATTTTTTAACAGATCTATTGGTTCTTGAATAGATGGAGTTTCGGAAAATTTAACTTCTTGTAACTTAGTAATTATTGCCAAAAATTCTTTTTGTTGTTTTGCATCATGGGCAAAAGCAAGCTTTATATTTTGCTCTGCTTGGTTTAAAGACTCTGAGTAAATTTTATGATTATTTTGCAGTAAACCTGTAGTTGCAGTTTGCATATTTAAAATTATTTGATTAATTAATACGCTGTTATGTGAGGGAGTATCATTAGCTCCATTAGGATCATGAAGTTTTACTACAACTAATTTTTTTAACAAGCCTTTTGCATTTGGTTGTTGCACTGTAGATGTTGATTCTAATTGTGAAGTTAAGTTAGCAAATAACTCAGCTTGTAACTGATTTATTTGTTGTAATAAGTTAGCTGAATCAACTGTAGCCTCCGAACGAATTACTTGCATCAAATTTTTAATCTTCTCGATTATTGGATCAAGAGAGGTTATTTGGATAGATTGCAGCAATTTGTCGGCTCTTTCTAACAAAATAAGGCAAGTTTGCGGGTTTTTTATGGAGGTTGCTTCAATATTTGCAAACTCAAGAACATTTATTGCCTCTTTAACTGTAAGGTTAGTAGTTGTTTGATATCTACTTGAGGCTCTAATATTATGAATAAGTTGAGAAAGTTGAGTTTGCAGGCTTGCATGTGATTCACTAATAAGGGCAAATTCTGCTTTAAGCTCCATAAACTTTACATAATCTTGATGCGAATACTTTTGCAGTGCAGCCACTTTGCTGGTGAAGCTAAAAGTTTGATATACCGCAAACGTTGCTAAACCTAAAGCAACTAAGCTAAAAAATAACGGCATAATAGAACGTTTTACAGGGCCACTACCCTTAGGAGTTGCTTTTTCTGGTGTTGGCTCAGGTATTAAATCATCTTGGGTATTTTGAGGCATGAAGGCATCCTTTTTTATGTGCGTTAATTAGACCTTGTAATATTTCTTCTGGTGAGGTCACAAATATAGTTTTAATTCCCTTGTCTCTTGCGCTTCTTGCAAGCCTTTGACTAATTACAACACAAGGCTTGTTATGTAACCAAGAGTTAAATTCTTTAAATAAAGTAAATATATGCTCCAATGCTTCATTACTTGTGAACAGTATAATATCGATAAAATCATCCTGCCAGATCTCATTAATAAGAGCTTTTGGATACGCTATTTTAACCCGCTGATAAACTTCCAAACATTCAACCATAGTGCCGCGCTCTTTTAAAGTATTTTGCAGGATATCACGTCCATTTTCCCCTTTTATTAAAAGAATTTTTTTGGCCTTTTGTAAAATAGGAAGGTTTAACAAGCTTTCTGAGGTTGCTTCAATACTACATTGGGCGGTAATGTTCCTTGCAGCTAATGCTGCTTGCGTTGCTTTTCCAATAGCTAGTGTAGCAAACTTAGTTGGCCAAGCTTGCTGCCCAAAACGGCTAAAAAAGTTTGTAACAGCATTTTTACTAATAAAAATAGCTCCATCATATTTTTCTAAAGCAGGTAACTCCCAAGAATTATTTTTAGCAATTATTTGGAAAAGCGGCAAAGCAGTTACCTTGCCGCCTAATGCTATGATTTCACTGTTTAAGGTAGCCTGTGGTTCTGGTCTGGTATTTAGAATGTGGCATTGGTTAATTAAAAGTTGCCTTAACATTATTAATTATCTGTAGTTAGTAGATCTGAGGCGCCTTTATTAAATAATTCAAGCGCACATTTATCGGCAAGTTTAAAAGCATCCTTTGGCAAACCACTAAGGTTAACTGCAATACAATGCTTACCATCTTGGCTCAAAACTTTGGTATTAATATGCAGGGTATCATTAGCTATTGCACAATAAATCCCAATAGGGGTATGACAGTTTCCCCCTAATTTTGCGTTAATTCTCCTTTCGGTAAGGACGCATAATGAACTATTTGCAGAGTTTAATTTAGCAAGTAAAGTTAAAAGGTGAGAGTTATCAGCGCGACATTCTATACCTAAGGCTCCTTGTCCGCATGCCGGCAGCATAATATTAGGATTAATCTTTTCGCGAATTAACGCCGATAAATTTAAACGCTCAAGGCCTGCAACCGCTAGAATAATGCCGTCAAAATCTTCATCTGCCATTTTTTTTAATCTAGTTTGCAGATTTCCCCGTAAAGTTTGCACATTAAAATCAGATCTAAACTGCAAAAGCTGCGCCTTGCGTCTTAGACTTGCTGTACCAATTTTCGCGCCTTTAGGCAAGCTTAAAAGCGCAGGATATTTGTTACTAACTAAAGCATCAAATGGGTTTGCACGAGATAAAATTGCCGCTAAAGTAAGGCCATTTTTAAGAGTAACTCCAAGATCTTTCATGGAATGAACGGCTAAATCAGCTTTTTTAGTAAGTAAAGCTTCTTCAAGCTCCTTAACAAACATATCTTTGCCATTTTGCTGAAGCCAATTTTGAGAAGAGGTTTTATCGCCTTTGGTCAGCATAGGCAATAATCTAATCTCGGCATTAGGTAGCAACTCCTTTAGTTTTGCAGCAACAAAATTAGCTTGCCATAATGCCAAAGGACTTTTACGCGTTGCTATTGTTAGCTCTTTAAGATTTGCATAATTCATAATTGTCTATTAGCCTTACATCCCCAATAAAAACTGCAGCATAAAGCCTGTTGTTATGCTTTTCTATATAATCAACTTTGATATTAGCGTCTTGAAGCTCCAGTATAATCTCATCTACACTTTTATCCACTTGATGAAAAATCTGTGCAAAAGTAGCTGCTTGGGTTTTTTGTTCAATAGATAAACGTGAGTTTCTTGAGCTACAAGCAAGGCCCTTTTCTTCGCGTACTGTAGGGCACAGTTTTATTTTAATATCCATAAAAAAAGCCTGCACCATACCATTTATAAGCTCATACTGCTGATAATCTTTTTCACCAAAATAAGCACAAGTTGGTTTAACTAAATTAAAAAGTTTCATAACGACAGTTAAAACGCCGGTAAAGTGTAGAGGCCTTTTAAGGCCTTCTAAAAGGTTTGCTTTGTGATGCTCACTTATACGGTAAGTATAATTATCGTGATATAACAGTTCTTCGCTCGGTAAAATACAATAATCCACCTTGTGTGAGCTTAATATTTTAAGATCAGCATCCAAGGTTTTAGGATAATTAATAAAATCAGCCTTTTGGTTAAATTGCTTAGGGTTTACAAATATACTAACGCATGTTTTAGCATTTTCTTGCTGACTTTTTCTGCACAAGCTTAAATGGCCATTATGTAAGTTACCCATAGTTGGAACAAACCCCAGGGTCTTAGTTTTAGGCCAAGATTCTCTTAACTCTTTAAAGACCTTAAGATCACGAATTATTTCAGTCATAACTATGCTCCATACTAGGATAATGTACGTTTACTACTTCGTGATGATAAGTATTTATGGCACTTGTAATATTCTCCCCTAGCTCTGCATAATGTTTTAAAAATTTAGGCTTTAGGAGATCTGTTTGTATACCTAGAAGATCATGCCAAACTAATATTTGCCCATCGGTATAAGGACCTGCGCCAATACCAATAGTTGGAATGCTAAGTTCTTGCGAAATAGTTTTAGCTAATGAGCTTGGAATGCACTCAAGTACTAACGCTATTGCCCCACTTTTTTCAATATTTTTAGCTTCCATCAGCAAACGTTCAGCATCTTCTTTTGTTTTACCTTGCAATCTATATCCGCTTAACTTATGCACTGATTGAGGAGTTAAGCCAATATGGCCAACCACCGCTATACCTGCTTGAGTTAAATAAGAAATAGTTTTACAAGCATCTGCGTCTCCGCCTTCTAGTTTTATAGCATGCGCGCCTGCTTGCAAAAGTTGTTTTACGCTTTGCATAGTATCATTTAAGCTGATGCGATAACTAAGAAAAGGTAGATCGCTAATTAAAAATTGTTTACCAAGTCCACGACTAACCGCCTTAGTATGCAGAACCATCATTTCAATAGTAGCCGAAACTGTTGAAGGAAACCCATGCATAGTCATTGCTAACGTATCACCCACTAGAATACAGTGTATGTTAGTTAATGCTACTAAGCGTGCTGAAGGATAATCGTAACAGGTGATGGCAGAAATTTTCTCGTTATTAAGTTTTTTTTGTTTAAAACAAGAGGCTTTCATTTAAGCCTCCAATTTGTTGGTACCTGTCTCATGGATCAAGTCCTTAGATAATGAAGGGGACAAAAGTATACAATTATGCCCCAGCT
>MHBC01000026.1:0-21925 GCA_001804735.1 Legionellales bacterium RIFCSPHIGHO2_12_FULL_37_14 | reverse complement strand
ATAATCTTTCTACATTGATGGATCCAGCGGACAAGCCGCGGGACGTAGGTGAGGAGACGAAATGTCAACAGACCCTATTGTTTATGGATTAAACGTAGAATCATTATCTTTTTTTGGCGCTTCTCCTTTGGTTGCTGAATCTTCTTCTGGTTTAACAAATAAATTATTGCCGCTAGTAGTTAACGTAGATTCAGCAACAGGAGCATTATCGTTAGCAGGGCCTGTAGTATCCTTAGGGCTAAGCTTACTCTCAGCTAATTCTATCCCCTTTTTCATCTCTATAAGCGCCGCATCTTCTTTATTATACTCTTGGGTGTTTTTGTAGGTACAATACATATTATACGCAAGGACTCCAGCATATGCTACAACTGCTACGATAGATAAAATTAATGGTAAAAGTGGCATGAAAGAACCAAACATGGCAAGCAGCACAACCCCGACAACCGCCATTAGAGACAATTGATTTGCTACAAAGTCCGTCACTTTTGAATATGTTTGGGAGTAAAATAATGGAATTTCAATAGCTTTATGTGTATCTTCTAGGTCCTTATAGTCTTCTTTTAAAGTCTTAAGATAGGCTACTTTTTCGTCATGATTAATATCAGGGTCATTAATCATTTCAAGATCGCTGTTTAACCCTCGTAATCTCTTACGTCTTTCCTTAAAAATTTCATCCGGTAGGGGATATTCATAATTTTCCCCCCCAAAATAATTCATAATGTATTTCATAATGGTTGCCTTTTGTTATAACTAAATGTATATTATACTATATTTGCGCAAAAAGAGCAAATAATTTTCTAAAAAATCCTCTAAAAAGGGAGTGCAAAAATTGTGACACACTCTATTGCCATATTACGTTGTGCTTTTAATATATTTGTTAATCCGTTTACCTTAATTTTAATTTTGCTTGTTATTGGAGCTTGTAGGCTTTATTTTATCCAAGATGATATCATTGCCAAAGTGCTTATTTTAAGCGCTACTTTAGGGATGCTGCTTTTTAGTACAGCTATTTTACCAAAATGGTTGTTATCCAAGTTACAAAAGCAATACCCTGTAATAACCAAAATAAACCCTAGTATTAAGTGGGTTGTCGTATTAAGTGGTGAAGGACATGGTATTAACGAATCAACTGCCCCGGCAAATTTTTTATTAAATCACGTAACCATAAATCGTCTGCTTGAAGGAGTTAGGTTATACAATGCTCTTCCACAGGCAAAGCTCGTTTTATCAGGATCTGCTTTTCATATTTCCTTAGCTGATCCTAATTTTGCTAAGCGTTTAAAGCGTAAAAATACTGACGCTGTGCATATGGCTATTTTAGCTTCTTGGTTTAAAATACCTGATAAAAACATCGTAATAGACTTAAATGCCATTAATACTAGAGACGAAGCGCTAGCCATTAAAAAAATAGTAAAAGACGAACCTTTTTATTTGGTTACTTCCTCCCTCCACATGCCGCGATCTATGGCTCTTTTTCTTAAGCAAGATCTACATCCTATTGCCGCCCCCTCTGATTGCGGACTTAATTGTAATAAAAATGGTATTTTTCCGTATATCATTCCTACTCCTCATAACTTATCTATTAGTAACGTTGTGTGGCATGAATATATTGGTAGATTATGGGAAAAAATTAGTGATGATAGTTAAATGAACTTGGCATATTGTTTATCAAATAAGGGCTTACATACCTTAATTCTGCAGGGCAAGGTAGGCTCATTGGAAGCTAAAATTCAAGTCCCTCAAAATATAACCACCAATACAGTTGCCATGTTAGGCCATCCCCATTCATTATTTGGCGGCTCTATGGATAATAAAGTAGTCACCACAATGGAGCGCGCTTGTAAGGACTTAGGTATACGCAGTATAAGGTTTAATTTTAGGGGTGTAGGTAAATCAGAGGGCAAGTTCGATAATGGCATTGGGGAAAGTGAAGATATGCAATGTATTTTGCAGCAAGTTTTAGATCTTGAGCCAAATATTAGCTTTATCCTTGCAGGCTTTTCCTTTGGATCTTATGTAACCTACCGCGTTGCATTAAACCTTACCCCACTATTGTTGCTATCTATAGCCCCACCCGTTGAAAGGTTTGATTATAGCAAAATGGTTAGTTGTCCTTGGGTTGTTATCCAAGGCCTTAATGATGATGTGGTTAATCCCCAAATTAATCTTGAGTTTGCCACTAAAATGTCGCCTCCTATAAAAGTTATTACTTTTAACAACACCGGACATTTTTTTCATGGTCAATTGTTAGCGCTAAGAGAAACCATTGTAACAACCATGCAAGGCTTCTTGGCTTTTTCTAAGGAGTAAGCATGACGTTGTTTGAGATGTACGCCGCTGAAATTGCTCGATATAGGATTAAAGATGATCAAGATCAAAGACAAGTGTTGCAACACTTTAATAGATTACGCGAAGAGCTTAATAACCAATCTTCCTGGTCCTGGCTTAAACCTAAACCTATTTTAGGAATTTATTTATATGGTCACATAGGTGTAGGTAAAACCTTTTTACTTGATTTATTTTATAATTCTATGCCAAAGGATAAGTGCATCCGGCAGCATTTCCATCAATTTATGCAATCACTTGACACCGAACTTAAAAAATACCAGGGCCAAGAAAATCCAATTAAGCTAATAGCAGAGCAACTCGCGACCAAAACTAAAGTTTTATGTCTCGATGAGATGATGGTTCAAGATATAATGCAAGCGAGTTTATTAGTAAATTTATTAACTGAGCTTGTTAAATTAAAAATTATTTTAGTAACCACATCGAATATCAAACCTAATGATCTTTATTTAAATGGCTTAAATAGAGAGCGCTTTTTACCCGCAATAGATTTGCTAAATAAGTATTGTGAGGTTTTACACCTGCAAGGAAAACAAGATTACCGAACAGGCCATATGCATGTACCCAAGGTTTACCACACTCCTTTAGGGCCAAAAACTACTGCTGCTATGGTAAGCTTATTTAATGAACATGAAAGTGAGATAAAAGAAAATGGTGAGATATTAATTCAACATAGAAATATTCCTTATATTAGGTGTGGGCAAAAAAGTATTTGGTTTGAGTTCGCCACTATCTGTCAAATTCCGCGGTGTAAGTTAGATTATTTGGAATTAGCAGATACATTTGATGAATTTTATATCTCTGACATCCCCAAGTTAACTCAGGAAAACTCTGTGGGAGTATTATTGCTCATGCTTTTGATAGATGTTTTATATGATAAACGTAGGAGAGTAATTTTATCTCTTGAGGTATGTTTAGAAAATTTATATGATAGAGGCCCTATGTTTAGCGAGTTTGCCCGCACCAAAAGCCGCTTAGAAGAAATGCAATCGGAAGAATATGTTCCCGAGAGAGTGCATCAACATGATTGATTAACTACGCCAAATACATATAATCGTACCCACATTACCTCTAGCATTTTCTCTTATGAATGAACCATTTCAGGATGAACCCTTTGATAGCAAGGCCGAAGAAGAAAGTAGAAAGAAGCAAAACTTAATAGAACAGCTTAACTATTGGTGTAGCGAGCTTCGCGACATAGTAATTGATAAAAGAGAAAAGGATTTGGAAAAATTTCATAGAAGAAATAGTGAAGCTATTAAAAGATTCAGCGAAGATCCTTTATTTCAAAAATTATCTCAAGAACAACAAAACCGCTATCAAGATTTGGTAGTTAACCTAGACCATCTATTTGATGAATACCTGGAAAAGCAAGATAAGCCTACCCTAAAAAAAAATAAACAACCTAATTCATTTAGTCACTCAGGAGAAACAAGAAGGCTAAGCTTTCACCAACAACCCCCAAACTCCGAGCAAACAGCAGCAAGTAGCACCAACGAACCATTTGCCCCTACACAATAGGTTAAATCTCTTCGGCATTAAAAGTTTGTTTAAAACTCTGCAAGCCAACATCTGTTGCTAGTGCTTGCTTTTCTTGCTGCAAAGCTTGTAATTTTTTCTCGTTTTGCATAGCCAGAGGAGATCCTTCAACTTTATCATTCTGCATATTTAAGACTACTTGCATAGAGCGATTAAAATGAGCACTGCAAGCTTTTTCAAGTTGTTTAATAACATTAGCAGTAAATAAGGTCGCATGGGATTTATTAATACCTAAAATAAGCTTAGCATCACTAACTTCTATAAGCCGAGCTTGCATAGCTGCATTTAGAGTCATGCCTTTTAAGTTTAAGGCATTAAGTAGATCTCCTACGGGTAAATTAGGCGGGGCAAGCTTTTCTCCTGAACGTTCTCTGGTAACTTCTTTGAAAGGCTCAACCTCACTTGCTGGCTGAAAAGCTAACATCCTTAATAAACACATCTCAAAACCAATTTTAAGATGGGGCGCAAACTTAAGATCATCTAAACCCTTAAGCACAATTTGATAGAGTAACTGTATAGTTTCCGGTAAAAAATACTCTATAAGAAAAGCGGTTTTAGGACATGAAGAAGTTTGCTTCAGGTGTTTTAGTTTTGCTAACTGATAAACCTCATGCCACAAGGTCTCAAGCACATAAGGATAGTTACCGCCTTCTTTGGCTATTTCATCACTTATGCTAAATAATTCTTCAGCTCTATTTTCTGCAAGCGCGTAAAGGATTCTTAGGGCATATTCTTGCTGAGTGTAACCTAACATAGATTTAACGTCTTTTGCTGTAATTTGAAAGGACGAGCAATTTATAGCTTGTTCAAGTAGGCTTAAAGAATCACGCACACTACCCCTTGCTGCATTTGCGATTAATAAAAGCGCTGCTTTTTCTGCTGCCACTCCCTCTTCTTGAGCTATTTTTTCTAAGTTGGCGACAATTAAATCAGTAGATAAAGGCTTTAAATGAAATTGCAAACAGCGCGAAATAATTGTTGCTGGTAGTTTTTGCGGATCTGTTGTTGCTAATAAAAATTTAACATGAGAAGGAGGCTCTTCTAAGGTTTTCAGTAAGGCATTAAAACTATGTTGCGATAACATATGCACTTCATCGATAAGATAAATCTTAAATCTTCCTAAGCTTGGTAGATATTGAGCATTATCAAGCAAATCACGCGTCTCTTCGACCTTGGTTTTCGATGCACCATCTACTTCTAACAAATCAATATAAGAACCTTTTTCAATACTTAAGCAAGTATTACAACTTAAGCAAGGATTAGCAGAAATACCTTTTTCACAATTTAAAGCTTTGGCGAATAACCTTGCTACGCTAGTTTTGCCAATGCCATGTGAGCCGGTAAAGAGATATGCATGATGCAGCTTGTTCTTCGTTAATGATTGCGTTAAAGCTTGCACTAGAATATCTTGCCCTAACAAATCGTTAAAGGTCCGTGGACGAAATTTACGCGCAAGAGCTAAATATGTCATGTATTGAGTCTATATATTATCAAAAGGCGGCAGCCTAATGAGCCTTTATCTCGGCGCCCGACATCCTTACTACCGTTGCTTCCTTCCGGATCTAGCGGGGTTCGTAAGTGTTCGTCGCGAGTAGACCCAAAAGGCCACCATAATGAACAGCGAAGCCTAGCAAACATTTTAGGAAAAATAAAGCCGATTGAGCAATTAGTACAATGTCAATTGCCGCAAGAGCCATCTACTTGTATAATCTGGGATTTTACTTAACTGAGAACGAATATGAGCACAAACCTTAACCTTAATAACCTTATGAAAGAAGCTGAAAAGATGCAAAAGCGTATGCAAGAAGCGCAAAAACAGCTTACCGAACTTGTCGTAACTGGCGAATCTGGCGCTGGTATGGCTAAAGTTGAAATGAATGGCCGTCATGATGTTAAAAAAGTAACTATTAAACCTGATCTTCTAGATGAAGGTGCCGAAATTGTTGGTGAGATGGTTGCTGCTGCTGTTAATGATGCCGTGCGTAAAATTGAAAAAGAATCACAAAGAAGAATCGGCGAGTTAACCTCTGGTATTAACATTCCCAATGTCTTCCCTGAAGATAAAGATGAATGATTATAAGCTTAATACTTATGCTACCTCATCTAATATCCTAGAACAGTTAATTAAAGCCCTACGCTACCTACCAGGCGTAGGGCCGCGTTCCGCTGAACGTTTGGCTTATTATTTATTGCAATCTAAAGAGCGCAGTCAGTATCTTGCCCACACCCTCCAAAATGCTTTAGATAAAATTCAACAATGTAGCCTGTGTAATCATTATTCCCAAGAAACAATTTGCCCAAGATGCTCTGACAATAAGCGAAATAAACAACTACTTTGCATAGTAGAAACCCCACAAGATTTACTAGCTATTGAGCAAAGCTCAGCTTATAAAGGACTCTTTTACGTTCTAATGGGAAGGATTTCCCCGCTTGATGGAATAGGCCCTGATGAATTAAATTTAGCTAAGTTACTGAAAATTATGCAACAAAACTCTATAACAGAAGTCATTTTAGCCTTGAGTCCAACGGTCGAAGGCCAAACAACTTCACATTACCTCCAAGCGCTCCTTGCACCATTAAAACTTAAATTAACTCAATTAGCGCAAGGGATCCCCCTTGGCAGTGATTTAGCTTCACTTGATAGCCTTACAATTGCCAACGCTATCTCAAACCGCCTTGTTTTGCAGCCACATCTTGACTGATTTAACTAAGTTATCTTGGACTTTTAAAATTTCAGCTGCGTAAGGACCAATTTTTAGGCAACAATCAGCAGGGGGAATGCTCCCTAAAGTTTCAATAATTAAACCACTTATAGTTTTAGGGCCAATAAGAGGTAAATTCCAGCCTAAGGCACGATTAACATCTCTTATAGTTGTGCCAGCATCTAGTAAAAATA
This sequence comes from Legionellales bacterium RIFCSPHIGHO2_12_FULL_37_14, assembly GCA_001804735.1. Lineage (GTDB taxonomy): Bacteria > Pseudomonadota > Gammaproteobacteria > Legionellales > Legionellaceae > 2-12-FULL-37-14. Next base: position 15,144 of record MHBC01000026.1, on the reverse strand, counting down.
TACCATTTTCAAGGGGTACTATATCTTTATTAATAATAGACATATCAGTAGTAAATTCACCCACTATTTCCTCTAAAATATCTTCTAAAGTTGCTAAACCTTGTAATTCTCCATATTCATCAACTACAAAAGCACAGCGCTTTCTTAATTTTCTAAAATGCAAAATTTGCACATTAAGCTTAGTGGACTCAGGGATAAAATAAGGGGGATCAGCAATTTCAAGTAATGTTTCGAGAGTAAGGGTTTCATCAACTGCTAGATGCAAAATATTTTTCACATGTACAAGGCCAACTAAACGCTCTATATTGCTGCGGTAAATAGGCAAACGTGTATGTTGTGATGTACTAAGTTGATTCAACACTGTATGCCAAGGTTCTTCTATATCAATTCCAATAAGATCGGCTTTAGGGATCATTATGTCTTCAACTGTTGCATGTTCTATATCTAATAGACTAATTAACATACGTTTATGATCAGAAGGCAAAACGCCTCCTGACTCTACTAAAACTGTGCGCAGCTCCTCTTGCGATAAAAAGTCCTTAGGCAGCTCTTTTGTGGAAATAGAAAATAGTGACAAAGTTAAACTACTTACTCGAGTTATTAACCAAACTAAAGGCGAGAAAATGATCTGAAAAACCCGCAACAACCAAGATGTAAAAAAAGCTACTTTCTCAGGATAAACTGCCGCTACAGTTTTAGGCGCCATCTCCGCAAAAACTAAAATAACTATTGTCAATAAACTTGTTGCAGTAACAACCCCCAAATCCCCATAAAGCTTTTGACCTAAAAGAGTTGCTATAGTAGATGCAAAAATATTGCCTAATGTGTTACCAATAAGTACCACACTTAATAAATAATCAGGGCGTTTTAGCATATTGCTGACCCTAATAGCTTTAAGATTACCTTTTTTTACCAAATGCTTAAGTCGATAACGATTAAGCGACATCATGCCTATTTCAGATGCGGAGAAAAACCCTGATAAAACGATAAGTATAAAAAGAATCAACAATAACAATAAATTTGACAAAGAAAGCTCCTTTTAGCTTTATATGAACCGAGTATTTTCCTCTTGCAAGGATTTTCTTTCAAGTTAAAGGGAGACCCTAGTATTTCCAAGGATTTTGGGTATACTTATTGGTTTTGTCTTGAGCTTATAAATGTTTGATCAACTTACTTCACGCTTATCTGATGCCTTCAAGCAATTACGCGGCCTTAGCCATTTTACTGAAGCCAATATAGAACCTACTCTAAAAGAAGTGCGCTATGCTCTTATTGAAGCAGATGTTGCGCTTAAGGTAGTTAAAACTTTTATAGAAACGCTTAAAGATCAAGCCTTAGGCAAGGAAGTTGATAAAAATCTATCTCCCGCGCAAGCAATGATTAAACTTGTGCAGCAAGAGTTAATCAATGCTTTAGGCGCTGAAAAAAGTGATTTACAATTTAATACTCAGCCTCCTCTTGTAATCTTAATGGCTGGCTTACAAGGATCTGGAAAAACCACCACCGCAGCTAAATTAGCTAATTATTTAATTAATAAAGAAAATAAAAAAGTTATGCTAGCATCAGCTGACGTTTATCGACCAGCGGCAATTGATCAATTAGAGGTGCTTGCCACTCAACTTTCCTGCCCATTTGTGCATGCCACTCCACAAGAAGATCCTATTGCAATCGCTAAACGCGCTTTAGATAATGCCAAAAAACAATACGTTGATGTATTAATATTAGACACTGCGGGCAGGCTCCATATTGATGATGCCATGATGCAGGAAATTAAACAGCTCCATCAGGCAATTACTCCTATTGAAACTCTCTTTGTAGTTGACAGCATGACCGGCCAAGACGCTGCTCTTACTGCAAAAGCCTTTAATGAGGCTCTCCCACTTACCGGCGTTATTTTAACCAAAACAGATGGTGACACAAGAGGCGGGGCTGCGCTTTCGGTTAAAACTTTAACTGGTAAACCAATTAAGTTTGTCGGCACTGGGGAAAAAATTGAAGCCCTTGAACCTTTTCATCCTGATAGAGTTGCCTCACGCATTCTAGGCATGGGAGATATGCTTTCTCTCATCGAAGATATCGAACAAAAAGCTGACTTAAAAACCCAAGAAAAGCTCGCGCAAAAACTCAAAAAAGGCCAAGGTTTTGATCTAGAAGACTTCAGAACTCAGCTAATCCAAATGAATGAATTAGGCGGCATAGGCGAGATGATGAAAAAACTCCCAGGTCTTGGGGCTATGCAAGCACAACTACCCATAAATATGAGTGAAAAACTAATTAATAAGACTATAGCTATGATTGACTCAATGACACCTAAAGAACGCCAAAACCCCCGCATAATCCTTGGTTCCCGCAAAAAACGGATCGCCCTTGGCTCTGGCACCCAATTACAAGACGTTAATCGCCTCCTTAAACAATTCGAGCAAATGCAAAAAATGATGAAAAAATTCATGAAACCAGGCGCGATGAAAAATCTAATGCGTGGAATGGGCGCGCTTAAACATATACCTGGGATAGATGCTTTGCTTAAGGGAAAGAAGTAGATACTTGTGTACTTTAGCCGATAACCTGACAATTCTCACAACAAGTCGTGCAACGCTGCCCCAGGTTAATTGATGTTATTTTTTGCCCACAAACAACACAAGGTAAATTAGCGCGGCCATATACTAATAGCTGCTGCGCAAAATACCCCGGCTCGCCTTTACTGTTTATATAATCTTTTAAACTTGTGCCCCCCGCTTTAATCGAGGCATGTAAAGTTTCTTTAATAGCAATTACTAATCTTTCACAATCTTTAAGACTAAGATTTTTAGCTAAAGTTTTAGGATGAATTTTTGCCAAAAACAGCGCTTCAGTTGCATAAATATTACCAATGCCCGCAACTACCTTACTATTCAGCAAACAATTTTTTATTGGCATTTTACGTTTTATAGTTTGGGCGTATAAATACTCGCCATTAAATAGATCTAGCAAAGGCTCAACCCCAATTGATTTAAGCAAAGGATGCAAAAGAGGATCTAGATCTGTAAAAAGAATAGCCCCAAAACGCCGCGGATCATGGTAACGCAAAATTTTGTTATCACTTAACAAAAAGTCCACATGATCATGGGGTTTTAAAGGAATAGCTTGCTGCAATAGGCGTAAGCTTCCAGACATGCCCAAATGAATAATTACAGAACCATTGTTAAGCTTTAGCAGTAAATACTTACCCCTGCGCGTAATATCAATAATTTTTTGGCCACTTACCTTAAACTTAAGATCTGAAGGTACCCCAAACCTAAGCTTAGGTTGCCTAACTACTACATCAAGAATAATTGAATTTTCAAGATAAGGCGCTAAACCGCGTTTGATAGTTTCAACTTCGGGAAGTTCTGGCATAAAATTAAGTCTAGATAAGGAAAAATCGCAAGGGACAATATCACCTTAAGTATTTATGTGCAAACAATTATTTATGCGAAAAGTCAGGATAATGATTTTATCGATGGCTCATATCCGGTCTTTGCTGCTCTTCAGATAAACTCGGTGCAAGTTCTTTGCTAAAATCATAAATGGCAATACGATCGCGGCCTTTAAACACTTTAATCGTGCAGACTCCTTTGGCTTTAGATTTTTCAATTATAAAGTTTCTCGCGATTGTAGCTGCCTCTTCCATATCTTGTATATTCATTGTACGTTCCTGTTTAAAACGTACTTTGTTAAATTTTTGTTTGAGAGCAAAAGCATCGGTATATGATATGATAGCAAAATACCCGCCACCCAGATCGATGGGAAAATTATTTTCAAGGTTAACTTTTATGATCGGCTTTTTATCTTCATGACGGCATGCACATTCTGTATAATCTGTTTTACCTACTCCCGCACGCACTACTTGCTGCTGTATCACTTTCGCACCTTTTTGTATTTCAAAAATACTAATTTCCTTTGTTTTAGCTAATTCATCCTCAACATTTCCTGTATTTGTCAGTTTGTAAAAACTACAATACTCAGAAAAATCTGTAGGTAAATTACCATTGGGTTGCAACAGTGGACTGTAAAATATCTTCTTTGAGTCTGGTGGACGATCTTTTGGATCTACACGTTGGCCGAAGTGGCTTTCTTCTGCAGTTCCAGTAGTGTAATGGTCTGTCATTAAGGTCATATTTGCAATTACTCGCGCATAATAAACAAAATCTACTTTATCAAAATTATCCCTTGTAATATCAAGGCATTGCTCCTCGTGATATTTATCAATCAGCAGATTTATCACTTCTTCTACTGTTTCTTTTGATGCAAGCTGATCGATAAACTCATTGAGTTCTTTAAGCTGGGCCTTATATGGATAAAAACCGAGATCTTGAATAAACCTAAACATCTCAGCGCGTTTAATGTCAGGACTCATCTTCATCATAGTTGCAATTTTTGCTTTAATCTCAGCACCAGTAAGATGTTGACCAGAAACATAAGATATTGTCTTTAAATGATTGGTATGCTTGTCAAGATCTACAATGCCTTGGAGTTCTTGAGTATCTTCAATATTACTTTCGGCATATGCCTTTTTTACTCGCCCCACAAGACCAGTTACTCCCTTATGAAACTCTGATTTTTCTATAATGCCTGCAATATAATTGCGATATTTTTTAGCAAATGCTTGTGAAATACGTCCAGTTCTCTTATGTGTTGAAGAAGTCAATACATCTACAGTAGCCGCTCGTTGTAACGCAGAGTAATTCCGCATAATGGCAGGGACAACTATCTCGGGTACACTACTAGGTACAACTCTGGATGTATGCTGTAGTCCCGTCATAGTCTGAGCAACCCGTCTAAAAATGGTTCTTCTAAACATTTCTTACTCATATTAATGTTTACATATCCATATTATAGTTTATAATTACAATTAATGATTTTTTATGTAATTTTACTGGTGGTGTTATGCGTAGATTTATTAATAAAGCAACAAATGAGGTGGGTAAAAGACTGATGAAATCAACTATAACTTCAAATACAGAGCAAATTATTAATAAATATAGACATGATAATCCTAACTTGTGGAATAGAGTAAAAAATTTGTTGGCTGACAAATCTCCTCCTATTGAAGATGTCTTACAGGCGAATCACGATTTAGCGCGAAGTTATATTGAACACCCATCTAAGCTTTCAGACATTGAAGCTATCTTAAGAACCCTAGATAATAAAATAGAAACCCAAATTAGCTCTTCAAAGGGACCTTATAAGTAGCTCTTCGTCCACACATTCCCTTTAAAAGAATGGGAAAGATAAGACATCCCCATTTAAAACAAATCCAGCGCACCCAGGATCTGCTTGCCAGGTTAAGTTGCTGTTGTTGAGAGTAACCTTGCAGATTCTAGTTGTTTTTTTATCGCTTCCGGTAATTAAAATATTAGTATCACCAGCATTCAAAGTCACATATTTATCTGCCTCTGGTGAATCTGCTCTAACTGTTTTGCCATTGATAGTTATAGTAGTGCCTGCTGCAATTCCTAAGAAAACTGTTTTAGTATTGGGAGGAATTGGTAGAGGGTTCGGGATCTCAATAGAATAATCACCAGTGCTTAGTTTAGATATAAGCAAACCTTTATCGCATAGGTAGCCGCCATCTTGCACCGCTTGTAGTGAATTAGTAGTTTTAACTAGAACGCATTCTGCTTTATTGTTTCCCTGCATTGCAACAAGTGTCTCATTGCGGCCAATTGTGACATCTTCTACGTTAATACTACCACCGTTTTCAAGGGTTTTATTAACAAAATTAACTGATTCATCCTTACCCATATTAAAAATGATGTTTTTTGATTCATTAACAGGTGGGGGTGGTGGATTATCTGGTGTACTATTATTTGGAATCTCAGCTGGTAGATATAAGTCTATTTTACCATCTGCTACTACGTGGTTTATACGATTGCATAATTCACCACTTCCTTTTACTATATTGTCCTTACTAAAAGTTAAATCACAACTGCCCCAAATCTCCTTATCTTTTTGCTTTGCTTTTAGAACAGTTTGGACAGGAAAAACTCCTGAATATAAATCTTGCGCATTATTAATTACAACACCATTTAATTGAGCAATTTCAACGTATGATGGATTATAATTCACGTGGAATAAAAACCCTTTTGGTGCTGGATTTGGCGGATTTGGATTATCATCGTTGCCATTACTAGGTGTAGGTAAACCTTGTTTAGGGCAAAATATAACTTCAAATTGGGTGTGGGCATTACATTGGACTAACCCATAATCATCATCGTAAGCATAAGTATATGAGTTACAATGTTGCCTTAAAATTGCATCCCGATAAGCATTTCTACTAGCTGGGCCTTGTCTACATTGCTCACTACTAATTGGAGGTGTAGGGCAACAATACCATTTAGCAAGATCTGATTCTGGGGTAATAGGTGTATTAGAATCACTTGCTAGGCGCATAGCCCAACCACCGCTCGCATTACCGTTTTCGCTCCCTTGAGACAAGGTTAATTTTGCACATGGACTAAAGCAGCCAGCAACTTTATTAGTCTCAGGATCAATCCATTTCAAATTAACAGACGTAAGACTTATGTGGTTTACTTCTTTAAAAGCTCCATCTGAAGATAAATTTACATCTGTAGGACAGTTTTCCACATCCAAATCTTTACAGTCCACACCAGGATTTTTAATAGGTTTATCATCATTGCCTATGCAAGTTCCATTATCATTTTTTACTACCACTTGATAAGGCAGAGTATACCCATCTACAACAGATGCATCCCACCAGGTGGTAGCATCAAGTTGATGAGACGGATCGCTTGGATTTTTGGCACAGTTACCATCTTGTGGTGGTAACCGACATCCCCATGAAGCTTCAAATTTGCTATTTACGTCAGGAGCAAAAGGTCCATTAAAACTTTCCCCAATTTCGCAATCTTTAGCCCCTGCTTTACAATCTACAGCCGTACTTTCGCCCAATTTACAGCTGTAACCATTAGATGCACATCCTGTTTTTGCCCAAAAACGTGTTGCCGCCAACCCTGCTGCTGGAATATTATAGTCATAAAAGTAGTTTTTCTTTATTTCCACCACAATTGGATCGCTAGTATGGTGAATAAAATCTTGTTGAACCCAAATAGTTTCGTCACACTGATTAGTAACCCTTAAAATAGAATTCTGTTTATTAGCATCTTTTACATCGTTCACTTTATCGTCTGCAAGAACATCAATTTTCCAGATTAATAAAATTACTCCTACTATGTAATTTAAGTATCTCATTATCTTCTCTTTTGGTGGAATATTATAATATTTAATTATAGTAGAAGTTTTGCAAAATGTGATTTTGTTAGCCAACTCATGTATAGAGTAAACGTACCTACAAAATCACTGTGATTGGGTTGAAAAACGGCTATTGTTCACATAACATAATTGTTACTCAGGCTACGGCGCAAGAGACTATCGGCATGCTCGATATAGCAAATTTAACTAAGTCACGTCAGCTCCATGCTTACTTTGCGCTTTTTGTATTCTTGAGCATCTTATGGATCTGTTACGCTTATTGCTTTAATACACCTATTTTTCCCCTGGATGATGGCTTTATCGTTCTGCATAATGCACAAGTATTGCACGATGGCTATGATCGAAATTATGTAGGAGTTCCTGCGCTAGCTGGGGCAACAAGCCCATTACATCTTTTGGTGCTTTATGTATTATTATTTTTTATATCTCCCTTATGGGCTATGGCTACGGCTAATTGGTTGGCCATTATTGCTTTCGGCCTAGGATTGCTACGCTTGGCTTTTATTTTTCGCGCTTCGTTTCTGCAAGCAACTTTGTTTTGTATCTCTGGTTTAACTATAGGGCTGATGATTTTTCAGTTGTTAAATGGTTTGGAAACTGGTTTGAGCTTAGCTGCTGTCACGTGGCTATTATGTCTTTCTATTAACCCTACACAACGCATCTTGCGGAGTATCATTTGTGGTTTATTGCCATTTTTGCATCCTGAATTATTGCTCCTAAGTGTGTCATTGTGGGGATTTTATGGTTGGCAATATTGGCAACGTGATCGTGAAATAAAATCAGTATTTCGCTATCTCGCAGAAGATGCAGGATGGATGGGGTTGGCAGCGCTGCCGTGGATCATGTGGTATTGGTGGAGTTTTGGTACTCCTTATCCTTTGACTATATCAGCAAAACAAGCTTTTTTTGCCCAATTGTATTTGCCATTTCTTGCAAAATGGAAAATTTTTTATAAATATTTTATTAATTTCATATTTTTTATGGGTTATTTTAATGGTATAGGCATGATTTTATTGTTATTGCTTACACCGCTTGGTCGCACTGGGTTCTTTTCTCTGAGTTGTTTTTTTCTGCTTTATCTTTTTATTTACCCAGACGGTCTTGAGATGAACTATCAGAGATATATTTATGCAAATTTTCCTGTGTTATTGTTTGGGTTAATATCCTGTATCAATTATCCTCAAAAATTAATACGGGGTTTAGCGAACGCGATCCTTATTTATACTGCCATTTGTTCGTTTTTTATGTTTCCCCTACGAGTGCGTGATTTTATTTACTTTTCGGTGGTACAGACTGTAAAACAAACGCATGTGGCATCCTGGACCATGAAAAACTTACCATCAAATAGCGTGCTGCTTATCCTAGATGCAGGATACATGGCTTATGCTACCCCCTTTCATTTAATTGATTTGGTTGGACTGAAAACCCCTGCCATGATTCGCTTTCATCAACAATATACCTTGCCTAGTGTGGGTAAAGATCGCTCGAAAGCAATTGCCGCAATTATCAGCGCAACGCATCCTAATTATCTGATTGATTTTCCTATATGGGAACATGGCCTCGGGATCCTGCAAAACCTGGATAGTTATGGCTGGCACTTACAGATGGTTCATTTTCATGGAAAAGATGGGTATCGGGTGTATAAAATTCTGCCTAAAGCATCTAATAACGAGTTACTGTACTGGCGGCAGTCGTTATGAATATGGGGTCAGGCTGACCTCATATTATGGGAGTTACGAGTAGAGGCGCGTATTAACAATAGCATCATTAATTATATTAACAGCCCCATCATTTTTAGACTCTTGGGCAAATTGCAATAACCGCTTTAATTTATCTAAAGGCTGTGCGCTTTTTAATAGCAGTAATAAATCAAGAGTAATTAGGGTGGTTTTAAATATAGTTATACCAAGATACTTTACTCTATAATCGCGCAATTTTTTAAGATGATTCATTTCTCCATGCAAAAAAGAATATATTTTTTCAATTAATTCTTGAGGAACATTTTTCAAGCTACAGTCTTTTTGCCGACGAAAAAACCCACAATGGCCGGCTAAGAAAAATGGTAGCGTACGAGATTGTAATGAATATCCATTATTTGCAAGAGTTAGTGTTGTGGATGGGTGTTTGGCTGCATTAATTCTTTTAAATGATGCTTCAGTTTCTTGAATGCTTTTATCACTAAATACCCCATTTTTATCAGCAATAACGGTAGATACTTCAGGCCCAAGAGATTCTAATATAGCGACTAATACCGCCTCATATAAACCATTACCACTTAAATTTATACTTCTTATATTAGACGGCAAATTATTAAAGATTGCTCTTAAAGCTGTTGGTGAATGATGGCCTATGCAATTGTAGCCTAATTCAACATGCTTAACATTAGGAGATAAGCCTTGCAAGGTTTCTTTTAGATCTGATGCTTTTACTACGGTAAAACCCTTGCTAAGAAAACCATTGTTGCTTAAATCAACGCGAATAACTTTAGAGGGCAAGTATTTTAAAGCGTTTTCGAGAAAATATCCCTTTTGCCTCCAAAGCTCATTAGCGCTTAAATTAACATATGTAACATTAGGAGGTAGATATTGTAAAATCTCCTTTAAAGTAGCAGGTTCCGAATTGAAACCAAGTTCATTGCCACTCAAATCAACATGAGTAATATTAGAGGGTAATTTTTGGAGAGCTTCTTTCCATTTTAGGTTTATACGCAACAATACGTTGTTACTTAAATTAATTATTTTAACCCCAGATGATAGGCCTTGAAAAATCTCACTTAGTTCTTCGCCTGTTTTTCTGCCAAGCTCATTGGTGCTCAAATTAATATTAGTGACATTAGGATGTAAGCCTTGAAGAGCTTCTTTTAGCTCTGCCGCTGTTTTAGATCCTAGTTCATTTTCACTTAAATCAACGTGAGTAACATTAAGAGGCAAGCCTTGCAAGGCTAATTTTAGTAAGGAAGTTCTCATTGAACAAAACTCATTGTTCTTCAAATTAACATGCGTTACAGAATATGGTAATCCTTGTAAGGCTTCTTTAAACTCTTCTCCTTTCTTTCTCCAAAGAGCGTTGTAGGATAGGTCAACAGAAGTCACTTTAGAAGATAATCCTTGCAAGATTTCTTTGAGCTCCGCTCCTGTTTTGTGCCAAAGACCATTGTAGTGTATGCAAACATGAGTAACCGTTAAAGGTAAGCCTTGCAAGGTCAATCTTAGTGCTGATCCTCTGCTTTTCCAAAAATCATTGTGCGACAAATTAACATAAGTAATATAAGGCGGTAATCCTCGTAAAGCTTCATTTAGCTCAACACCGCTTTTACGCCAAAGTTCATTTCTGCTTAGAATAACACCGGTAAAATTTTCCGGTATGTTTTGTAATGTTTCTTTGATCTCTTTTAAAGTACAGTTTCCCAAATTTTTGTTATTTAGGTACGCGTATTGCATGAATTTATTCGCATCCTATGTCTGTTATAAATTGTTTGAATAAATAAATCACTACGTACTTCTTTAAGTGTCATCCTCTTTCCATGCTGTTCCATATAAAATAGGAGGAATGATTGTAGTAGTGTTTGTTTTCTGGTTCATCATCTAGAAATTTATTTTAATTGTAGTGTTATGCATTATAATGCAAATAATCAAACCTGCTACTCTTTCAGCCTCTTCCAATTCAAACGGTGATGAGCTTGTAATCCTACTTGGCGGTGGATCAAAAAAACAACAAAGTAAGGATATCAAGAAAGCACAAGAGCTTTGGCGAGAGTATAAGCGTTTAAAAAAACGGGGAGTATGACATCATGGCCTTAACGAAAGATTTTAAAATCACTATCAAAGAAAGAGCGCAACGTGATGCAGATTTTAGACAAGCATTACTGATTGAAGCAATCAATTCATTATTAGCAGATGAGGTCGACGTAGCAAAATCGTTATTACGAGACTACATCAACGCCACCATCGCATTTGAACCATTAGCTAAGCGGGTAGATAAAAACAGTAAAAGCTTGCAACGAATGTTTAGCGCCCGAGGAAACCCTACCGCACAATCCTTGTTTTCAGTGATTAGTGTATTACAAGAAGCGGAAGGAATTAAATTAACGGTAGGTCTTGCTCATTGAGCATTCGAATGATCTCACACTCTTGAACATTTCTGTAACACTGGTTTGATCATCAACCAGATCATGCATCAGTATGTGTAAAGGGGTCTACCATCGGATGATGCAAGTGACGAAGGCGGCATTTCAAGTCAAGCCAACACTTTTTCAAGTAGCGGACCCCTTAAGCCACACCTCCGTCAGGTCGTATAATATACAATCTTTTGAGAGGCGTCACCTGCAAAATCCGATGGTAGACCCCTTTCCATTTTGGATTCGCATTTTAATAGACTTTTATCCAAAATTAGTTTATTATGTGAGCAAATTTATATTGTACATCTTTTTAGAGGGTTTATTCGAGTCATGAAAATTATTTCTTAAGCTTGCCCAGGCACTGGGCTTTGGTTAAAACCATGTGATTTTTGTTAATGCAAATATCACGCCCTTACTTAAGAGAGATATACATGATGCATAAACCGATTCAATTTAAAAACATCTGCTTTTCACTCTCCCATAAACTCTGTTTTGAGCAATTTAACGAGACGATTTCATATGGTCAGCGTATTGCTATCATTGGACAAAATGGAAGTGGTAAATCAACATTATTGCGCATGCTACAAGGTCTTATTGAACCTACTGACGGCGAGTTAGTGATACCCCATGATTTAATAATGGGCTACGTACCACAATTGATCGATGAGCTTGAGATATTAAGTGGTGGTCAGCGATTTAATGAAAAATTAACTCAAGCCATGGCTGGTTTTCCTAATATTTTATTGTTAGATGAGCCAACTAATCATCTTGATCGAAAAAATCGACAGTCTCTTATGCGGATGTTGCGATCATTCGAGGGTACTTTAATCATTGTAACGCATGATGTGGAGTTGCTGAGTCAGACCGTTGATACCATTTGGCATATTGATCAGGGTAAGATTTGCGTGTTTACAGGATCTTACGAAGATTATCGGCGTGAACTGGCTATTCAATATCAATCTATTGAGCAAGAACTATCGCAGTTATCACGACAGAAAAAAGATGCACATCGTAAGTTAATGAAAGAACAAACTCGCGCGAAAAATAGTCGCATAGGCGGTGAGAAAAAGATTGAAAACAGGAAATGGCCTACTGTTGGCTCCGCAGCCAAGATGGGTCGAGCCAATGAAACATCAAATCGTAAGAAAAGTGAAATTAGCCATAAAAAGCAGGTGTTGACAGAACAGATGTCGGTTTTACGACTTCCTGAAATCATCAAACCTACGTTTTCAATCCAAGCGAGTGAAAGTGGAAGGGTGTTGGTCTCCATTAGTGATGGTAGCGTTGGCTTTGAAAGTCCAATTTTAACAGCTATCAACTTGTCTGTGACAACTGGCGAAAGAATTGCAATTTCTGGTGATAATGGATCGGGAAAATCGACCCTGATTAGAGCTATTTTGGGTGATACCACTATAGCTAAAACGGGATCTTGGCAAGTGTTAAGGCGAGAAGGCATTGGTTATCTTGATCAGCACTATTCGACGTTAGATGTGCAGAAAACAGTTTTGGATATCATGCAAGACGTTGTGTCGAATTGGTCTCATGCTGAGATTAGAAGGCATCTAAATGATTTTTTATTTCGTAAAAACGAAGAAATCAATGCAACCGTTTCAAATCTGTCTGGTGGTGAAAAGGTACGTTTATCATTAGCAGTGATTGCGGCCATTACACCAAAACTGTTAATACTTGATGAAATAACAAATAACTTGGATTTAGAAACCAGATCTCATGTGATTCAGGTCTTGCAAGATTATCCAGAAGCAATAGTGGTTATCTCACATGATGCTGATTTTTTAGCAGCCATACAGATTACCGCACATTATTTTATTCATAACGGTGTGCTTGAGCCCATAATAGAAGGACTATGATGAAACAAATAACTTCCAAGAGCCTGGTTTTATTAACCATCATATTGATGGACTTGTTAAGATGAAGTGATGAAATTTGGAGATATAAAATAAATGACTATACCTTACATTAATCTTATCCGTACCGTTTGGCAAAACGGTAAACCGTGGCATCGGAAGATCGTTGGTTATTACTGTGCATACATCGTAGCACAAGGATTTTTAAGTTTAAGTCCCTACGCTTTTGGACGAACCATTGATTTGTTACAGAATTTTTCTCCAGATAAATTTCATCAACTTTTGTTTTGGTTGATATTTGGAGTGATGTTGCATCCATTATTTTGGTTATTTCACGGCCCTGCGCGGGTGGTAGAGCGTAATGTGGCACTAAAAATCCAACAAACGTTTATGCAAAACATCTACCAAAAATTGACGCAGCTGCCTTTAAAATGGCATCAAAATCATCATTCTGGCGATATCATTACTAGAATTAATCGAGCCTGTACTGCGCTGAAAAAATTTGCCGAAGATCAGTTTATTTACATTGAAACGGTGATTCGATTTTTAATCTCCATTGGCTTTTTATTTTGGATTTCAATACCAATTGGTTGTTTAAGTTTGCTGACCTGTATACTCGCGACTGTTGTAGTTGTTCTTTATGACCGAAAATTAGTTGCGCTCTATGAACGGGAGAATGAAGCAGAAAATCATATTGGCTCTGGGCTATTCGATTACATTAGTAATATGACCACCATATTGACATTACGCTTGGGTCAACTGACTGAATCGAATCTTGTCAAACGACTAGCAACAATTTGGCCTTCTTATAAACCAGAGGTTGTATTAAATGAAGTGAAATGGTTTGTGATGAACATTATCGTCACTGTGCTGCAAGCCATTATTTTACTAGGATTTATCCTGATCCAACTCAAAGAGGTAAATGCCATTTTGATTGGTACGGTGGTGATGATTTTCCGATATCAGTGGGATCTCAGTGATGTTTTTTATACCTTTAGCGCACATTACAGTGAACTGGTTCAAAGGAATACGAATGTCCAAAGTATTCAACCCATTGTAGAAGATATTCAACAGTACGCTCACACTATTCCTGGAGAGGAGATTGCTGAGCATTGGAAAACAATGTCAATTGATGGCCTTAATTATCAGCATCCTGAGGCGCATGAAAAAAATGTCATTCGTGATGTTACATTGAACATTACTAGCGGTGAAAAAATTGCCCTGATTGGTGCAAGTGGCGCAGGCAAAAGCACATTATTAAACCTATTGTCTGGTTTATATACACCAGATACGGCATCACTTTGTATTGATGGAAACTGCTTTCAATCTTTAGAACCCCTGCATGCTATTACAACGCTTATCCCACAAGAACCAGAGATTTTTGAAAACACCATTGCGTTTAATATAACCATGGACTTAGAAGCAACCCCTGAAGATTTACAGAAAGTGATGATGCTATCAGGGTTTGCTCCTGTATTAGAGACTCTTAAATACGGCCTAGCTACCGATATTCGTGAAAAAGGTCTTAATTTATCAGTTGGCCAAAAACAACGATTAGCGCTTGCCCGTGGCTTATTTGCGGCACGGTTTAGCTCGTTTATTTTAATGGATGAGCCCACATCGAGTGTTGATTTGCCAACGGAAAAAACAATATTATCTGGCGTCATTGATGAATACCCTAACGCTACTCTGATGGTTTCGCTCCATCGTCTCCACCTTTTACCTAAATTTTCACGTATCATTATGCTCAAAGATGGGAAGGTAGTCGCTGATGGGCTTACAGAAGAGCTATTAAGTCTGGATAATCCCGTGAAAACGCTTTGGGAGAAATATCAAAAACATTCATCATGAGCGCGATATTATTTTGTGGCATAGTTTTCACCGAGGCCAGTCAAGATGCATGTAAAGGGT
>MHBC01000025.1 GCA_001804735.1 Legionellales bacterium RIFCSPHIGHO2_12_FULL_37_14 | reverse complement strand
AATAAGTTAAATCACCCTCATCCCCAACCCTTCTCCCGCAAGCGGGAGAAGGGAGCTTTTATGATTTATTAAGACGGGACAGCCCTGAATCTACTATATGTATTGGTAAAATGTTAAAATACTGCTTTACAATGATTATTGAGTTTTATGCCTGAGGCTTATACCGCAGAATCAATCGAAGTATTACAAGGCCTTGATCCAGTCAAGCGTCGACCTTCGATGTATACTGATACCACTAATCCTAACCATTTAGCGCAAGAGGTTATTGATAATAGCGTAGATGAAGTGTTAGCAGGGTTTGCTACTGAAATTACTGTTATTTTACATAGTGAAAGCACTATTGAAATTAGCGATAATGGCCGCGGGATGCCTACCGATTTACATCCTCTGTTACAGTTAAGTGGGATTGAGGTAATTTTAACGCGCTTACATGCTGGCGGTAAATTTTCGCTAAAAAACTATCTTTATTCAGGTGGGTTACATGGTGTTGGGGTATCTGTGGTTAATGCACTTGCTAAAAACCTAGAAGTCACTGTTAAAAGATCTGGCATAATTTATCATATGGCTTTTGCCAATGGAGAAAAAACCACTGAACTTAAACAAATAGGCACAACTACTAAACGCGATACAGGAACTAGCATTCTCTTCTCAGTTGAGCCTTCTTACTTTGATTCTGCTTTTTTTGCGCTAAAACCCTTAATCCATAACTTACGTTCAAAGGCCATATTATGCCCTGATTTAACTATTAATTTTATTAATAAAATTAATGGCGAGACTCATTCTTGGCATTACACAAACGGTATTACTGAATATTTAAAGTCCATGCTGCCAGCAGATCTTTTACATGAGTACCTTTTTACTGGCAAAGCGCAACATTCTCTTTGTGAGCTTGAATGGGCAACAACTTGGTGTCTCGATACCAATAAGGTTTGGGAAAGTTATGTTAACTTAATCCCAACTGCCCAAGGAGGCAGCCACGTTAATGGCCTCAAACAAGGCCTTTTTGACGCTTTTCTAAGCTTTTGCTCCATGCATAATCTTATTCCCCGCGGCATAAAAATAACTGCAGATGATTTAATGGATTACTGTCACTTTATTTTATCTTTAAAAATTCAAGAACCACAATTTGCCGGCCAAACTAAAGAAAAATTAACTTTAAAAACCGCTACCTCTTTAGTCAGTAACATAATTAAAGATCATTTTTTATTATTCTTAAATGAAGAACCAATAAAAGCTGAGGAACTCGCTAAAATAATTATAGAAAAAGCGCAGCAAAGGATTACAGCGCTCAAAAAAGTTAAGCGCAAAACCTACACTCAAGGTCCGGCCCTTCCTGGCAAACTTGCTGATTGTCTTGAACAAGATTTAAACCATTCGGAATTATTTTTGGTAGAAGGTGATTCAGCTGGAGGATCAGCTAAACAAGCACGTGATAAAAATTTTCAAGCTATTCTGCCTTTAAGGGGTAAGATTTTAAATACCTGGGAAGTTAAAAGCGAAGAAACTTTTCTTTCGGAAACTATTAAAGATATAGCAACTGCAATTGGCATTTTCCCCGGAAGTTCAGATTTAACTAGTTTACGTTACGGAAAAATTTGCATCCTTGCAGATGCTGACTCAGATGGAGCCCATATAGCCACCCTTCTTTGTGCGCTTTTTTTAAAACATTATAAAGCTTTAATTAAACAAGGTCATGTTTATATAGCAACTCCACCACTTTATCGGATTGATGTTGGTAAAGAAGTTTTTTACGCGCAAGATGAAGCTCTAAAGGACAAGCTTATTTTAAGTCTTAAAAAGCAAAAAAATGCAAAAATTAATGTCCAACGCTTTAAAGGCTTAGGCGAGATGAATCCTATTCAACTGCGTGAAACTACGATGAATCCTAAAACGCGTAACTTAATTCAACTCACCATAAAAGATGAAGCAAACTGTCATTCAATTATGGATATGTTGTTAGCGAAAAAAAGAGCGCATGATCGTAAGCACTGGCTTGAGAGTAAAGGCAATAAAGCGCTAATTTGATTTTTTCTATTCTCGGCACATAATTAAGATACGCTCCTTTTTCTGGATAAAAAATGCCTAAATTAAAACTGAGTGTATTAGCCTTATGTATAGCCTTAAATAACCAAACATTTGCTGACGAAGACGCCGAAATAACTGAACTATTAAAATTTATGATTTCCGATCAATTAATGGTTTCCTATGATGGGGTAAAAATTCCCTTAAGTTATTCAGTAGGCACTCCTAAAGCTATAGATCTATACTTTGGTGATTATATTTGCGCCAAAGCTTCAACTTGCGAGGTTGTAGATCATCAATATAGCAATCCTTATGCAGTTTTAGGCCAAGGCTTACCTCCTGAAAATGGAACAGAGCAGCAACTTCGCCAAGCGCAAGCGCAAATTGAACGTACTGATGTTATGTATGGCACAGATATATATGATGCCGCTACTTGGACTATTGCAATCGCTCTTGCACATAAAAATGGCAATAAGGTAATTACTGATCCATTAGCATTAATAAAAAATTATTACATGATCTTAGAAGGCAAAAATAAACATGGCTACAATGGTTTTAACTATGGATATAAAACACGTTTTAGCGAAAATGATTTTAATAAAGCTTTTATATTTCGCATGATAGCTCCAAATTTTGAGAATCTTGACCCATTTGTCTCAACAGATAAAAGTATACCTCGTAAATATAGTGCTGGTATAACTTGTGATGCTAGCATCACTACATGCAAACAAATCTCTACCTGGTCTGACTGGAAACCAATTTTAGGCGAAAATGCTTGGGCACAATTAATAGGACCTCTCCAAAGTGCGATTTTATTAAATGATGCGGCATTTACCAAAGAGACTATCAATAAAATCATACCTGCATTAGATGGGTTTTCAGCTATGCAAGCAGGAATTGGGGCGTTTTATTATGCTCCAGAAGGATCTGATGGTAACGAAGGTCCAATTGTGCGCGGAACTATCTCGCTTGAAAATAACTTTTCCCTACTTGGAGGCCTACAAATTTTACGCGATTTATTAACTCAACAAAAAGAAACAGATGCAGCAGAAGCTCTTAAAAAAATTGATGTTATGTTAAATGGTGGTGAAACGGTAAATAAATTTAGAACAGTAGGTTTACTGTATTTCTTATATAAAGGCGCTTTTAACCAAGAAAAAGGGATTTTTTATTCAGGAGGTATAGCCCCAGATCCTACATCTACCCACGATTGGCAACCTGACAAAAGCGATGCTTCAGGTTCCAATGCTGTAGACGTTAATACTTGGGGTATAGCAGCCTTAGGGCCTAAAACTATAGATGAGTGGTTCGGCAAAGATACAGCGTATAATATTTGGACTAATACGCGGGATAAAGGCGGATATACTCATGATGGTACTTTATGGGGAGTTGGTTATACCCTAAATAATAAAGATGAGAGCGAGCAAATTCTTTCTGCTGAATGGACAGCAGGAGCAATTAATACCGTATATATTCTAAAGAATTTTTATCCAGATCATAAAAAAGATTTAGAAGATGATGAAAATAATATGAGAAATGGAATAGTGAATCTTCGCAGCGATAAATACTTAGCAGCCAACTTCAAGGGTGGTACGCCAAAAGATTATTATGCAGTTGAGGGATTGTCATATCTATATGCAAGTAAAAGATTTCACATACCTTTTGGCTGGTATGCCAATACTTTACCTAGCACCGCATCAACTAGCTGGGTAATTATGAACCATTATAACTTTAATCCATTTCAATATGCTGGTGCGCTAGATAGAAAAGAGGCTTATCCTAAACCTACCCAAACTGAGAATCTTTCAGGTGGCGATCCTTTACCCAAAGATGTAGCTATAACATTTGATGCGGGTAATTTAGAGGAAATTAATAAGCTTAGCTTACTGTATACAACTAAAGATGATGATAACTTCATACCAGTAAGTGAGGTTGATAAACGTAAGGGAGTAGGAACAGTTCCTGCAGGCGCTAAAAAGCTTGCTATAAGTTTTTATAAAGAAGGCGGCGGATATAGTAGAAGCTGCCAACTCTACGCTGCCAAAGACATTTGCCAGGATGATAATTGTACAGCTAGTTATGTTTTATCGGCCGCTTGGTCTCAAGATGGAAATGGCGCATGCCTAGTTTCAAAACCTTTACCTAATGAAGTACAAGTACGTTTTACAGCTGGGGAATTAAGAGATATTTCTGGCCTAAGTTTACAATATATGCTTCCCGATAGCGAAACCTGGCAACAAGCTACGAATGGTAATATTGAAGGCAGCCGTAGCGGTACTGCAACTATACCAAATGGGGCTAACGAGCTATCCCTTTCCTTTAAGACCGATAATTGGTATGGCGCCTGTAAAGTTTATTCTGCTGGAAGTTTATGTGCGAACCCTGACTGTACTAAAATCCTAGGGGTAGAAGCAAAGTACAGTTCTAATGGCATGATAGACTGCAAGCTAACTGACGATCCTAAAGAATAGGTTGGGTCTTGGCTTAAAGCTGCCCATTACATGGTAGGAACCACAGGAAAAGATTTTTTTTCAACAGCTAAAGCAGAAAGCGCAGCAATAGCCAATGGCTGGCCTTTGGCTGCTGCGCGTTGAATCCAGTATCTGGCTCTATCGCGATCTTCATATACCCCTTTACCATAATAATACATATAGCCTATGGCATATTGCGCATCAGGGTTACCATAAATGGCTTCTGGTTTTAAACGGATAAAAGCACTTCTATAATCATTCATTTTATAATCATACATACCCTTTTGCATATTTATATTATGAAATGAGCATGAGGTTAATCCAAAGAAACAGCAGGTTACAAAAATTATAATTCTTACCCCAGACATAAATTATAGTTCCTTCATTGATAGTGGTTTTTGCGCTGGTTCGAAATGTAATGCGGTTTTAGGCAGATTTAGTTTTTCTATTCTGCCATGATTTAAAATAATAATCTCTCGAGGCCTTATATGCTTAACTGTTATCCCTGCTCTTAATTCGGCGCCTTCAAAGTATATTTTTTCAAATCCATCGTCATTACGAATAATAACTTGTGAATCTTTATTTTTTTTTGAGTACAAAATCCCTACTATTACATAAGATAATGCCGAGACAGAAATATCTTTATCATTTAAATGAGGAACGTACATCCCAAAAATCGGCGTTTGCAGCCACGACCCTGTGGTAATTTGCTTGGGGAGATTTACAGGCTTAGCGGATGGTACAGTAGGGTAAACATTAATTTCAAAGTTAATAAAAATTATTAGATTAATAAGAAAAAATAAGCTAAACAAGCCACTTAATGCAATCCATACCCATTCTAAAATAAAATTTTCCTTAATCCACGCCAGAGTTTCATTCACGGATAACATCAATCCCCCTTGGGGCTTTAAATTGAAATGCGGTATCTCTAATAGTTTGGTTTTGCTGAACGTCTTTCAGAGTTAATTCAGTAATTTGACCTAATTGATCCTCCAATAAAATACCCTGCAAAACCGGCCCTTTAAAAATTAGATCCATTTTAGTAAAAGTCGGTTGAGAAGATTTAGCACGTAAATGATAAATTTCATTGTCTCTCTTATTTTCCTTATTTATAACAAAATCTTGCCGCAAATTATCATTAGACTCACTTAAAAATAAGGCTGGCGTACCGCGAAGTGCTTTAGCTTGGGGTTTTATGGTTACTTGCTCAAGATCTTTGTCGTAAATATACACTTCTTTACCATTTGCAGTAAGAATTTGACTAGGGTCGTTTGTTTCAAACCTAAAACGCAGCGGCCTTTTTATTAACATTTTGCCTTTAGAGTTGGTAAGTTTTTTATGTTTTGCATTAATAACTTGGGTAAATTGCGCCCTTAAAGTTTTAATTGAATTAAGCTTTTGGACTAAAGACTCTCCGGCGTCTTCAGCAAATGCTACACAGCTAAATAATAGTAGACTTAACATAACATATTTCACTCGCTTTCACCCCCTCTAACTAGCACTTCCCTAACCCCACCTTCTAAGGGCCCAAGTACGCCTGACTTTTCCATAGTTTCAATTAACCTTGCAGCCCTATTATAACCAATTTTAAAGCGTCTCTGGACGGCGGAAATACTACTTTTACGTGTTTCGATAACAAAAGAAACTACTTCATCATATAAAGCATCAGTCTCTTCAGGAGATTGATCTTCGGAAGAAGTTTCATCCGTATATGTTTGAGTTACATCGTCTATATAATCAGGCTCTCCTTTACTGCGCCAATCATCAGCTACTCGATGCACTTCGTTATCGTCTACAAAAACCCCGTGCACTCTAAGAGGTGCCCCTGATCCAGGAGATAAAAATAACATATCCCCATGGCCTAATAACTGCTCTGCTCCTTGTTGATCTAAAATTGTCCGCGAATCAATTTTAGAAGAAACTTGGAAGGAAATACGCGTTGGAATGTTTGATTTAATGAGGCCTGTTAAGACATCAACAGAGGGCCTTTGGGTTGCAAGCACTAAATGTATACCGGCAGCGCGCGCCTTTTGAGCAATGCGTGCAATTAATTGCTCAACCTTTTTACCAACCACCATCATCATATCAGCTAATTCGTCTATGATAACTACAACATATGGCAAGGTATGCAAATACTTTTTTTCTCCTGCAGGTAAAGTTGGCTCAAAAGGATCTAATAGAGGGTTATTTTCTGCTTCAGCTTCTAGTACTTTATTATTAAATCCAGCTAAATTTCTCACTCCAACAGATGCTAATAACCGATAGCGCCGCTCCATTTCCGCTACACACCAACGTAAAGCATTGGCAGCTTCTTTCATATCAGTTACAACAGGAGTTAAAAGATGTGGTATCCCATCATAAACTGAAAGCTCGAGCATTTTTGGATCTATCATTATTAAGCGAACTTGAGAAGGATTTGCTCTATATAAAATACTTAAAATCATGGCATTAATACCTACTGATTTACCCGATCCTGTAGTACCTGCAACCAATAAATGTGGCATTTTTGCCAAATCAACTATCATAGGGTAACCCGCTATATCAACCCCTAAAGCTAGAGTAAGTGGAGAATGCGCTTGCTGAAATACATCGCTTTGTAATACTTCTTTAAGGCGGACAATTTCCCGATGTTGGTTAGGCAACTCAAGACCTACTACAGTTTTTCCAGGAATTATCTCAACGATACGGACACTAGTAACAGATAACGCTCTTGCCAAATCTTTTACAAGAGCGCTTAAACGGCTAACTTTAACTCCGGCTGCAAGTTGTAATTCAAAACGTGTAATAACAGGACCAGGATGAACCGCAACAACATCTACATGGATACCAAAATCAAGTAAATGTTGCTCTACTTCTCTTGAGTATTGTTCTAAGGCCTCTGCGCTAAAACCACTAGATTTTACTTGCTGCGTGTCTTTATTATATAAAAGATCTAATGAAGGTAAACTAGTTGATACATCTTTACGAAAATTCTCTAATTTAGCCACAGCTTGGGTTATAGGAGGTTTTATAATGGATTCATTTGAAGGTGTATCTGCTTCTTTTATAAAATTATTTGGCAGTTTATTTGTACTAAGCATAGGTTTTCTCGGCCTTACTATATTAACTTCTTTAGCTTGATTTAATTTCGTAAACTTAAGATAAGTTGGCAAAATAAAAGATCTTAGAGTCCTTTTTAAAGCATGATAAATAAAACTAACTTGATTAAAAATCTTAGAAATTAATTGCAAAGTGTATTGACCGACATTTTCAATCATGCGAATCCAGGAAAAATCAGTTAACCAAGTAATTCCTACTAACATTACTGCCAATACTAATAACAAAGCTCCTTGAACATTAAATGCATAACTTAAACCATCAGCTAAAACTGCGCCTAACATTCCACCGGCCCCGGGCCTGCCATCTGGTCCTATCCATTCTATTTTTAAGCCGAGAAATGCTGAAAATCCCAACATTAATAAGAAAAACCCTGTTAGCCTTAAAATAAGCGCTGATTGATTAAAATGGGGCATTTTACTTTCTTGCACAATAAAAGATGCCAAATATGAGACTCCCAAAGGAATGACATAGGCAAAGTAGCCACATAGCCAAAAAAGAGCATCTGCAAGGTAGGCTCCTATTTGTCCGCCTGAATTTACTACATTTTTACTATGGCTATTTACATGCATCCAGCTAGGATCTGTTGTTGAATACGTAGCAAGCGCAAGAATTATGTAAAGAGATATAAAAATTACAAAAATAAAAAGCCCTTCCATTAGTCGATTAAATAAAAATAATGGCAAAACTTGGGAACTTTGATTAAAGAATTTTGCTGGACGTTGCTTAAGCATAACTTTTCTGCCTTAAAATGCGCAAAAATCTAAGTATATACCTATTGTACTTTAAAATACGATATTTTTATTGGTCCTCAAGACCACTTCATACTGGACAAAAAAATAATGTAGCCTAAAATACCCAGTTTTCATAGTACGATTGCTCCTTATGCAAACACAACATCATAGGCTTATCATTTTAGGTTCGGGCCCTGCTGGTTATACTGCAGCTGTTTATGCTGCGCGCGCTAATCTTACCCCTGTTTTAATTACAGGTATGCAACCTGGTGGTCAGCTCACTACCACTACTGATGTAGATAATTGGCCAGGGGATATAGAGGGCTTGCAAGGTCCTGCTCTAATGGAAAGAATGCAGCGCCATGCAGAAAGGTTTGCGACAAATATAATTTTTGACAGCATTGTAAAAACTGACCTAAAACAAAAACCATTTCTGCTTTATGGTGATGAAGCAAAATATACCTGTGATGCCTTAATTATTGCCACAGGAGCAAGTGCTCAGTATTTGGGTCTACCTTCTGAGGAAACTTATCAAGGAAAAGGCGTTTCTGCCTGCGCTACTTGTGATGGATTTTTCTATAAACAAAAAAAAGTTTGCGTCATTGGAGGTGGTAATACTGCTGTTGAAGAAGCCTTATATCTTGCAAATATTGCTGCTAACGTTACTTTAATTCATAGACGCGATGCTTTGAGAGCTGAAAAAATGCTGCAAGATAAATTATTTGCTAAAGAAAAATCTGGCAACATAAATATTTTATGGTCGCATACTTTAGACGAGATAGTTGGTGACACTAATAAAGTCACTGCGATTAAAGTTAAAGCACTTAAAACAAATAAAATCGAAGAGCTCCCTATGGACGGAGTTTTTATCGCAATTGGCCATACTCCTAACACCCAAGCTTTTCTCCAACTTGAAATGCAAAATGGCTATATAGTTATTCGTTCAGGTTTAAAAGGTATGGCAACATTAACTTCCATCCCTGGTGTGTTTGCTTGTGGCGATGTCGCTGATTCTGTTTATCGACAAGCTGTTACTTCAGCCGGCTTTGGCTGCATGGCCGCATTAGATGCAGAAAAATACTTAGATAATCTTTGAAAGGGAAGCTACTCAATGTCCATTAAATCAGCACAAACAGCAAACCCCATTGATGAACTACTTGCTGAACGCTGGAGTCCTAGAGCTTTTGATGTTAATAAAGATATTAGTTTGGATAAGCTTAAATCATTGTTAGAAGCAGCCCGTTGGGCTCCTTCTTGCTATGGAGATCAGCCATGGTATTATATAGTTTGTCATAAAAGCACTAATAAAAAATCCTGGGATCTTGCCTTTGAATGTTTAGTGCCTTTCAATCAAAATTGGGTTAAAAACGCTCCTTTGATATTATTTTCCCTTGCTAAGCATGTTTTTCACCATAATGAAGAACCTAACCGTTGGGCACAACATGATACTGGCGCTGCTAGTGAGAACCTATGCTTGCAAGCAACCTCCATGGGTATGTTTGCCCACCAAATGGGCGGGTTTGATGAAAATGCCGTAATTAATAAGTTTAATGTGCCAGCAGGCTTTACCCCAATGGCGGCTATTGCAGTTGGGTACAAAACCAAATCTTTAGTTTTACCTCTTGATTTACAAGAGCAAGAAGAAGGAGCGCGGAAACGCGATCCTTTAAGTAAACATTTTTTTAATGGCGAATGGGGAGTTGAGCTTGAGTGACCTAGATATTACCTTTAAAAAATATATGTGTGTTATTTGCGGCTTTATTTATGATGAAGCAGAAGGCTGGCCTGAAGATGGTATTGAGCCAGGCACAAAATGGGAAGATGTGCCTGAAAACTGGTATTGCCCTGATTGTGGAGCATCAAAATCAGACTTTCAGATGATTGAGGTAGTAGGAAGTTATTAAGAACCCGCTATCATCATTGATTCTATTAAAATTGAGCCACATCTTGTAGCATGGTTTTTATCATGATCTTTGCCTATGCCTATGATTTGTTGAAACATGTTTTGTAAATTTCCGGCAATCGTAATTTCCTCTACTGGATGTTTTATCTTGCCTTTTTCTACCCAATAGCCAAAAGCACCTTTAGAATAATCACCATTTTGGATATTAACCCCATTTCCCATTAGCTCAGTCACCAATAATCCTCTGTCCATCAATTTGAGTAAGCTATTAAGATCAGGATGAGTTCCGCTAACTTCAAGATTATGCACACCCCCTGCGTTAGCAGTTGTGTGAAGACCAAGCCTTCTAGCAGTATAACTAGATAATACATACTGATTAACAATGCCAGCTTTAACAAAAATGTTATCGCGCGTGGTAACCCCTTCTGCATCAAAGGAACTTGAGCCTAAGGCTCCTTGTAAATAAGGATGTTCTTGAATATGTACGTTTGCGGGAAAAATTTGTTTACCTAAAGAATCAACTAGAAAAGTTTGTTTACGATACAAAGCACCTCCGCTTATCGCATGTAAGAAATGCGCTATTAGATGGCTCGCGACGCGTGCTTCAAATAAAATTGGCGCCTTTTGCGTTTTAATTTTCTTAGCCCCTAATCTTTTAACAGTTCTTCCTACCGCCTCTTCTGCAATATGCTCTGGCGTTTCTAAATTACTGGGATCTCTTGCTGTTGAATAAGCATAATCTCGCTGTAGCATATCCTTTTTCTTCCCTACTAAAGAACAGCTTAAGCTATGCCTTGAACTATAAATTATCCCTTCTGCGCCATGCGTATTAGCATAACCAAAAGCTCCAGAAAAATTTGCTAACCCAACCCCATCTGAGTTAACAATATTTTTATCCGCCAAAGCTACTTCTTCACATTGCTTACATAGAAGAATAGCTTCTTCTGTGTTAAGCCTCCAAGGATGATATAAATCTATATCAGGGTGTTTGCTAGTAAGAAGCTCTTTATCTGCAAGGCCAAAACAAGGATCCTTAGCGCTTACTTTAGCAATATCTAAGGCAGCATCAACTATTTGTTCAAGGCCGGTAGAATTAAGCTCAGTGCTACTAGCAGAGCCTTTTTGTTTACCTATATATAAAGTTAAAGCAATTGACTGAGCGTTACTAAAGTTAACTGTTTCAACCTGTTTAAGCCTCACATCAACAGAGTACCCGCAGTCTTGCTCTATGCATACTTCAGCATCAGACGCGCCCTTTTTGCGCGCTTTTTGCAAAATTAAATGCATTATATCTTTTAGTTCATCAATTGACTTAAAAGGTGAAGGAGGGTTATTGTTTATTGTTTTTAGCATATAGTTCGTGGATATTGTGAATATTGCACATAAGGTTACTCTTTCTTTAAAGCATTTAAAATGCTTTTTTCTTGCTTGTTTTCTTTTACATGCAACAAGCTCCTATGCGTGGAAAGTAATTAATGCTGGCATTGAGTACTTAGATATACCTTCCCCAACATCGCAATGGTCACATATCCACATCTTTAAAATTAAGCTTAATCGCAATCAATTTTATTTATCTAGCGCACATGATCTTGGATTAAAAAATGCTTTTGTTTGGGAGTTAGGCGAAGCGCAAAATGCGACTATTGCAATAAATGGCGGTTTTTTTGATGCTAATTTTCGGCCTTTGGGTTTAAGAATTCATAAAAATATTAAATATAATTCATTAAAACCAGTAAGTTGGTGGGGAGTATTTTATATTGACAATGACAAAGCAGATATTTTAGCGCAAGCGAATTTCCCTAATAACAAAGATGTTACCTTCGCTATTCAAAGTGGCCCAAGGCTTTTAATAAATGGGGAAATACCTCCTTTAAAACCAGGCAAAGATGAACGTACTGCTTTGGGAGTTAACGCACAAGGTGAAGTATTTATCCTAGTAACCGAACATAACCCCATATCGACACACGAGCTTGCAGAAATAATGCAAAAACCCCCGATAAGCGCTCTAAATGCTTTAAACTTAGATGGTGGGAGCTCAACGCAACTATACGTTAACTCTCCCGAATTACATCTTGATATTCATGGGTTTTCTATGGTGGCTGATGCTGTTATTGTAAGACCTAAAAAAGGGAAAAAAAGTTAGTTCTTATCCCTAAAGATAATACGCCCTTTAGTCAAATCATAAGGTGTTAGTTCAACTTTGACTTTATCGCCAGTTAAAATTCGAATATAGTTTTTGCGCATTCTACCAGATATATGGGCTGTTACTATGTGGCCATTCTCTAGTTCAACGCGAAACATAGTGTTAGGTAATGTTTCAATAACTGTGCCTGGCATTTCAATATGTTCTTCTTTGGACATAATACCTCTTGGGTTATTAATAATAAGAGGGAAATAATACATCAATTGAAGAAAATGCCAACTAGGTAATGAAACTTTTTTTATATTATGTCCATAATGAATTAAAAAAATATTTACAGGGTATATTTTATTCAGTACAATAGATACTTATTTAAATTGGAGTTACCCAAATGCATACCCTTAAAATTCCTTCTTCAGCTGATGATTTAGCAAAAATACTTTTAGATAGTTACAGCGATAATTTAAAAATGACACTCCGTGAGTATTTTCGCAAGAAAAATTTTATAGACCTTGCGGTTCTTAATAATGAATTAGAGGTTTATCTAAGCCAGTTTTCTGATGACTCTAAAGACAAATTTTTGTCGTATGCTAAAAGCGAGGGGCAATTTGATGAAGAATTTAAAGATAGTATAAGAACTGAGTGCAACAAAAGCATTATAGGGAATAACAAGGGACTTACCACCAGTTTCGCTGCTTCTACTATTGTTGCTGGATTTGCTGCTCCCATAATTACTGTTTTATTATATGGATTAATTACCGACATCCCTTTTTTAGCAGCTACGGCTAGCGGCTTCAATCTTATTTTACCTTTTTTACCTTTTCTTGCAGCTTTAGGGCCAGTTGGGGGTATGTTGGTTGCTTCTTTACTTTTAATGGGTATGGTTGCCTTAATTGTTACTGTGGGAATTATGATTGCGCATTTTTCTACAGCTTCTAATATATCTAGTATGCGTATTGGTAACCCCTTTGAGCCAATTGCAACTGTTGCGGATGCGCCTCTAGATAACCAACAAGCAAATACAACTAGACTATTATCAATGAGCAAACTAGCAGAAGCAAAAAACGATGCTACTTCAGATGCAGAAGTTAATCCTTGTGATAAACCTCCAGTGAAAGTTGACCCACCCCCTACTGATGAGGCTCGAGCTGTGAGCCCTCCTCCTAGCAGGAGGCTGTTTTCTAAACCTTCATCTAAAGATGAACTGGAAGAGTTTGTGGATAGGTCTACTAATAATACTGCCAAGCTGGCATAGGTTTTACCTTAACCCAACATAAAGTAGGTTGGACCAAGACCCAGCATAGAGTAGGTTGGGCCTTGGCCCAACATAGTTGAAGAGAAAAGATCCACCGCAGAAAAATGCTTTACTTTACCACCACCAAAAAAACTATACTTATTAAAAATACCGTAGGTATTTCATTCCATATTCGAAAAAATAGTGCACTATGTGGCTTTATGTCGCGGTGCAATAAAGTTAGATAATGGCCTAAGCTTAAGTGATAAACTAAAAGCAGCGCAACCAAGAGGAGTTTTGCATGCATCCATGGTTGATAGAGATAATATAGAGGATTATCCAATAAAATCCAAATACCAAATACCAAAGTCAATAAAGCCGCCGGCCACATTATGCCTTTATATAAACGCCTTTCCATTATTTTAAAGCGCTCTTTACTAATTTTATCTTCTGCTTCTACGTGATAGACAAATAATCTTGGTAAATAAAATAGGCCGGCAAACCAAGCGACCATAGTAATAATATGTAAAGCTTTAAGCCATAAAATCATTTTTGGTTACCTTTTTTTGCGTTTTCTTGCGGCATTTTTAGCTAAATTAAGAATCTCGACTCCTAAAGAAAAGCCCATGGCAAAATACACGTAAGCTCTAGGGATATCTACTGAAAACCCATCTGCCACTAAAATCATTCCAATAAGCATTAAAAAACTTAAAGCTAACATTTTTACTGTAGGATATTTATTAATAAGTAAACAAATCCACTTTGCCGCAAAAATCATCAAAATTACTGCACAGGTAATAGCGCTTGCCATAATATAAAAGTGTTTTGTTAAACCAATAGCTGTTAAGACACTATCAAAGGAAAAAATTATATCCATAAAGCCAACTTGGATAACCACGCTCCAGAATAAACTTGCCTTAAGAGGAGAAGATCTTTTGTCTGTTAATTCGTGGGTCACTTCTTGGTGAATTTCTTGCGTGGCTTTCAGCAAAAGAAAAATTCCTCCTAAAATTAAAAACAAATCACGAACTGAAAAGCTAAAATTAGCATAAGAAAAAAATGGTCTTGTATACTTTACAATCCACACTGCCATAAATAATAGCAGTAAACGAAATACCCAAGCTAAAGTAAGCCCAAGGGTGCGCGCGCTTTGCCGCTCTTTTGCAGGTAGCTTTTCTGTTAACACTGCAAGAAGAACTATATTATCAACACCTAAAATGATTTCTAATAAGGTTAGAGCAAGAAAACTTGCTCCTATTTCGAATAATCCCATAATTGCCTTTTATCGTAGTAAATTAATAGAGTTTAGCATTTGTTGGGTCCAATATTAAACATAGCATTTATAAGGATTAGGAGTATATAATTATCAGAGATAAATAACCCAAAGGTGATCAACATTATCTCATTAATTAAAAGGTTATTAGGTCATGTACATAAACCTGATCCAACTTTAAGTTCTATTGAAAAAAAATATTTAATATCAAGACAGAAACATAGAGTTTCAAAAGCACATATTAGTCCTAATGCCCTAACAGTAATTAATAAATTAAGATCTGCAGGTTTTGAAGCATATGTTGTTGGCGGCTGTATTCGTGATTTACTGGTAAATAAACAACCTAAAGATTTTGACGTAGCGACCAATGCCACCCCTGCAGAAGTCCGTAAGCTCTTTCGCAATGCAAGAATTATCGGCAGGCGCTTCAAGTTAATTCACGTTTGGTTTCAACGGGAAATAATTGAAGTTGCAACTTTTCGTGCAGGAGTTACTGCTGATGAACAACAAATGACCAATGAACGCGGTATGATAATAAGAGATAATGCCTACGGAAATATAAAAGATGACGCCTTTCGCCGCGACTTCACTATAAACTCTTTGTATTATGCAATCGAAAGTGGAGATTTAATTGATCTTACAGGTGGAGTCCCTGACATAAAAAATAAGCAAGTAAGGATAATAGGAAAAGCTGAGCAACGCTATCAAGAAGATCCTGTAAGGATGTTACGCGCTATTAGGTTTGCAGCTAAATTAGATTTTACTATTGAGGAAAATACCAAGAAACCATTGTATAATTTAGCGCCTAATATATTGCATGTTGCACCTCTACGATTATTTGAGGAAGTAACTAAACTTTACCAGTGCGGCCATGGCGAAGCTGCCCATAATATGCTACTTGAATTTAATTTATTTTCTTTACTTTTTCCCGCTACAACAAAACTTTTTAAGAGTAATTTTAAGACGCAAGAATTTATTACGCTTGCGTTAAAAAGTACTGATGCACGGATTAGGGAAAATAAACCGGTAACTCCGGCTTTTTTATTTGCGGTTTTACTGTGGTTTCCTCTCCAAGTAAGGGCAAATAAAATTCAAAAAGAACTAAACACTCCCCCACTAACTGCACTCGAACAAGCTATGTCTAATGTATTAACTGAACAAAATCGCCTAGTAAATATACCGCGGCGTTTCTTGCTGATTATAAGGGAAATATGGATCTTGCAATTTAGGTTTCATAAACGCCTTGGCGGTCGAGCGCAACATCTTTTAACCCATCCACGTTTTCGCGCAGCTTATGATTTTCTCGCCATAAGAGCTTTAGCCAAAGATGCCCCTATTGAGCTTGCCGATTGGTGGACTGAGTTTCAAGAAAAAGATGAGCTTACGCAGGAGTTAATGGTCAAAGAGATCCTAGCAAATTCAAACAAGAAACCTTTGAAATGAACTTGTGCCTGCTAGGTTTAGGAAGTAATTTAAACTCCCCCAAAAGACAGCTTTATACTGCTATAAAAGCTATAAAACACTTACCTAAAACCAATCTTCTTCTTGTGGCCCCATATTACAAAAATCGCGCGTGGGGTAAAAAGGCGGTACCTGACTATTACAATACGGTAGCACTTATTCACACAGGCTTACCTTGCCTTACCCTTCTTAGTTACTGTCAAGCAATAGAAAAAAAGCAAAATCGTGTACAGAGGGTTAAAAATGCCGCACGCCCAATTGATATTGACCTTCTAGATTACGCAAACCTAACTATGCAGCACCCAAAATTAACTTTACCTCATCCAAGAATGCATGAACGCGACTTTGTGCAAGTTCCATTAAAGTTTATCCTCAAAAAACTCGCGCTAACTGCTGACTATCACGCCTATATGCAAGGACCCCCATACTAAAATAAGCAACCATTATAAATAAAACAATATAACCAGAAGCGAAAACGGTTGTTTGTGTCGAGAGTAATACATCTAAGATCAATAGACTCGGTGTAGATGCAATTAGCATCAAACGATAAACCTCTTTATATTTAAGATAAGTCTTTAAAATAGTCCTACTAACCATTTTGGCCATTAAAGATAAAGAGAAATTAAAAAAAGCGCATAATCCAAACACTATTCCGACTAATAGCGGATAAATTGCAGCTATTAAAATTTTAATTATTAAGTTTATTTTTTTATCTTTAATAAAATCATTTCCTGAAAAAGATTCATTCATATATTTAAAATAATCAAAATAATAGATACGACTACTATATTCAGGAAGTTTGTTCGCAAACGTTGCAAAAAAACCTTCGCGAAATAATAATTTATCTTGCGCAAAATATACCATTAGTTTAGGAAATTTATACATAATGGCAGTATCAGCTTTTTTAGTAGTATCAATATATACGCGCTCTTCATGTTTAGCATTTCTAATTATATATGGCATAGTTTTATCACATACACCCACACCATTTTTTATAGTAATCTTGGGAATATCCGCAATTACCTTAACGATGCTATTATTAATTTCATGGTAGCATCTAGTAGCAACTAATATATAAAGTGGAATTGCTAAAATTAATGACAAAAGCATAAGGTAAAAAAAAGCAACACCCTTCCACCTTCGAATAACATCAATGTATAACCGCGAATTATAAAATGACATATATAAAGCCTGAAAGATGTTGAATAAAGGCTTTGAGAGTTCAGTTAAGTTATTGTTATGTTTAGATTTAGATCTTTTCATGAAAACCACCTATGCGCTCTCCTGTGCTTGCTAAAAATAAATGCCCATAAAATGAATCAAACGCAATCTTTTTTATTGATTTATTAAATTTTTCTTTAACCGACTGTCTTACTGTATAGATATCTTTAGTTGCTTCACATTGCACCCTTATAAGTAGATCGGTTCCCATTTCATCTACTAATACCTCTTGTACATTTAAGCCAGGTGATTTGTCATCATATAAGACCTTTACTTCTTCTGGCCTTATCCCAACAATAACCTTCTCATTATCTGGAATGTCTTTTTCCAATTGCGGCAGGCTGATGGTAAATTGTTGCCTTAAGCGTATTGTTTTATCACGAAGACTAATATTTCCAGAAAATAAATTCATAGGATGCAGTCCCATAAAAGAGCCAACAAAAACATTCGCGGGTTTTAAATATATTTGGCGCGGAGTTGCAAATTGCTCGATACGACCGTGATTTAAAATAATAATTCTACTCGCCAATGTCATTGCCTCTATTTGATCATGAGTTACATATAAAGAGGTTATTTGCGCTGACTTATGCAGCTGTTTTATCTCAAGCCGCAATTGTAAACGTAGGGCAACATCAAGATTAGAAAGTGGCTCATCGAACAAGTACAAGCTAGGAGTCCTTACTAAAGCACGCCCCATTGCAACCCTTTGCTTTTGTCCTCCTGATAAAGATTCAGGCTTTTGCAAGAGATATTTGGTTAACCCTAACCTCTCAGCAACATACTCTACACTAATTTTAATATCATCCTTGGGATATTTACGCATTTTTAAGCTGTATGCAATATTGTCAAACACGCTCATGTGGGGATATAGTGCATAATCTTGAAACACCATGGCAATGTCGCGCTTAGCAGGAGATAAAGCGCTTACACTTTTTCCATTAATGCGAATTACTCCTGAAGAAGCTTCTTCTAAGCCAGCAATAATACGTAAAAGAGTTGATTTTCCTGAACCTGATGGACCAATAATAGCGACAAACTCGCCCTTATCAAGACAAACATTCAAAGGATGCAGAATAATTTGCCCTTTTTTTGTTTTACTTAAGTCTTGTATTTCTAAAGTTGACATAATTAACGTAACCCTCGTTCAAAGGATTTTTCCATGGCAAAAAGCAGTAAGCATGGAGGAATTAATGCAATCAAAGCCATACACATAATTAAATTCCACTCAGGCATTATATCAGTTGTTGCAGATAAATAACGCATTCCTACAACCATAGTTGTGGCTTTAGGAGAAGTAATTAAAACCATAGGCCATAAATATTGATTCCAGCCATAAATAAATAAAATTACAAATAAACTTCCAATAGGCGCTTTAGATAAAGGTAATGCTATATCAATTAAAAATCTAAATGGTCCTGCCCCATCCAATTTTGCAGCATCAACTAGGTTTTTAGGTAGTTGTTTAAAATGATCGCGAAATAAAATAATCCCACTCGCCGACACCATTAACGGCATTGTTAATGCCCATAAAGTATTTAATCCATGTAACCCAAGAACAACCTCAAATGTGGGTACTAGCCTCACTTCTATCGGTAACATTAAGGTAACTAAAATAGTTGAAAAAATAAGTTTTTTATATGGAAATGCAAAATACACTAAACTAAAAGCCGTAAAAAATGCCAGACAAATTTTACCCACAGCAATAACAAACGCCATGCGAAAACTATTCCATAATAAAGTCGCACAAGAGCCATCTAAGCTGCCACCAATACCGTAATACCAAAGCGTTTTTAAATTTAAGAATAGATCTTTACCAAAATAATGCGGGAGGGGAAAACTTGTCATTGCGCGCATATCATGCGTGGACGCAACAATAGCTAAATAAAGCGGAAAAGCCAAAAAAAGGATATTTAACCAAATAAAAGAATGTCTGCCCAACATCTTAAGGTTTAGCATGATCAAAGTTTTTGTATCCTTGTTGTAAAACACTTATAAATATAACAACCGCCATCAACAAAATTGATTGCGCGGCCGCAGAAGGAAAATCCATTCCTAAAAACCCATCTTTATAGATCTTATACAACAACGTGGTTGTCTGATTCCCTGGCCCACCAGATGTTAAAATATCAATTACCGAGAAAGTATCAAAGCATGCATACAAAGCATTAATTAGACCCAAAAACCAAATTGTAGGTTTAATTATGGGGAAGCGAATATTCCAAAACCTTTGCCAGGAGTTTGCGCCGTCTAATTTTGCAGCTTCGATTAATGCTTGAGGGATCCCTTCTAACGCAATGAAAAAGAACAAAACATTATAACTTAACAGTTGCCAAACAGCGACAAGCACTATTACAAATTTTGCAACAAAAGGATCAATAAAATAGTTAAAGCTAAGATTATATTTAGTCAATATTTCACTTAACCAACCGGCACTAGGATGCAAAATAAAGCGCCATAATATAGCCGCAATAGCAGGTGAAACCGCATACGGCCAGAGTAGTAACATTTTGTACAAAGTCCTGCCTTTAGTTACCGTTTGTAAGGTTAATGCTAGTAAAAGTCCAAGAATGGTTGTAATAATTACTATTGCAAAAATTAAAACTATAGTAATTTTAATAGCCTCAAAATAGCTATAATCTTGCCCTAAATCTATAAAATTACCTAGCCCCGCAAACCTTGTTTTAATGCCAAAAGGGTCTACAAAAGTAAAAGCATCAAAAAATACCTTAAGAATAGGAATAATATAAAATATTAAAACTAAAATTAATTGTGGGGAAACAAACAATAAACCAAGAAGCTTTGAATCCCATACTTCCTTTATTTTAGGTTTCATTTATTATCGCCTAAACCAAGGCCACATACTAGCAAGAACATTATCTTTATTATAAAAA
Source organism: Legionellales bacterium RIFCSPHIGHO2_12_FULL_37_14 (assembly GCA_001804735.1). Lineage (GTDB taxonomy): Bacteria > Pseudomonadota > Gammaproteobacteria > Legionellales > Legionellaceae > 2-12-FULL-37-14. The sequence continues at coordinate 2,490 of MHBC01000025.1, read as the reverse complement.
TAATGTTTCACTGCCCCAGTTATATGTAAAATTAATAAACATATAATGGTATAAGCAATATATTCATGCACCGTAAACATAGTTTGGGAGAATGCTTTATTAGGGGTAATCCCAGGAAATGGTATTTCAAAAAGCCCATATAATAATAAATTTTTCCCCGCTGCAGTTGACATAATCCAACCACTAAGAGGCATACAAATTAACGCTAAATATAAAGCATATTGCGTTACCCGCGCGAGATAAAACTCCCATTTTGGAGTTATTGCAGGCAAAGCAGGTCTTGCATAAAAGTGAATCGTTATAAGACGGATAAGCATTAAGCAAAGGACTGTAAATCCAAAAGATTTATGCAATATAATAGCCGTACCGCGATAAACTTTGGGAATGTCTTCTAAATAAAAACTCCCTAAAACCATAGGTATCACTATAATAGCAACCACCCAATGTAACCATTTTACTCCTGATGCATATTCCTTAAGCTGCATATTATTTCCTCCATAGAATATTTTGAGAGCTATTTTTTAGGCATAGGCTGATGATAGGTTGCTTCATATCCCGTTGCCGCATCAAGTGCATCTTGCGTTAAACCTAAAATCTTATAAGAACGATACATAATAATTAAAGCTTGTTTAACACTAGGCGCTTGTGGATAGGTTTGCACTAAGTAACTCGCTCTTCCAGCAGCAGCAACATACATTTTGCGATTAAAATAAAACCTTGCGGCATGTAACTGGCGCAATGCAAACTGATTGCGTAAGTATATAAGCCGCCTTAAAGCATCAGAGTAATAACGACTGTGGGGGAACTTTTCAACAAAAGTGGAAAAATCAGTATACGCTTGCGATTGACTGCCAGGATCACGTAAAGATTCATCCATAGTAAGATATTGCGCCAAAATTAACCTGGGCTGCTGAAAGTCAGCTAAGCCTTTCATGTAATATGCGTAATCAACATATTTAGAACGTGGATAAAGCTTAGTAAAATGCTCAGCTTCTGCTGCTGCAGCTGCAAATTGGGAGTCACGGTAATAAGCATAAATAAGCAATATATTCCCAGGTTCTGCATATTCACTAAAAGGATACATCGACTCAAGAGCTTCTAACCGCTTGGAAGCACTAGCATACTGTTCACTTCGGACTTGTTTATTTGCTTCTGTATATAATTCTTTAGCTGATGAGCTCTTAAATGGACCCAAGCCATCATCTTCATCCTTATCCCACCATGAGCAACCAGCCACCAAAGCGGCTAATATAATGACACTTATAATTCGTTTCATGTAAACCTCTTTAGTTTAGGCGCTTAGTGTAACTAATAGAGGTTGTTTGACGCAATTTATTTTACTGATATAATCCAGCCCTCCATTTTGGAGAGATGGCCGAGTGGTCGAAGGCGCTCCCCTGCTAAGGGAGTATGGGCTCAAAAAGCTCATCGAGGGTTCGAATCCCTCTCTCTCCGCCAAATTACGCGCCCGTAGCTCAGTTGGATAGAGTATCTGGCTACGAACCAGAAGGTCAGGAGTTCGAATCTCTTCGGGCGCGCCATATTCAGCAGGTCTGTACCGTCTCATAATTTGACCATCCACCAAGCTGTTGAAGCTAAATTATTAAGACGGGACAGCCATATATTATAGCCCCATTGGGGTTGACATTCAGCCCCAATGGGGCTATAATATTCTTAATATGAAAATAAAAACAATATTACAAACAGTCTTAGAAATGCCAGAGTTTATTCGGCAAGCTGAATCTTGTATGGATGATGAATCTAGAAAAACTTTTGTAAATTACATCGCTGAACATCCATTAGTAGGAGATCTGATTGTTGGAACTGGTGGTGTTAGGAAAATTAGGTGGACAGGAGATAGTCATCAAGGAAAAAGAGGAGGTGTGAGAGTAATATATTACTATTATGATCAGAGTGTTCCGATCTTTTTATTGACAGTATATGGAAAGAATAAAAAAGATAATTTATCGCAAGATGAGAAACACTTTCTTAAAACAATTATAGGTAAAATTGTTGATGCTTATAAGGAGAATGAACATGAGTGATATAGGCAAAAGTTTAATTCGAGGATCTGAAGAGGCTTTAGAATATGTAACAGGAAAAACCGATGGAGTAAAAATTCATAAAGTAGAGGTGCCTGTCGAGATTGATGTGACTGCTATTAGAAAAAGCTTACATATGAGCAGACAAAAATTTTCCGAAGAATTTGGTTTTAGCATTAGAACTTTAGAAAAATGGGAAAGGGGGGAAAGATTGCCCGAAGGCCCTACTCGAGCTTATTTAACCGTTATTGCTAATAATCCACGAGCCGTAATTGATGCATTACATAAAGCCTCTTAATAAACCCCAATAATGAGTTTTGTCGATTAAAGGCACATAATTTGGTGTAAAAGATCGAACGATTGTTATAGAAAAAGGAGCCGGCGCACATTGAACATTAACGGGGCCGATGAAAGGCAAGCGAGGTCCTTCGCGACACAAAACGTTTGA
>MHBC01000024.1:90351-100647 GCA_001804735.1 Legionellales bacterium RIFCSPHIGHO2_12_FULL_37_14 | reverse complement strand
CAACCCTTCTCCCGCAAGCGGGAGAAGGGAGCTTTTATGATTTATTAAGACGGGACAGCCCTGCCAAATTGTAGGTTGGGCCTTGGCCCAACAAAACACATCTTGCCAGGCCAAGACCCAAAAGGCTTAATCATGTATCACATAATCGCCATCGCCAACATAGTAAGCTTTGCCTACATATTTGGCATTTTTGACCTTGGTTACATATTCAGGTCTTGGTTGAACTACCCAATCACGGGAACCCCAACCATAAGTTAAGTAATATCCATCACCCCAATCATAAGGTCTGTAACCATAGTAGCTCACAGAATAAATATAATCTTCGTCATAATCAGGATAATAAGCCGAATCAGCAACATAACAACCGGTTAAGCCTAAACTTAAGACTAAACCAAGTAGAGCAGTTCGTGCACTCATAGCTTCACCCTTATATCATTATTTACGTAAATAAATTATGGGCTATGAATTAAAAAAATACAAGTTGATTTATTTTTAATCAAGAATATTTGAGCATTTTAAGTTGGGTTACATACGCATCATACGCAGCTTCGACGTTAACGTAATTACGCTTTCTAAGCCTTACAGACAAAGAACCATCATCCTCTGGATGTTGCGCCTGCCAGACTACATTAAACGCTTTATTTTTTAAATGGCAAAAACTTTTCTCTTGCGTAACTAAATAAAAATTACGCATAGATGCACATTTATCTTGATGCACCGCACGCACGTCTTTACTTAATTTGTGAAAATAATCAACCATGGAATATTCTTTATTGTTATGTACAGCAATAACTTTGCCATGTTGCGGTATGCGCTTGAGGATTGCCTTAGCTAATTTTTGGACTTGGACTTCTGCCTTTATAGAATAATTACCTTGGGCGCGTAAAGTTTTTTCAATGCCAGACGGAGTAAATATCCTGTTAGGATCAAATGCATAATATTTCTCATCAAGACAAAAAGACACATTGCGCTCCTTATTATGTGAAAGTGTTAAAAGCTTACCTCCATGGCGCTTTATATAAGCTAAAGCAGCACGTTTTGCTGTAGTCTCACTTTCATGTACATGAATAAAAAACTTACCTTTGCCATATGAATATTGTACTAACTTTACAACCCTAGACCCTACATGAATTTTTGTTGTGTGTTTTTTAAGCTGATGCGCTTGTAAAGCTTCAATAGGTAAGAATAAACCTAGGAGCATGATTATGCGTAAATATCTCATAAAATCCTTAATAAAGTTTCTTTGTTGAGCCAAGGCCTAAACTAGTATTCTATCGTAGGTTAGGCCTTGGCCCAACAAAAAAGCAAAAATAGGTGTTGTTAAGGGCCCAAAAAAAATTGGCTCGTGATTTCAAAGCGCTGAGAGCTAATAAAATTTACTAAAAGATAATATTTTGCTACAATTACTGCCTTGCAAAAACAACGGATACGTTATGACTATGCTCTTAAGAGCCATTTTATATTTAATTTTTCTCTTTTGCTTCACCATAGTTTCTTTTGCCAATCCGCAAGAACAACAGCTTATTACCTATCACGATTCTGGTGCATATCAGTATAATTTTGATAAAGTAATTGCTGCTGCTAAGGCCTATATTATAAAACAGGTTGAGCAAAATAAGCATAAACTCTATCCTCAACGTCTCGCTGTAGTTCTAGATATTGATGAAACATCGCTTTCTAATTATGAGCATTTCAAAAATAACCATTTTATCATGGATAAAAACATAGCTTGGAAAGGAATGATTAAAGGCGAGCTTCCTGCTTTTCCAGCAACGCTTAGCTTGTATAATACCTTACAACAGCAAAAGGTAGCGGTTTTTTTTGTAACAGGTAGACATCAAAAGATCTGCGCTGTAACCAAGAAAAACTTAAAAAGAGTAGGTTATATGCACTGGAAAGAGGTTTACTGTAGACCAGAAGATAAATATAAATCAGTTATCCCGTTTAAAAGTAAAATGCGCAACCTCATTACACATAAAGGCTACAAAATAATAGCTAATATAGGTGATCAATATAGCGACCATAAAGGAGGTTTTGCGGAAAAAACTTTTAAATTGCCTAACCCATTTTATACACTCCAATAATGAAACTTTCCTGTCTTAAACTTTGTTTGTTAACTTTTGCCAAAGACATTGCCTTTGCTAAATATGTTAGTTTTTTAGATCTTGCAATAGAAGGAGGTGTAACCTCTATTCAATTTAGAGATAAATGGCTTACACCTGCTAAACGCTTTCAGTTTGCCAAACAGTTACGTGATTACACCGCAAGGCGCAATATTCCTCTAATTATAAACGATGATGTTGAACTTACTAAAAGTATTGAAGCAGATGGTGTTCACTTGGGGCAATCTGACTTTTCTGCCCCTAAAGCAAGAGAAAGTCTTGCGCCAGGTACTTTTATAGGTTTATCCATAGAGTCTTTACCCGAATTACAAGAGGCAAATAAACTAACTTGCCTAAATTACGTAGCTGCAAGCGCGGTATTTCCCTCTAACAGTAAGAAAAATTGTAAAAATTATTGGGGAGTTAATGGACTTAAAGGGTTTATTCAATTAAGTAAGCACCCCGTAGTTGCCATAGGTGGAATTAAACTTACTCATATACAACCAATTATTAAACTTGGTGCAAGTGGCATTGCGGTCATCAATGCAATCCATTCTGCTAAGGATCCTAAAAATATGGCAGCACAAATTATAAATGAGATAAATTTAGGGAGCGCATGATGAATCAACAAATACCATTACTTTTACAACGTATAAGAGTCCAAAAACCACTAATATTAAACCTCACAAATTTTGTAACCATGGATTTTATCGCCAATGGGCTCTTATCTTTAGGCGCATCGCCTATAATGAGTCTCGCTAAAGAAGAAATGGAGGATTTGATTAAGCTAGCTTCTTGTGTGGTTATTAATATAGGAACCTTAACTAGTGACTTTATGGAGCTTGCTCACTTTGCTTCTTCTTTAGCAAATAAAAAAAATAAGCCCATTATTTTGGATCCGGTAGGTGCAGGAGCTACAGCATATCGCACGCAGAATGCGCAAAAATTATTACAAGAACATAAAATAGCGATAATAAGAGGTAATGCTAGTGAAATTGCTGCACTAATTAATAAAAGTAGCAGCACCAAAGGGGTTGATAGTACTATAGACTCAACAGAAATAGCAGAAGAAGCCAGAGAACTTGCTGCATTATATAACAACACCGTTTGTGTTAGTGGTAAAATAGATATTATTGCTAATAAAAATAAAACCCAGCAACATCAATTTGGCTCGTCCTTGATGTCTCAAGTAACAGGCATGGGTTGCTTACTTACTGCCGTAGTTGCCGCATTTCATGCTGTTGAGCCTGATTCTTTTATTGCCACTTATACAGCTACACTATATTATGCCCTCTCAGGTGAACAAGCAGCCCAAAAAGCCGCGGCTCCCGGAGAATTTAAGCTGCATTTTATTGATGCGCTTTTTAACAAGGAACTACCATGCTTAAAAGAAACCGCCCCGTTGTTTTAACTATTGCAGGCACAGATCCTACTGGAGGTGCCGGAATTCAAGCAGACATAAAAGCAATATCGGCAAATGGCTGTTATGCAGCTTCCGTTATTACTGCATTAGTTGCACAAAATACTTGTGGCGTGCAAGCAATCCACCCAATTCCTGCAACCTTTGTAACCCAACAACTTGAGTCTGTATTTAGTGATTTAACCATAAACGCTATAAAAATAGGTATGCTATATGATGCAACAATCATTCAAGCAGTAGCTCAAGAGCTTAAAAAAAATCCTACTGATCATGTCGTACTTGATCCTGTTATGTTTGCTAAAAGCGCTAATCCTTTGCTTAAACAAGACGCGATATCTTTATTGAAGCAATACTTATTCCAACATGCAATCCTAATTACCCCTAATTTATCTGAGGCAGAAGTATTAATCGAAGCTTCCATTGACACCCAAGAAGCTATGGCAAATGCTGCCATGCAAATAGGCGATCAATATGGCTGTCAAGTGTTAATAAAAGGCGGACACCTTAAAGACGCCCCTGCGATAGATGTTTTATTTGACCCTGAGCACGGCACAACTTGTTGGTTTGAGGAAGAACGCATCCTTACCAGAAACACTCACGGCACAGGCTGCTCCTTATCATCTGCCATCGCAGCTAAACTTGCCAAAGGACTTGTTATGAAAGACGCCATTCAACAAGCAAAAAAATACTTAACTCATTCAATAATTGCCGGTAAAGATCAATCTCTAGGCCAAGGAGCAGGACCAGTTGATCATTTTTATTTCATTCCATATCCTGCGTAAAGTATTTGTTGGGCCAAGGCCCAACCTACGTTTAGCTTTTTCATAATCAGTGGCCAAAAGATTGCTTGCCAAAATTAACGCAAAGTTTTACGCTATCCTACTTCACATCTCTTGATGTGCCTTTTTTTCTCACTTTTTAGCAGAAAGACGCTGCAAGGCAGCAATCGGAGTCCATTATTTTTGCAAAATATTAGGGGGCAATATGAGTCAAGTTGCACAAGTAAATATGATTAAACAACAGCTTAGAACCTCAAGCGTAACCGACGAAAATATTATTAAACTCTATGAACGTATCCTGCGCGAAGAATTTGTCCCTCAACAATACGCTAATTTTGCATACTCTGACATGCAGATCCCTTTGGCGCATGGCCAAAAAATGCTGACTCCTGCTGAAGAAGGCCAGATTCTACAAGCTTTACAGTTTACAGGTAGCGAGACCGTGTTAGAAATTGGTACCGGCACCGGTTATTTCACTGCTCTTTTAAGTAAACTCTGTAAAAAAGTAATCAGCGTTGATATTTTTCCGGAATTTACGCAAGAAGCCCAAAAAAAATTAGCTAAATTTCGTTGTAGTAATGTAACTTTTTATACCGAAAATGCTTATTATGGCCTCCCACAAAATGCTCCTTATGATTGCATTATTGTAAGTTCAGCTATTAATAAAATTAACGATGAGCTTTTTTTGCAATTAAATAAAGGCGGCAAGCTAATCGCTGTGGTTGGAGGAGACTCTATCCAACAAGTTCAATTGCACACTATCACCACCCGTCAATTAAGAGTTGAGCGCTTTTTATTTAATACTTTCTTGCCCCAATTAGTGCAGCCGCACAATAAAAACCATTTTATCTTTTAGGAAAATAAAATGGCGCACTTTAAGGCACAATGGCTATCTTTATGGATAAAATTAATAGTTATTCTGCTCTACACCAAAAGTGCACTCGCAACCGATTTAATGGATATTTACCAAGACGCCCTCAGTCATGATCCAATCTTTAAAGTAGCCTTTAGTAACTATATGTCAAGCGCAGAAGCAGTGCCGCAAGCCCGCGCCGCTCTTCTCCCCCAACTTGCAATAAGCTCCTATGCGGGGCGATCTAAGGCTAACGTTGTTGGGGGCGGTTTTGCAACCGATAGCACCTATAATATTACTGAATGGCAAGTAAATGCGACCCAAACTGTTTTTAATTATCATGCATGGAAGATGGTTTCAGAGGCTAAGGCTTCTGTTAAGGCAGCTCAAGCAAGATTTAATACCGCAGCACAAACCCTTATGTTAAGGGTAACTAATGCCTACCTTGATGCTTTACTCGCGCAAGATACCCTTAACTTTCAAGAAGCCAAAAGACGTGCCAACAAAAGACAGTACGACCAGGCTAACGCGCGTTTTAAGGTAGGCCTTGAAGCTATTACTTCAGTCTATGAAGCAAAAGCCGCTTTCTTTCAATCTAGCGCAGATGTCATTGCCGCAAAAAACAACCTTATTAATCGCAATGAAGAATTACGTAAATTTACCAATCACGTATACGAGTACCTTTCTCCTTTAAGAGATGGCCGTATCCCTCTTGTCAGTCCAGAGCCCCAAAATATTGATGAATGGGTTAGCGTTGGATTAAAACAAAATTATTTACTAATGGCAGCGAAATACGCTGTAGATGCAGCACGCGAAAACGTTAAACTACAGTCTTCTGACAACTGGCCGGTCTTTACCTTAAAAGGTAATACCCAAAGCACGGATTATCTTGGTGGACCATCATCAATATTCGTCCCTAATCACTTTGACACTACAAGCATTACTATTAACGTTAATTTTCCGGTTTATCAAGGCGGTTTAGTAGCTTCCAAGACTAGGCAAGCTAAATATAAATTTCAAAGTAAAACCGAATTGCTGGAGAGGGTCTATCGGGATGTAGTAGTTGATAGTCGTATTTCTTATAACAGTATTATTGATGGCATAAGCAAAGTAAAAGCTGACAGACAAACTGTTGTTTCAAGAATAAACCAAGTAACGAGCACAAGCGCCCAATTTGAAGCAGGTACCCGCACTATGGTTGACGTTACCAACGCCCAACAACGGCTTTTTGAATCCCAAGTTGAGCTTGCTAAAGATCAATATTCACTTATTAAATCGCAACTTAAATTAAAATTTCTTGCCGGCAGTTTAAATGCTAATGATTTAGAAGAGATCAATGCTTGGCTTGCAACTACAAGGATTAATCATTTTCCTCATACATATTAATATGTTAGTATATTCGTCCCCTGGTTTTTTATTTGACAAAATGTTTTAATAGGTGTTAATTTGGCAACCACTTCTCTTAAAAAAAAGCTATTACACTACACCGGCAAAGCCATTCATGACTTTAATATGATAGCTAAAGGCGACAAGGTTATGGTGTGTTTGTCAGGCGGGAAAGATTCCTTTACCCTGCTTACTTTATTAAACACTTTAAGAAAACGCTCAGGATTTAAATTTGAATTATTATCCTTTACTTTAGATCAAGGACAACCAGGCTTTGATGATAGCAAATTACGCGCATACCTTGATAACCAAGAAATCCCTTATGCAATAATCAATAAAGACACTTACAGTATAGTCAAAGAAAAAATTCCGGAAGGAGAAACCTATTGCTCCCTTTGCTCAAGGCTAAGAAGAGGCATCATCTACCGTTATGCTGAGGAAAATGGCTTTAATAAAATTGCTTTAGGACATCACCGCGATGATTTAATTCGCACCTTGCTTATGTCAATGTTTTATAATGGCGAAATTCGCTCTATGCCGCCTAAATTGTTAAGCGATAATAAAAAACATATAGTTATTCGCCCACTTTGCTATATCCAAGAACGTGATATTATTAGCTTCAGTAAAGACGAAGCATATCCTATTATTCCGTGTAATTTATGTGGTTCACAAGAAAATTTAATGCGCAAACAAGTGGGTAAATTTATTGACGAATTAGCAATGCTTAATCCTAAAGTGCCGAGCAATTTGTTGCACGCGCTCCAAAGCATTAAACCAAGCCAACTAATGGACAAGAACCTTTGGCAGTTTAAGGAATTAGAAAATCAAGTTATAGGTGTAGATTATGCATAGAGCCTTAAGAAAACTTAATATCTATAGACGTAGGAGCTTCAAGTTTGATTTTGTCGCAGCGATAGTCGTGTCATTAGTTGCAATTCCCTTATGCTTAGGGATTGCATTAGCCTCGAACGCGCCACTTTTCTCGGGCTTATTAGGCGGCATGATAGGCGGTATTGTTGTTGGATTATTCAGTGGATCCCAAATAAGTGTTTCAGGCCCTGCAGCTGGTCTTACTTCTGTTATTATTGCCTCAATTGCAGTCCTGGGCGGCTTTGAAAATTTTCTTATGGCAGTAACAATTGCAGGAATTTTGCAATGCATTATAGGAGCCTGCCGCGCTGGGTTTATTGCCGATTACGTCCCTTCTAACGTTGTCCAAGGATTGCTTTGTGCTATTGGTATTTTGCTCATTATAAAGCAGCTACCTCTTGCCTTTACCTTATCGAATACCCTTGTGGAACTTAAAATGCATCTTCTTGAAACAACTGAAGAATTTGCCTTTGCTCCTGTGTATGGGCTTTATCACCATATAAATATGGGCGCTACTTTATTGTCAATTCTTTCCTTTGCCATTCTTATATATTTTGATAAAACCAAAAATAATCGCATTAAAAGCATCCCTTCACCTATTATTGTTGTCCTTATTGGGATTATCTTAAATGAGATATTTATAGTTTTTGGTTTTGCTTTAGCCCAAAGTACTCCTCAACTAGTTCAAATACCTCATCATGCTAATTTACTCGGGTATTTTAACGAGCTTAATCATCCAAATGTTACTTCCCTTACTAACCCTAAAGTTTATATTCAAGCCTTTATTATAATGACAGTTGCTTCGCTTGAAACTTTACTAAACTTAAAGGCAGCAGAAAAATTAGACACAAAAAAGCGCATTTCCCCCAAAAACCAGGAATTATTTGCCCAAGGTATTGGTAATTTATTAGCAGGTTTACTCGGAGCCATTCCTGTAACCTCAATTATTGTACGTACTTCGGTTAATATTCGCGCCGGGGCACGCACTAAATTTGCTTCAGTTTTTCATGGTATTTTTTTACTCGCAGCAGTTTTATTAATCCCTACTTGGTTAAATAAAATACCGCTTTCTTCTTTAGCCGCCATCTTAATCTTTACTGGCTACAAGCTTACTAAACCTGCAATTTATCAAAGGATGTATCAGGAAGGCTTAGATAGATTTATTCCATTTATCGCAACTATATTTAGCATTGTTGTCTTTAATTTGCTTGAAGGAATATTAATTGGACTTGCAATAAGCTTTTTCTATATATTAAAGTCCAATAGTAAAGCGCGTATTGATATTATCAAAGAAATATTTCCTAATGTGGTCGCAAACCGCCTTGTTTTACCGCAAAATATTTCTTTTTTAAATAAAGCAGCTCTTGTTGCCGAATTAAATACCATACCTGCTAACTCTAAGTTAACCATTGATGCACGCTATAGCCATTATATAGACCAAGATATTATTGAATTTATTCAAGAATTTAGACAAGGTCCTGCTAAACACAAAAATATTAGCCTAAGCCTTATTGGCTTTAAGGACAAATATCATATTCACAATTTCATCGATTTTATTAGTGTAACTTCATATAACACTCAAACAACTCTAAATCCACAAGGGGTTTTAAAAATACTAAAAGAAGGCAATCAACGGTTTCTTAACGATACGCGTATTCACCGTGTGGCTAAAATGGATATTCAACAAACTGCTAGCGCGCAAAAACCTATTGCGGTTATTTTAGCCTGCATCGATTCAAGAGTGCCTGTTGAAACTATCTTTGATATGAGTTTTGGCGATTTATTTTGTATTCGCATTGCTGGTAACGTAGTTAATAATGATATTTTAGCCAGCATAGAATATGCGTGTCATGTTATAGGAGCAAAACTTATTGTCGTCCTTGGACATACTCAATGTGGAGCCATTCAAGCAGCTTGCGATGGGGTCAAGGAAGGCCACGTCACTCAGCTATTAGCTAAAATCCAACCTGCCATTGATGCTGTAGATTTAAATATGCAGCCCAAAGACTGTCAAAACTCGATTTTTTTACACCAGGTTACGCAATTTAATGTCGCTAATACTATTCAAAAAATCCATGATGAAAGTCTTATTTTAAAAGATCTTATTCAGCAGGAAAAAGTTGGGATAGTAGGAGCTGTTTATGATGTTAAAAGCGGCTTGGTGCATTTTGATGATTATTCATCAATTTTGCCGATGATTGGGACAAAGGCTGAAAAACAAATATTACAATATAAAATTTCGCGGCTTTTCAATGAAAATCTACCCGCAGTTTCACTTAAAGATTAGGAATATTTTATGCGCGCAACTCAGTGGTTATTCGCAACCTTAAAAGAAGTTCCCAGTGAAGCCGAAATTATTTCTCATAAATTAATGCTAAGAGCAGGCCTTATTAAAAAGCTAGGCGCAGGTCTTTATAGTTGGCTGCCCACTGGCATTAAAGTATTAAAAAAAGTAGAAAATATTATTCGGGAAGAAATGAACAAAATTGGCGCCTTAGAAGTTCTCATGCCCGCTATTCAACCTGCTGAGCTTTGGCAGGAATCAGGCCGCTGGGAAACCTTTGGCGGCCAGCTGTTAACTTTAGCTGATCATCAAAAAAGAGAGTACTGCTTTGGTCCAACTCATGAAGAAGTAGTTACTGATATAGCAAGAACAACTTTGCATGGGATTAATTCATACCCTGTAACCTTATACCAAATCCAAACAAAATTTCGCGATGAAATTCGCCCACGCTTTGGGGTAATGCGCGCCCGTGAATTTCTCATGAAAGACGCCTATTCATTTCATTTATCAGAAGAATCCCAACAAAAAACTTATAAAGATATGTATAATGCTTACAGTCAAATTTTTACGCGCCTTGGCTTAAAGTTTCGCGCTGTTGAAGC
>MHBC01000024.1:29187-90316 GCA_001804735.1 Legionellales bacterium RIFCSPHIGHO2_12_FULL_37_14 | reverse complement strand
AATTTCAAGTATTGGCACATTCTGGTGAAGATCTTATATTCTGCAGTACTGAAAGTGATTATGCTGCTAATATTGAAAAAGCTTCTGCCAAAGTTCCTCCCAAAGCCAAACCAAATGCGAACAATAAAATCACCAAAGTTGCAACTCCAAATGCTAAAACTATAGATTCTGTATGTAAATTATTAAAAACCTCGGCAGATCAATCTATTAAAGCCTTATTAGTTAAAGGCAAAAAGCACCCTATCGTTGCTATTTTTCTAAGAGGTGATGATGAATTAAATCTAATTAAGGCCCAAAAGCACCATTTAATTGCCGATCCTTTAACCTTCGTTGCTGAAGATACAATAAGAAACGAACTACATTTAGAGCCAGGGTACATTGGCCCTCTTGGTCTTAAAATTCCTATAATCGTCGACACCTTTGCTGCAGCTATGCCGGACTTTGTTTGTGGGGCTAATGAAATAGATAAACATTATATTAATGCATCTTGGAACGACGCTCCTTACGAAGAAACAGCAGACTTAAGAAACGTGAAAGAAGGTGACGCAAGCCCAGATGGCCATGGAATATTAAAATCTTACCGCGGAATTGAAGTGGGGCATATTTTTCAACTCGGCGATAAATACAGCAAACTACTTAAACTTTCTGTAATGAATACAGAAGGAGAGCTCCAATACCCAATTATGGGCTGTTATGGAATTGGGGTATCGAGAATAGTTGCCGCGGCTATTGAGCAGAATCATGATGATAAAGGTATTTGCTGGCCAGAAGCGATGGCACCTTTTAACGTTGTTATAATTCCTATTGATGCAGAAAGAAATGCAGAAGTTAACACTCTTGCAGAGAAGCTTTATCAAGATTATCTAAAAAACAATATTGACGTCTTACTAGATGATAGAAATGAACGTCCGGGAATAAAATTTGCCGATGCTGATTTACTTGGCATTCCTCTGCGTATAGTTATTAGTGCCAAACATTTAGCCAATGGCGAAGAGAAAATTGAATATAAATTACGAAATGCAAAAGATGCTAAGGTAATTAAGATAACAGAGTTACCCCTATTGCATCTAAATGTATAATTAAGATAGCTTCTTTCAACAAGCTAATACAGGAGCAGCAAATGCGGGGGAAGCTAATGGCGTAGCACTAGAAGAACCAAAAACCTTAGAAAATACCACTTCTGCTACAGGAGGCAAATAATCACAGATAGTGCAGCAAAATTTGCTGCACTATGGGTGCGATTGAAAGTGTCAGTTTTTAGCAAATTTTGATTTGCGACTAAAAAACCGCACGCCACTGCGTTGGGCTCGGGCTCGCACGCGTTTACGGGAAGGAGTCGCTGTGGCGACAAAATAATGATCTGTTCTTTATATCCATATGCTTTTGTGATGCACCCGAAGCAATTAAAATAAACACCAGCGATAGCTGGACATTCACGTAAACGCGTGCGAGCCCGAGCCCAACGCAGTGGCGTGCGGTTTTTTGACGATACTAAAACCCTGACTGGCCATAATTATCTAATACTCTTGCTGATGGATCGCTTACGTTGCAGTTTGGCCATGATTTATTCGGCATCCAAAAGTCGCTTATTAAGTTGGCACGTCCAGGATAAAAATCTTCGAAACAATCTCGATACCACAAAGCTTCTTTACTGTAAGGAGGTGCAAATGGGTATTTTTCTTTAGCATTTCTTAAATCATCATCAGTATATAACTTTTCTGCCTCTTCTTTTAAATAATCAACCATACTATGACCCACAGCATCGGAAAATGCGGCTTTTTCGCGGTATAGAATCGATTCTGGTAACCAATTAGTATTATCGTCAAAGGCTTTTCTTAATAAATATTTGCCAACTTTATAAGTATTCATTTTTAAACTTGGTTTAATATTCATTACATATTCAACAAAATCTTTATCCGAAAATGGGACTCTAGCCTCTAAGCTATTACCGGCAATACACCTATCTGCGCGGAGTACATCATACATATAAAGTTCTTGAATACGCTTTTCAGACTCTTTTTGAAACTCGTCAGCGCTAGGGGCATAATCTGTATATTTATAACCAAATAACTCATCTGAAACTTCGCCAGTTAATAAAGCTTTAACATCAGTATTTTCATGGATATAACGGCAACATAAAAACATCCCAATACTTGCTCTAATAGTAGTAACATCCCAGCTTTCAAGATGCCAAATAACTTCTTTAACAACTGCTAAAACGTCTTTTTTTGTCATTATTACTTCATGGTGCTCGCTATTAATATAATCAGCTACAATTTTTGCATATTTTAGATCAATAGGGTTTTCATTCATGCCTATCGCAAAGGTTTTGAGCTTTTCATTTGGCATTAAGCGGTGTGCTATCGCGCATACTAATGATGAATCTAAGCCTCCAGATAATAAAAAACCTAGGTTAACATCGGCATGGAGTCTTTTATCAACCGCATTTATTAATTTTTCTTGGAGGTTTTTAAATATTTTAGTTAAATCTTTATGCTTAAAATGCGTGCCTTTAGCTATGTTGATATATGCGTGAAAATTTTCCCCATCGTAGTAATGGCCGGGGGGAAATGCCTTTATTTCATTGCATAATTCATGTAAAACCTTCATTTCTGAGGCAAACATAATACTATTATCAATTTTATTATAACCATAAAACAACGGTCTTATGCCAATTGGATCGCGAAATGCTAATAGCTTTTGCGCCTCATGATCCCAAATAACAGAAGCGAACTCTCCGTCTAAACGTTCTACAGTGCCTTTTAGGCCATACATAGCATAAATAGGTAAAATAACTTCACAGTCGGAGTGCGAGTGAAAGGAATAATCTGATTTTTCGCGAACTTCTTCCTCTAGCTGCGAAAAGTTATAAATTTCGCCATTACACATAGACATATTCATTTGTCTTTGATCGACAAAAGGCTGATGGCCATGAGCGCTTACATCCATAATCGATAAACGATGAAAAGCAAATACAACGCCTAAGTCTTCAATAATCTGAGAATTATCAGGTCCTCTATGGATTAAAGATAAAAAATGCTGTTCAAAGTCTTCTATATCCTGTAGACGCCCACGAAAAACCACTAAACCACACATTGTTGTTTCTCCAAAGATAGTGGAGTAGGGTTAACTATACATAACCTCTAAAATCTCGTACTCCAAAACACCGCCAGGGGTATTAACCATTATTTCTTCACCTACTGATTTGCCAATCAGTGCCCGGCCAAGTGGTGAGGAATATGAAATTTTTTGAACTTTAATGTCGGCTTCATCTTCGCCTACAATACAATAGCGAATTTCTTCATCAGTTTTGATATTTACCGCCTTAACAGTAGAACCGAACACAACCTTGCCTTGATTACTCAGTTTTTTAACATCAATTACTTGGACATTTGAAAGCTTGGACTCAATGTCAATAATTCTGCCTTCAATAAAGCTTTGTTGCTCGCGCGCTGCATGATATTCGGCATTTTCTTTTAGATCTCCTAGAGCGCGTGCAGTAGCAATAGCATTTACTACTTTAGGTCTTTCTACTGACTTTAAACGCACTAACTCCTCTTGCAGGGCCTCGTAGCCTTGGGGTGTCATAGGTGTTTTATTCATCATTTTGCCCTCTATCTAAATCTTGGAGCTTACTTACGGTTTTTCTATCTTCATATTTCATAGCTAAACATGCAGCTTCAGCTCCTGAAAGAGTGGTAGTATAACTAACCTTATGCTGCAACGCATTCCTTCGAATAGAAAAAGAATCCTTAATGGCTTGTTTTCCGTCTGTTGTGTTTACAATAAAGTCTATTTCGCCATTTTTTATATAGTCTACAATATGTGGCCTACCTTCGGCAACTTTAAATACCCTTTGGCAATTAATCCCCGCAGCCTGTAAAACTAAGGCTGTTCCGCGAGTTGAAATAATTTCAAAGCCAAGCTTTATTAATCTTTTCGCAACCTCGCCAACCCTTGCTTTATCGGCGTCCCGAACAGATAAAAAGGCGCGTCTTCTTTTATCAATATAAATACCTGCTCCTAGCTGAGCTTTACAAAATGCCTGCCCAAACCTAGGAGCAATACCCATAGCTTCCCCAGTAGATTTCATCTCAGGCCCTAAAATACAGTCAACATCCGAGAATTTTATAAAAGGAAATACCGGTAACTTTACAGAATAAAAATTCGGCGTATTTTGGGCATTTAGCACGCCCTGCTGACGTAAATTTTCTCCAAGCATACATTTAGTCGCAATCTTAGCTAAAGCTTTTCCTGTTGCTTTAGAAACAAAAGGCACGGTTCTTGAAGCTCTAGGATTTACTTCTAAGACATAAATATCATCACCTTGCACCGCGAATTGAACATTTAGTAAGCCAATAACCCCAAGCTTTAATGCCATTAATTTTGTCTGCCGTACTAACTCTTGTTGCTGGACAACACTTAGGCTAAATGGGGGTAAGGTACAAGCAGAATCTCCTGAATGCACACCAGCTTCTTCTATGTGCTCCATAATGCCGCCAATAAAAATATTTTTGCCATCAGATACGGCATCAACATCAAGCTCAATGGCTTCACTTAAAAACTTATCTAATAATACAGGGGATGCATGCGAAACTTTAACTGCATGTGTAAGATAAGTCTTAAGTTCATGTTCATCATGCACAATTTCCATAGCGCGCCCTCCTAATACATAAGAAGGACGTACAACTAAAGGATAAGTTAGTTTTTCGGCTTCTTTAATTGCTTCTTTTTCACTCCTAACAGCCGCATTTGGTGGTTGTTGCAGTTTTAACTCATGCACTAACTTTTGAAAACGTTCTCTATCTTCTGCCATATCAATAGCATCAGGAGAAGTGCCTAAAATAGGCACCCCATTTTCCTCAAGGGCTTTGGCAAGTTTTAATGGGGTTTGCCCGCCATAATGTACTATTACCCCTTTAGGATTTTCTTCCTTAACTATGGCAAGGACGTCCTCTAAGGTCACGGGCTCAAAATAAAGCCTGTCTGACATATCAACATCGGTAGATACTGTCTCAGGGTTACAATTTATCATGATGGTTTCAATACCCATCTCTTTAATAGCGATAGATGCATGCACACAGCAATAATCAAACTCAATACCTTGCCCAATCCTATTAGGCCCGCCACCTAATACAATAATTTTCGTTTTTTTGTTTGGGCGCGCTTCGTTTTTCATATCATAGGTTGAATACATATAAGCTGTGTCACTAGCAAATTCGCCTGCACAAGAATCTATACGTTTGTATACTGGGGTTACTTTTAGTTTTATGCGTAAATCCCTTATTGCAGTTTCACTTACATTTAAGATCTCAGCCATACGAATATCGGAAAACCCTTGTTGCTTATAAAAGCGCAAAGTTGCAGCATCTAACGCATTAAGATCTCTACTTTTAAGTTGTTCTTCATATTTAACTATAGAGGCAATTTGCCTAATAAACCACTTATCAACTCGACTTTCACTATATATTTCTTCAATAGAAAAGCCTAAACGCAAGGCATCTCCTATATACCAAATTCTATCAGGAGTTGGCTCTCTTAAATGAGCGCGCATAAGATCTTTATCTTTACCTTGCGCCAAAGAACAAAATCCATGTCTATCAATCTCAAGACTACGGATCGCTTTTTGTAACGCAAAAGCAAACGTTGGCCCAATTGCCATAACCTCACCCACTGATTTCATTTGGGTAGTTAAGGTTTGTGAAGTTTCAGGAAATTTATCAAAATTAAAGCGCGGAAATTTTACCACAACATAATCTAAAGTAGGCTCAAATGACGCTGGGGTTTTCCCCATGGTTAATGGGTTAGCTAATTCGTCCAGGGTATAACCAACTGCAAGTTTAGCGGCTATTTTAGCAATAGGAAAACCTGTGGCCTTAGATGCTAATGCAGAGCTTCTTGAAACTCGAGGATTCATTTCAATTACCAACAGTTGTCCATCTTCAGGATTAACCGCAAATTGCACATTAGCGCCCCCGGTTTCAACTCCTACTGCCCTTATAACAGCAATAGCAGCATCGCGCATTCTTTGATATTCCTTGTCAGTTAATGTTTGCGCTGGGGCAATAGTAATTGAGTCTCCTGTGTGAACGCCCATAGGATCGAGGTTTTCGATGGTACAAACGATAATACAGTTATCTTTTTTATCGCGTACGACTTCCATTTCAAATTCTTTCCACCCAAGGACAGATTCATCGATTAACAATTCATGCGTGGGAGATAAAGCAAGGCCAGATGTACAAATAGCTTCAAATTCTTCTTTGTTATACGCAATTCCCCCTCCGCTGCCCCCCATGGTAAATGAAGGCCGAATAACTACAGGAAACCCCAAGGTTGCTTGCACTTGGAATGCTTCTTCAAGGCTGTGCGCAATACTAGATTTTGGCATCTGTAAATTTATACTGTGCATTAACTCTCTAAACTTTTCTCTATCTTCTGCTTTATCAATAGCGTCACGGGTTGCCCCTATCATTTCCACCCCAAATTTAGCCAAAACACCTTCACGTACTAAATCAAGTGCACAGTTTAAAGCTGTTTGGCCTCCCATGGTGGGTAAAAGCGCGTCTGGTCTTTCTTTTTCAATAATTTTAGCAACTTCTATCCATAATACAGGCTCAATATATGTTGCATCAGCAAGATCAGGATCTGTCATAATAGTGGCAGGATTGGCGTTAACTAGAATAACTCTATACCCTTCTTCTTTTAGAGCACGTATTGCTTGTGTTCCTGAGTAGTCAAACTCACATGCCTGCCCAATAACAATAGGTCCTGCCCCAAGAATTAAAATTGATTGAATATCAGTACGTTTTGGCATTTATGAACCTTAAAATCCTATTTGGACCGCTAGTTTATAAAAGTTAGCCGACTTTTGGAACAGGATTAATAGGCTATATCACGGTTGTCGCATCAAAATTTAATCAATAAGGCGTAGGTTGGGCCTTGGCCCAACATTTAAAAATCAGGATTGTACTAAGTCTATATTCCTAAATTTTCCACGAGAGATCTTTCTAAAGAATCATCATCCGTAGTCTCATCTGTGGGCGCGCTACTTCTAGCTGCTGCTGCAAACATTGTTGCATTAAACCCTCCTGGCGCACGTGACAAGTGGAGTTCTTGATGAGTTTCCTCTTGATCTTGTAGCGAATCTCTTAAGATGTTTTTCAGGGTATGCAAGGATACTTGGACAGTCATCAATGATGATGGATATCCTAAAAAGTTGGAACCAACCAAAGGAGAATAGTGCTTTTCCCTTATATTAGCGACATGAGAACGCAATGCTAAAGTAGCTCCTTGATTCAAAGAGTAATAGACCCCAGTTGAGCTAAACCAAACTCTTTCAGTTAAATTATCAGCAAGGTTTCTTAAGGCGGTTATATTAAGTTCTCTATTTGTAATACTAAGCAAAAGAACACGGCTTTTGCCCTGTCCAGAATTTTTATTAATCTTAAAAGAAATTTTCAAAGGTTCTTGGGAGGCAGAATCGCAGCCAATCTCTTGCATCATATTTACAAACAACCCAAGAATAAGTCGAGATGCGTTCACTTCTATACAATCATTTCGCTCTCTTGAATTTTCAAATAAAGCCATAGGGATCTGCCCTACAAATAGCGCCTGTACCTCTTTTCGACTCAGAGGAATAGTAAACATATGGATGTATGTAGCTTTAGATTCATCATGAGTTAAGTCATACAAATCACCATATGATAAATACTTAATATCAGTACCTAACTGTAGATTATTTTTTTGCATAAAAATTTGCATATCGATATCACGCAGATCAGCAAGTTTATCACTATTACTACTAGAAGCGGCTTGGCCTGCTTGGGGTAATTCTCCTTGTAATGGCCTAGACATTGACATCGGAGGATTAAGCATTACAAGATCACCACTACACAACAATCCTATAAATGGTTCATGTGGTAAGGGCGATCCCAAAAGCCTTAAGTCCATATTTCCCTGAGGCATGTGTCTAATTTTCCTTTCTAATTGTAAAAAATTAGCTTGTAAGCCTATTGATGCAAATCTTCCTGCTTCAAATATTAAATAATTACGTAAAAACATAGCCCCATTTAGACTGCTTGCAATCCAGCAACCAAATTCATCAAACAGTACTTGACCATTTTTATTCGATAATCTACTTATTAAAGATTCATTATGGCGTAATAAAGAAATATGAAGTGCGTCATTATCAAACATCATATACATAGGAGTATCAATATTACCAACTAGACGGAGTAAAATGTTATAGATTACGCGTTTTTTAAAGAATAAATCTGTGTTTGAATTTACTTGAGTTAGCCAAAAAGGAAGATGTTGTATGGTCAGTTTGCATTCTGTGGGGATGCTGAGATCTATCAGCATTTTTTTCGGCATGGTCCAAACTTTTTGTGTAAAAGGCTCAGGCGCTATATTTAACTCTTCGATACTATAATGAACAACATCCGTGCAACCGCTTGCAGCTCCAAACTGCGCACTACCTTCATTCACCCTTCTTGAAATTTCGTCATATCTACCCATGTTTATAACCTCTAATCAGATTTATAAAATATCTTCCACATTGATAGATAACAAAAACTAGATTTTTATTAGGTCCTGGAACAAATCAAGTGGCTTATATTAATCAATTTGGCATCAAAATGCAACTTTGTTTCGGCCTTGGCCTACATGACATTTTATTATTATACTTTTAACATAACTGGTAGCTGTTGCTTTAAGAGAGTCTATTCAACCAACATCATGATTTGATTGAGCATTTCACATGCTTCAGTAAAAACATCATCAGCTACCTTCTTCCACGGGTGCAATTTAGCGTTTCTTTGTCGCCAATCAAAAGACTTAGGCTGATGAGTTAAAATATAACTATTCTTTCTATCGCTACCTTGAAACTTTAGCGCAAATGGATTGGTATCATTGTATTGCGCTGTAGTCATTGGCAAGCCAATAACAATACCTACTTTTTCATTGAATTTTTTCGGTGAAAAAACAAGTAGTGGATGAACATCCCGCATTTCTCGACCTTGCTGTGGATTAAAGTTGATCCAAATAATTTCTTGACGATCAGGGATCCATGTTATGTTTGACATCAAAATTTCTCCACACCAACACTCTTATACGCCAGCACTTCTCCACCATGTTTTTCTGAATCAAATCTGGCAATACGCTCATCTAATGAAATCCTTTTAGATGCGACTGATTTGATCACGACCATATTTTCTTGCATTGATAATTCTATTATCGTACCTGGGATCAAATGCATGCGCTGTGCAACAGGCGCTGGGATTCGCACAGCAAGGCTATTTCCCCATTTTTGAACAGAAATATTTTTTGAGTACATAATTAGTCTCCTGATTGTGTATACAAGTATATACAATCATGGCGAACTTTACAAGAAGGGCATATAAAGAAACATTTTGACACCTATTTACTAGCTTGCTAACATGCGAGGGATAAATTTACCCTTGCCCCATGGAAGGTTATGGCAATGGATCAATTAGTAAATCAGGAAGAATCTGTCATTAATATGGTTGAGAATATGTTGCAAGAAGCGTCCTTTAAAGGCGCTTCTGATATACATATTGAACCATACAACCTAAATTATCGCATTCGCTATCGAATAGACGGCCTCCTTTGTAGTGTAAAGCAAATTTCCTTTAGTTTTGGCGTTAAAGTTTTAGGCAGAATTAAGATCCTTGCCAATCTAGACATAGCAGAACGTAGACTTCCGCAAGATGGGAGTTACTATTTTAAGGGTCTTAAAGGGGCAAATGTTGAATGTCGTATTAGTACCTGCCCTACTCTAGAGGGCGAAAAAGTTATGCTGCGATTGCTCACAAAAGATAAAGCATTACACTCTTTAGGCATGAATTCAACTCAACACATGCAATTTTTAGCTGCTCTTAATAAACCAAATGGGCTAATTTTAGTTACAGGGCCAACTGGCAGTGGCAAGAGTACTACCCTTTATCATGCTTTAAACTATCTAAATACCCATTTAGTAAATATATGTACAGCAGAAGATCCAGTAGAAATACGCTTAACAGGAATTAACCAAGTAAATATACAACCTAAAATTGGCCTTACTTTTGCTAACTTATTACGCACTTTTTTACGCCAGGATCCTGATATAATCATGATTGGGGAAATTCGCGATCGCGAAACCGCTGAAATTGCCCTTAAAGCTTCACAAACAGGCCATCTTGTTTTATCTACTTTACATAGTAATAACTGTGTCGCAAGTTTTGCTAGGTTAAAAAATATTGGTTTAAAGTTAAGCGATCTTGCGGGGTGTTTAAACTTAATTATCGCCCAACGTCTAGTTAGAGAGTTATGCGAATGCAAAAATAAAAATGCCGCTAATGATTATATCCCCTTAGGTTGTAGCAAATGTAAAAATGGCTATAACGGTAGGTTTGCAATATTTGAAATGTTACCGCTGACTGATGAGCTCATAAATTTCCTCGAAAAAGCTCCCTCTCTTAGCCAAATTGAGCAATTTACTGCAACTATGGGCTTGGAAACTTTAGCTCAAATAGCATTAAACAAAATAAATCTTGGCCAAACGACTCTTGAAGAAGTCAAACGCGTGGTTTCATTATGAAATATTTTTCCTGGTATGGATTTACCAAAGATGGGGTTAAATTAAAAGGAGTAGTGTATGCAAGAAATTTAACTTCTGCCCAGCAAAAGCTAACAGGTCAACAAGTAATTGTCCAAAAAATATATAACAGTTATTTTGCAATAGTGATTCATATGTGTTTCCCCATAACAGAACGCACAATTACGCTATTTACCCGTAATATGCTTGGATTAATCACAACTGGTATATCAATTCCCAAGGCTTTAAACCTGTTACTCAAAACCCAAAAAGACCCTAAAATGCAAGATCTTATCCAATCATTGCATTTATATATTGCATCAGGTTTAAGCCTTAACGAAGCTCTAAGTAATTACCCCAAGCAGTTTAACTTAATATATTGTGCCTTTACTGCTGTTGGCGAAGAAATTGGAAGCTTAGACAAAATGTTGCACTATCTTCTTTACCAGCGGGAAAAAGAGGAGCTTTTAAAGCGTAAAGTAAAACAAGCCATGCTCTACCCTGCTATCATCTCTTTTGTTAGCACTATAGTAATGCTTTTTTTAGGTGTTTTTGTCGTGCCTATGTTTGCCAATTTGTTTAATAATATGCACGCTCCCCTACCCTTACTTACGCTATTAATTATTAATTGGTCTAAGTTTTTACAAGAAAATATTTTGCTTATTTTAGGGTGTTTACTTTGCGTTACAGCGACTGCCGCGCATTTTTACACTCAAGGAAAAATTATTCGCACTTTAATAGACAAAAGTATATTCAAGCTACCCTTTATAGGAAAAATAATAAATTATGCACTTCTAGCCAAAATGCTACGCATTATGCAAATTACTTATAAAGCAAATATGCCATTATTCCAAGGCATTAAACTAGCAACTGCAATCTCAAACAACAAAATTTACCTAAGAGCAATAAACTCAATTCTCGATGAGCTTACTAAAGGTCAGAGCTTGACGCATGCATTTAACCAAAGCAAATTTTTCCCGGAAAATATATTAGAAATGCTAGCAGTAGGTGATGAATCAGGAACTATGCATGAGGTTTTAGCTAAACTAGCTGATCATTACTTTAATGAAATAGATCTTGCTGTAACTACTATGAGCACCTTGATAGAACCTGTTATGATTACCATCCTTAGCTTAGGGATAGGCATACTTATAGTAGCTATGTATCTGCCTATTTTTAATCTTGGCAGCGTAATTTAACTTAGAAAAATAAGGAACAAATATGATCTATGTTTTCATTGGAGTTTTGGCTTTAGTCGTTGGCAGTTTTTTAAATGTAGTAATATTTCGTCTGCCCAAGATGCTAGAAGCAAGCCTTAAACATGACTGCGCTATCTTATTAAACAAAAAGCCCTTAAAGCTTGCAACATTAAACCTTTGGTGGCCACGCTCTTTTTGCCCTAGTTGCCAGCACGTTATTCCTTTTTATGCCAATATTCCACTTTTTAGTTACATACTTCAAAAAGCTAAATGTAAGTTTTGCAATGCACATATTAGTGCACAATACCCATTAGTGGAAGCTACAACCTTAATATTGTTTCTCCTAGCTCTTGTAAAATTTGGTTACAGTATAGAGTTTTTATGCGCAATTAGCTGTATAGCTTTTCTTATCCCGTTGTTTGTTATTGATATTTACCACCAATTACTCCCCGATGAGCTTACTTTATCACTTTTATGGGTAGGATTATTAGTTAATTGCTTAAACATATTTTGCTCAATAGAAGAAGCTGTATTAGGAGCTGTAATTGGCTATGTATTAATGTGGACTATTATGCAAATATTCTACCTTATTACCGGCAAACAAGGCATGGGGCATGGCGACTTTAAATTATTTGCGGCCTTAGGAGCATGGTTTGGCCCATTTATGTTGCCATTTATTTTGTTCTTCTCTTCTGTTTTAGGAGTAATTGCCGGCCTAAGCTACCTTTATATCACCCAACAATCCCGCAACACTCCAATTCCTTACGGTCCATCTTTATGTTGCGCCGGGATTTTATGTGTGTTTTGCAGTAAAGATATATTAGTAATCTTAAATTTTATGTAACTCCCCACGTCATCCCGAGCGTTAGCGAGGGATCTCCAGCATTTAAGACAAAATGCAGCTTCTAGGAGATCCCTCGCTAACGCTCGGGATGACGTACCTGGGGAGTTACGTTATATTAATTTTTTGCTGTTATTGCTGACAAATAGATTTTTTTCTTCCTCAATAAGCTTTTCAATCTCTTTGTTATTGGGCAATTCTTTTCTCCAAGGATCATCTAATAATTTTTTTACTGCCTCTGCAATTTGTCTAAAACTAGGCCTATCAGAGGGTAAAATTTGTTTATAAAGCTCACAAACATATAATAAAATAGCTTTCTTTTTATTAATCGTTGCTTCTGAATCAGCGCTATAACCTATATCTATATATAAATCAAACAAGTTTGCCGCTACTATTAACCTTTTTTCAGCATACTCTTCTTTATTATTATAAGAGTAGAGGCTTAAAATAATTTGATTATATTTTTCTACGTCTTCATCGGGAAACACTCCTTCTAAACCAAAAGATGCAAGAATCGCTTTGCCTTGCCTGCCCTTCAAAGGAGGATACTCCAAGAGATTCTTAAGATCTGCTAATACTGTATCCGTTAAATTTTCATCCTTTAAGAGTAAAGAAACATCGCATTTTTTCTTGCATTCACTAAGCAACCTATCTTTTTGCCAAGGTTTAGTTAGATCCTCTAATAATTTTTTTTGTTCTTCATTAAGCTCTGGGTTTTTACCGTTTGCTGGTGGATTGGGTAATTGATTTACCTTAAGACTTTTACAAATCTCTGTAAGATCCGCAATAGTCTTATTAGATAACTTTGCAATATTTTTATACTCTATAAATTCATGCGTAAACATTAAATGAGTCATTTGAATAAATTTAATATTGTTTTTTCTCTCTTCGTTATCGTATGACTCATAACATAAAATTAAATCAGTAAAGTCCGTGTTGGCAAATACTGCATAATCAATGTCTATATGCATTTTATGGGCGTTTTCCGTATAAATAAGATAGTTTTTTAACTGATTATATTGCAGGGAATAATCATCATCTTTGTTAGATTTACTAGTCAATGACTTAAAAAAGTCTAACATTCGTTCGCATTCTTGCTGACTTGCTAGTATATGATCACACTCATTTTTGAGGCTAAAAGGCATATACTCATCGTATAGGTGAAAATAAGTTAATAAAAGCTTGGCATCTCTTTTCCAACTTTCTTGGCTAGAACAAACAACCTCGAGCATTTTATCTAGATTATAAATAAGTTGTGTAGGGTTACAGCCAATATCGTTGGTAAAGTCCTGTAAAATTGCTGTACCTAAGTTCTTAACCTGAATTGGATCAGGTATAGAATTTTTTAGAGGAAAGTAAAAATTTACCTTTAATTTTTGTGGTGAAATAAGTTGACCAAAGCTTTCTTTTAAAAACAATATCTGGCTTAACTTATTTTCTCTATCATCTATAGGCTCTTGCTCTATTTCAAGGATCTTATTGGCAAATTCTTCATCAATTATTACATCAGTTGGTACAAACTTTAGATATTTTAGAATTAATGCCGCAGCATTAGCAATTTTACCCGAAGTTATTGCGCGCATAGCAGTAATCTTGTCTTTAATCAGACTATCTTCATAAATTTCGATAATCTTTTTACTGTCCTCATCGGATAAAACACAAGGCGGATAAATGCTTAGACTATGTAAAATAAGATTTGCCGCGAGCATGGCAGCTGTGTGTTTTTTTTTGGTAGCTTCTTCATCTACATTGGTATTTATCATCTCAGCTAATACTTGATTAAGAGAATATAAACCTTGAGCATCAATTAACTGCTTTGGTGCGACAAAGCTTTTACTTAAGGTTCGCTTCAATGCAAATACATCAACTGCGGTATGACTACCAAGGTTTTGCATACACTCTTCAAATTTTGCTCTTTTACGCTTAAGTTCATTTGGGCTGTACACAACTGGTAAATATCCGTAGCTACCTAAGAATTGGGGAGTAAATGGAAAGGAAACTGGCCTTGCAAAGCCAAAATCAATTAGATGAGCTTTATAGCGGCCATTACTTAACTTCTCTACTAAAATATTGGCAGGCTTTAAATCACGATGCGCATACTTGCCTTTAGTATGTAATTTATGCACTTCCATGGCGATTTGAATACTTAAATCAAGCTTTTCATCTTCAGTTAATTGGCCATCTTTTAAAACTTTAGCTAACTCTGTGCCTAAATATGGCATAAAAGTGTAATACTTTTTATGGGTCCACCATGGTGGAGCTTTTTTCGTTGTTGAGGAGTATCTAAACGATTTACCACACAATAATCCAAACTTTTTTAAAGTCTCTGCTTCTCTTACTTGCTGGTTGTCCTCATCCCACTCACGTTTAACTGCATACAGTGACAGTAGAGGATCAGGAGGATCTATACGTATGGCTAATTTAGTACGCCCATAGGTACCTTCACCTAAGTATTGGTTTTTAGTTGCTACTAAATAAGTTTCGTAATCACCAGCATCATTTGTAAATCTTAGTATTGAACAATCATGTTCATTTTTGCGCTTAATTTTCCTTACGGCTTTATTATTTGCGGCTTCATTAGTTTTTAAATCAATTAAGGCTTGAAGAACAGCAACTTTCTCTTCCACAGGAGCATTATCGCTAACGGTTAAACCAAACGATCTAATTAATAAATCATAATCAGGCATTACTATCTCCATACTAAAACACAGGAAATTATGGCGTAAAAATGTCGATATGATTAATTATAGAGCATATAGATAAAGATGCGCAACTCCTAAGTTACGTCATCAAATAAATCCATCAGCTATTAAAAGCAAATAATTAGCTTTTATTAAACTATTAGCATTAGGACCACTTGCCGAAAGTGGAACTAACTTAGTTTTTAAGGATGGTATTGATTTTTTCAACATAAACAATGCAGGATCTTGCGCGTATAAGGCCTTATTTAACGACCTATTTAAAAACTGCACATGTCCAAGCCAAATTGGTTGATCAAATGAATAAAGGTAATAATTAGATCGCCATAATTGCAAGCGCACAAAAGTCGCAGAGTTTTGGGGATAATATACTAAAGTTAAGGTAGGTTTTTGATGCAAATACAGACTTTTGGATAATGGATTTTCAAAGTGGGTTCGGTCAGCATTATTTTTCATCATAAAATACAGAATAGAGCCTTTCTGCACCTTCCAGCCATGTTTCTCCAAAAGCATACGTAAATTTTTCATACTCCCTACATATTGCACATTAAAGACGCTAGAAATTTTCCCAAAGCGATTGTTACTATACACCGGTAACACAGCTTCTTCTTGCCCCCACCATATAGTATGTGAAAGTACATGCTGGCTAAAATAAATTTGATGATTTTTTAACGTTTGATCAGCATGCATAAAATTTGCCATTATAGTGCTTAGAATGAAAAATATGCACCCTACGGTTGAAAATAAAGGCGCACCCATCCTAAGTAAATTTTTGCTTTTACGTGCAATAATTAAATAAATTAAGCTTAAATTAAAACCCATAAATAACGCAGCTAGCAAATCTGTAAACCATAAATCGCCTAAGTAAACAAAGCTACAACTTGCAGAGACTAATCCTGCTATAAGTAAAAAGGAAAAACATTTACGCGAAAAAGATAAATTAATTCCATAGTTATTATAAAACACAATAAGGTACACTAATGTGCTTAATGCAACCTTTCTAAATAGATAAAAACTATCATTAATAGTTTCTAATATGCCATCTGGTTTAATCTCTATTGCCGCGTGCAACTTGTATTGATAAAAATAAACGCAAATAATACTAAACAACATAACGCCAACTAAAAGTATAGAGGCTCCAGTTTCACGCTTAATTAAATAGGTAAATACCATAAAGAAAAATAAACACCCGACGGGAATAAAAGTCATAAATTGATGCGCCACTGAAAAAAACACGTCAAATGCATGAGTGCGCATACTTTGAATACATAAATGAATAGGCTGGTTAAGCAGAAAAAGGGTATTGCCCTTGTAGTGCACAAACGTTAAACCCATAAAAATTACCAAGCTAGTAAAAAAGAAAACGCAAACTAGCGCAGTATAGGTGTGCTTCTTCTCCATATATGGAGTAATAACTTGACATATTTTTCCTAGATATGGAGTTTTTAAAAACCCTGACCAAGTGTTATTTAATTTAGTATCAAACCAATTTCTAAAGTGTAAAAATAGCGATTTAATGGTAATACTTATTAGCCAAATAAAAATGAGCCCAAACAAAATAAAAAGCACAAACTCTGCGGCCTTTTCTGGGGATAATTCATGACTTGCAGCGCCAATTAATACTCCTGGAGTAATGTACAAAAAGGCCCAGGCAATACCTGAAACAACATTTGCAATAAAAAATCTTAGCCTATCCATCATAAGCATGCCTGCAATAACCGGAATTATTGAACGTAAAGGGCCTACAAACCTACCTATCAAAACACTTTTACCTCCATGCTTTTCAAAGTATATTTGGCCATATGAAAGTAGATTGGGATAGTGATTAAATGGCCAAATTAGGACGAGTCTTTCTCTAAAATAATACCCTAATAAATAACTAGCGCCGTCACCTGCAATAGCTCCTAAGCTTGCAAAAAGCATAGTAAGATCAATACGAAAAACTCCAGATCCTGCCAAAATGCCAATAGCAGTCATGGTAATAGAACCTGGAATTATACTTCCTATAATGGCTAGTGATTCTGTAAAAGCTACCAAAAAAGTGATAAATAAAGCAGCATCAGGATGCATATGCAACCATTGAGTAAGTGGCTCTAGGTAATTTTCAAAAATATGCATAATTTTAGCTAGCTTCTTCAAATAACAATAAAAAATGTTTAATCCACAGTGACAAAATAACCTGAAAACTAATATTTGGCTGGTAATTTTGAATTTTTGTCATAGCTAACTTGGTAAATCCACACGGGTTAATGTTGGTAAATGGAGTTAAATCCATATCAATGTTTAAAGCAATTCCATGATATGAGCAACCATTTTTTACCCTTAAACCAAGTGAAGCTATTTTTTTATTTTCTACATAAACCCCAGGCGCTCCACATTGCCTTGTGCCTTTAATATCTAATTCTTGCAACAGATTAATTAAGACAGTTTCAAGGTTAAAAACTAAAGATTTAATGTTTAACGCGCGTCTTTTAAGATTTAAAAGACAATAAGCAACAAGCTGCCCAGGACCATGATAGGTAATTTGACCGCCTCTATCACTATGAATAACTTGGATTGCTGTCTCTTTAAGTAAGTTCTCTTTGTTAGCTCTTAGCCCTTGGGTATATACAGGATAATGCTCCAATAACCACATCTCATCTACGGTATTCTCTGTTCTGTTCTTGGTAAAAGTCTGCATGCGTTCCAAAATAAGTGGATACTGCTGAATACCAAGTTCATGAATATGTAGCATATTAGAGCACCATATTACTAGCTCCACCAAAGACGAATGCTATCTTTCATCCTGGTTAATAGGCCGCCCTTGGCTACGTTTTCTAATGCGTAAAGGGGAAAGGTATTAATAGGTTTATTATCAAGAGATACAATAAGTTCACCTACCTTTGTATTTGCCTTAATAGGGGCCTTAATAACAGATGCAAGTTTAGTGGTTAGTTGTATATTACTAGCTTGGCCTTTGGGAACTGTAACTACAATAGGATTAAAAGAACCTACAGGAAAGGTTTTGAGAGCTCCTTTATATATAAGTGCTTCTTTTACTACTTGTTTAGCGTTAAACAAAGTTACATTTTCATAAAATCTAAAACCATAATTTAGCAACCTTTCCGAATCATCTGCGCGCACTTTATCAGAAGGTGATCCTAAAACTACCGAAATTAACCGCATAGAACCTTGTTTCGCCGATGAAACCAGGCAAAACCCAGCGTCATTAGTATGCCCTGTCTTAATTCCATCGACATTACTATTGCGCCACAACAAGCGGTTACGATTTGGCTGGCGAATATTGTTATACGTAAACCATTTTTGTTGATACCAAGGATAGTATTCAGGAAAACGATTGATTAAGGCTCTACTTAACTGGGCAAGATCATATGCCGTTGTATAAAGATCTTTGTTTGGTAGTCCTGTACTATCAGTAAAATGGCTGTCCTCTAAATGTAAATTTTTGGCTTGTTGATTCATTAAATCAGTAAATCCGGGCTCACTCCCACCAACATATTCAGCCATAGCAACGCAAGAATCGTTCCCAGAATCAACGATAATCCCTTTAATAAGGTCTTCAACTGCTACTTCATCACCTTCTTTAATGAACATTCTGGAGCCTTCAGCCTTCCATGCTTGCACACTAACGTGGACTTTGTCATTTAAATTAATTTGATGGCGATAAAGAGCGTCCGATATAACATAAAGCGTCATAATTTTAGTAAGACTAGCAGGAGGTAGCCTACGCTTTGAGTCTTTTGCCGTTATAACAGCGCCTGTATTAGCATCTAATAGAATATATGCACTAGCATTTATAGTAGGCGCAGTTGGGACAATCATGGGGCGTGATATTTCTACTTTAGGCCTTGGATTATTTGCTAAGGGAGCATCTTCTGCAAATGCTGCTGAACTAAAGCTTAATAGAAATACACCTAAATAACCAACTTTATTCATCATGATTAAAAAAAGTCCTTATGTTAAGGTTAAACAAAATTCGAGAATTATGTTAGCACGCTAAAGGCTATATTTACATCCATAAGAACCTTATCCATAGTGGCAATTGTTTTATCAATTTCAACTTGCGAGTGTGCACTTGAAACAAAACCTGCTTCATACATAGACGGCGCTAAGTATACTCCTTCACTTAGCATGCCATGATAAAACCTCTTAAATAAAGCCTCATTTGATGCAGCAACGTCCTTCATGTTAGTAATTTTTTCTAGTTCATTAAAGCAAAAACCAAACATCCCACCAACACTGCTAGCGCCAAAAGGTATTTTATGGAAGTTAGCTATTTTTTTTAATCCAGAAACTAAATTTTGGGTGACTTTGGCAAGATTATTAAAGAAATTAGGTGCTTCTAACTCTTGTAAAGTTGCATATCCTGCTGCCATAGAAAGTGGATGCCCTGATAAAGTGCCAGCTTGGTAAATTGCGCCTTCAGGAGCAAGACAAGACATTATTTCCTCTCTACCCCCAACAGCGCCAATTGGCATACCACCACCGATAACTTTCCCGAGCGTAGTTAAATCTGGCTTTATTTTATATAACTCTTGGGCGCCGCCTAAAGCGACTCTAAATCCAGTCATTACTTCATCAAAAATTAGTAAGGTATTATATTTTGAGCATAATGCACGCAAGCTCATTAAAAACCCTTCTTCCGGCAAAATAAAACCCATATTACCCGCAATAGGCTCTATGATTAGCGCTGCTATATCATCTTTGTAAGCTTTAAAACAAGCCTCAACTTGAGCAAGATTATTAAAATCAGCAGTAAGGGTATCTCTACAAACGTTACTTGGAATACCAGAAGAACTAGGAATACTTAAGGTTAAGGATCCGGAACCTGCTTTAACCAATAAACTATCATGATGCCCATGATAGCAGCCATTAAATTTAATAATTTTGGCTTTTCCTGTATACCCGCGGGCTAACCTTATGGCAGTTAGGGTCGCTTCAGTACCTGAACTTACCATACGAATTTTTTCAATATTAGGCATTAAAGAAATAATTTTTTGCGCAAGTTTTATCTCATATAAGGTAGGAGCGCCAAAGCTAATTCCATTTTCTAAAGCCTCAGTAATAGCACTAACGACTTTAGGATGCCTATGCCCTAAGATCATAGGACCCCATGACCCTACGTAATCAATATAAGATTTACTATCTACATCAGTTAAATAAGCACCATCTGCGCTATTAAAAAAAATAGGCGTCCCACCTACACCTTTAAAAGCCCGCACAGGAGAGTTAACTCCACCTGGAATTAAGCTACAGGCATTTTGAAATAATTCGTTCGATCTGCTCATTAACTACCACTAATAGCTGAAATACTGCGCATTATAAAGCAGTAGCAGGCTAGATCCTAGCATTTCTATAGATCACGAGTATACTGTCTATTTCTAGGTTTAAAGAGTGTCAGCATGCAAGCACGCGCATTTCAAGCACTAGATCAATGGTTTTTAACTGCTCAAGGCCAAGCAGTATCTAGTAGTTTTATTGAAGAGCTTAAAAGCTGGAAAGAATTAAAACAAAGTATGCGCGGTGATTGTTTGTTACAATTAGGAACTGCAGGAGATCATAACTGGTTACCTCTTTTTAATTATAAAACTAAATTAATCATTTCTCCTTGCACTTATAACTATAAAAACGTACAATCTGCGCATGTTTTAGGACTTATTAAGGCTTTGCCTTTTGCTGAGTCGAGTATAGATTGCCTAATTTCTCCAATGGCACTCGAACCACACTCTTGGCCTCTACACCCACTTGACGAATTTGATAGAGTATTAAAACCTATGGGATATATAGTTTTTTTAGGTATTAGCGCGCTAAGTCTTTGGGGACTTGCTTTGCGGTTTGGAAATTTGCCCTATTTAGCCCGCGGACTAATAAATCCCGTCTCTATTTTTAAGTTAAAACACGCATTATTACATCGCGGCTATTCATTATGTTATTTGGAACCTTTTTTTTATATTCCTCCAGCGAAAAGCAAGAAATGGCTAGATCGCCTCGAAATTTTTAATGAACTTGGCAAAATGATTTCTCCATGTCCAGGTGGTTTTTATTGTATGATAGTGCAAAAATATATACCTCAACATACTAACCCATTACTTGAACAAGTTTTTTGGACAAATGATAAACACCCAGCAGCTATGCATCCAGTTGGGTGTGGCAGTAGAAGAAGTAGTATTAATGGTATTAATCGTTCTAATTAACAAGGGCTTATATGAAATCAGCAAGTTTTGTACAAGAAGTATTTCAAAGATCTACCCGTATCTTTTCAAAAGAGCAAGTTGAGGCCGCTTTGGATAAAATGGCTGCAGCAATAACAGCAGAACTCCATGATAAACATCCTATCTTATTGTGTGTTTTGGTAGGTGGAATTGTCCCAATGGGTAATTTATTAATGCGGCTTAATTTTCCTCTTGAAGTTGATTATGTCCATGTCACTCGCTATACCGGAAATTTAGTTGGCAAAGATAATTTAACCTGGAAAGCAAGACCCAGCAGAGATTTGCAAGACCGGCACGTGTTAATTGTCGACGATATTCTAGATGGGGGAATAACTCTTGCCTCATTAGTTGAGGCAGTAAAAAACATGGGCGCAGAAAAAGTTTATACTTCGGTTGTAGTAGACAAAAATCATCAACGCGATAAAGATGGTTTAAAAGAAGCTGATTTTGTAGGCCTTGAAGTTGATGATCATTACGTTTTTGGCTTTGGCTTAGATTACAAAGAATATTTTAGAAACATGCCAGGAATTTACATGGTAGCTCCGGAACACGAAGCATAAAATTAAACCAAAGACGGCAAAACCTTATATAAAATTTCAGCAAGTTTTGCAGTTGCCTTCTCTGCTATTTGCAAGACTTCTGTATGCGAGTGGCTCAAAGAAGTAAGCCCGGTTGCAAAATTAGTTATTGTGGCAAGGGCAGCAACTTGCATCCCACAATGATTAGCAACCAAAACTTCCGGCACTGTAGACATACCAACAGCATCAGCTCCTAACATGCGAAATGCTTTAATTTCAGCCGCTGTTTCATAATTTGGCCCCATTACACAAACATATACACCCTGATGCAAAGGAACATTCAAAACTGTAGCTGCTTTTAAAAATTGATCGCGCAGCTTAATATCATAAGCATTATCAAGCGGAAAAAACCTTGGTCCAAATTTTTCATCATTAGCCCCAACCAAAGGATTAACTCCTTGAAAGTTAATGTGGTCGGTTATCAACATAATTTCACCCGGCGGCATATCAGCATGCAAGGATCCTGAAGCGTTAGTTGCAATAAAATATTGACAGCCTAATAACCGCAAGGTTCTAACGTAGGTAAGAATTTGCTCAGTCGTAGCACCCTCATAATAATGCGGCCGCCCTTTTAAACAAATAATTTCTTGATTAGCTAGCTTTCCACATACAATTTCTGCCTGATGTCCTGGAACGGTAAGTTCTGGAAACCCCGGAATATCTTTAAATGGAATAGTTGCAGCATTGGTAAGCTTATTTGCAAAGTTACCTAAGCCTGATCCTAATACAACTGCTACCTTTGGTTTAAAATTAGGGCATTGTTTGAGGATGTGCTTCACTGCTTGGTTTACTAGGATTGTCATTATTACGGCCTGGAGAATAAAACATTGGGGTATCGCGGGATGTTATCCGATTTTCAGGCGGTAAACAACGTGGATTAGCATCTGGATCAAAGGGGGTAAGACTTACCATAGAGTTAATTTTTTCATTAGAGGTAGCTGTTTTAGCATTAAATTTATCTATAGGTTTAAAAAAGTTAACGTCAATCCAAGCTTTAATAACCATTCCACCTAAATAAGGCCCAATAAAAAGTGCAAGCCATAATAAAGGTGGGTATAAAACTGTTGCTGTGGTAATCACTGCCGTAACAAGACTAATAATAGTCACTACGGTTGCATAATGGAGATATGCGGCTTGTTTTGCATGTTGAAAATTTGGATCTAGCTGCGATTGCTCTCCTGTTTGGCGTAAATTGTTTTCAGATTTTTGGTACTCCCCTATTAACCATAGGCTATTACTCGCAGCAAAAATCCAGCATGTGGGAATAATTAAAAAGGGATAAAAAATAGTAGCAATCCCAACGGCAACGCCAATTAATCCAATAATACAGGCCGTAAGGATTTGTTTTTTTGTCGGGGCGAAACCATACCACTCTTTCTTATTTTGCGAGCTTTCCTTACTAATTAAACATTCAATCAGCCAAATGCCATAAGCAAAAGAATAAGTGGATAAAGCAAGAACATTTATAATAAAAGCAGCAAAAGGGGAACCTGCTACCATCTGCAGTTTAAATAATAGGGCGCCAATGAAAAACGTTAATGCACTTATTGAGTCAAGTTTTTTTATTTTTTCTTTTAAAGCTTCATCATAAGGAATTTTCCACCAAAGAAACTTGATATAATTTTCCTCATCGAGTGAATTAAGCTTTGTTCGTTCGGCGGCTGGAATAAATCACCCATTTGTCTATTACTTTCCGTAGATTTTAATCTAGTTGGTTAAAAAAACAAGGCTGTTATTTAAACCTAATGTAAAAAAACAAATATTAAAAGCGATTTTGTGTATAAAACGTCCAAATGGCACACCTTATGAATTAAATAAAATATGCCTTGGTTGAATTGTTGGCTTGCTGTTGGTGTATTTTGGTCTCTAATTGCTTTAATTCAACCGTTGTTACATTTTCAGCAACAAATATTTTTTTAATATCGTATGCTCTAATATAATATTTAAGCGCGAGAGAAGTTCTCTTCTGCTCTACATAAATATCAGCTATATGCTCATAATTATTAGCAAGTTTTGGTGAATCTCGCATATTAATTTCTTGATAATTAATCGCCTTTAAAAAATTTTTGAGAGATTCTTGGAGTAGGTTATAGCTTTTATAATAAATGCCCATTTCCTGAAAGCATTCGATTATTAAATCTCCCTTAGGATCAATAAGATTTAAAATAAATATTACTTTTTTAAGATAGCTAAAGTGGAGCCTATGAGTGCGAGTTAACAAGCTCTGCTGACTTTTATCTTGAGTTAATGCATAGTATACATCGGCTAATTCTCTATATGTTAAGGCAAGCTCAAGAGAAAAAGCTGAACTTGTATTCATAAATTTAAGAGCTAGATTCAAGTTGGTTATTGCTTTTTCAAATTCCTTATTTGCCTTGCAAAGTTTCCCTAAATTATGGTAAGACTTAGCAAGGAAGGCGCTAGAAAGATTAAGTCCTTTACGAATATCTAGAGCAAAATTATAGTTTATAGAAGCAGCGGTTAGTTTGTTCTCTAAGAGAGCAAGATCACCAAAATTATCATATGTGTCAGCAATCTCAGCAAATAACTTAAACTCTGTTTGAATTTCTAAACACTTAACAAAGTAATAATTTGCATGCTTAAAATCATGCATTGCTAGGTAAATTTTGCCTAAGAAATCATAAGCTATTGCAATATATAAAAAATCTTGCTTGTTTTTACAACTTGTTAATATTTGCAGTGCTTCATGAAATAATAACAAAGCCTTACCCATTTTGTTATTATTGTAATATAGCCTTCCAATTTTTAATAAATATTCTATATGGTTATTTTTGTTAGGATCGTATTTCCTTAAGAGAGTTAGAGCATTTAGATAACAATCAAGACCAAGATCCTTATCCTTTTGTAAAAAATATAAATCTCCTAATAAACTAAAAAGCCCGACCTTTTGGATTGGATTATTCGGTAGATATTTGTCTTGGAAACGTAATGCCAGCTTGTAATAATGCAGCGCTTTTCCATAAGCATTATTTTTTTGATAAACCTCAGCTATTTCAATGTAAGTTTTTATAATTAAAGGATAATTTGAAAAAAGGCCAATAGATTTAAGCAGTGCAAAAAGGTTAGCAAGTTCTCTGTGCATAACATTTTTAGTTTGGCTAACAAATAACCTAGATTTTACAGGCACTTTTCATCAGTCTTTATATAAAAAAATTAAGAGTATAATTAAAAGCACTATAAAATACTATTTGGTAATACTTAATATCTTGCTCCTAATGGGCTTTAACAGGTAAACTCGACAGAATTTGCATGTTATTGAGGGAGCAATATTTTGACAAAAATTATCGTTATTACATCTGGTAAAGGGGGCGTTGGTAAAACAACTAGCGCTGCTGCGTTTGCATCTGGACTTGCTGAGCGTAATCATAAAACTGTAGTGGTTGACTTTGATATTGGGTTACGCAACTTAGATATTATTATGGGTTGCGAAAGAAGAGTTGTGTATGATTTTATTAATGTTATTCATGGTGAGGCTAACTTAAATCAAGCGCTAATTAAGGACAAACGCTTGCCTAACCTGGCTATTTTACCCGCATCACAAACTCGCGACAAAGACGCTTTATCAATAGAAGGTGTTGAACGCGTCTTTAACGAATTAGCCAAAGACTTCGAATATATAGTATGCGACTCGCCTGCCGGCATAGAATCAGGAGCACTTACCGCTATGTATTTTGCAGATTATGCCATCGTTGTCACTAACCCTGAAGTTTCTTCCGTACGCGACTCTGACCGCATTTTAGGTATTTTAGCTAGTAAAACTAAGCGCGCCATTGAAAATAAAGACAAAATTAAAGAGCATTTATTATTAACCCGCTATGATCCTATAAGGGTTGATAAAGGCGAGATGCTTTCTGTTGAGGATGTGAAAGAAATTTTAGCTATTCCACTTTTAGGAGTTATTCCGGAGTCAAAATCGGTGTTAAAAGCTTCTAATACCGGAGTTCCAGTAATATTAGATAAAGAAAGTGATGCAGGTAGTGCTTATCAAGATGCAGTAGCACGTTTCCTAGGTGAAGCAGTACCCATGCGCTTTATTCAAAGTGAACGCAAAGGATTTTTAAGCCGTTTATTCGGCAAGAACAAGGAGGAAAACTACGTATGAACCTGCTCAAATATTTACGCCGCAACACGAATACCGCTAAAGTTGCAAAAGAGCGCTTACAAATAATAATTTCCCATGAGCGTGGCCAGCGTAATGCCCCTGATTACTTACCCAAACTGCAAGAAGAAATCATCGACGTTATTGCAAAATATGTACCCATTAATAAAGAACAAGTATCAGTAAACCTTTCGCAAATGGGTAGCAATGCAATACTTGAGCTAAATATTACTATGCCAGAGGTGGTGCTTGAGGCCTAGCTTTGTTTGGATGGAGTGCTGGAGCGCGAGCTCTCAGCTGAATCACTTAAGCCTGCATCACTTGCTGCTTCTTCCTCACTTAAGCCTGCATCACTTGCTGCTTCTTCCTTTGGGTGCATCTTTTTTAACTGTTCACGTATGATGTATGCCGCGTTTATCGTTTCACCATGCAAATTTTCTTTAGCCCTTCCTCGATCGCCTAAACTTGCTAGTATTGCTATGGGAGTAACTTTTCGTTCGAATAGTTTGGGTAAGACATCTGGCTTTAGTTCTAAACTTTTTACCCTATGCATAATTTCTACAAACGCCATAAGGTTTTCTCTATTCCATGATTTTATTGAATTTAATACGCTTGGCGCTTTCTCACTAGCCATAATGATACTATCAACTGTTTTATCAGAAGGCGCTTTAAGCACTGCCTCTACCACATTGGGGTTTTGTAATAAATTTTTTTCCTTTAGTTTGTTAATCAAACCAATATGCTTAGATATAAAATCATTTGGATTTTCGGAGTTAACGAGAGCTTGAAAGATAGGATGATCTTTATTATTTTGTATCTCAGGAGGTAACTGACTCATGGCATTTGCAAGAGCCTCTGGATTTTTACTATGTTTATTGAACATATCATCTATAACTTTTGGATCAGG
Organism: Legionellales bacterium RIFCSPHIGHO2_12_FULL_37_14; assembly: GCA_001804735.1. Lineage (GTDB taxonomy): Bacteria > Pseudomonadota > Gammaproteobacteria > Legionellales > Legionellaceae > 2-12-FULL-37-14. Next base: position 63,166 of record MHBC01000024.1, on the reverse strand, counting down.
CATTATATGTCCTAAAAAAATTTGTTTGTATAATTAAAGTGTAGGATATGTTGGCGAGAAATCAAATTTGCGGATCTAATAATTTTAATGCTCGAGCCTTTTGGTCGTTTGAGCCATATTCGATTATTTCTTGCAAGGCGTTTTTGGCGGTATAAAGATCGCCTCTACTTTTATAGGTTTTTACTAAACCCAGTAATATTTCAAGAGCTGATTCGCTTTTAAGGCTTTTAGGAAAGCGTTGCTCTAAAATAACTGATTCTTCTGGTACACCGACGCCGTCCTGCGGCTTGTCCGCGGGATCCAGTGATGTAGAAAGATTCTTAGGTCCCGCGGTTAAGCCGCGGGACGTCAGCGTGTAGGCTATTGCCAAGAAAATTATGGAGATGAAAAATGTTAGTAAAATAGGCTTTAAGTGCCATGAGCTTATGGTTGCTAGTTTGGTTAGCTTTGCATTAAGTTGCAAAATTTGTTGGGTTAGCTGTTTATTTTCTAAAATTTTTATACGCAGTTTAGACATAAGAGCAACGTTTTTTTGCTCTAATTTTTTAATGTGATTCATAAGATTTAAAAATTTACTCTCATCTTCAATTGATCGCATAATTTTTAAGTTTTTTTCATCCTGCGTAGGACTTATTAGTTTTTCAAAAATAGGCAAAGCTGGGAGCTCTGACTTAAGCAGCTTAGCTAACTGAAAATATGGTGGTGCTAGTATATGTTGAATTAGTTGATGATTTTGCCAAGCTACATCATGTGCCTCAACTTCTCTTGCAGCAGGTAGAGGAGGAGTTTCACTCATTTTTTGAAGTGGAGGGATCTCTAAAATTGCAGCGGTTTTAAGACCATTTAAATTTCCTGCTACAAAAGCTTCAGGGTTTTGACCAATAATTGACAATACTACTTGAGGTAAGGTTAAAGGGTTAAACTGATAACGCTTAGCAATATTCCAAATTGATTCATTTAACACAGTTGGGCCATATTGTTGGGGTAAACTCCCTTGAAATTTAAGATTTTTAGCTTGGATATCCTCTTTAAACCAAGTGCTTTCTGCGGCAATTTGCCTTTTGCTTATGGGTAAAACTTCACTAATATTAGATTTTTTTTCTAGCGCTTCGGTAAATAGCGTGTCAAGCAACACTGTATAAACATGGTGCATCTTACCTTCTGGCCAAGTGATATTAAGCAAAAGCTCAAAATAAGGTGTAGTAAATTTATCTAAAGAGGTAATCTCTATTACTGCTTGATTAGAATCTTTTTCACTTAACTTAATTGCAAGCAAAGGAAGTACTGGCTCATATTGTAAATTTAAAGATTTATATTCGTTTGCAGAGCCAATTGAAGCTTCAATTGCGCTCAATGGAATATTGTCGAGATCAAATAACGGAACTTCTACTTTAAATGGTTCATTTAGATATGAATACACTCGTAAATCACCAAATCTAAGTGCATACAGATCTAAAGATAAGAGTAAGGCAATTAGGAGAGTAACCCACCTAATATTCAAATTTCGCCCCCTTCATATATTACCTATTGTTTAAAATATCACCTTCTTCTTAACAATGCTATCTATCTCCATTAATGATTCGAGGAGCTCTTGCATGTGGTACATTGGCCAACTATTAGGGCCATCGCTTAAAGCATCATCAGGAGTAGGATGAGTTTCAATAAATATGCCGGCAACTCCTGCTGCTATTGCTGAACGCGCTAGAGTTGCAATAAATTGTCTCTGACCGCCTGATGAGCCATCTTGCGCTCCTGGCAACTGCACTGAATGGGTTGCATCAAAAACCACAGGAACTTTTGTTTCTTCGCGCATAATTTGTAAAGATCGCATGTCGGTGATTAAGTTTTGATATCCAAAGCTCGCCCCACGCTCACATACCATTATGTTATCATTGCCACAAGCTTTAGCCTTAGCAACAACGTGTTTCATTTCCCAAGGAGAAAGAAACTGGCCTTTTTTAATATTAACTGGCTTGCCAATTTGCGCGACGCGTTGAATAAAATTAGTTTGTCTACATAAAAAAGCTGGGGTTTGTAAAACATCGACCACCGTAGAAACTTCATGTAAAGGAGTATCTTCATGAACATCAGTAAGCACTGGGACTTGGATTTCAGCTTTAACTTTAGCCAAAATCTGCAAACCCTTTTCAAGCCCAGGACCACGAAAACTTTGATGCGAAGATCTATTAGCTTTATCGAATGATGATTTGTAAATATAAGGAATAGCTAACTTCTGGCACAATTCTTTTAGATAGGCCGCGGTTTCAAGGGCTAAAGTTTCACTTTCAATTACACATGGGCCTGCAATTAAAAATATGGGTTTTTGCTTTCCTACCTCAAAGCCACATAGTTGCATCTTGCATACTCCTTACTTTTTTTTTTGATGCTGCTGTCTTGCTGCATTAATAAAGGCGTTAAACAATGGATGGCCGTCCCGCGGGGTTGAAGTAAACTCAGGGTGAAATTGGCAGGCTACAAACCAAGGGTGGCTCGGGAGCTCTATCATCTCGATTAGCTGACTGTCTCCTGAACGCCCTGATAATACTAATCCTGCTTCAATTAAGCTACTTACGAACTGCTCATTTACTTCATAACGATGCCTATGGCGTTCATAAATATCTCGTTTACCATAAATCTTGTAGGCAAGTGTATCGAGGTCAAGGACAGTTTGTTGCGCACCAAGGCGCATGCTGCCGCCTAAATCACTATGTTCATTCCGCTGCATAACACTGCCATTTAGATCTTTCCATTCTTGTACTAGAGCAACTACTGGATATGGGGTTTTTTTATCAAACTCGGTTGAATTAGCCCCCTTTAGCCCAACAACGTTACGCGCAAACTCAATAAGCGCAGTTTGTAACCCTAAGCAAATACCTAAAAAAGGAATATTATGTTCTCTTGCATATTGAATTGCTTTAATTTTTCCTTCAATCCCCCTTTGTCCAAAACCGCCAGGGACTAATATGGCGTCTAAATGTTTTAAGGACTCAACCCCTTCATTTTCAATTAATTCAGCGTCAACATATTCAATGTTAACTCGCGTATGGGTATGTATGCCGGCGTGAATTAAAGCTTCAGTAAGCGATTTATAGGCATCGCCTAATTCTATATATTTACCTACCATACCAACTTTAACAGTTAAATTAGGCGAGTCTTGAGCTTTAAGGACTTCGTGCCATTCTGTTAAATCTGTAGGCTTTGCGTTAAGGTTAAATTTTTTCACTACTAATTCATCAACACCTTGATCGTGCAAAATCATAGGGATCTCATAAATGCTTTTAGCATCATGTAAAGAAATGACCCCTTCTTTTTCAACATTAGTAAATAAAGCAATTTTAGCGCGTTCGTTAATTTCTAAAGGTTTTTCCGAGCGGCAAATCAAAATATCAGGTTGAATACCAATTGAGCGTAATTCTTTTACTGAGTGTTGCGTGGGTTTGGTTTTAGTTTCGCCTGTTGTTGCTATATATGGCACTAAAGTTAAATGAATAAATAAGGTACGTTGCGTGCCCATCTCCATGCGCATTTGCCTAATTGCTTCTAGAAAAGGCAGTGATTCTATATCACCAACAGTGCCGCCTACTTCTATCATAGCTACATCAAAATCATCCGCTCCCTGTTTAATGGAGCGTTTAATTTCATTTGTAATATGCGGAATAACTTGTACCGTGCCGCCTAAATAATCTCCCCGGCGCTCTTTTCTTATAACTGTTTCGTAAATTTTACCAGTGGTCCAATTATTAAACCTCGTCATGGTAGTGCGAACAAACCTCTCGTAATGCCCTAAATCGAGATCAGTTTCAGCGCCATCTTGGGTTACAAATACTTCCCCGTGTTGAATGGGGCTCATAGTACCAGGATCTACGTTAATATAAGGGTCAAGTTTAACTAAAGTAACCCTTAATCCGCGCGCCTCTAAGATAGCAGCAAGAGAAGCTGCAGCTATTCCTTTACCCAAGGATGATACTACCCCGCCTGTAACAAATATATAATGCGTCGTCATACCTAGCCTATATCTTTTATTATTTGTACCATCTCAATTGCACTATCAGCATATTCTATACCTTTATGCCCATGTTTGCCTCCTAAACGATCATAGGCCTGTGCTTCATTTTCAGTGGTAAGGATGCCAAAAATAACTGGGATAGCATAATCTAAGCTAACCCTACTGCAACCACTACTTACTATCTGGCAAACATAATCATAATGATCAGTTTCCCCACGAATAACCGCTCCTAAAGCAATTAAAGCTTTATATTTTTTAGTTGCTGCAAGTTTAAGAGCTATTAAGGGGATTTCAACAGCGCCTGGAACTTCTATTGAATATATATCAGAAGGTAAGAGGCCCCTTGCTAATAACCTTTCTAGAGCGCCATTTTTTAAAGTCTCGGTAATAGGAGAGTTAAATTTACTGACAATTAAAGCAACAGGAAAAGATTCAACAGTTGGCTGTGATGGAGGAACCCTATCCATTCTTTGCCTCCATAGATAAAAAGTGCCCAAGTTTTTCTTGTTTGGTTTTAAGATAATGTAAGTTCTTCTCTCCTGGATTAGCTAATAAAGGGACTCTTTCAGTAACCTTAATGCCATATTTTTCCAGCGCGGCAATTTTATCTGGATTGTTAGTTAAAAGTCTAATAGCGTCTATACCTAAATATTTTAAAATTTGATAGGCAATAGCATAATCACGTCCATCAGCCGGAAAGCCGAGTTTAATATTTGCGTCAACCGTATCAAGACCTTCTTGCTCCTGAATGGTGTAGGCTTTTAGTTTATTCAGAAGACCAATTCCCCGCCCTTCTTGGCGTAAGTAAACAAGGACGCCACCTTCTTCCCCTATGCGTTTAAGCGAAAGCTCAAGCTGCTCGCCACAATCACAGCGGCAAGAACCAAACAAATCACCAGTAATACACTCACAGTGCACCCTAACTAATGGAACTTTATTAGCAAATTTTGGTCGTTTAACTAAAATTAAGTGTTCTTTTCTATCAAATGGGCAATCAAACACACTCATTTCAAAATCCCCTAAATCTTTAATAGGAATGATGCTTGATGCGCCAACTTCGATTAATAATTCGTGCTGTAAACGATATTCAATTAAATCACGGATGGTTACCACGGGAATATTGTGTTGGGTAGAAAATTCAAAAAGAGCATCGCGCCTACTCATTGTGCCGTCTTTATTTAAAACTTCACAGATAACAGCAGCAGGCGTCATCCCAGCTAACTTAACTAAATCAACGCTACCCTCTGTTTGCCCTGCTCTTGCCATTACTCCGTGCTCTGCTGCCCTTAAAGGGAAGACGTGTCCTGGTGAGACGAGATCATTGGGCTTAGTTGCTTGGTCTATGGCAACTTTTATGGTATGCGCCCTATCTTGCGCAGAAATCCCGGTAGATACGCCTTCTAGAGCTTCAATAGAAACCGTAAAAGCTGTACCAAAGGGCGAGCGATTTTCTCTCACCATCATCGGCAAGTTAAGCCTATCAATAAGTTCAGGCGCCATAGGAAGGCAGACTAGACCTCTGCCATAAGTAATCATGAAGTTAATAGCCAGAGGAGTAACTTTTTCAGCTGCGATAACTAAATCACCTTCATTTTCACGATTTTCGTCATCAAGAAGTAAGATCATCCCTCCTGCTTGAATAACTTTAATGGCATCTTGAATAGGCATATAATCGCACAACATTATTACTTCCCCATTTCCCAATCTAAGGTTAACACTACATTATCATCTAAAATGCGCCATGATACTGAATGTTGCCGCTGAAATACAGCATTATCTTGATATCCCCCTAGGGCATCAGGTCCTAAAACTTTAGGACATAAATATAAGTGGGTTCTATTAACTAAGCCTTTTAAATGTAATTGGGTAAATAAATTACCCCCTGCTTCCACCCAAATATCATGGGCTCCAGTTTTTACTAAAGCAGTAAATATAGCATCAAGCGCTAAATAAGCATTTTCTACGTTAATAGGTATATACTCGCAGTTTGGATGAGCTTTATTAACTTTTTGCTTGGCATCATGAAAAATAATTATTTTCTCAGCAGTTGTAAATATTGCAGCATTAGGCTGTAGCCTAAGTTTCCTATCTAAAATTGCTATTTTTTTCTTTCGAATATTTCCCTTAACCCGAGCGGTAAACTTAGGGTTATCTCTTGTTATAGTCTCTGCTGTAGTTAAAATCCAATCAGTAGTCCATCTATTTTCATGCGTAAATTGCTTGGCAGCGTTGTTAGATAACAATATGCGCGTTTTAGTGCTTGGCGCAATTTTCCCATCAAGAGAAACTGCAATTTTTGCAGTTATAAAAGGCCGTTTATGCTTAATATAAAACCAGTAGCTTGCATAAAATTGATCAATTTCTTTTAAGGGATGATGAATAACTTCTATATTATTTTGCTTTAATAGCTTAGGTGTATTGTTAGCAATTACTATAGGATTTGGATCGGTAAAGGCATAAACAACTGTTTTAAACCCATATTTAATAAGCGCTGCAACGCAAGGAGGAGTTTTCCCCCAATGGTTACAAGGCTCTAAAGTTACATAAAGAGTTACTCCTGATATACCCTTTGGCAGCTTTTCTAAAACCATTTGCTCGGCATGCGCCTTACCAGGACCTTGGTGAAACCCTGTTGCTAAAACCTTGTTATCTTTAACTGCAACTGCGCCAACACTTGGATTTGGAGCACATAACCCACTCCCAAGCTTAGCTTCTTCTAAGGCCATGCGTAAAAAAATATCGTGAGCCATAGCCCCTCATATGTACAAAATAAGCCCATAATTCTAGCAAATTATGCGATTTTTTGGTAGAGTAATTGCATTAAGAGAAGGCAAATCTTTCATGCGCAAATATATCCTCATTTTCCTCTATATTCTTTTTTCTCCCCCAACGTACGCCTTCGATCCATATTCTAACACTGAGCTTGATACCATTAAAAAAGAATACCTAGAAGAAATTAATCGTTCCCCACAAGTAATCCGTAACCCTATGGCAGTAGAAAAAATTAATGCTATAGGTAAAAAATTAGCGCAAGCAGGAGAGGTACCGTTTGCTAGTTTTTTTATAGTTAACTCAGATGAAATGAACGCTTTTGCAGGCCCTGGTGGATATATAGGCATCCATTCTTCTTTAATTGCAGCAACTGATAACGAAGACGAGCTAGCAGCTGTAATGGCCCACGAATTAGCCCACGTTAAGCTGCATCATTTATACGACATGATTGAACATGAAAAACTAATGAAAATTCCCACAGCAGCTTCCATGTTAGCTGCAATTGCGCTTGGAATGCTAAACCCTGCGCTAGGAACAGGCGCAATGGCAGCGACTCTAGCAGGCGGGGCGCAACAATCTATTAACTACACGCGTTATCATGAAAGGCAGGCCGATCGCATTGGGATGCAAATGTTGCAAAAAGCAGGGTATAACCCTATTGCCATGGCAAACTTTTTCCAGAAGTTGCAAAATCAATCGCGTTATTATGCAAGAGATAATATTCCAGCCATTCTTCTAACTCACCCCCTTGATCAAGAACGTATAGCCGAAGTAGAAAACCGCCTGCCTAAAAAACCTAACCCAGTTTTTAATAATAATTTAGATTTTCAACTATTTAAAACCATCATTCGCGTAGCATCTACTAAAGATCCAAAAGTTTTGTTAGATTATTATACCAATGCTAAAGATACCCCAGCTAATCGCTACGGGCTTGCACTTACCTTGCTAGACACTAATCGCTTTACTGAAGCATACAATAAACTATTACCTCTAGTTGATCAAAATCCCAACCATCCTTTTATAACTATTTCCCTTGCGGATGCAGAAATTGGTAAGCACGACAACACAGAAGCGATTAACACCCTAATTAAATTGCACCAAGCATATCCTGAAATGCAGGCAGTGATGCTAGCACTAGCCCAAGCATACCTTGCAACTAATCAAGCAGACAAAGGCGCGATGTTGCTTACTAAAGCATTTAGGCAAGAACCGCACAATTTAACAATATGTAAATCTTTAGCCAAAGCAGAAGCACAAAACAAACGCGAAGCCTATGCTTACTTTACTGAAGGCCAATGCGATCACTTACAAGGTCATGATAATGTAGCAATTTTGCGGTTAAAAACGGCATTAAAGTTGGTTAAAAATGATAATTATTTAAAGGCACGAATTGAAGCTAAGTTAGAAGAAATACGCTTTTTAGCACAGTTTAGTCAGCGAAAGAAAAGCTAATGCTCTTTAATATAGAGTAAAATGCGGCTACACTTTTGATCTTGTTTAATGTGGAGTTAAGCACATGATCTATCATTTATCCTCGCAACTTGCACAAACTGACTGTTTAGTTATTGGTATACTAGAAGATGAGAGCTTAACACCTGAGCTTAGCCAACTAGATAAAAGTTTAAATGGTCTATTAAGTAGGTTAATTAAAAAACTCCAAAAGCCTGGCCAGTTTTGTTACCAATCAGATCTTGAAGCGTCCACACTTAATATTGGCGCAATTATTCTCATAAGCTGTGGTAAAAAGGATAAATATACTGCAGAAGTATTAGAAAACCATCTGAAAGCCAGCGTCAAAGCAGTTTTAGCGCAAAACTGTGCTAAAGCTACTTTACATTTTCCTTTGCTAAGTAATATAACTCCTGATCAGCAGCTTGAATTTATATTAAGGGTTGTAGACTGTTCTTTGTACATTCAACCCCAGTTTAAAACTACTTCCAATAAACAAGCCTTACAAGAAATCTTTATTCATGAGGCTTCAGCAACCCCTAAAGCTTTATGCGAAGCTATTATTATTGCAGAAGCCATCCAATTTACCCGTAACTTAGCCGACTTACCTGCAAATCACTGCACTCCAAGCTATTTAAGTAAATCATGTGTTGAGCTTGCTAAATCAGTTCCTAACGTAAGCTATAAAATTTTGCATAAAGAAGAAATTCAAACCTTAGGCATGGGCGGTTTACTTGCTGTAAGCCAAGGATCTGTTGAACCTCCATGTTTTATTGAGCTTAAGTATCAGGGGCTAGAAACTAAAGGCGATCCTATTGTCTTGATAGGCAAAGGGGTAACATTTGATGCTGGGGGGATTTCTATTAAACCTGCAGCTAACATGAATGAAATGAAATTTGACATGGCAGGAGCTGCGACTGTTTTAGGAGCAATATTCGCATGTGCTAAATTGAAACTCCCTATTAATCTTATTGCCCTAGTACCTGCTACAGAAAATTTACCTAGTGGCACAGCAGTAAAACCTGGGGATGTTATAACCATGATGTCCAAACAAACAGTTGAAGTGTTAAATACTGACGCTGAAGGTAGGCTCATTCTTGCTGACGCTCTTTGTTACGCTGAACAATTTAAGCCAAAATACGTGATTGACATTGCAACCTTAACAGGCGCCGTAATTGTTGCATTAGGTAATGTAGCTTCAGGAATTATGGCAAATGACGAAGCTTTAGCTAATGCCCTTCTTGAAGCAGCACAAAAAAGTTTAGATAAAGCATGGCGCCTCCCGCTGTTTCCTGAATATCGCGAAAAGCTTGACAGTCCAAATGCCGACTTAATTAACGCCAATTTTGACAGATCAGCAGGCAGTATTATAGGCGGAATATTCTTAGAAAGGTTTGTTAAAGATTATCGTTGGGCGCACATTGACATAGCAGGAACTGCTTGGATTTCAGGTAATAATCGTGTAGCTACAGGGCGTCCTTTGCCATTATTGCTGGAATTTTTACGTAATGCTAAATAAGCAAATTGATTTTTATATTATTAATACACCCTCTTTAGAGAAACGTTTAGCTTTTATTTGCCAACTAATTGAAAAAATATATAACATGAACCATCAACTTTTTGTTTTTTGCCAAACAGAAAAAGACGCCAACCTCATTGATGAGGCTTTATGGACATTCAAACCAGACAGTTTTATTCCGCATCATTTGCAAAATGAAGGACCAACCCCTCCAGCTCCTGTCCAAATAGGTACCAATACCCCGAGCAAACAGTTTAAAGATATTTTATTAAATCTTAGTTTTTCTATCCCAAATTTTTACCTGCAATTTAAGCGAACCATTGAAATTATCCATGATGATGCTGAAGTTAAAGCAAAAGGCCGCATTCGCTACCGTACTTATCAAGCTAATGGGTGTATACTAGCGGGCCATCAAGTTGACATCCAAAAATTACACGAATTAAAGGAGACTGTTTGTGACACTGAAGGTTAGTATTTTTGCTTGCTTAGACGGAAAAATTAAAGAAGGCTCTACCGTTTTATTACAAGGTTGGGTAAAAACAAAACGTGAATCTAAAGCAGGGGTTACTTTTATTCACCTATCCGATGGTTCTTGTTTTAACCCTTTACAAGTTGTAGCCCCTGAATCTTTAGCGAACTATGCAACTGATATTGCAAAAATAACTACCGGGTGTTCTTTGGCTGTTGAAGGCAAGCTAATTAAATCTTTAGGAAAAGGCCAGCAGTTTGAAATAGAAGCTGAGCAAATTACTGTTATTGGCTGGATAGATAACCCTGATACCTATCCAATCCAGGCTAAAAGACATACATTAGAGTTTTTGCGTGAAGTTGCGCACTTAAGGGTGCGCACCAATACTATAGGCGCTGTAACCAGAATAAGGCATTCCCTTGCCCAAATTATTCATCAGTTTTTTGATAATCGCGGCTTTTACTGGATTACAACTCCTATAATCACAACTAGCGATTGTGAAGGCGCCGGCGAGATGTTTAGAGTGAGCACTTTAGACTTATGTAACCTACCCAAAACAGCTGATCAAAAAATTGACTATAACAAGGACTTTTTTGGCCAAGAAGCCTTTCTTACTGTATCAGGGCAGTTAAACCTTGAATCTTATTGCTTAGCTATGTCAAAAGTATACACTTTTGGCCCTACTTTTAGAGCAGAAAACTCTAACACCTCACGCCACTTAGCAGAGTTTTGGATGGTAGAACCTGAAGTTGCTTTTGCCAACTTAGATGACATAGCGCTCTTAGCGCAAGACATGATTCAAACAATTGCGCAAGAATTATTAGCTAAAAGACCAGATGATTTAGCCTTTTTTAATCAACATATCCACCCTGATTGTATTAACAGGCTAGAACATCTTGCCACAACAGATTTTGAGCGTATTACCTACACTAAAGCTATTGAGCTTTTACAAAAAGCTAAACAAAAGTTTACTTTTCCGGTGGCTTTTGGGCTTGACTTACAATCAGAACATGAGCGTTATCTATGTGAAGAGGTATTTAAAAAACCCTTAGTAGTTACTGATTACCCCCAAGAAATAAAAGGTTTTTATATGCGCCTTAATGAGGATAATAAAACCGTTGCCGCAATGGATATATTAGCCCCAGGAATCGGTGAGATAATAGGCGGTAGCGAAAGAGAAGATCGTTTACCTATCATAGAAGAACGCATGCAAAAAATAAACTTACCTATTAAAAACTACAATTGGTACCTTGATCTAAGACGCTACGGATCGGTGCCCCACGCAGGCTTTGGCCTTGGCTTTGAAAGGTTAATCAGCTACCTTACAGGTCTTAACAACATTCGTGACGTAATACCATTCCCCCGCACTCCGGGACATGCTGAATTTTAAGGATAAAATATATGTTACTCCCATTGTTAGCAATATTTTTTGGCCCTTTAGCTCTCGGAGCCTTTATCTTTTATTACCAAAGAAGGCAAAAAGAATTGTGGTGCATTTATTTAATGCAACTTGAAGGCACTTTAGAAAAGCAAACAGCAACCTTAACCCAACAGCAGAACCTTTTTGCGCAAAATATGGAAAATTTATTAAAACAAAACTTTAATGAGGGACTTCTTAAAATTCAGCAACTTAATGCCGAATCAATTCAAACTCAAATGAAAGATGTACGTGAACAAATGACCCATAGCTTTAAACAACACGCAGATAGTCTTACTTCACACTTACAAAGTTTATCGCACCATGTAAGAATGCAGCTTAATGGTTTAACAGAGCAAGTTAATCAACAATTATCTAAAGGCTTTGAAAGCACCTCCTCAACTTTTGTCGATGTAATTAAGCGCTTAACTATAATTGACGAAGCTCAAAAGAAAATCACTGAACTTTCAACTCATGTGGTTAGTTTGCAAGATGTGCTTATGGATAAAAAAGCAAGAGGTGCCTTTGGAGAAGTACAACTTGCCAATATAATTGCCAACATGATGCCGGCATCACATTACCAAATGCAATATACCTTAAGCAATCAAAAACGTGCTGATTGTATATTATTTTTACCAGAGCCAACCGGTAATTTAGTTATCGATGCCAAATTTCCCCTCGAAACCTATCAAAAAATGCTGCTGTGTGAGCAAAATAGTTATGAAAGGAAAACCCTCCAGCAACAGTTTAAACAAGATATGCATAAACACATTAAAGATATTGCCGAAAAATATATAATCCCCGAAGAAACAGCAGATGGCGCCATTTTATTTATCCCCGCTGAATCAATCTTCGCTGAAATTCATGCAAACTATCCAGACATAATCGCACTTTCGCAACGTCTAAGAGTATGGCTAGTTTCCCCAAGCACTTTAATGGCCGTATTAACCACAGCGCGCGCGGTTTTAAAAGACGACGCAACAAAAAAACAAGTGCATATAATTCAGCAACACTTGCAAGCCCTAGCGCAAGATTTCGGGCGTTTCGAAAAACGCATGGATAAACTTTCTAAACACATTGATCTCGCCCATCAAGACGTAAGTGAAGTTAATACTTCCGCGAAAAAAATATCGCAACGTTTTCAAAAAATTGAAGCTGTTGAGCTTGAGGTAGAGACTAGTACTAAAGGGTTTATTGAATGAAACAAGATATTCGTTGGCATCAGCGCCTTAATAATTACACAAAAGCCTTAGCGCAATTATCTGCTGCAGTTCTATTAGCCCAAAGTAGGCCTTTATCTCTATTAGAAAAGCAAGGACTGATTCAAGGTTTTGAGTTTACCCATGAATTGGCATGGAATGTAATTAAAGATTATTTGTTTTTTCAAGGCCAATCTAACATAACAGGTTCAAGAGATGCTACTCGAGAAGCTTTTAATAAAAATCTAATTACACAAGGGGAAGTGTGGATGGAGATGATCAAAAGTCGTAATCAAACGTCACATACTTATAACCAGATAGTTGCTGACGAAATAGTTGATCAAATTTTAAAACAGTATTACCCCTGCTTCAAAGATTTTCTCAAGACTATGCACGATCTTAAAAAAAATAATGAGCAAAACTAACGAAAAATATGGATTACCCTTAAGGGTAATCACAAGCTTAACTGCAATTATTAAAAGACATCCAGCAGTTAAAGAAGTTATTTTATATGGATCACGCGCTAAGGGTAACTATCAACCTGGATCAGATATAGACTTGTGCTTAATTGCCCCTCTGCTCACATTACAAGAACAATCTATTATTGAAAATGAGTTGGATGACTTATTGCTCCCATGGAAAATTGATCTATCTGTTAAACATAAAATTGAATCTCAAGAATTGCTTGAACATATAGATAGGGTTGGAATTTTGCTTTGAACTGGCAGTGCCAGCTTTCATTTATTGAAAATCTCGTGGAATATTTTGTTGCCAGGTTTTTGTTTTTAAAATACGCCCATTCTGCAGAAGACGCCGTACTGCTTTAACATGAAAAAATTGTTTATCTGAATCAATCTTGAGCGTAAATTGCACCTCTATTTTTCTGTTTTGCTTAGGTAGGTTTACTGTGTCATTACCATATCCTATAAACGAAACTTTGGCAGGATCAGCATTAGAGACTTTATAGGTTACGGTGTAATGACATTGATAGCTGGCATCGTCTGGTAGTTTAACTCGATATCCTTCACTACTGCTGGCAAGCCAGTCGCCTTTTTTATTCTGTTTCACGTTAAATGCAGGTGGTGCTAAAATGACCTCTTCTTTATGTATTTTATCCTCAGGAGGAACATTTACGATTATGGGTAACTCCATGTAGGAAGTTCCATCATTAACGGCCAACTGAGTTACCATAGAGTATGGCGTGGGCCAAATCATAGGAAATTGTGCATTAGATACACTCACTCGAATGCGATGCCCAGCCTTAAACCGCCAGGTTGTAAAATGTAAGGGAAACTTTAAGCGAAAAAATTGATTTTTCAGAATAGCCGTTGGCAGCACCCGTGAAACCCGCTGAGCACCATTAATTAACCCTCCCGTAATAAATGCAACACGTCCATCCGGGAAAACATCCTCTAAACGTACAATCCAATCAGCTAAAGGAGCACTGGCAGCAACGTTGAGCTCTACTCTAGGATTTCCTAATACAACACTGTCCTTTGTCAATACGTTAGAATCATACACCAAGGCATCTTTATCCGCATTTTGCATATCTGGCGTGGTTTCACCCCACCAATTTAACACCCCTTTTCCACCTGCTGGCCTATACACGAGGCTATCAAAAACTGGTTTTGCACCACCTTCTAGCTTGGTTGCCAATTGTTTATCATTTTTTAATAAAAGAATCATGTTCGTTGTTTTAGTTTTTGGCGGAAAAAATTGCGCATAATAGCCTTGTGTCGCTGTCATCGTAGGATGAACCGGATCACGAATAAACACCCGCATACGTGGCTCGTCTAATATTCCAGTATTTTCCTGATTTAAAACGGTTTTCCACCAACGAACGGCCTTATTTTTCCAATCTTCGCCCTTACCTGTAGGCCAAGCGTGATTTTGCGGGCCTATTTCAATTTTAACAAATGACTTTAAATGATTGAATAAATTTATAGCAAAATCCCGGTAACCATCCAACAAACTGCCAAATGCATACACTGGAATTTGAATACTGGAATAATCATTGGCTATTGAATGCTTCTGCCAAAATACCCCATCACGTTGATGCTGCAAATAATTAAAGATAGAAGGTATTTGGTTAAAACGATCTTTGAAATACTCAGCATCAATAGGATACGAAGGCGAAAGAGGAAATGCATTATCAGTATCTATTTCTAAAGAAAATATATCAATATGCAATGCGCCATCAATTTGATGAATATCATTTGCATATAAATCTTCTGAGCCGTGCGCAACCAAAAGGCCTTTCAAAGCAGGTGGATTTTTCATTGCGGTCATTAAAGAGTTGAATGCTCCCCATGAAATCCCTTGCATACCAATACGCCCATTACTCCAAGGTTTTTTAGCAAGTTGCTCAATAATCTCGCGGATATCTTGGAGCTCTATATCAGAATATTCACGAGGTGGTAAAACACCCTTAGATGAACCTGTCCCGCGAACGTCAACCCTTGCCACTACAAAGCCGTGGCGTGCAAAATAACCCTGAATATTTGCGTCTCTCTCAAAAAAACTATCGTCTTTTCGGTATGGGAGGACTTCAAGAATAGTGGAAAACCGTTCGCCAGGATAAGTAGGTTTCGGAAACCAATATGTTACGGATAATGGAACCTTATCCGCCATGACTAACCATTGTTTAGAAGATTTAACGACCGCATAACTTGCAGCATCTTTTGCCAATAGTGGCAAACAAAAGCAGCTCAACATAACTACTAGTAACCTAGCAGCAGCAAAGGCATATTTATTTTGCATTATCATCCTCTTTTTGCATTACATTATCATTGGTAGGTTGCAAATAACCTTGATATTTATACAAAACACGTTCATAATACCCTTGATATTTTGACATTTATAGGGTGTAAGATGGATCGCGATTTGTTACAAACATTACGTGCATGGAAGAATTCAACCACTCGTATGCCCTTATTAATACGTGGCGCACGTCAGGTGGGAAAAACTTACTTAATACACGCATTTGCTAAACAGTATTTTGAGCATACTCTATCAATTAATTTTGAGCGTGAAGAAAAATTTAAACTAGCCTTTGAAAGTATGATACCCATAAATATTGTACAACGTCTATATTTACAGAGCGGGCAACAATTAATCCCTGGAAAAAGTTTATTATTTTTAGATGAGATTCAAGAGTGTCCACAAGCGTTAAAAGCTTTACGCTATTTCAAAGAAGAACTACCTGAGTTGCATGTCATTGCAGCAGGTTCTTTATTAGAATTTACGTTAAATAATGAAGATATGCGCATGCCAGTTGGGCGAATAGAGTCACTATTTTTAAAGCCATTATCCTTTTTAGAGTATTTGTCGGCTATAAACCTAGCTCATCTACGAGATTTTTTGCACCAAGTGACTGTAAAAGAAGGAGTTCCCGAAGACGTGCATCACATATTATTGGAGCATTTGCGCCGTTATTTTATGTTAGGCGGATTACCAGCTATTATAGAAGAATATATTATTTCGCAAAATTTAGAACGCGTTCAATCCAAACAGTTATCACTTATCCAATCCTATAGAGATGATTTTGGAAAATATGCGAATAAAACCAAGCATAGGTATATGCAACAAATTTTGAAAGAAGCACCGGGATTAGTAGGCGAAAAATTTATGTATAGTCGTATTGATCCTAATTTGCGTTCACGAGAAATTAAAGAAGCTTTGGGGTATTTATTGCAAGCCAATTTGTTGCACAAGGTATGCCATACCAATGCAAGCGGTCTGCCATTGAGTGTGCAAGCCAGTGACAAGAATTTTAAAGTTTTGTTTTTTGACATTGGCTTAATGAATGCCATGAGTCAATTATCTCCTGAGATCTTTCTCCAACAAGACTTATTATTACTGAATCGAGGGATTCAAGCCGAACAGTTTGCTGGCCAGGAGCTATTGGCGTATCAAAAACCATATATACAAAGTGAGTTATATTACTGGGACCGGCAAAAACCTAATAGTAGTGCAGAAGTAGATTATGTCATTAATGTCAATGATCGCATTATCCCTATTGAAATTAAAGCTGGAAAAACAGGCAGTTTGCGATCTTTACAGCTTTTTTTAAATGAAAAGAAATATTCATTGGGAGTTCGACTATCTCAGCGCCAATTGGAAAAACATCAACGCATTTTATCTATTCCTTTGTATATGATTTCAGAAATCGCCCGTTTGGTGGCTAGCTCATAGAAAACTTACCCCATTTTCTAACGTCTCTATGTGTAAATGTGCGGCGATACTTTGGCCTATGTCAGCGAAGGTTTCTCTTCTGCCTATGAATTTTGCTGGTATCTTTGGGCCAAAGGCGATAACTGGGATATGTTCGCGAGTGTGATCTGTGCCTTTGAAGGTTGGGTCGCAGCCATGATCAGCTGTTATTATTACTAAGTCGCCTGGTTGGAGGAGCTTTTTGAGTTCTTCTAGCCTTTTGTCAAATTGCTCTAAGGCATTTGCATAGCCTGCTACGTCGCGGCGATGGCCATAGGAGGAGTCAAAGTCAACGAAATTGCTGAAAATTAAGCTTGCTTGGGGAAAATTTTGCATGGCAGTTATGGTTGCATCAAAAAGTGCCATATTGCCATTGGCTTTAATTACTTCTGTTGAACCTTGGTGCGCGAAGATATCATCGGTTTTGCCAATAGCAATTACTGCTTTTCCTTGATCTTTTAGCTTATCTAATAAAGTAGGCTGAGGTGGAAGGACTGCGTAATCGCGTCTATTCCCAGTGCGATAATATGAACCTTTCTTACCTAAAAATGGTCTTGCTATGACTCTGCCTATGTTATATGGATCAACTAAGCGCCTGGCTATTTCACAGGTCTTATATAATTTTTCAAGGCCAAAGCTTTCTTCATGGGCTGCTATCTGAAAGACGCTATCTGCAGAAGTGTATACAATTGGGGCTAAAGTTTTTTGATGTTCCTCACCTAACTCAGCAATAATAACAGTGCCGGAAGCATGTTTTTCACCTAATACCCCGCACAAGTTTGCTTCTTTTATTAATGCGTCAATAAGCTTTTTGGGAAAGCATTTTGGCGTATCTTTAAAATATCCCCACTCAAATAACACCGGCACACCGGCAATTTCCCAATGCCCGCTTGGAGTGTCTTTACCTAAACTTTGCTCAACCGCATAACCCCACTGGCCTTTTGGTTCAATGTAGTTTTCTTCATCTTGATAACGAATTCCTGTGCTTGACAATAAAAGCCAGTACATACCAAGCTCTGCTAAGTTAGGAATTTTTAATTTGCCTTGGCGCACCCCTTTAATATCAGCTTTATTTTGCAAGCAAGCTTCAATTATATGACCTAAAGTATTACTTCCCTCATCTTTATATAAATGCGCATCTAAACTAGCACCGACTCCTAAAGAGTCTAGCAATAAGACAATAGCACGCTTATGCATTTAAACCTCTACGTTATGACAATAAGTTTCTTTGAGTTTTATTAATAAAATAAATGCAAAAATTAGCCCAATGGGTAACATAATTGCCGCTGTTTGATAATCCCCTAATTGATAAACTCCTGGTCTTTGACTATGTAAAAGCAGAATTTGACTAAAAAGATTTTGAAATATTATATAGCCAATTTGCGTACCAAGAGAAACTAAACTTACTGCTGTTGCTGTCATGCTAGCGGGCTGAGTTTCTGCAACATAGGCGTAACTAATTATTTGCGCTGAAGTAAAAAACCCTAAGGCAAAGAATAAAATATACATAACCAATGGCGCCAAAGGCAAATATAAAATAATTAATATAGTAATTAAAGCGCCCAAAGCTCCAAAACGCATGGGAACTAACCTTTCACCTAATTTATCCGACCATCTGCCCATTAAAGGGCCACCAAAAATAGTGCCTAGGAATATCATGCCATTTATAGAGGCAGCAAGTTCTTTAGAAATATCTAAGCGCGCCATTAAATATAAAGAGCCCATCATAGCGCCAAAAACCGCAATTCCCATATTCATTAAGGTAGCGAACAAAGCAACGCGGATAGCCGCAGAGTTTGTATAGGCCCTTTTAAAGGCTTCTTTAAAGCGTAACCTATTTTCCGCGCCAATTTTATGGGTGTTAGGTTTATCAACTATCCCAAACCCCATAACAAACCACATAGTAACTCCAATAAAGCCAACTACTAAAACTGCATTACGCCACCCTATTTTGCTTACCAATAAGGTCATAGGATACTGCGCAGCTAACCCTCCTAGCATGGCAATAGTTACTATAATTCCTGTCACCATGGCCATCTGGCGCGGTAAAAACCACCTTGAAGCAATTCTAACAGGCCCTAATAAACAAAAAGCACTGCCAACTCCTGTCATAAACCTACACAGAAGAGCAATAAAAAAAGAATGGGCTTCTGCTAAAACAAACGTACTTACGACACATAAAAACATCGCCAATAACATGATTTTTTTGGCTGAATATCTATCAAGCAGGTGACCTGCGACAAATAAAAACATAACATTGGAGAGATAATATATACTTGACAAATAAGCCAGCTTATCTACCTCAATATTAAAATCTTGCATAATATTATCGGCAATTGAAGCAAACATATTCCCTTGAATAAACTCATAGAAAAAAAACAATGAAGCACTAAAACAAACTATCCAGGGCATCCAATTAAAAGAGCGTTCATTTTGCATAGTTGCTACTGTCTCCATGTTAGCTTTCTCCATATTGTTTGCAGTTGGTTTCTTTAATTTTGCTTAAAACAATAGCTGCTAGCAGAATTGCGCTTGGGAATATCCACACTGCATACTGAAAATCGGTTTTAAGGTATGCAGAAACCTCGTTGCCCCGCTTTAATTCAACTAAAAAGGCAAATAAAATCTGCGCCCAAGCTCCACTTCCCATGATTATACAACTGGCGATAGCTGTTGCCTCCCCAACTTGTGAGGGAGGATTAATTTCCGCTAACAAAGGATAGCTTAAAACTTGCGCTGCAGAAAAAAACCCTAAACTTACAAATAATAGAAAAAGTAAAGCCGGTATATGCAAATTAATAAAAATAATAAGCAATAAGGTAAGCGCAGTTCCTATAATACCTAACCACATAATAGGCTTACGCTTACCTTGTTTATCTGATAAATAACCTAGCAAAGGACAGCCAATTAAGCTACCGAAAAATAAGCCGCTAACTATGTTACTAGCCGCAATTGTACTTAGCGCATACTCAATCTTAAGGTAGCTTATTCCCCACAAGGCGCAGAATACTAAAATTGGCAGGTTTAACAAAGCAGTATAACAGCCCGCAAGGTAAATTTGCGGTCTTTTAACCACCGCAAAAAATTTCTTAATAAAGGGTTTTGCGCTATCTTCTTTAGCTTTACAAAAGCCCTTAGGTGCATCTTCAATCCAATATAGAAGCCATAAAAAAATAACTACCCCAACAATTAGATCACATAGTAAAGCAACGCGCCAACTAATAATTTTAAGCAAATAAGCAAATGGAGTATGTGCAAGTAGCCCACCAATAAAAGCCAAAGTTACCGTTATCCCAACCACCAACCCTTTTTTTTCTTGACTAAACCAGCGCGAAATTAAAATAACACACGCAACAAAACAAAAAGCATTGCCAATGCCGGTTAAAAACCTGCCTAAATACATTAAAAATAAACTATGGCTAATAAAAATTAATAAAATACCTAAAATGCACAGCAAAAGAGTTAATAAAATAATTTTTTTAACTGAAAAACGATCAAGTAATATGCCTGCAGGAATTAAAAATAAAGTATTTGCCCAAATAAATGCACTAGAAAGCATGCTGACCTTAGAAGCATTTAAATTTAATTCATGACGTAAAATTGGATTTAATACATCAAAAAGGTTTAACTGCAAGAATTCATAGAAAAAAAAGAGGCCAGCTGACAAACAAATAACCCAAGAAAACAGGCTATCGACATCATGTCGCTCGTTCATCACGGGTAATTCCTATATCACAAAGTGGGTAAGGATTGTACCAACACTAGAGTCTGTTGACAATTACAAGTGCTCAGCTGCGAAAAATGCTAATCTTGAGCGCTCTCCTCTTGTTAAGCTCATATGCGCACTATGCTCCCAAGACTTGAATCTATCTACGGCAAAAGTAAGGCCTGAGGTTGTTTCGCTGATATATGGGGTGTCTATTTGCTTAATGTCGCCTAGACAAATAATTTTGCTACCTGGGCCTGCTCTTGTTACTAAGGTTTTAATTTGCTTTGAAGTTAAATTTTGCGATTCGTCGATAATTATATAACGATTTAAAAAAGTTCTGCCGCGCATAAAGTTTAAGGATCTAATTTTTATTTTATTTTGCAAAAGATCATGAGTGGCAGCGCGGCCAAAGCTCCCGCCTTCTTGTGAGCTATGTAAAACTTCTAAGTTATCCATTAAAGCGCCCATCCACGGGGTCATCTTTTCTTCTTCGGTACCAGGTAAAAAGCCAATATCCTCGCCCACAGGAATTGTTACCCTGGTCATAATAATTTCATTATATAAAGCACTATCTAATACTTGCGTAAGGCCTGCTGCCACTGCCAGCAGGGTTTTACCGGTTCCAGCAGGGCCTTGCAGGGTGACAAAATCTATATCTGGATCAAGCAACATATTTAAGGCAAAGTTTTGCTCACGATTTTTCGCATGAATCCCCCAAACAGCGTGTTTTACGTGGGTATAATCCCGCGTTAATTTTAAAACTGCCGATCCTTTTTCCAGTTTTTTAACCATACCTTGAAAATCATTAGACTTAGTGCTTACGCAGTCATTTGGATTCCATTTTTTCGTTTCAGGCCCAAGAACGCGATAAAATGTATTGCCAGATTCTTGCCAAACTTCTATGTTTTTAGTGTGCTTATCCCAAAAATCATCTTCTAAAACATGTAGACCACTATGTAATAAACTAAGATCTTCGACTACTTGATCGTTATGATAGTCCTCTGCTTGAATGCCTAAAATACCGGCTTTAATTCTTAAATTAATATCCTTAGATACAATCACAACTTGCCGATTAGTAATTTTTTGTTTGAGGGCAAATGCTGTTGCTAGTAAGGTATTATCGGCTTTTTGCCCCGGAAGATTTAAAAATTGCACGCTATCAAATTCTTCAGTTTGAAAAAACAATCTGCCACTATTTTCGGCTAAATTATGTAAAGGTAAGCCTGAAACAATTTGCTCGTGGGTTGCTTGTGCCATCATTTCCATTAAAATACGATTAGCTTGCCTAACGTTTCTTGCAACTTCAGACAAACCAGTTTTATGATTATCTAACTCCTCCAAAACTACCATAGGTAAATAAATATCATTTTCTTGAAAGTTAAAAAATGCACTTGGATCATGCATTAAAATATTTGTATCCAAGACAAATATTTTTCCCTTGCCTATTTTCATCTTTTATAATCCTTATAAACTTTTATTCCACGTGCCAACTAGCCTTAGCTCTATATAAGGCAGTTAAATCACTTGCAGATTTTTTTAACTCATGCTCTAAGGCAAAGCTAGTTCGATTAACTTGATAATATATTCCAAGAGGTATTGGAAATTGCGGAAATCTTAGACGCGCCAGCAGCATTGCCCTATTCAAATTAGAGGTTTGATGTGTAGTCAATGCAGCGTTTTTTGCCGCAACTACTTTAAAAGCTTCATCTTGCATGACTAAGCCCTTTCTAGAGTCTAATCCAAATAGCAAAGGTTCATTATTTTTGAGCATAATAGTATTTTCCTGGCGATTATTTTTAGCACTAAATGCATCAAACGCCCCCTTGTTGAAAATATGACAGTCTTGATAAATTTCCACAAAAGATAAGCCTTGGTGCGCATCTGCACTTACTAAAAGATCTGCTAGCGTATCAGGATCTTTGTCTATGGCACGGGCAACAAAACTAGCCCCTGCTGCTAAAGCAAGCTCTATTGGGTTTAATGGTTCTTGCGTAACCCCTTGCGGGGAAGTTTTAGTGATTTGGCCTTTTTCTGAGGTTGGAGAAAACTGGCCTTTAGTTAAACCATAAACTTGATTATTAAATAATAATACATTGATATTAACATTGCGCCTTAGGGCATGAATAAAATGATTGCCCCCAATACTTAAAGCATCACCATCCCCTGTTATCACCCAAATTGTAAGATCATCACGCAGCGCACTAAGCCCAGTTGCAACCGCCAGGGCGCGTCCATGAATAGTGTGAAATCCATAAGTGTTCATGTAGTATGGCAATCTTCCCGCGCACCCTATCCCGGAAATAAAAACATGTTTTTCTGGCGCAAGCCCTAGCTTGGGCAGAACACTTTGAATAGCCTTTAAAATGGCATAATCACCACATCCAGGACACCATTTAACTTCATTACTATTTGTAAAATCTTCTTTTTTATATGAGGTCATGGCGCACCTCTTCTAAAATGCCTTGCGTTAAAAGCTTAACGTTAAATGGCTGCCCATTACATTGAGATATTAGCTTTGCATCTACTAAATATTTTGCGCGAATTAATTGCCATAAATGGCCGGTATTTAATTCTGCAACCATAACTAAGGTAAAGCGCTGCAATATTTCACCAAGAGATTGCGGTAAGGGGTTAAGGTTTTTAAGATGGAGGTGAGCGAGCTTAGCCCCCGCCTCGCTACACTCTACTAAGGCCGCGCGAATACTTCCATAGGTACTGCCCCAACCAATAATTAATGCCTTAGCATTTGCATCCCCTTCTAGGACTAATTCTGCATACTCATTAGCAATATTTGCAATTTTTTGCGCTCTTAGTTTAACCATTTGCTCATGATTATCCGCAGCATAACTAACAAAACCCCGGTCAGATTGCTTTTCTAGCCCTCCTAACTGATGAATAAACCCAGCAGTACCAGGAATATTCCAACTACGCGAATTATCTTTATCGCGCATAAAGGGCAAAGGAAAGCGATTTTGTTCAATTTTAGGTACATTTACTTTATCAGGATCAGGAATTAACCATGGCTCTGCCGCATTCGCTAAATAGGCGTCTAGCAATAGAATTACTGGGGTCATATATTTAATAGCAATAGCAAAGGCTTCAAGGGTAACATAAAAACAATCCCCAGGAGATTTTGCTGCTATAACAGGAATTGGCGCTTCCCCATGCCTACTATATAAGGCAGCATTTAAGTCACTTTGGCTGGTTTTTGTCGGCAAGCCAGTTGATACCCCAGCACGCTCTATATCAACAACCACTAAGGGTAATTCTGCGCTCACCGCAAGCCCCAAACTTTCCACTTTTAAATCAAAACCTGGACCTGAAGTACAGGTAAGGGCTAACTTTCCACCAAAAGCCGCTCCAAGACAAGCGCAACAAGCGGCAATTTCATCTTCTGCTTGTAAAAGCGCAATGCCATATTGAGATAAATGTGCACAAGCATGTAATACCGGTGACGCCGGAGTTATAGGATAACCTGCTACCAACATGGTTTTTTTAGTTTTTACTGTGAGAGTTGCTAGGGCAAGAGTTAATGCCTCAACCCCATTGATTTGGCGATACTCGCCCTTTTGCCGGGTAATTTTGGCAAAATCAAAGCTTTGCCTTTGGAGTTCGATAGTTATGCAATAATTATATCCTGCTAACAAGGCTGCTTTATTGGCATTATATAATTCTATTTGCTGGTTAAATTTATTTTGCATAAACTGCAGGGTTTGATCTTTGGGAAGATCGAAAAGCCATAAAATCATCCCCAAAACATAAAAGTTCTTGCACCTTTTTGCCTCAGAAATTGACAAATTAAGGCCTTCTACAGCTTTTCTTACATTGGTAATTAATTGCAAACTAATAATTTGATATAAAGATGCCTTGGTGTGTAAAAAGTCAGGCTCCAAATCAGCTTTGCGCCAATCTTTTTCTGTAAACGCTTCTTCATTAATAATTAATAACCCACCTAAAGATAGATTATCGATAGAGTGCTTTAGCGCAGCAGGATTAAGGGCTACCAATACGTCTAAAGCTTCGCCTGCGGTATAAATAGGAGTATCAGACATAGCAAGCTGAAACCCTGAAACCCCAGCTAAAGTGCCTGCAGGCGCGCGAATTTCTGCAGGAAAATCAGGTAAAGTTCTAACTTCTCTCCCCGCAACTGCTGCTGTTATGGTTAATTGCTCGCCTAATAACTGCACCCCATCACCAGAGTCTGCGGTAATCCTTATTACTATAGGCCCTTGCATTTACATAAATTCCTTTTTAACCAAAATATGATTAAACCAAATACTTAACAAAATCACCGCAATGCTCCCTAGAATATCTACCATATAATGCCACCCTAGTATTACGCAAGCTATAATGATCATTGAATTAAAAATAAGCAATGCCGAGCAAAAATAAGTCCAGCAGCGCACTGAATATACCAACAACAGAGCCCAGATTGCATGGAATGAAGGAAATGAAATAAGTCCTCCATCTTTAGTAGAAGGGGAAATATAATGATGAATTTCATTAAACTTAATTCCTGTTGCATACTGTTCTTGGGTAAAACCAAGACCTCCTATTGAAGATGCCGGGGCTATGGTTGGAAAGAAATAATAAATACTATAACCTATGATTGCAGTTAAAAAAACCAAACTATAATACTCATAAATAAAAACATAACGTCTAAAAATCATTAATAATGATGGCACCAAAATCAGCTCACACGATACTGAATTATAAAAAAAATCCAGTATTTTTTTAACATATGGATGATATTCTAAACTAGCAACATAATCATTAACCCTAACGTTTAATAATTTATCAAACTTTATTAATGCGTTATCAATTGGAGTAAATGGGGTTTGTTGAATTGATTCTGATCCCCATAAAACTAAGCTAAACAAAAGAATTCCTAGGCCAAATTCCCGCAGAAAGAAACTACCCCACACCTCTTCTGTAAAATATATCTTAAGTCCTTTGGAAGCCATAAAGCAGGTAAAAATTGCGGTAATTATATCAGGTAGCATGTAATGATTGCCGGGAAATTGGTAAACGAGCTGATTAACTGCCATAGCCAAAAGGCAAAGGAATAAAAATATTATGCTAACTATCAGTACCAACCTTTCTCTATATAAGCAAAGCATTAACCCCCCATTTTGCTTTCAAAACTCTCCCATCTAGGACAAAATCAAGCAGACTTTTTGTTAACCGTTTAGCTGAAGGTAGCATATCACCAGCTAATAAATCACCTTTTTCTAAAGCAAGCAAGACATTACCCTTAATACCATTGACACTCTTTATTAATCCTCTTGCAGGAATAAACTGATAAAACAAGTAAGGAGAAGTTTCTCTTGGTAAGTTAATGTAGCCTAAACTCTTGATAAGGCCCCACTCAAACCTACAAAGGCACGCTTCGATAGTTACTTTATCTAGACTAAACTTTAGGTTTTCGATTGTGTCTTTATATATTTTATAGACCGCTAAATCTCCCTCCTCTTTTGGCAGTAAAGCTAAAATAAGTTCATTTACATACCAAGAGGCAAATAATGCCGTATTTTTATTCGAAGAAGAAAATGATTTAATAAACTGCTCAGTATCTATAGGCTCAACCGCCCGCACAGCATATCCATATGGATACACCAATATATCGAACCACAAAGCAATAAATGGTGTTAGGCCTAGCGTAAGCCGTGAGTTTTTTGGACAGTGCATTACAACATTAAGAAGTCCTTTTTCTGCTGAAAAAAGGCTTAAACGCCATTTAGTGTCAGAAACACGCGCGGACTTTAAAACATAGGCAGTTAATTCAATGTTTTCCATAGCCAAATTGCGTTAAAAGTTTAGCATCGTCTAACCATCCTGATTTTACTTTACAAAAACATTGTAAAAAAACTTTTTTGTCCAGCAATTTTTCCATATCAAGGCGTGCGCTTGTTGCTATTTGTTTTAATCTTTTACCTTTTTCACCAATAACCATGCGCTTATGGCTTTCTTTGTCTACAATAATTAAAGCATGAATTTTATCTAATGTAACACTTTCTTCATAAGACTCAATTATAACGCTACTTCCATAAGGCAATTCCTGCCCACAAAGACGAAAAATTTTTTCGCGTAAAATTTCAGCGCATAAAAAACTGCGGGAGCGATCGGTGTATAAGTCTTCACTATATCTTGGCTCACCTAAAGGTATCATAGAATGAAAAACCTTTATTAAAGCTGCAATTTGCATGTTTTTCTTAGCAGATATGGGAACAAGCGCTGCAAAGGCAAAGTTTTCCTGGATTTTTTGCATAAAAGGTAACAATAAGTTTTGATCTTTTAATAGATCTACTTTGTTAATTATCAATACACAAGGCAAATTAGCTGCCTTTATTAGCTCAAGCAAAGCCACGTCCTCAGGCTTAAATATGCATGCTTCAATAATAAAACCAATAACATCTACCCCTATCAAGCTATTTATTGCAGTCTTATTCATCAAACGATTAAGTAATTTTTTCTTTGCAAGATGAAACCCTGGGGTATCGACGAAAATACATTGATAATTAGGTACCGTATGAATTCCTAAAATAGCATGTCTAGTTGTTTGGGGTTTACGTGAAGTTATACTAAGCTTGGTGCCTAAAATTGCATTTAATAGGGTAGATTTACCAACATTTGGTCTACCTACTAAGGTAATTGTGCCACAGTGAGGTTTATTTTCCATTGTATTCCATTTAAAATGCTAAGAGTAAATGCCAAATTTTGGCGTAATATTACCAAATCCCTAAAACCATGACTATTAAAACCAACATAGAGGGCTTCAATAAAGGCTTTACGCTGTTAGAAGTTTTATTTTGTCTCAGCATTATGGCAATTTTACTACTCATTGCGCTCCCAAACTATTCTAGCTATTCTGCCAAAACTGCGCGCGCTGCGGCTAAACTTGATTTACTTAATATAGCGAGCAAACTAGAAACTTATTTCTTAGAGCATCATACTTATAAAGGTGTAAATACTGCTGACTTAATTAAATCACTCCACTCATATCCTTACTTTCATCTAGCCATTAAATCTTTAAGCCAAAACACTTATACCCTTATTGCCCACGCAAACCCTAAGCAACAAAGTTTAGATAAAGCATGCCCTACCTTGGTGTTAAATCATTTAGGCCAAAAAGGTGTGCTCGACAATCTTGGGCATTATAATTACTCAGATCCGTCAGCATGTTGGTAATTTTATCTATTTGTACTATAATTGTAGATACATGTAACTATAGATAGAAGTTGTGTATTATGACCATGCTGCGCGGCCTTTTGCCTACTCTGGTGGCAAGATACGAAATGCAACAGAAGTTAGATAACGAAAATAAGATAATAAAAGATTTACAGAATAATCCTCTAGAGCAGCAATTTGCCCCACTGCACAATGAGAATCCAGCGAACGCAAAAGATCAAATAAAAATCCATAATGCAAAAGCCTTAGAGTATAATAAAGAAATTGAAGGATATAACAATATAATCCATACAAGCCTAGGTTTAAATAAGCCCACAGCAAGCGATGAACTAAACTGGAATCTTATAAATATACTGGATGAATTAGTTAAACAAGAAACTGCTAAATACCCTGGTATACCAGTAAATACAGCTTTCTTAAAGGCTATAGAAGGCCTTCCCAAAAGCTACATTAATACTTTTAGATTTCAAAGCCAGCATGAACGAGGAGCCTATCATTGGGGACCAGAGAATATGTCTATGCCGTTGCGTTTTGCTCTAAACTTGTTTTTTACTGTATGGATATTGGTTACAGCACCATTTACCAAGAAGGATCCTCATGAAAGCCTTGGAGATAAATTAAAGCATTTATGGGGGCTCAATTATTATAACCTTTTTAAAGAAATAGCAACCGATCTCCCGAACATTAGCAACAGTTTGCCCACAAAACCAAAGCTTAAGGGGAAGGAAGCTGCAAACCCGGAAAAAGTTACCTCAAACCACGACAATCCATTTTCAACCACTCCTATTGATAAAAAAGATGCTGATCCTTTCAAAGAAAGTCATACTCCCAAGAAAAAGAAGTAACTTATAAGTCATCCCAACCTACTTTTAACTCTTAACCTCGACACTAATAGCCTGATCAGCAAGCTCTCTTAAACGCGAAGCTGGCATACTGCCTGATTCTGCATAAATTGCTACTTGGTTTTTAAACACCATAAGGTAAGGGATAGATTTGATTGCTAAGCTATCTGCTAAAGCAGGGCTTTCATCTATGTTAATTTCGGCAAAAATAAGCTTAGGGTAACTTTGAGCAACTTCATGATATACCTTAGAAAAAGCCGTGCAAGGAGCGCACCAAGGAGCCCAAAAATCAAGAAAAACTATAGCATTTGTAGCAATACATTTATCAAAATCCTCACTTTTAATTGTCAAAACTGTCATTTAACCTCCTTTAAAATCGCCAAAAGTTTAGCAAAAATCTCATCTTCTTTACCTAATCCATCAACCTTATAAACTTTAGGGGCTTTTATATCCCCTGACTTTTGCCAATCTTGATAATAAGCTAATAAAGGCGCGGTCACTGTATGATATACGTCTAAACGTTTACGCATAGTTTCTTCCATATCATCTTCCCGCTGAATTAAAGGCTCGCCTGTAATATCATCGCAATTTGGAACCTTGGGAGGATGAAAGTCAAGATGATATATTCTCCCTGAAGAAAGATGCACCCGCCTTTTAGTCACTCTTTTCATTAATTCATCATTAGGAACATAAAGCTCAATTACAACATCTAACTGAATATTATTGGAGCGCATCCCTTGTGCTTGGGCGATTGTTCGTGGAAATCCATCTAACAAATATCCATTTGCACAATCTGCATTTTTAAGACGCTCTTTAACAACAGCAATAATTATCTCATCCGATACAAGTTGGCCATTTTGCATAATAGTTTGCACTTGAAGACCTAATGGAGTTTTATCTTTAATGGCTTGTCTTAACATATCTCCTGTTGAAATTTGCGGAATATGTAAATACTCCATTAACCTTTTCGCCTGAGTACCTTTACCAGCTCCAGGGCCACCCAACAGCATTAACCGCATACGACCTCCTTTTTATCTCCCACAACGCAGAAGCTGCGCTCTATAAATTTGCGATCTTGCACTTACTTTATGTGCAACCCTTAAAAGCCAAGGTTTACGTAAATAAGTTTTGCGCATATAACCCCCAACCCCTTCATGATAAGCTAAATATAAACGATATGGATCATTACGCGGAATATGGGCTTTAATATAAGCTTTATTTGCATACCACCCTATAAAATCAACAGCATCGGCAAAAGAATGTCTTGAAGACCAAAAACCGCCGCGCATATTTTGATATCCCCGCCAAGTACCATCTAGCGCTTGGGCATAACCATATGCAGTTGAAACTCTACCCCACGGAATAAACCCTAAAAGCCTTTTCTTAGGCGGCAAAGCATAAGCATCAAATCTTGATTCTTGATGCACAATTGCCATTTGCACAGGCACAGGCACATGCCAAATACGCTCAACTTTTTTGGTATGCTGATACCAACTTGGATATTCTTTAAAAATATAACAAATATGATTAACATTACTTGGCACTCTTTTGGTAGCGCAAGATGTTAATAGCGCAAATGCTATGATAATCACACAACTATGAATGATACTTTTCATAAAAACCAGATTGAATTACAACTGCTAGAGTATTAGTATCAGAAAATTTTATGAAGTAAAAGATCCCAGTGACCCACATTCTTGTTTTTGACATCGAAACAATCCCAGATTTAGCATCTGCACGTAAGCTTTATCAGCTTGAAGATTTAACTGATCATGACGTTTTTCAAGCGCTTAAGGCTCTAAGACGCGAAAAAGTAGGCCATGATTTTCTACCGCATCACTTGCAGCAAATTATTGCTATCTCGCTCGTCTATGCTAATAACAATAACATTAAAGTCTGGTCGTTAGGCGAAGAAACATCTCCTGAAAAAGAACTAATTGAGCGTTTCTTTGCAGGAATTGATAAATTTACCCCTACGCTTATAAGCTGGAACGGCGCAGGGTTTGATTTACCAGTTCTCAACTATCGCGCTATGTTACATCAAGTAGCAGCGCCTACTTTTTGGGAAGTTGGTGAGCAATCATCTTTATTTAAATGGAACAACTACTTAAATCGTTTTCATTATAGACATCTAGATTTAATGGATGTTTTAGCTTTATATCAAAACAAAGCCTTTGCCCCGCTTGATGAAATTGCCACAATGTTGGGGTTTCCCGGCAAAATGGGTATGTCAGGAGCTAAGGTTTTTGAACAGTATACCCAAGGCAACCTTACAGAAATACGTAACTACTGCGAAACTGATGTATTAAATACCTACTGCGTATATTTAAGGTTTGAGTTAATGCGTGGCAAGTTATCTCCCGCTAATTATCTAACCCAACTCCAAAACTTAAAGACTTATTTATTAAGCGATGCTACTAAACCGCATTGGCAAGAGTTTGTGCAAAAAATCGCTTAAAGGCTCATTGAATTTACACATCAAAAATGCTATATTGGCCCTCCTAAATGGTCGCATGGTTATTGTGGATATTCTAAAGGAGTAGGAAGTAGGCATAATAAAGGAGCACAAAAGAACTTAACATATTGCGACTTGGAGACAAAAAACCGAGTACAAATATGGCTTTTGAAGACTTTACCAAAGAATTTTTAAACCCTGTAAAAATTAACTTAGCCCAAGAAGATTTAAAAAAAGTTCTTGATCGCATTTATTCTCCATATAATCCACCTGTTTACTTTAATACTCAAGACACTGACAACCTTATAGCTGAGGTTGAAAAATTTAAAAAAACTTCTGAATTCCAAAAACTTCTCGGCCAATATCAGCTCCTAGTGCACCATTTGAATATGTGGTGTACAAACAACAAGATTCTCAAACAGCAATATGGGGTGGAAGTTTTCACATCTCATTTTAGGTTGGTTTTTTTTGACGCCATGTATAAAGGGCGCGAATTTTTATTTTTCGCTGAAGGAAAAAGATGTCTCGAAAATATATGTGCCCTCCTAGAAAACGCAGATATTGCGATCGATAAAAAGAAAGAAGTGTTACTTTCCCTCCAAGAAAGCATTCTTGTTTGCGCTGATGGAACTTTCGATCAAATCCGCCGGGCTAAAAATGAATTTCTTGCCTCAACTGGCTCTAATGCTCTCATCCAAGCTTGTAAAGAAAGGTTAGCTGAACAGATTGCCCTTTCATATAATTTAATGACAAATAATGAGTTTCTCGTACAAACAAATGCCCTAACCGGAATGCAGATTCACTATACAAACACTTACCTTAATTTAATTAAAGAAAATTATGGGATAGATGTTACTGACAAAACTACAACTAGTTTAAATGGCAAAGCCGCAAATTTTAAAGCTTACTTTGCTAAAATGTTTAACCCTAATAAATTTATTGATATTTTAATTGATAAATTTACTCCAATTTATACAAATCTATATGCAGATATTAAGAATAAAGCTTTTAAAAATGAAGTAACCTCCATTACTAGTAAAGAACTAAGTAGCTTGGGCTTACAAGCAAATCTAGATGTTTGGAATAAACAATATGCCGATATTTGCCCGTTAAATTTGTATCAGTTTGTAAATGAAATTAATCTACTTGATAATAAATTTTCCAGCGAAGCCGAGCAAGAGGCCTTTCTAAAAGAGCTTAAAAATACATATTTCGCTATGCATGCAGCAATCAAAGCTGAGTGCTTTCATG
This sequence comes from Legionellales bacterium RIFCSPHIGHO2_12_FULL_37_14, assembly GCA_001804735.1. Lineage (GTDB taxonomy): Bacteria > Pseudomonadota > Gammaproteobacteria > Legionellales > Legionellaceae > 2-12-FULL-37-14. The sequence goes on along the minus strand of MHBC01000024.1, from coordinate 30,678 downwards.
ACAAAGACCTATTAACGATTGCTGATATCAATGCTAACTTCCCGCAAGCTTTGGTTGATTCCTGGAATAACAAATATGGCCATATTTTACGTATAGAAAAAGAAAATTTTCTGCTAAAAAAACTCCAAGAAAATGGCAGTTTTCTCTATGAATTAGATTCTATAGATTTTAACTCTTTTCTTAATGATGTAAGTCTACGCTATACACTAATGCCCCTAAATGAAACCTTACTGACCGCAACTATTGTTAGCGAATTTAATAATAAAAAATATCTAGCTAATCCTGTTAAACCTATTTTGCTTGCAGGAAATGCGGAAAATAAAGATCTTAAGCTTTATTACAATTTAGAACACTATTGGGTAGATAACCAAGGAACCTTAAGTAAGCTTACCCCGCAATTATTTTTAAAATTGCATATCACTACGCAAGATAAAGAAAAAGATATTATATACTGGAAGATTTTCAACGATTTATTACAAGATTATCCTCAAGATCAAGATCTTTTATTATCAACTTTAGGCGTAACTGAAATTGCCAAGATAGCTCAAGCAGGGATGTTTCCGTTATTAAAATTACTCATTGATAATGATTTAATAACCCAAGAGCACCTGCAAGAAACAATAACAATCGAAGAAGGCGCTACGGTTAATCTATTTTGGTTACTTTGCTATCACAATCAAGCTTTTCTTATAACACAGTTAATTAATAAACCTTATTTTAAGCTTGAGAATTTAACGCAAGCTCCAAACAAAGGGTACTATGCAGGCACTAGCGCTTTATGGTTTTTAGCTATAAATAAAAAATTTGCTCTTATTGAGCAATTATTGGATAAAAAACTTTTAACTATTAAGCAATTAGAAAAAGAAGCTGGTCACCTTGAACATACAAGACCAAGCATTTTACAGTGTCTTTGTGCTAGTCACCAATTTGTTCTTATTGAAAAATTATCTAACGCTAACTTACTCCCCAATGAACAATTTATGCTTAACCCAAATCGGCAAAAAGATGCGTTTATGAAACCGCATGATTGTCCGCCTTTAATTTCTCTTGCGCTTGCCCAAAAATTTAATCTTCTTAATACTATAGTAAGTAACCAGAAGTTAAGCACAGCAATCCTTGAAGATGAGTATGGTATAGAAGGGTATAAAATTAATTTTCTTATTATGTTGCTGGCAGCTGCTGATTTTGTCTTAATAGCAAAGCTTATAGAAAAAGATCTACTAACACCTAAGCAGTTGTTATTTTTCCCTAACTGCCCTGAACTTCAACTTGTAAATACCTCGCCTATAAGGGTAATTAGTCAAGTTATACCAAACCCTTATTTATTAAACAAACTGCAAGAAAAAGGGCTTATTACCTCTTTTGGCAGTGCTGTTTTTGTATCAACAAATCCCCTTACGCCAGGTAATGATATTGCTAAAGAAGTTGCCGCAATTTTGCAAAAGTATGAAAACTTAGAACTATCGCTGGACAATATTGCCAAGGCAATGC
>MHBC01000024.1:294-29174 GCA_001804735.1 Legionellales bacterium RIFCSPHIGHO2_12_FULL_37_14 | reverse complement strand
CCCCCTTGCACTATGCAATTGCCAAAATGAGTACAGGCTGCGTGCAGGTACTTATTGAAAATGGCGCAAGTACTAACATTAAAGATGCAAACGGTAAAACTGCCATTGATCTTGCAAAAGAACTTAACCCGAAAAATATTCAAATATTAAAACTGCTAAACATAAAACCCGAAACTCCTGCAGAAGCCGCTCTTTGGAATTTATTAGTTAAGAACAATATTGAACTCTTTACAAGAAATTCTTTAGCCAAGCTCTTACATAATTTTGTCAAAGGAAAATTTTATGATGACATTAATATATTATTAGCCTATGACCAGACCTTAATTGATTGCCAGGATGAAGAAAAGGGCTTGAGCGCCTTAGAGGTGGTAAAAACTATTTCTCCTCTCGATATTCGTTTGTGCCGGTTATTTAATATTCAAGCAAAAGATGAGTCGCAAGCAAAGCTGTGGGATATTTTACAAAAATACAATTTACAGGAAGAATCTTGCGCGACAATTACTCAAGCTTATAGAAGAGCGGCTCATGGAAATAATGCGCAAGATGTTGAGTTTTTGCTTAACCATGATCCTAGTATATTAAATTCTCAAGGACCAGAATCGAAGAAAACTGCTTTACATTTTGCCGTAGAAAAGAAGAATCAAGAGATTATAGATTTACTATTAAAAAAAGGTGCAAGGCAAGATTTATTAGACAAGGATGGTAATACTGTTACTCTACTTTTAGATAGAGAAAAGCTCACGCAAACAACCTCTACCTCAAAGAGCAAAGCTTTCCCGCCAGAATTAGCAGGGAAAAAACCCCAAAATAAAACAAACTTACTGCTCTCAATATTTGCCTTTTTAACTCCAGTAATTTCCTTTGCTACAACAGCCGGCATTATGTTAGCGGTAAATGCTGCAGTAGGAACAGAGACCCTAGCAACCCTAATTAGCGCTTTACCATTTTTAACGTTCTTAGCCCCTCTTGGCCCTATATTTGGCGTACTAGCGTTTGCTGCAATAATAGCAGCGCTAACTTTATGCATATATGCATCTTTTGTAGGGATAAGAGCATTAACCGTAAAACCAAAACCAGCAGACGATAACCCCCCTACTACGAACCCTGCTTTCCAAAAACTAGGCGAAGAACAAAAAGCAGAAATTCCAAACTCACTAGCAGTATCACAAAGCTTATTTTCCCCAAAAGCAAATGCTGCAGCAAACTATCCTAACCAACAAATTTCGCCGTGATGCATTAAATAATTTCTTACTTGCTATGCTCATGCTAAACTTGGTTTTTTTCCAATGTATAGTGTAAGTGAATCTACCTTTTAGTCTAACTTTTGAGCGTAATTTAGCTGTTAGCCGCCGTTTAGCGGTAATTTTTGGCTTGCCATTCAGTATTGGTCTTTTGCTGCCTTTAGGTTTTGCGCCTTTTCACTTTCCTGGCATCAGCATATTAAGTGTGGCTTTTTTTTACTTATTGTTGCAACAAAGCAGTATTAAATCAGCAGCTTTAAACGGGCTTTTTTTTGGCTTAGGTTTTTTTGGTCTAGGAGTTTCTTGGGTTTATGTAAGCATCCATGCTTATGGCCATTTGCCAATGATTGCCGCCGCTTGTATAACTCTTACTTTTATTCTTTATTTAGCTTTGTATTTTACTGTTTTAGCTATTGGTTACTCTTATTTTGCTAAATATAACTCTTCGCTAATAAAAAGAGCTATATTTTTTAGCACGTTATGGATTTTATTAGAATATATTAGAGCCCATCTTTTAACTGGGTTTCCTTGGTTATTGCTGGGAATTAGCCAGTTTGATTCGCCTCTTGGCAACTTGCTACCAATATTAGGCGTCTATGGCACAGGGTTTATCACCGCTATTATTGCAACTTGCTTTGCCTATGCAATTTCTCCTACCCAAAAAAACCGTTTCTTTTGCCTTGCTTTAGGGGTTTTTATTTTGCTTCTGCCTAATGTATTTGCCAATCATGGTTGGGTTAAGGAAGATCCAAAAAGTATTTCGGTTGCAGCTGTCCAAGCTAACTTATCCATGCGCGATAAGTGGGATGAGAGTTTATTTTGGCAAATTTTAGATATTTATACTTCTAAGGTTGAGCAGTTGCTAGGTACAGATTTAATTGTATTGCCTGAATCCGCCATTCCGCTCCCTGCTGATTATTTACATGATACTTTATTTGAATTTCATGAAAAAACAAACTTATCCCATTCTGCGTTAATTATGGGCATACCAACCACCAGTAGTCATGATAATCAAACGCAATATCATAATGCAATGTTAGGTTTTGGACTTGCAAAAGGGCAATATCTTAAACAACATCTAGTACCATTTGGGGAGTATATTCCTAAATTATTTCTTAATCTCAGCAAAAAAATTGCTTTAGTTGATCCTGACATTAGCCAAGGACCGAGAAATCAACGCTTAATAAAAGTTCATGGTTATCCAATCGCTGCGCTTATTTGTTATGAGCTAGCCTACGCAGAATTATTGCGCGCTCAACTACCAAAAGCCCAATTGATTATATCTTTGAGTGATGATGGTTGGTTTGGGCGCTCGCTTGCCATCTATCAACAACTGCAAATAGCCCAAGTTAGATCTAAACAAGTAGGTCGTTATCAAGTTGTATCTAATAACGATGGGCTTACTTCGGTTTTAAATACCAAAGGCGAAATAGTTGCAAGTTTACCTGCATTTGTACCTGACATTTTACATGCTAATATTCACGCTGCTACAGGATTTACTCCGTGGACAAAAATAGGCGATAATCCAATAATTATGCTTTTATGTATACTTTTGTTATATACTACTCTTGCTCGAAGCATAAAATAGGATATATCCTTACTAACCAGAATATTTAAGTTAAATACGGTTATTTATGGTCACACCCACCTACGAACCTCAGGCAATAGAACATGAGGCACAACAGTATTGGTCTAAAAAACAATGCTTTCAGGTTACTGAAGACTTAAACAAAGAAAAATTTTACTGCCTTGCTATGTTTCCCTACCCAAGTGGCACTTTACATATGGGCCATGTGCGCAACTATACGCTGGCAGATGTTATTAGTCGTTATCAACGCGCCTTAGGCAAAAATGTTTTACAGCCCATAGGCTGGGATGCATTTGGTCTGCCTGCCGAGAACGCCGCTATCCAAAACCAAACCTCACCGGCTGTTTGGACCCAAAAAAATATTGACAAGATGCGCGAGCAGTTTATCCGTCTTGGTATAGCCTATGATTGGAAACGCGAATTTGCGACTTGTGACCCTAGTTATTATCACTGGGAGCAATGGTTTTTTATTCAACTATATAAAAAAGGGCTGGTTTACAAGAAAAATAGCATTGTTAACTGGGATCCTGTCGATCAAACTGTGTTAGCTAACGAACAGGTGGTAGATGGCAGAGGCTGGAGATCTGGAGCCTTAATTGAACATAAGGAAGTTCCCCAGTGGTTTATTAGGATAACTAATTATGCCGGCGAGTTGTTAAAAGACTTAGACACTCTAACCGACTGGCCCCAACAAGTTGTTGAAATGCAACGTAACTGGATAGGTTTTTCAGAAGGCGCAACAGTTAAATTTAAAGTTGAATCCTTAGATACAACGCTTAATATTTTTACCACCAGAATAGATACTTTAATGGGAGTTACTTACATAGCAATTGCTAATGAGCACCCCATTGCGAAAAAAGCTGCCCAAGAAAATCATGAAGTAAGAGAATTTATTGAAAGCTGCGAGACCACTAAGGTTGCTGAAGCTGATATTGCTAAACTTCCCAAAAAAGGTATAGACACTAACTTTGAAGCAATTCACCCTCTAACAGGCGAGCACCTCCCTATTTGGGTCGCAAACTTTGTCCTTATGAGTTATGGTACAGGCGCTGTTATGGGTGTACCTGCTCATGATCAACGTGACTGGGAGTTCGCGAAACTTTACTGCTTAGCACTAAAGCCAGTAATTGAAGGCGAGGAAAAGCACGACTACACTAAAAGTGCGTATACTGGTCAAGGCAGACTTGACCGCTCAGATGTTTTTAACGACTTAACTCTAGTTGCCGCTAAAACTAAAATTGTCGAGCACCTGGAAAAACTGCAATTAGGCGAAGCTTCAATCCAGTATAGGTTGCGGGACTGGGGAGTTTCCCGCCAAAGATACTGGGGAACCCCTATCCCCATGATTTTATGCCAAGAATGCGGTACTGTTCCTGTCAATGAAGAAGATTTACCCGTAGTGTTACCAGATGATGTAGACTTTACCGCAGGACATACCTTAGCTAACTCTAAATCATTCGTTGAAACTAATTGCCCCAAATGTAAAGGTTTAGCTAAAAGAGAAACCGATACCTTTGATACTTTTATGGAATCTTCTTGGTATTACGCAAGATTCACCTGTAAGCAACAAGCTAGCGCTATGCTAGATGAAAGAGCAAACTACTGGACCCCTGTTGATCAATATGTAGGCGGCATTGAACACGCCTGCATGCATCTTTTATATGCAAGGTTCTTTCATAAGTTAATGCGTGATGCAGGTTTAGTTAATTCTGATGAACCATTTAAGGCTTTATTGACTCAAGGCATGGTATTAAAAAATGGGACAAAAATGTCTAAATCAGTAGGCAATGTGGTTGATCCTGAGGAGCTAATCAATAAATATGGCGCAGATACCGCGCGCCTTTTCACAATGTTTGCTTCACCCCCTGAGCAATCTCTCGAATGGTCTGATAAAGGAGTTGAAGGCGCTTTTCGTTTCCTAAAACGAATTTGGCAATTTGCCCATGATACCGCTCCTCTAATTCAAAATCTTAATCTTTCTCAACAAACTCAAACCATTGAGTGGGATAATGCTAGCAATAAATTAAAACAAACTAGGTTTAATGTGCATCAAATATTAAATCAGGTTAATCATGATTATGAGCGTAAGCAATTTAATACTGTAGTTTCAGGGACCATGAAATTATTTAACGAAATTTCTGATTATGTAATTGAGGATGAGTTAGATCAGTATTTTATTCAAAAGAGTTTGAGTATTTTATTACGCTTACTCGCCCCAATTACCCCACATATCTGCCATTATCTCTGGAATTTTCTCGAATTTGAAAAAGCCATAATAGATGCTCCCTGGCCAAAAGTAGATAAAAATGCTTTAAGATCAGAAACAGTAACCTACATAGTGCAGATTAATGGCAAAAAAAGGGCTGAATTTGCAGCTTTACAACAAGCCGATGATGCGAGTTTAGTTGAGCAAGCAAAAGCGGTAACGGCAAGTTTTATTAAAGGAAAAAAGTTAATAAGAAGCGTTGTAGTAAATCATCGCCAATTAGTTAACCTTGTGGTCCAGGAATGATAAAAAAACTTATTCTCTACTGTGCAATTTTACTGACATCTTGTGGCTTTCACTTGCGTGGTATTGTAAATCTACCAAGGAGCTTTAATTATGTCGCCATCGTCAATGAAAATCAGCATGTTAGCCCTTCTTTTATCCAAACTTTAAAATCTACTCTCTATGAGCAACATGTGAACGTTGTCGATGATCCTTCTAAAGCTAAGTACTTTATTATCCTTCTGCAAAACAGATTTAACCAAGTTTTAACTAACGTTGCAGCATCAACCGTACCTAGGCAATATCAACTAAGCTATAGTGTGCAATTTCAAGTAACAGAGAATAAGGGAGCAGTTTTACTACCTGCACAAACAATTACTATTTTACGCGAAGTGACTATCAATAATGATAGGATTTTAGGTTCTAAATTTGAGTCCGATCTAATTGAAAACGAAATGCATCAAAATGCCGCAACCCAACTCCTTGCGCGGATAAGCGCGCGCCTTATGTCATTATGATTCTCCAATATCAAAACCTGCTTCCTCACTTAAAAACTGCTTTAGCGTCTTTTTACCTTATTGTTGGCAAGGAGATTGTGTTAATAGACGCTGCCGTTCTGCAAATAAGCAATGCATTTCGGCTTTTTGCCGCCAACACTACCATTGAAAAAACCAAGATCTTTATTGAAAACAATAATGATATAGAAAATCTATATATTAAAATTCAATACCCTTCTATGTTTTGCGCCAAATCATTCATCCTTGCCAAATATTTAAAGACAACCCTTGATGCTAAGGCTAGTTCCTCCTTAGAAAAAATAATTAACTTATCCTCTAAAGATTATTTAATTATTTTAGAAGCGCCAAACTTAAACCCGAAAAATTTGCAGAAGATGTTTCTGCATTCGCATAATCATCTTCTGCAAATTCCGCCTTTTAATGCTAAAACGTTATTAGATTTTATTAAAAATATGCTTAGCGCGGAAAAAATAAGCTATAAGCCAAATATACCTTACCTAATAGCCGACTTTACAGAAGGCAATGCTATTTATGCAAAACAATGTATAGAGCAATGCACCCTTATCTTGGATAAAAACCCTATACTTGATGAAAGCTTATTGTGTGAAATTTTACGCGATGAAGCTACTTTTCCGTTATTTACCTTTGTAGATACTTGTGTTAAAGGCGATCTTAACCAGGCGTTGCGCCAATTAAATCTACTACGTAACAACCAAACCGAGCCAATTCTATTACTCTTTTGGCTCAGCAAAGTTACCCGGCAACTCCTAACTTTACAATATAAGTTAGCCCATGGAGAAAATTTTGCGACAGTTTGTAAAGAGTTAAAGATCTGGGAGAAACAAAAAAGTATATTTAAAAATGCCACAATTAACCTTACTCATACTACCTTAAAAAATCTTATAGCTTATTTAGCCAACCTTGATAAAAAAATAAAATTAACTCCGGGTAAATATTTATGGGATGACTTTGAGCTGGTAGTAATTAGCTTTTGCGACCCTTCCTTTAAACTAGCAGAGTTAACTCTTTTATGAAAAATATCGCCCTATTTGGTGGAACCTTTGATCCAATTCACAATGCCCATCTTGCGCTTTGCGCAAAAATTCAAGCAAGTTTCCATTTCCAAGAATTATTATTTCTGCCGGCACATATTCCAGCACATAAAAAAAGTCCGCACCGAGTTCTCGATAGAGTTGCGATGCTTAAAGAGGCGTTAAAATCTCATCCAATTGAGAATACCAGCATTTGTCTAACCGAAATTAATAGATTAACCAAATCTTATACTGTAGATACATTAGAAGAATTTAGACAACAAACTCCAAACCTTGCCCTTACATTTATCCTAGGTTTTGATATGTTTTTAAATCTTGATACCTGGCATAGACCTTACGACTTACTTAATTTATGTAATTTGCTAGTTTTAAAACGTGCTACAGTAAGCAATGATTTACCCCCTTTCAGTCAAAAACTCCTCGAAAATAATTTAACTAAGGATAAACTAAAACTAAAAACCGCTTCTTCTAGCAATATTTATATTTTCGATGCAGGACAATACGCTATTAGCAGCAGCATGATTCGTACGCGAGTTAAAAATAAACTTTCTATTCAAAAGTTTGTTCCCGAAAGTGTGGCTTTATACATCAAAAAGCATAATTTATATTGTGATAAACCAATAAAGTAGCTTACTTTGCTAGCGCTATATTAGATAGGTTAGTTCATCTGAATCAAGCTATTTTAAAATATACTACGATAATACCAGTTTTATGGTATTATCGTAGTATATGTCATGGTGTAGTTCTTATACTTTGCTCAGCAAGTTCTTCAGTTGCTGCAATATAGTCAAGCTTTTCATGCGCAAGCCTAATCCAAGCATCACCTACATGATTTAAGCTAATAATTTTAGCTGCCCAGCCCGCAATTAGCATCATATAAGCCGCAAGCTTACCACCTGCAATTTTACTATACTTTTTAGCCTCATTAAGAAATTCTGGATAATTTCTAGGATTAGATATAAGTTTTTTAAGAGAAGTCATTATAATAGTAGTATCGTTCCTTGAAAAATAACCCTCAGAATACAAATCACTAACCGCTGTCAGCATTTTATTACAAGCATTGCGAAAACCTGCAGGAAAAACCCCATTATTTAAATAAAAGTTAATACTTCCTTCAAGGTCACTTATTTGATTAAGTTCTTCTTTCCCTATTATAAGTTTAATCTTATAAACAACAGTGTTTTTAATATGTATTTCCTCTCCAGGAGTTCTATTATCTCCTGCCATAAACATGATTTGATCTACAACGTTCCTTGCGGCAAACTGACGACTTCCTCCCTTGCCAAGAGGATAATGATTTAAATCGTAGGCATTTGAGGTATAGTCTAATGGATTTTGCTCACTATCTGTTAAAAACAAATAATCCATATCATCACTTGTTGCAAAACTATTCCAATTTAAGCTTAATCTTAGATTAAGCTTTTCATTAAAATTATCTGTTAATTCCTGCGCTAATGTAGGTAGATTTGTGACTATAAGCACTATAGGATAAAAGATTTGCGTGCTTTTATTAAAAGCTACTAAGGTTTCGGCTTCTTTTGCAAGTTTACTAAATTGCATACCATGGCAAACTCCTTTAGCATATTTTAAGCGCTCTTTTGCATCATCAATATTATGTTCTGCTGCATAATATAAAATAAGTCTAGGCATGCAGCTGGTTTCTTTAATATCATTTTCCTTATAGCGCATATAGATCTCTTGCATGCGCTCTATACGTTTTGGTGCATTACTCTGAAAAGCAAGAGTTAGGAATTCTATAATATCATCAGCGCCAGCTAGATGAGATAAAGGTATAGCATCACCAGAACCGCCTTTCGTAGCTTCATCATGCTTATTAGTTAGTCTTAACCCTAAGTTCTTTTTTTTCAAAAAGAGTAAATCTGTGGTGGTAAAAAATGGTGTTGGCATAATATATGTGAATTAATATAACAAAAGGTGCACTATTATACCATGATGAGATTTTTTTGCAACTTATCTTCTGTTTGGCCAAGGTCCAACCTACGTCTTATTGATCAAATTTTGATGCGACAACCGTGCTGATCACCTGAATTTCAGTAGCCATCTTCACTATTTGTAAATATACTCAGAAGTGGGCTTCACTAAACTCAAATCAATGGCATTTACAGCTGCGCATAGGCACAAAACAAAAAACACCGTGACCCCACTAACTTTTTAGCCTTATCCCAAATATGCAGCAATTAAACCACATCACATCCCTATAAAATAGTTAGGCAGCATTTTCTATTTCAACAACCAACCCTAAATTATCTCGATCAATCATATCTTGCAAACAAAGTCGAACAAATTGTTTTTTAGAGTATCCTAATAAATCAGCATATTCAGCAGCTTTTTTGGGGCTAATAATTCTTCTGCCATGCTCTATATCACATAAAACCTGTCTTGAAACACCAAGTGTTTTAGCAAATTCGACTTGGCTTAGCTCTTCTCCCTGGCGAATAGCAAGGATAAAAGAACCTAAGGTCAATTTTTCGCCCATAAGATTTTCAAGATATTTCAATGTTTCCTGTGTGTCTTTAGTAATCATGTTTATTCACCTCAATAATTTCTACAATTTCCATTTGGAGAGCTTTATCAATAATATAAATAGCACGATATGACTTTGATAATCTAATCGAACGCTGCCCCTTACGATCTCCATGTAAGGGCTCATCATGATATCCAGGTATTTTTCTAACCTCACTTAAACCATCATGCCCTACAGCATTAATCCATGCAGTTAATTTAGTTATAATGTGCTTAGGAAGTTTATTTAAGCTAGGTATTAATTTCTTCCTTAGCACAACATTATAAATTTCCAAGCTAATCTCTTATTATTGTTTTAAATATATTGTACACAAATCACGTGTACAAATCAAGTTAATTGAAATATATGGGGAGAAAAAAAGGAGGACAATACTTTAAGAAACTCAATCGTACTATTATTAAAGCGTTCATGTAATGACTGCTTGCTTATATTAATTCCTTGCTCTTTGAGAGCGCTACAAAATAGCTCCAGACCAAAGTGCCCTGTGAGACATGTGGTGAGCAAGGCTTTGATAAAGGCGCTAGGAATCAACTTTGAGCGGCGTTTCTTGTACCCAGTTTCTTTCCCTAAGCGCTCAGATTCTAAAGTAAAAAAATTAAAGATTTTTCGCGGAATATTTGATATCGTATCTAACTGCATAGAGTCCCTTTTCATTTGTTTCGTGCAGAAAAAAATTTAAAAGGGTACTCTATCTTTTTTTATAATAAATTCAATAGATTAATTCTTTTATTTAGCCATTAGCCTGACGGCTAAGGGTCAAGGCCCAATCTACGGATTCATTTTTTTAATTATTGATTGCGAATTAGATGAGGATGTATTTTTGTTACCGTAAGCTGGTAATTTTGACTGTCCATCTTCGATGGTATCTGCGATAAACGGTTGGACGTACTTAGTCATCCATAAAACTATAGGGTTAAAATAATTAAATAGCGTGGATTGGTTTTGATATGGTTGTAAATTAAAGCCGCTCATGCCAACAATTAATATAATAAGGGCAACAATAACTACCCCGCGGGCAAAGCCAAAACCAAGACCTATAACGCGATCTGAAACCCGCAAGCCAGAGTGTTGTAGCAATAAGCCTAGCACAACGTTTACAAACATACCTAAAAAGAGCGTAACAACTATAATCCCAATAAAGCTAATGACGTTACGTAAGGTATTATCAGCAATAAAACCACTTAAATGATAAGCAATAGCCGCGGTATATTTAATGGCTAAACATATAGCAAGTATCCATGCCATAAGTGAGATTAGCTCTTTAAAAAAGCCGCGTAACATTCCAGTTAAAGTAGAAAGCCCAATAACACCAACAATAATATAGTCTACGCCAGTCCATGCCATGTTTTATTATCCTGTAATGACAAATCCTTTTAGTTGCATTTGGTTAGCTAATTCTTTTTGCAGAAGGTGAACTTCTTCTAGAGATTTAGACTTTCCCACTATTACCTTATAATTAAATGTGCCTTGCGGCTGTTTTACTGTTTTAAAATTCACATTATAACCCCGAGATTTTAATTTTGTCATCAAGGCTGTAGCATTTTGTATATTAGTAAAACTGGCAACCTGGACAGCATAACCAACTTGCCTTTTAGGAATTATTTTAGATACTTTTTGTTCTTTTGCAACCAAAGCATTAACCTTTGCTGGTTTCATATTTTGAATAATCGGTAAACTGGTTTGTAACCTCGTTTTAGACTTTGGTGGATTTTGTGGCTTTGGCTGTGGTAAAGAACCTAGTTTTGCAACCTCAATTTCTACAGTTTTAACCGGTTCTTCTTCTTTAGCAAGCGATATAGGCTTTACATTCGCGCTTTTTTTCTCTGCTGGTAATGCGGCAACCTTTACTGTAGTGGTTTTTACTTTATTAAACATGGCTTGCTCATCAGGCATTTTAACTTCAGTTATTTCAGGTTTAGCGGGGATACGTACGGCTATGCGGCTCAAAGCATCGAAAGGTTGATTATTCTTTTTTAAGGCCGCGGGTAAAAATATAGCGAAAATAGATAAAATAACTGCAATACCAACTAAACGATGTTTAACGCGTTCATCCAATGTTAGTTTCATAACTTTTCCTCCTGTTTAGCGTGTCACTACTTGCAACAACATCTGCAACTGTATGGAATGAGCCAAATACAACTATCAACTCTCCTTTTTTCGTCTGCTTCCTTGCACCTTGAAACGCTGAACTTGGGCTATTATACCATAAAATTGAAGTTATGGGTAAGTTTTGGAAGGCTGTTACGAGTTGTGCCTTAGGAGATGCGCGCTTATTATGTAATAAGCCTATATGCCAACAATAAATATCCTGCCATAAAATTTCTAGCATTGCAGCAATTGGTTTATCACTTAAAGCAGAAAAAACTGCATGAATTTTTTTGCCGGCAAAATTACCTGCTAAATAAGCTTTTAATCTACTAACAGCCTCTATATTATGCGCAACATCAAGCAATATGTCTGCTTGGTGTTGCATTGGAATATACTCTAACCTTGCAGGTAATTTAGCAGTTAGAGCATTTTCTAAAGCATTAATAGGCACAAACAACTTATCTTGCAATAATAAAGTTGCCATAATGGCAGCTCCTACCGCTTGGGGATGCAGGTTTGGGGCACGGTTTGCGGCAAATAGAAAGTCTTGCTTTTTAAATTGAAACTTATTTGCGCCTAGCTCTACAAAATAATCCTCTTGATAACATAAAGGGACTATATTTTTCTCAGCCAACACCTCAAACACTGAAGAGGGTAGATTTGCGCTAGCTAAAATAACTTTTTGGTTTTTTTTAAAAATGCCAGCTTTTTCATAGCCAATAGCGTCTAAGGTCTTGCCTAGGTATGCCTCATGATCAAAACTAATTGTGCTAATAATAGCTAAATCAGCATCAATTATATTGGTTGCATCAAGTCGCCCTCCTAAGCCTACCTCTAAGATAATAAGATCGGGCTTATGGGCTTTAAAGTACACAAAAGCGGCTAGAGTCGCTACTTCAAAATAGGTAAGGGTTATTCCTTGTTCTGCCGCAATAATTTGTTCAAATATTAGACACAAAGAATTAGAATCGATTTGTTGTTGATTAATAGTAATGCGTTCGTTAAAGAATAAAATATGGGGCGAAGTGTAAACGCCTACTTTATACCCAGCGCTTATATAAGTTGCTTCAAGAGCGCGTACCGTAGATCCTTTTCCATTAGTCCCTGCAACTGTGATAACAGAACAAGCAAAATTTAGGACTTTGAGACGTTCTGCAAGGATTTTAACCCGCCCAAGATCTAGGTTTATCTCTTCTCGTGTGCGCCCTTCTAATACCTTTAACCACTCTTCCTGCGTTGCTAAAGCATTAAGCGACATAAACACTATGAGTTAGCTTAGCAACTAATTCACTTAAAGTTTGGCGTAAAACTTTACGCTCAACTACCATATCAATGTGACCATGCTCGAGTAAAAACTCGCTCCTTTGAAACCCCTCTGGTAACACTTGTCTTACTGTCTGTTCAATGACCCTTGGTCCAGCAAAACCAATAAGAGCTTTAGGTTCTGCAATAATAATGTCGCCTAATGAAGCAAAACTTGCGGATACTCCTCCCATCGTAGGATCTGTAAGCACGACAATAAAGGGGAGTTTATGTTTTTGTAATTTAGCAACTGAAGCTGATGTTTTAGCCATTTGCATCAAGGAAAATAACCCTTCTTGCATTCTTGCGCCACCACTTGCTGTAAAACAAATAAGCGCACGGCGAGATGCTATGGCCTCATTAACAGCCCTTACAAACTTCTCACCTACAGTAGCCCCCATAGAGCCGCCCATAAAAGCAAACTCAAATACAGCAAGGACGATAGGCTGCTTATTTAAAGCACCAGTAACAACCACTAAAGCCTCTAACTCATTAGTTGATTTTTGCGCTTGATATATTCGGTCTTTATATTTTTTTTCGTCTCTAAATTTGAGTCTGTCTATTGGCTCAAGGTCTTTGGCTATTTCAACCTGACCTTCTTCATCAAGTATTTGGGCAATTCTTGTACGTGCGCTTAGTCTATGATGATGTAGGCAATGCATACAAACCATTAGCTGTTCCACCAACTCACCACGATAAATAATTGCCTGACACCCAGCACATTTTACCCATAAGCCTTCAGGAACCCCTTTTTTTTGGGTTAATTCAGTGCGAATGCGCGAAGGAAATAACTTTGTTAACCAACTCATATTATGCCCTTTTCAATTAAAGTGACGATTATATACAAGGCTGCCTCATTAAACTCAATATACTGTATACTGCACCTTATACTGTAGGCTGGGCCTTGGCCCAGCTTTTTTATTTCGTGGACCAAGGCCCAAGCTACGGCTTTATCTATGCAATGTCATGAGACATTGCGATTATATCACGGGAATCAGAGCCAAAAAATAGGCCCTAGTAGCGTACGAAGTGTAAACGAGGATGCCATCGCCAGGCTGGCTTGGTAAAAATTATTTGAATTCTATATAAATCTTCAGGATTATCAGAAAAACATGTTGCTCAATATTAGTCAATATTTAATATGATTTGTTGGGCCAAGGCCCAACCTACGCTCTATTGATTAAATTTTGATGCTACAACCATGAATTTGCATATCTTTCATAAATACTAAATATGATATAATCTAACCTTTTAGTAATGGTTTTTTTATGCAAAATAGAAATACTCCACATTTTACTGTAAGTGCGGCTGATAAAGTTAATTCTCTCAGCATGGAAGAATCTAACCATGATCTTCACTTGCGTGTCTATATTACTGGTGGCGGCTGTTCTGGCTATCAGTATGGCTTTACATTCGATGATAAAGTTGCTGATGATGATTGGGTCATTGAGCAACGCTGCTCTGATCAAAAAACTGTCGTAAAAGTGCTAATCGATTCTATGTGTTACCCTTACCTAAAAACCGCAGAAATTGATTATGTACGTAATATAGAAGGCGAGCATTTTGTGATACGTAACCCTGCTGCCAAAACGACTTGTGGCTGCGGGGCTTCTTTTAGCATCGAACAGGAAGAACATGAACAAGAGCAAGGCGACGGACACGGCTAGAATTATCGCTCAAGATAAAGGGTTTGAGTGTGTAGGAAAGTGGAGTATTCTTGCGCTTAACTACCTTAGTCAAATACTCCCTAGTTCACCGCTGCCCCAAAATCAAGAAATTATCCTTGATGGCGCACAAATAACTGATCTTGATAGCTCAGGCGCCCTTATTTTGACGCATTTTATTGCTAAATTAAAAGATTTGCAAAACAAGGTCGAATTAGTAAATTTTCATTCAGGACATAAAGATATACTCGACCTTGTTATTAAACAAGAACCAAATCTTGATCTTCCGCCCAAACCTATAAAACATGAAGATTTACTCCTAGTGATAGGCAAAGAAACCATCCAAAAAACTCACCAAGTTGATGAGTTTATAATTTTACTCGGAAACTTAACCATTCATTTTTTCACGGCCTTAAGATATATAAAGCGCTTTCATCTGCCGAGCATTATATCTCTTATTTATTCTACTGGTTTAACTGCCCTACCTATTTTAGGTTTATTGGCATTTCTTATAGGAGTAGTGCTTGCCTATCAGATGGGTTTGCAGCTTGAAACCTATGGCGCAAATATTTACATTGCTTACCTTTCGGGACTTGCAATTTTCCGTGAATTTGGCCCTTTAATAACTGCAATTATTGTAGCTGGGCGTACTAGTTCTTCTTTTACTGCGCAGATTGGCAGCATGGTAATAAATGAAGAAGTCGATGCCATTCACTCTATGGGATTATCCGCTGTCGAGCTTTTAGTTTTGCCTAAAGTCATTGCTTTAACCTTTATTTTTCCCTTACTTATTTTTTGGTCTGATGTTTTTAGCGTTTTAGGCTCTATGTTTATGTCAAAATCTTATCTTGGTGTAGGTTATATAGATTTTTTGGATAGACTTAGAGACTCTGTTGGATCAGAACAATTTTATCGGGGCTTATATAAGGCCCCGGCTTTTTCAATCATTATTGCCCTTGTGGGCTGTTTTCAAGGTTTTCGCGTGCAAGCAAGCACCGATAGTATAGGCTTTCAAACTACCAAAAGCGTAGTGCAAGCTATATTTCTGATAATAGTTGCCGATGCTACTTATTCAGTAATTTATAGTTGGATGGACTTATAACCATGACTACGCCAATAATTTCTATTAAAGGCTTAAAAAACTACCTTGGAAATCAGTGGGTGCATACCGACGTTAACCTTGAAGTTGCCCAAGGGGAAATTATTGCCATAATAGGCGGTAGCGGCAGTGGCAAGACTACTATTTTTCGCTCTTTACTTTTACTCCAGCGGTTTACGGCTGGAGAAATTAAAATTTTTGATCAAGATATACTAAGCCTAAATGAAGAACAAACTAATCAGTTAAGGCGCCGCTGGGGCGTTTTATTTCAACATAGTGCTTTATTTTCATCAATGACAGTACTTGAAAACATTATGTTTCCTATGCAGGAATTTACGCACCTTGATAATGAAATTATGCAAGAGTTGGCGTTACTTAAAATTAGTTTAGTAGGCTTACCTATTGATGCGGCCTACAAGTTTCCTTCTGAACTAAGTGGCGGTATGCAAAGGCGCGCTGCAGCCGCGCGCGCCCTTGCTATGGACCCTGAATTACTTTTTTTAGATGAGCCAACAACAGGCCTAGATCCTCATAGCGCAAGACAGTTTGATAAACTAATTGTATTTTTAAGGAAAACTTTAGATTTAACTGTAGTTATGATTAGTCATGATTTAGAATCTTTAAAGTCAGCAGATAGAGTTGTTTATATTGGTGAAGGACGAGTGATAGCGGCATTGCCTTTAGACAAACTTATGAAATTTCCTCATCCAATGATTGCTGAATACTTTAATAACTCATAGACTAATTCAATGAACTTAACTTAAGAGGAATGTTACTTTGGAAGCAAAAATCAACTACAGTATAGTTGGATTCTTAGTTCTCATTCTTATAGTAGCGTTTATATTTTCTAGCGTTTGGCTAACTGTTGGGTTTGATAAGAAAAGTTATGATGTCTACGCAGTTTATATGCGTGAGGCTGCAACTGGACTTAGTGAAGACGCCCCTGTTAAATATAATGGGGTAAAAGTAGGTTTTGTTAAAAGTATTAAATTAAACCGCGATAATCCTCAGCAAGTGCAAATTTTACTAAGCGTAGAACACGGCACTCCAATAACCACAAGCACAACCGCAACTTTAATTTCCCAAGGCATTACCGGAACAACTTACGTTGGCCTTGCAGCCAAATCACCTGATCTCACTCCTCTTTTGAAAAAAAAGGGGCAACCATTCCCAGTTATTCCAACAACCGCTTCATTATTTAATCAGCTAGATAATGCCCTTAAAGGCGTCTCAGAAAATATTAATTCAGTAACCTTAGAAGTTAAACGCGTTTTTGATAAAGAAAATGCTGAAAATATTAAAGACATTCTCATGAATTTGGACAAATTCTCCAAAACCTTAGGAGAAAGTTCGCTTGAAACCCAAACGTTAATTAAAAATGCTGCTCTTGCGAGTAAATCATTTCCAAGCATCACAAATAACCTTAACTCAGGTTTAGCCACTATAGCGCAACATACTGTTCCTGAGATGAACCTTTTATTACAAAGGCTTAACCGAATTGCAATTAACCTTGAAAAAGCAAGCAGTGAAGTTAAGCAAAACCCATCAGTTCTAGTACGTGGCGCAACCCCACGTAAACCAGGGCCAGGAGAATAATAATGCGGGCACAAATTTTGTGTATATTAAGCCTTATAATTTGCTTAATAGGCTGTTCTGTTGAAACCTCTGCAAAGTATGAATATGGCTTGAAATGCTATTCAACAACTCATTCCTACAAACAGCATAAACTATCATCTCTTTATATAAGCGCCCCTGAAGCAGTTGCTGAATTTCAAACTAATGAAATGTTGTATAGCAAAGTGCCGTATGAAATAACTAGTTTTAGCAAAAATTCTTGGAGCAATCCCCCTGCTGAAATGCTTTATCCTTTGATGCTCCAAAGTTTTCAAGAATCACGGGCCTTTAGAGTTATTGCCTCAGGAACACATGCTGAGATTAGTCGATTTCGTTTAGATACCCAGCTCTTAGAGCTTATTCAAATTTTTACCAAAACATCAAGCAGTATTCATTTAACAGTGAAAGCCATGATTACAGATACGACAAGCGCAAGACTCATAGGCAGTAAGGTATTTAAAATTGTAGTTCCGTGCCCATTTAATACTCCTTATGGGGGGGCTAGTGCGGCTAATCGCGCTGCAGGCATACTTACTTACCAGCTTACAAATTACACCATTAGTGTTGTTAGGCGTACATAGAGGGGTTGTTGGGCCTTGGGCCAACATACACTCACCATTAGTTGTTGGGCCAAGGCCCAACCTACATATTTATTCTAAATTTTTTGTATCATTCTCACCAAATAACTCATCTAAAAAGTAAACCATTGCTTCTAAGGCTCTTTTTTCCGCCTTTGGGGAGTATATAAGACCTGCTTCTTGGTCATGGGCAAGAGGATTGGTAAATGCGTGCTGGGTTAATCCGTATGCGTGCACTTGCCAGTCAACTGAGGCTTCTGTCATTTCATTGGCAAAATCGAGCAATTTTTCTGGTGACGTCATAGGATCATCATAACCATGTAATGCTAAGACTTTAGCTTTAATTGGATGTTTATTAACGTCAGTAGGTGCGTCAAGGAGACCGTGAAAACTGACTACTCCTTTTACTTCAACCCCACTACGGGCCAAATCAAGAGCACATAAACCGCCAAAACAAAACCCTATTGCTGCTGTATTTTTAGGTAAAACTTCAGGTAATTCTTGTACCGCATCAAATGCAGCTAAAATCCTTGAGCGCAATAAGCCACGATCTGCCATCAGAGGACTCATGAGCGCTACTTTTTCATCTTTTGTTTCCCCAAGACGCCCCTGACCATACATATCAAGCGCAAAACCTATATACCCAAGCTTAGCAAGTTGCTCAGCTTTTTTACAAGCAAACTCATTCCTGCCGGACCAATCATGCAGAACCAGTACAACGGGGCGCTGCACTTCTATTCTATCGTCGTAAGCAAGATAACCATGACATTCTAGTTCACCATGATAATAAAGATAATTTGAGGTATGCATTTCCTTCCTTAAGCTCTTTCCAAGATAAAATAGATTATACCATAGAGATTTAATTGAAAGCATTGTAAAATACGCGGGTTTTAAATTTAAAAATGCTTAGGTTTGCTGGTTTTTTTTAGGAGAAGTAAATGAAAATAACAAAAACATTAAAATACGGACTATTAATTGGCGCTATTTCGGCGCTTGCTGCTTGTTCTAAAAATACAGGACAGCTAGATGGTGGTTTTGGAGATGCTTCAGTATTAACTTCTGGTTTGGGTAAATTTACTCATTTTATGGGTCAACGTGCTGGCGAGTCTTATACAACTAAAGCTCCTTATAATCAATTATACTTATTTGATTATGATAGCAGTAAAGTTAATCCTATTTATATTCCCTCCCTAGAAGCGCAAGCGGCTTATTTACACCAAAATCCTGGAGCACGTGTTATGATAGCTGGCCATACAGATGAGCGGGGTAGCCGTGAATATAACGTTGCCCTAGGGGAAAGACGCGCACTTTCCGTTGCTCACGTTTTAAAAGAAAGCGGGGTCTCTTCTAAGCAAATGCGTATTGTTAGTTACGGTAAAGAACGTCCAATCAATTTAGGCCATTCACAAGAAGCACACGCCCAAAACCGAAGAGTAGAATTTATTTATGAGGCTACCCGATAAATGCGTGTTTTATATTCTTGCAGCATAGCTTTACTTAGCATGTACCTTGCTTTCAATGCACACGCCTTAGCGCCAGTAGTTGATGAAAGTGAAGACTATGCGCCTTTCCATAAAGAAGGAGGACATAGTTCTCCTTCGCCCCAACCAGTGCAACAGTATGCTAGTAATGATGAAGAGCCTTTAGTTAAAAGTCTACCTAAAGATGAAGCAAATACTTCCATTTCAGAGCAAATTAATGCTTTGCAACAAGAAGTTCAGGCTTTGCGAGGCGAGTTAGAAGTACAAGCCAATGCCATTGAAACATTAAAACGCCAACTCAATAACTATAGAGATAAAAAATTAGAAAAGAGCCAAGACACCACAAAAAAAACAACTGAGCCAGCTAAAGAAGAAACATCCGAACCAATTCCGGAAACTAAACCCATTGAGAATAAAACTAAGCCTATCCCTGTAAGTAAATCAACAAGTTTTGAACAAACAAACTCCTCCAAAAACCCAGCAGACGAGCAAGTTGCGTATCTTGCAGCTTATGATCTTGTAAAATCTAAGCGTTACAATGAAGCCCTTGTATCCATGGAAAATTTTGTCAAACAATATCCGCAAAGCGGATATACACCAAACGCTGAATATTGGATTGGTGAATTATTATTAGAGCGTAATATGCCAGCACAAGCACTGACGCATTTTGAAAACGTCTTATCCTTGTATCCAACTTCTAGTAAGGCTGCTGCAGCTGCATTGAAAATAGGTTATGCTCTTGCTGCGATGGGTCACCGTGAAGAAGCTATAGCAAGGCTAAAAGAAGTAGTTAAGAATTATCCTGACACAACTGCAGCGCAACTTGCTAAAACCAAATTAGATTCGTTGTAGATGGTTGATGATGTTAAAACAAGATGTACGCTTAACGGAAATATTTTATTCAATTCAGGGTGAATCATTGTTTTCTGGTTGCCCTACTGTCTTTGTGCGACTAACTGGGTGTCCATTAAGATGTCAATATTGTGATACAGCTTATGCCTTTACTGGCGGCAAACTCCATAGCATAGCCGGCATTTTATCTTTGGTTGACGCATATCAACCTAAATATGTATGTGTAACAGGAGGAGAGCCTCTAGCGCAAAAAAGCTGTCTTCCTCTATTAAAAGCCTTATGTGATAAATACCCTTATGTCTCACTTGAAACTAGTGGCGCTTTGTCAATTGAAAATGTTGACTCTAGAGTGAATATAGTTATGGACATTAAAACTCCAGGCTCTTTAGAAAGTGCAAAAAATTTAACTGCAAACTTAAGCTATCTTAAACCTACAGATCAAATTAAGTTTGTCCTTTGTAATCGCGCTGATTATGCTTTTGCAAAAGACTATATTGCCCTTAATAATCTTAGCCAAAAATGCGAACTATTATTTTCTCCAAGTTGGCACGATTTAGACCCTGCTCACTTAGCAGAATGGATTTTACAAGATAAATTAGCTGTTAGACTACAAATGCAGCTCCATAAAGTCCTGTGGAATGATGAACCTGGACGATAAGGTAAAATTATGTGGAAAGCTCAAGCTCCTTCAAATATTGCCCTTATAAAATATATGGGAAAAAAGGATGCAACCATAAACCTCCCGCTAAATCCTTCTTTATCTTATACCTTAAAAAATTTTTATACTAAAGTTACATTAGAACAAATTGAGGCAAAAGATGATATTTGGGAACCTTTAAACACAAAAGACAATGTTATCCTTAGTTTAGCGCAATCCCAAATTGATCGCTTTTTAAATCACCTAAAGCGTATGAAACAAATTTTTGCTGTTAGCGGAAATTTTAAGGTTTGTTCTGCTAATAATTTTCCTAAAGGCATTGGGCTTGCAAGCTCTGCCTCAAGTTTTGCGGCGCTCACCAAGTGCGCGCTAACTGCATTTGCCGAATTAACGCAAAAACCTCCCCTTAGCATTAATCAACAAGCAAATATCGCGCGTCTTGCATCAGGATCTTCATGTCGATCATTTTATGCCCCATGGTGCTTATGGGATGAAGATAGGGTTATGCGTGTGCCAACCCATTATAAAGAGCTATTACATTACCCTGTCATTTTTACTAATAGCGAAAAAAAAATATCTTCCTCTAATGCCCATCTTATGATACAAACCAGTCCAAATTTTACAGGAAGGCAAGCGCGCGCAACTCAAAGATTACAAAAACTTTTGCCTGCCTTGCAAAAAGGCGCCTGGCAAGAAATATATCAAATTTGTCGTGCCGAGTTTTTGGATATGCATAATCTTTTTGCAACTAGTAATCCACCATTTTCTTATATTACCCCTTCTTGTAATGAGCTTTTACAACAAATAGACGCTGAATGGCGCATAACTAAAGATGGGCCTATTGTTACTATGGATGCTGGCAGCACTGTGCATTTATTATTTAGGCAAGATCAAGCTAAAATCTTAAATCGTTATAAAAGTGAGTATAAATAAGATATGCAAAACTCATTCGACTTTAAAACAACTACTTATGCAAAATGGATTCTTACAGGAGAGCATGCTGTTTTGCGGGGACATGGTGCTATAGTTTTCCCTATTGCAACAAATAAGCTCACTTTGCATTACAGCGCCGCCTCAAAGGGCTTAAATGCCGACTTTACCGGCCAACAAGGCGAAGCATTACACCTTTTGTTCTGGAGCGTACTTGAACATGGTTTAAAACTCCTAGCTAAATCTTTAAATCAGATTAAGGGGAGCTTTTTGTTATTTAATAATATCCCTATTGGGGTTGGTATGGGTGCTTCAGCAGCCCTATGTGTTGCCGTTACTAGGTGGTTTATTTACCAAGGGTGGTTAAATAATAGTGCTGAATTTTCCTTTGCCAAATCCCTTGAGGATTTATGTCATGGTAAAAGCTCTGGTTTAGATATTGTAGGCGTTAGAGCAGAAGGCGGAGTATATTTTCAAAATGGGGTAGCAAAACCTATCGAACAAACCTGGGAACCTCATTTATATCTTTCTTTTTGCGGCCAACAAGGATTTACCCTGCCTTGCATTAGCAAAGTTGAAGACTTATGGCTAAAAGATGCAGTTACCGCACAAAAATGTGATGACAAAATGCATTTAAGTGTTATGATAGCGATGAAAGCATTAGCGCAAAAAAGCGAGCACTCTTTAGATATGCTTGCAAATAGCATTAATCTTGCACAAGAATGTTTTAATGATTGGGGTTTAATTAATGCAACTATGGCTAATCATATCGCAAGCTTACAAGAACTAGGAGCAATTGCAGTTAAGCCAACAGGATCTGGTAGCGGCGGTTATCTTATAAGTTTATGGAAACATGCGTTAACTCTGGAGTTTCGCGCTAAAAATCAATGTGAGTGGATTGAAATAAACCACAAGGAGAGTGAGTATGCTTAAACTGAGGTAAATATGAAGTTTTTTGTTGGCCCTTATTTATGTTTTAATGACCAAACACCCGTAAATTGGATCTATATCACCCTAGAAGAAGACAAAGTTACAGCAATTCACCTTCTTCCTTATAACTCTCAACAAGCTTGGCAAACTAGTACTTTAGATGATGCCTGTTATTATATTTTTGATGGGGAAATTGCACCCTTAGAAGATTTTGCTTTAATAATTAAGGATAAGTCTTTATATAAAATAAAAAGACAAAATCAAGATACAGTAAATATTGTAACTAAATTGCATATTAACGATAACCAAATTACCTATAGAATTAGTCCTTTTCATAAAGCTGTCCGCCAGGAATTACCAGCCCCTATGAATCAAGAATTTAATCCTATCGTTATCGATATTGCCCAATTTCCTAAAAACCTAGCGCAAGATCTGTGGGCTCAATATCTCACCAATAAACCAAGCCTAATGCCTTTTTCCCCGCCTAATGAAATAACTTCATCGCAAAAACCTTCACTCAATATAGACTGGAGCATTGAGCAAGCAATGACAACTCTTCTCAATCCTGAGTGTATTTTATTAAGAAATTCGCGTAAAAAACCTCATTTATTTCACCTTTGTTTCTGGAAAAAAGGTAAAAATTGGATTATGCATTGCGAACTTTTGCATACCTCTATAAGGAGGACTCTAGGAGATTTGCCCTCTGATACCCCTTTAATTAATTTTCTTAACGCAAAAAAAATATCGCATTCAACCGAAAATATAAATAAAGACTTAGAAAAGGGCGGATTAATTAATTACGTTAGTGCAAGACTATGGGGATTATCAGTTTATCAACAGCATAGAATAGTAGATAGGATGACTATAGAAGACGCCTGGCCTATTCTGCCGCAACTTACAAAATCTGAGTCAATGCTTATTCTTGCTAGTGTATATAACCAAGATCCTCAAGACTTAAATAAAGAGTTATTTTTGTACTATGACAACATAGTTAAATTTATCTCGCCATTTCAATTGCTTAATTTAGAGCAGGAAATAAATTTTTATCTTAATAGCGATCCTTTATTTGCTATTGCGCAAAATGCGCGCTTAAAACATGTTTGGCTTTACATTAGCCATCTTTTGCTTAGCGCCAACACTAAATTACAACTTAATCATATAATAAAACCTGTAAAAATCCCCAGAGAAATAAGTGACAGAGTAATTGGAGACGCTCTTAGCTATGAGTTAGACAATGAATGGGTAGAGGAAATACTTGGCTTTTTTACCGAGGAAGTTGAGTATTTTGATTATGATTATAACACCCTCCTTTATTTCCAGTTCGTTCTCCAAAATATGCTTTTACAAAACCCGCGCTATCTATTTATTACCGAATGGCTTAAAGCTGATGGAGAGAATAATGATTCTGATACAACTATTAGAGTAAAACTAAATGATCTTGAAGAATACATTAAAATATACGAACGAATTTCCAATTGTGAAGCTGATAGCTATGATCTAACCTATTTAAAAAGCAAGAGTTATAAATATAATGAGTTTATTATTTTATTTAAAAATATCCACTTAGATCTTTATTCCCAATTAAC
Organism: Legionellales bacterium RIFCSPHIGHO2_12_FULL_37_14; assembly: GCA_001804735.1. GTDB lineage: Bacteria > Pseudomonadota > Gammaproteobacteria > Legionellales > Legionellaceae > 2-12-FULL-37-14. The sequence goes on along the minus strand of MHBC01000024.1, from coordinate 4,960 downwards.
CGTTTTATTAAACAATGGTTGTGATGATTTTTATGAATCACATAGGAATATATTAACTGAATTACTAAATCAAGTTGGGACAAAAGCCAAGCAAATAAAAATTATTGAATTATTATCAGCACCAAATATTACTAGGTGTATTCCTACATATGAAAAATTAACTGAATATAAAGACTTTTTAGATAATTCTGTATTTGAGGCGCTGTTAGATAAATTAAAATCTTTGCCAAATAAAATTCCGTTTCAATTGGATATCTATATAAACTTATTTAACAAAATTGACAATGAAGATATACGTAAAACCTATATAGCATATGCGAAACCAGATCTTAGTAGGACCTTAGAGCAAATAGATAATAATCAGTTATCCTGTATAAAAAACATGAGCTTAACTAAATTTAATTTTTTAGTTAAATATTTATCGCGTGAAGAGATTTTTAACTTATTACAACATTCTAATTTTTTTCTGGTTTTAGGTTTTTTCAAGCAATACGAAGCTACCTTTTGCAATTATTTTATAGATTGTCTAAAACCAAGTTACTTTATATTTTTGCAAAATAGTCTTACTTTTCCGGATTTTCTCGCTGCCATAAGCGATGAGCAGTTTGACATTGTGCATAACCTAGTTAAAAGATGCATTGAAAACGCAACTTCTTTTTGGTATTACTTTCAGTTATTACCTACTAAGCGCAAATTACGCACATTAAGAGATGAGGATATACAACAAAAGTGGGTAAATTCGTTAGAGAACATCTTAAAATGCCTAGATTTAGCAGGAGCAAGCCAAGAATCAAGCATTTTATTAAACCTTAACCAAAATCTCCTTAAAACCTGTATTGTCACCCATAATGATTTTTTAACCACAATAAAGAAAATAGATGGCTATTCGCATCTTGCGTTAATAAGCAGATTAAGCTTTTCTTATGTAGTCAGCTTGCATAATAACTTAGATTTTCTCGCTACCAGTTGTACATACCTTAGCAATAATGCTGCGCTTAATTTGATGAATGCTTTTACTCGGGATAATAGACAAATAAATTTACTTCCATACCATGGGCACCATGATTTACCCCATGAACTATTAATGAAAATATACCAAATATATACCCAAATTAAGCGCTATCAAACTACTTTTGAGTTAAATCAAAATGACTCCTCATCAAGACCGTACTCATCTTTTGATCCCCAAACAATTAGGCGAACTTTTGCTATTTTACAAACAATGTTAATTCATCCAGAAGACTCAATTAACCCGCCAACAATAGCATTTTACAACCAATCATTAAACCAAGTATATTCTGAAATTGTTAATTTAAATTTACGTATTTTTAGTTATCTAGCTAATAAGGACGAGGCCCAGCAGCATGCCGCGGCTGTGATAATTGCCTAGCAATATTTTCAATTTCGTTTGTACTGACTTTATTTACTAAACATTTCGCGACAGCGCCTCTTTATCCACAGATTCTGTGGATAACCTTGTGAGATATAAAAGGATAACCTTTGTCAGCTTTATGCTTTTCTTAAATTAGGCCATTCAAGGCAACTTGAACTTTAAACTTAAGTTACGTTAAAACCATGGCTTGGTTGCCATAGACTTATACAGAACTTCTCTTTACATGACAAAAAAACCTGTCATGCCCGCGCAGGCGGGCAACCATTTTTTTGTCATGTACAAAGACAGGACTTATCTTAGTGTTGACTTTTAATGAACTCTAGATATGCTCAAATTAGGCTTCTTCATCACAGCTTAAATGAAAACTTTGCGCATATTTCTCGAAATTTTACTCACCTTTATTCTGCTATTGCTATTTGCTGCCTGGTATTTTTTATCCCCCATCCAACTTGATAAGCTTTTGGCTACTATATCGCAAGAAATAAGTTCTCTTACTTTGTTGCCAGTAGCAACAAGCGGCAAGCTTGAGCTTAAATTATTTCCTCTTCCCAGCTTGCACCTTCCCCATATTGAAGTAGGTCAGCGTGATATAACCGCTTATTTTATTCAATTAGATGATATAAACCTAAAGCTAAGGCTAAAGCCCTTGTTTAAGAAAAAACTAATTTTTAAACTTGTCCAAGCTAAGCAATTTGCAATTCAAGTTAATAAAGCTTCAACAGCGCATACAAGCTCTATTTCCCCAATTAGTATTAATATAGCCGCAATTAACAAAGCTGATTTATTAATCGAAAAAGTCATCTTTAATAAAGGATCTGTAGAAATAGCCTTATCTCCTAATATTCTGCGCGCAGAAAATCTAGAATTACTAGCTGAAAATGTAACCGTCGTAGATGATTTTCCCCTCGCACTAAAAGGGTTTCTTTCTTATGGCGATTCTAAAAACACCCCAATCGCTGCTGAGATTTATTTTAAAGGGGAAACAAACTTACCAGATAATATGTTTACCGATAAAGCTTTGTCTCTCAATGACCTTAAGTTCTATGGATTATTAGAAGCAAACTCCATAAAATTTAAACAATTTAATGTAGATAAACTTGTAGCTAAAGTTAATGCAAATGGAGGTGATGTATTATTTAAACCTATGGCCATGAATTTGTACGAAGGAAATGCCGCGGGTTATTTACATATTGATACAGCAACCGGTAAATTTTACCTTAATCAGAATGCAGTAAACCTTAACAGTAAATTATTTTTTGCTAAGTATTTTCCCAAACTAAATATAGTAGGACCTTTAGATTTCGCCTTGCAGGCACAATTTAACCTTGCAGAGGCCAACATCCCCCAATCGCTCACTGGTAATGGAAGCTTACTGCTTAAAAATGGCTCAATAAATGATTTTAACTTACATGTTGTGCTTGAACTTATAAGAAAAAAAATAGATCAATTATTAAAAATTATTAAAGACTCTAGCAACGCAGAGTTAGGTGCGGACAACATTACAATAAACCCTAATGCCTATAAAGGGCAAAGTAAGTTTTCTTTATTTGGCTTGCGATTTGCCATTCAACATCAAGACGTTGTGGTGAATTCATTTATCTTTAACGCAGAAGAACTGCAATTAACCGGCATGGGGCGTTACAATCTAGCCTCTGATGAAATTTATGCAAATTTACAGGCGAAATTTGATACTGGCGATCAAGATGTAAATGATATTTCAAGGATGTTAGGTGGCGCTTTTCCAGTTAAAGTCACGGGATCGGTTAAAGATCCTGATATAAGCCCTGATCTTGAGAAAATCACCCCTTATTTACAGCAACTGGTGGTAAAAAAAGTTATTCAAGCCCCAACAGATGTAGTACAACAGCAAATTTTCCAATTTTTCCATGTGTTGCCGCTTAAAAATCCTTAGATTTACACCACAGTATTGCAGTAGCTAAGGGTACATATGCGAGTAAAAACCCTAGCATAGGTGAGAAAGATCCTTGAATAGTTAAATAAGCAAGCGGCAGAAGGTAGCAAATATTGATTCCTAAACCTAGCAAGGTAACCATAACATGTGAGTTAAAGCGCCTAGTCAAACACTGGTATGCATGTTGCCTATGGGCCTCCCAAAAACGCTCTTTATTATATATTCGTTTGAGTAAAGTAATGCTAGCATCCGCCAAAAATAGTGCCATTAAGATAAACCAAGGTACAATTACATTATTTGCATACATTAAAAGATAAATTGATAAGATGCTTAAAATACCACCTAAAAACACACTCCCAACATCCCCCATAAAAATTTTAGCTTTAGGAAAATTCCATAATCCAAATCCAAAAGTTGCAAAAAATAAACATAAAGCAACAATACTAATACTAGGATAAAAAATGGCAAGTGTAGCGGTAACAAACATAGTTTGCATTACAACATAGCCATCTATTCCATCCATAAAATTATAGAGATTAATCATCCATAGCATGTAAAAAATAACCGCAAAACTAATTTGCCAAGGTAACATAGTTGGCTGAAAAAACCCTAATAAGCATAAGGAAATAATACTTAGCAAAAACTGCATGCCAAATTTAAACTTTGCCGAAAGATTAAGATTATCATCAACAAATCCTAGGGCCGCAAGGCCAACTCCAATAACCACCAACGCAAAAAACAACTCATAAGACAAAACAGCAAACCTAAAACAAATTACTATTCCTAATAAAAAGCTAAGCACAAAAGCAAGCCCACCACCACGGGGAGTAGGAGTTACGTGCGAGCTACGGTCATTTGGTATATCTATGCAATAATCGCGGCGCAACGCATATTTACGTACGAGCGTTGTTAAGATAAAACTTAAGAAAAACAATAGTGCATACAAAATAAACCAGTTCATTATTATTCTCCCCTTGTACTATTCTCCATAAACGTGACAAACAAGCATAATATTGTTATAGTCATGCGCCTTTAGAAATAAAGAGGTACAGAATATGAAGAAATTCACCTTCATTTTTGTAACCCTTGTGTTACTAAACTTAATTGCAGTTGGCTGTACTCAGCAAAACTTAAAATTACAGCAAAAATCATCTAAGTACGCTGGTGCAAAGAAAACTGCTAGAAAATACACAGTGCCTAAGCAAAAGTACAAAGCTAAGGGCATTGCCTCTTGGTATGGTAAAAGATTTCACCGTAAAAAAACATCTAATGGTGAAAAATATGATATGTATGCCATGACAGCTGCCCACCCCACATTACCAATAAATTCCTACGCCCGTGTTAAAAACCTCCAAAATGGC
>MHBC01000024.1:0-256 GCA_001804735.1 Legionellales bacterium RIFCSPHIGHO2_12_FULL_37_14 | reverse complement strand
TTTTAGAAGACGCATAATAGATCTATCTTATGCTGCAGCTCGCAAACTAGGCTTATTATCTAATGGCTTAGCCATGGTTGAGGTCGAGGCTGTTTAACTGATAAATCGTAAAATGATCTTGATCAATTTACGATGCATCCTATAATTTTCTAAGAGAAAATTACATAATTATTCAATAAATAACCAAGGCCCAGGGCCCATGGCTGTCCCGTCTTAATAAATCATAAAAGCTCCCTTCTCCCGCTTGCGGGAGAAG
>MHBC01000023.1 GCA_001804735.1 Legionellales bacterium RIFCSPHIGHO2_12_FULL_37_14 | reverse complement strand
TCACCCTCATCCCCAACCCTTCTCCCGCAAGCGGGAGAAGGGAGCTTTTATGATTTATTAAGACGGGACAGCCCTGACGCTTTGACCTTCCCCCCTTTCCTCCAACAACAAAATAGATTAAAGTTAGCCTTTTTTCCGCTGACTAAAATGACTAAACATACCTCATTTGAAAATCAACTCGCAGAACTAGAAACCCTAGTTAACAACTTAGAAAAAGGCCAGCTTCCGCTTGATGATGCTTTGAAACAATTCGAACATGGAATAAAGCTGACTAGAAAATGTCAAAAAGCTTTACAAGAAGCCCAGGAAAAAATGGCAAAACTACTTGCTTCTTACGATATTGAAATTTCAGAAGATTCATAAAAAGATCCATGGATAAATTCACAGCTAAACTTAAAAATTTTATTAGTTCTATAGAGATACCTTCCGTTGAGCTTAAAAACGCAATTGATTATGTTATTTTTCCCGGCGGCAAAAGGTTAAGACCTCAACTAGTTTATTTAACTGGAGATCTTTTAAAAATTTCCCATGAGCTCCTTGATCCTATAGCAATTGCTATTGAGCTCATGCATACCTATTCTCTGGTACATGATGATTTACCTGCCATGGATAATGATGATTTAAGACGCGGAAAACCTACTTGTCATAAAGTATTTGGTGAAGCCATTGCAATTTTAGTAGGAGACGCTTTGCAATCTATCGCCATTACTGCCTTAACCTCCTTTCCTCAAACAACTTCGCCGCAAAAATGCCTTAATATTATGGCGTTATTAGCAAAGGCAACCGGCCCTTCTGGCATGATAAGTGGCCAAGCGCTCGATCTTAAAATGTTAACGCAAGAAAATACCCTCACCCAAAAAGAGCTCGAAAATATTCATAATTTAAAAACTACCGCGCTCATTAAAGCTTGCATTGAGTCTGTACTTGAGTTTGCTGAAGAAAAAAGCTTTACCAAGACTAGTGAGTTATTAAATTATGCCACGAGTTTAGGGTTGGCTTTTCAAATGCAAGATGATTATTTAGATCTTTATGATCCAACAAGTATAGGTAAAAATAGATCCTCTGACGCTTGCAACCAAAAACAAACGTTCAGCGCTTTTTTTGATAAAACGTCTCTCTTAACAAAAATTCAAGGAACATTTAATAACGCTAGGGATTGTTTAGCAATATTTGGCGCAGACAGCAAGAGATTGGTCACTTTCACCAATAGTTTACAGCGCGTCTAAGCTTTCTGATTTTTATTTTCTTCTACCATTTGCATTAACTTTTTGCATAATATTGCTACTCCTTCGCCTGTTAATCCTGAGACTACAAAGTAAGGCTTAGTCCATTTTATAGCTTTAATGAATTGGGCAATTTTTGCTTTACGCTCTTCTAAATCAGGTAACAAATCAACTTTATTAATAACTAGGCAACAAGGTTTAGCTAAAAGATTTTCATCATAGCACTTTAACTCATCTTCAATAGTATGAAACGCTTTTACAGGTGAGCTCTCATCAACTGGCATTAAATCAACCACATGTAATAATACGCAAGTGCGAGTTAAATGTTTTAAAAAGCGATGTCCAAGGCCAATTCCTGTTGAAGCGCCTTCTATTAAACCAGGAATATCGGCAATCACAAAACTTTGGTATGGACCAACTCTTACTAAGCCAAGCAAAGGGTGTAATGTGGTAAAAGGGTAATCTGCAACTTTAGGTTTGGCGCTTGAAACCGCCCTCACCAAGGTTGATTTACCGGCGTTAGGTAACCCTAGCAAACCTACATCAGCCAAAACGCGTAACTCAAGGCGCAACATCCGCGTCTCGCCTGGCTGGCCTTGTGAGGTTTGTCTGGGCGCACGGTTAGTACTACTTTTATATCTGGTATTACCAAGGCCATGAAAACCGCCTTGCGCTACTTTAAGTTGGGAATTCAGTTCATTTAAATCACCAAGGCAAAGCCCTGTTGCTACATCATAAACTAATGTACCTACAGGAACGCGAATATAGATATCATCGCCATTTTTACCTGTACAATTAGACCCAATTCCTTCCTGACCGTTTTGGGCTTTAAAACTACGCTTGTAGCGAAAATCAATTAAAGTATTAAGATCTTTATCTGTAACAAGATAAACACAGCCACCATCACCGCCGTCACCACCATCAGGGCCGCCCCGCGGGATAAATTTTTCTCTTCTAAAACTTAAACAACCAGAACCGCCTTTCCCGGCGGTCACTGTAATTGTTACTTCATCGACAAAGCGCATGATGCATTGACATGCTTATTCAGCAATAATTGATACTATTTTTCTATTGAGTCTGCCTTTTACCATAAATTTGACTACACCTGATACCAAAGCATACAAAGTATGATCACGGCCCAAACCAACGTGCTCACCTGGGTGAAAGCGTGTGCCGCGTTGTCTTACCAGAATTTCACCAGCTAAAACACTTTGTCCACCAAAACGTTTAACACCTAAATATTTAGGATTCGAGTCGCGCCCGTTACGAGTACTACCACCAGCTTTTTTTGTTGCCATTTCTCTATCCTCTTAAATTAACCCTTTTTTGGTGCAATTGATGTAATTTTCACCTGAGTATAATTTTGTCTATGTCCCATTGACTTCATATGATGCTTGCGCCTACGGAATTTAATAATACGGATTTTTTTATGGCGACCATGCTCCATAACCGTACCTTTCACTACTGCTTTAGGAATATATGGGGTACCGCAGTTAATGTTATCACCATCGCCTATCATGAGGACTTCTTCAAACTTAACTTCCCCACCAACATCAAGCGCTAAAGTTTCAAACTTTAAAACGTCCCCTTCCCTTACGCGATATTGTTTACCGCCTGTTATAATTACTGCATACATCTTGCTCTCCAGCAGACCACTTTAATTTAAAAGCTCGGCATTATACCAGGACTTATTAAAAACCCCAATAATTTTTTACATAAACGCGAATTATATTTGTACACTTCATATTTGCGTGAATATAAGGTAGAATTCACAGCCTTTAATTTTCAGCATATTGGGTCGAACAATATGCATCATTTGGAGTTAATTATGACTATTGTCCTTGAAGCAGAAGTAAGAACGGATATTGGGAAAGGTTCGAGCCGCCGCCAACGCCGTTTAGAAAACAAAGTTCCTGCCATTATTTATGGCGGTAAAAAAGATCCCCAAAACATTAGTTTTATGCATAATCATCTTATAAAAGCATTAGAAGATGAAAGCATTTATGCATCAGTCTTTAACGTAAAAGTTAATAAAACTGTTGAAAACGTTATTTTAAAAGATCTGCAGCGCCACCCTTTTAAACCTAAAATTTTACACCTTGATTTACAGAGGGTAAGTGATACTGATGTATTAGTTAAAATGATACCTATCCACTTCTTAAACCATGATACTGCTAAAGGCTTAGAAGATGGCGGGATTCTTAATCACAATATGAGCCAAGTTGAAGTTAAATGTAAAGTTAAGGATTTACCTCCTTATATAGAAGTTGACGTTGGTAATATGGAGCTTAATGACGTTATCCATTTATCCCAAATCACCTTACCTAAGGGGGTCGAGTTAACAGTTGATGTAACTGATCAGCAGCATGATTTCCCTGTTGTTAGTATTCACTTACCTAAAGTTGTGCAAATTGAAGAGGAAGTTCAAGAAGAAGCAGCAGCAGAAGGTGAAGAAGGTGAAGTTGTTGCAGGAGCCGAAGGTGAAGCTGCCGCTGCTGCTGGCGAAGGCACTAAATCTCCTGAATCTAAAGATAATGCTGAAGCCAAAGATGCTCATTCTGCTAAACCTGAAGATAAACAATCTTAAGAGACTAATACTTGATGCGCTTACAATTGATTGCTGGTTTACAAAATCCTAGCGAACAATATGAGCGCACCAGGCACAATGCTGGTAGATGGTTTCTGGATGCTATTTTAGCAAAAGAGCATCTAAGCTTAAAAAAAGAAAAGAAATTTCAGGGTGAATTAGCCTCTATAGCAAAGGATGATAATAATTGTTATTTATTTGCGCCTACATGCTTTATGAACCTTTCAGGTTTGGCGGTAAAGCAAGTCATGGATTATTACAAAATTTCTCCTAACTCAATTCTTATTGCCCATGATGATTTAGACTTGCCGGCAGGCACCATTAAATTAAAAAAAGGTGGAGGCCATGGTGGACATAATGGTCTAAGAGATATTATTTCCCATCTTGGCACAACTGAATTTCATCGTTTACGCATTGGAATTGGCCATCCAGGAAATAAAGATAAGGTGCATGATTATGTTTTAAGTGCGCCCTCAAAAAATGATAAAGAGCTTATTAATGCGGCCATAATGCAAGCATTAAATGTTTTACCTAATATACTGGCTTTGCAATGGTCGCATGCAATGCAAACTTTGCATACAACTTGATGTATCATTTGCCTTTGTGAGGAAATAATTATGGGATTTAAATGTGGTATCGTTGGCTTACCTAACGTGGGCAAATCTACACTTTTTAATGCTCTTACTAAAGCAAATATTGCGGCAAGCAATTACCCATTTTGTACTATTGAACCTAACGTTGGGGTAGTACAGGTGCCTGATATAAGGCTTGATCGATTAAGTGAGATCGTAAAACCGCAACGCGTTGTGCCTACAACTATCCAATTTGTAGATATTGCAGGTTTAGTTAAAGGAGCCTCTAAAGGCGAAGGCCTTGGTAATCAGTTTTTAGCCAATATTCGCGAAACTGACGCAATCTTACATATAGTTAGATGTTTTAAAAATGATGATATTGCGCATGTAGAAGGACAAATTAAACCAATTGATGATGTTGATATTATTAATACTGAGCTCGCTCTAGCAGATCTTGATACAGCTGAAAAACTGCTATTAAAAAGACAAAAACAAGCTAAAAGTGGCAATAAGGAAGCTATTTTAGAAACTCAAGTGCTAGAAAAAATTCATTCTCATTTAGGAGAAGGTAAACCTGCTAGAACATGTTCTTTAAGCTTGGATGAAATTGCGCTTAGTCGTTCATTTGGCCTTTTAACTTCCAAACCAGTTTTGTATGTAGCTAATATTCAAGATGAAGGCGAAAAGGAAAATCCTTACTTTCAAGAACTTAAAAACTATGTGACGCAAGAAAATGCTAATTTAGTGTCTCTTTGCGCATCTACTGAAGCTGAGTTAATGGAACTTGATGAAAAAGATAAAACTGAGATGATGGATCTTTTAGGGCTCAAAGAGCCAGGTCTTTATAAAGTTATAAACGCAGGATATCAACTTTTAGGCCTTGAAACTTATTTTACTGCAGGTGTTAAAGAAGTTCGCGCTTGGACAATACCTAAAGGCACAACAGCCCCAAAAGCCGCCGCAGTTATTCATACTGATTTTGAACGCGGCTTTATTCGCGCTGAAGTAATTAGTTATAACGATTTTATTCAGCATAAAGGCGAACAAGGAGCTAAAGAAGCCGGCAAACTACGCTTAGAAGGCAAGCAATACGTCGTCCAAGATGGCGATGTTATGCATTTTTTATTTAACGTCTAGGTTGACTTTAAGTAAAAGCCACCTTAGCATCCTATGCTTTATTTTACCTTGAATTTTAAGATGCCCATTGACCGAATAAAAGAGTTACTTAACCCTAAGATTGAAGCCATGCATCAAATAATAATGGCAAAAACTAAAACAAAAAATGATTTAGCCGCTAACGTTGTCGACTATATTTTTAGTAGCGGTGGCAAACGCATCAGGCCAATGGTAATTTTTCTTTCGGCAGGCGCATGTGAGTATAAGGGGAGCGATGATGTTGCTATTGCTGCCTTAATTGAGTGTTTTCACACTGCAACTTTGCTGCATGATGACGTAATAGATAACTCTCTTTTACGCCGTGGCATCCCTACTGTTAATAGTAAATGGTGTGACAAAACCAGCATCCTGGTGGGGGATTTTTTATTTACCCTAGCAGTTGAGCTAATGACCCAAGTTAATCATTTTGAAATCCAACAACTGCTCGCAACAAGCTCGCATGATGTTACCTGTGGCGAACTTAAACAACTTTCCTTGCAATACACTTCCTCACAAAACGTCGAAGATTATTTAGAAATTATTAGATGTAAAACCGCGGTTTTATTCGCTCTATCCTCATGTATCGGCCCTTTGCTTACGACAAAATACAAACACTTTGAGAAAGAATTTTATAATTACGGGTTACATCTAGGCAAAACCTTCCAACTTATAGACGATACCCTAGATTTTGCTGCTGATGAACAAGTTACCGGAAAGAGTCTGGGAACTGATCTTGCTGATGGAAAAGCAACCCTACCACTACTCCATGTTTTAAAAAATGGCAATGAATTGCAAAGAAAGCTCGTTGCAACAAGTCTAGCCAATGGCTCAAAAGAGCATTGGGGAGATATCCTCGATGCTATAGAAGCAACAGGCGCTATAGAATATACAAGAGCAGTAGCCAACCGAGAAAAAGAGTTAGCCATCGCTGCAATTACCAATATCCCAGACTCTAACTATAAAGAAGCCCTAATTGATTTAGCCCAATTTGCCCTAGAAAGAAGTAGTTAACAACAAACGGAGTGTAG
>MHBC01000022.1 GCA_001804735.1 Legionellales bacterium RIFCSPHIGHO2_12_FULL_37_14 | reverse complement strand
TGCTTTTTTCTCTTCCGTACTTAAATGGCTTTCTAAGTATCGAATAGTTTCGGTGTGGCCGTTGTAGGCGGCTTTTCGAATAGCTGTATAATTGTCCGCCATAACCGCTGCTTTTTTCTCTTCCGCACTTAAATGGCGTTCTAAGTATTTAATAGTTTCGGTGTGCCCGTTTTCGGCGGCATTTCGAATGGATGCATAATCGCCCGCCATAACCGCTTCTTTTTTCTCTGCAGCACTTAAACCGCTTTCTAAGCGTTTAATTTCCTCAATGTTGCCTCTTAAAGCAGCTATTTGTATTTCATCAATAACGGACATAATTTAATGTTTTATAGCAAAATGGGAGAATTATGACACAAAAGACTAAATGGTTCTACCCATCACTTGGTAAGATTATTCACGTTAGTACATGTGGAAAGCTGACACGAACTGTTAAACCAGAGGAAGATTCAGGTTTTAATAACTTAACTTTGGCATTATGTAACTCACAAATCTTCTGGACAATTGCAAGGCCTAAGCCACTTCCTGGCTGACGATTAGGTGTTAAAACACGATAAAAGCGCTCAAACACTCTTTTTCTCTCAGACTTACTAATTCCAGGGCCGTTATCTGTTACTTCAAAAATAATAGCTTCCTTTTCACAATAGACACTAACCATTACTTGCGTATTTGCAGGCGAATATTTGATAGCATTTTCCACTAAATTACGTACTAAAATTGCAATGGAGGTGCTATTAGCCTTAATTAATAGTTTTTTCTCACTATGATTAAAAGAAAGCTCAATATTTTTCTTATCTGCCATATGAAATAACATGGCTAAAACTTCCTGTGTTACTTGGATTAAATTTACCTTAGTAAACTCGCCATCTTTATATGAGGCATCACTTAATTGGCTAATAATTAATAATTGTTGCACTGTATGAACACCCCTATCTAAAGTAAGCATTAATTTAGCAAGCGCTAAGTCTTTTTCCTTTATGGTTTTTGCTCCCATGGCAACCTGCAATTGGGCCTTTAATGCAGCTAAAGGTGTTCTTAATTCATGTGCGCAATCTGCTGTAAAACGCTTCTCCTTGGCAAACTGCGCGGCAAGCCTTGCTAGTAAATTATTTAATTCTTGAACAAGCGGCTGAATTTCGAGGGGAACTTTAGTTATGCTTACAGGAGACAAATTAGTCGGATCTCTATATGCAACCTCTTCAGCAACCTTGGCTAAATTATTTAAACCTCTACCAACAATAATAGATACCAGTAATCCCGAAATAGAAAAAGCAAATAAAAGAATATAGATATCATCAACAGCAATGACTTTACCCAAGTGACTCCTTGATTCATAACGTTCTGCTATAACTATACGTATTTTAGATTTAGTTTTACTAGTTACAAAAACCCGCCACTTATCTTGACCTTGTATAACATCACTTAAACCTTCATTTTTAGGTGCTTTAATAATAGGACCAGTTAAAGGCGATCGTAATAAAACGTGTCCTTTTGGATCTAATACTTGCAAATTAATTTTCCAAAGCGGGATTGCGCTATTTGCTGCTTCAAACTTTTTAATTTTAGCGGGAATATTGAGTAATGAATGCTGAATATTTTGCCAATCAGTATGGGTAAACTTATTCCCCAATAAAGCTGCATAAGCTATTCCTGTTGAGACCATTAAAGCATCAAGATGCTCATGGATGTCTTCTTGATCAAGATAATAATTACCAATACCAACTAGAAAAGAGCTAATGGCTATTGTGAGAAATAAATTGAGTAAAAAAAACTTGCGGATAGAAAATTGCATGCTTACTCCTTCTTAACGATATAGCCAACACCTCTAATCGTACGAATATAATAAGCATTAAGCTTCTTTCTTAAATTGTATATATGCACTTCAAGTGCATTACTATCTACCTCTTGATCCCAACCATACAAAGCCTGAGTTAGTCTATCCCTTGATAACACCTGGCCAATATTTTCTAATAAAATTTGTAATAAGGTAAACTCTCTTCTGGGTAAATTAACTACTTTATTATTCAGCAAGACTTCATGCGCGGCGGGGTTTAAAGTTAAGTTTTTATAGTGAATAAGATCTTCAGCACGACCACCTGCTCGTCTTACAATAGCCCGTACCCTTGCTGCTAGTTCAAATAAATCAAAAGGTTTAGCTAAATAATCATCTGCACCAGAGTCTAAGCCAATGACCCTATCTGAAACTTCATCTTTTGCTGTTAATACCAATACAGGAGTAGTGCCGCCATTGGTGCGAAAAGAACGTAAAAACTCAAGACCTGATAGTTTAGGCAAGGATAAATCTAACAATATCAAATCAAAATGCTCAGTTTGCACAGCTCTTTTTGCCGCCAAACCATCAACCAACCAATCAACTACAAACCCTTGTTGGATAAGCCCCTCTTTAACCGCCTCACCAAGATGAAGATCATCTTCAACCAATAGTAGTCTCATGCATTTTCCTTGGCCCTACCTTGCCTGTTGAAACATGCCTCGTTAAGTATACTGCTTGTCCTAATACAAAAAGTAAAGTTAAACCTATGCCGCCAAACATCTTAAAATTCACCCACACATCAGTACTGAAGTTATACGCAATATATAAATTAACCAAGCCTAATAAGGTAAAGTAAATAGCCCAAGCAAGATTAATACGCTTCCAAATCTCTTTTTTAAGTGTAATATTGCTTTCCATCATCTTTTGTAAAATTGGCTTTGCTGAAAACCATTGCGAACCTAAAATTACACTCGCCATTAGCCAATATACTCCTGTAGGCTTAAACTTAATAAACCAAGGGTTATGAAAAAATAAGGTGGCGCTACCAAGGATTAAGATAAGAAAAAAGCTTGCAACATGCATTTTTTCATAACTTTTATGTTGCACACGATAAATAATAACTTGTAAGCAAGATGCCACCATGGCAACTACGGTAGCGGCATATATTCCCATTACTCTATATGTAATAAAAAATAAAAAAACTGGAAAAAAATCAAATAGAATTTTCATGTATTTCACCTAAATAAACACTAAGAAGAATAATAAAAAAATAAATCTGGGGCGAATGATAGAGCAAAGAATCAGCAAACTGCCCTAACGCCATTGTTCCTAATAAACCTAATGCCAAAGGCCTGACTTTTTTGTTCCGCCAAATAGTAACAAAAAGGCTAGCAAATGCCAAAAAAAGCAACGCCACTCCTATAACCCCTTGCTCCACCGCCATCAACCAGTATTGTCCATGCGCATCGTTAATAACCCCAAATTTTTGCTCCACGAATAAGTGATTTTTATCAACTGCAGCACTGTATGCTCCTACTCCATGACCTATTATTGGACTCTGTAAAAACAATTGATTGGCAAAATCATGATATTGAAATCTATAGCCTATACGGGTATTAGGGTTAGAGTTATCTTTATAAGCTATTATATCTTTAACTAAATTTAGCGTCCCATTACGCGTCCCTTCACTAAAATAAAAAGCTGCAAAACAAACAGATAAATAAAGAATTAGCGCAACCGCTATTTGCCGATAAGATAAATATTGCCACATCCATAAAAAAGCTAAACAATCAAGCATAATGTAACCCATTCTCCCTTCATTTACCCATAGTACCTGCAGTCCAATAATAACTGCACTAGCAAAATAAAGTTTATGATATTTTGTTTTACGCTGCGCTGCTAAGCAAGCAGCAAGATATGCCATATTCGATCCCATAAAACCGAAAATTACATGATTCTGAAAAACATGATCTGCATTAAGTTTGGCAAAATAAGGAAGTTTTAAATAAGCAAAAATTGAAATTGTGGCAACTAGAGTAAGCGCAAATAGCAAAATATTAAGAACAATCTTACGTAAACCCTCATCTCTAAACGCCGCAACTAGAAAAGGGATATATAATAATTTGACGCAGCGCACATCAAAATTCAAAATATCTTTTACAGGGGCTATGCTCCAAAATGAAGAAAGCAATACTAAAAACACCAATGCAGTTATTGAAACTCCCCACGCAGTCCAAAATAATTGTTTAATTATAAGCCTCTCTTCATGCTGACTTACTATAGTAATAATAGTAAGCACAAATAAAACTTCTCTTATTGAAATACTAATCGGCAAAAAAAAGCAGGTTAAACCCATTAAAAAATAGGTAAGCTGTTTGGAAGACAAGCTTAGAGGAAAAGGGAGACTTTGCGAAAAACTATTGTCCATACAAAAAGAGTTCTTGTATAAAAGCAATACTATAGCATTTGTTATGCTTACATTATAGTAGGCCGCATGGTTAGCGTTTTTTTACCTGACAAGAGTTGCGACTAAAAAAACCGCACGCCACTTCGTTGGGCGCGGGCTCGCACTCGTTTACGGGGAGGAGTCGCTGTCGCGACAAAATAATGATCTGTTCTTTATACCCCTATGTTTTTGTGATGCGCCCATAGAAATTAAAATAAACACCAGCGATAGCTGGACATTCACGTAAACGTGTGCGAGCCCGCGCCCAACGAAGTGGCGTGCGGTTTTTAACACTTTCAATCGCACCCAAATGGCACAGCAATTATGGATGAATCGATGAGGCCATTTCTGCAGGGAGCTTTCGCTCTTTTCTAAAATATTTTTCCACACAATTTTTCTATTCTTTCATCTGAATCAGCGATAAAATCATTGGCGTGAGCATGCACATCCTAACTGTTGTAGGGTGGGCAAAGGAGCGCTGGCGACGTGCCCACCAAAATCCAACCATCCATGGAAGTATTTTAAATCATGAGCGAATATCATCGTTTGTTTGTAAAAGGCGGCACGTATTTTTTTACAGTGGTGACTTATAATCGCCAGCCGCTGTTATGTGAAGTGCCTGCATTAATCCGTTTGAAAGCCGCATTTCGATATGTGATGGACAAACATTGGTGGGCACGTCGCTGGCGCTCCTTTGCCCACCCTACGTCCGAACATTTTCAAGGCTATTGTTTGTGCAAAAACAAGTGTCGTTTAGTCTGAGGTGAGTTGTGATAGATGAAGTTTTTTTAACCGGCTAGGCTATAAATGGTTTTTTTTGATCATATGAGAATTTAACACTGGCATAAATGAGTTCGCCCAGAATCTCTGCCAAATGGCAGTTAAAAGTTGATTTATGGCAGTTAAATAAGATATTATCGATAGAAATGGCAGTTAAAAGTGATAAAATGGCAGTTAAACTCAAACAAAGTGACGTTAAGCAACTACTTCAAGCTCAAAGCGTGCCTATGCAACTAGGGGAAATTCTCCTCCATCTAGGGCCCAACGCTACCCAAAGAACAGTGATCCGCTGGCTTAATCAACTAATCACTGAAGGGAGTATCGTCAAGCAAGGACAACGGCGCAATGCAAATTACAAAGCAGTAGATCCCAAGCTTAATACCACCTTGAGTAAAAAATTGAATTACCTAAAAAGGCCTCTATTTGAAAGAGATCCAGTCACCTATCAAAAAACTTGGCTAGAGCAATACCAACCTAATATTACCTTTTATTTACCAGAAAATGTTCGGCACCAATTACACAGCGTAGGACAGCGCAAAAAAGATAACGATCCAGCAGGTACATTCGCACGTAAAATTTATCATCGCTTGTTAATTGATCTTTCTTTTAACTCTTCGCGTTTAGAAGGCAATACTTATTCTCTCTTAGAGACAAAAAAGTTAATTATAGAAGGCGCTGCAGCTGCAAATAAATTAGATGAAGAAAAAATAATGATCTTAAACCATAAAGAAGCTATTCGTTATATTATCGAATCATCAACTAAACAAAATGATCTCTACACTGACATTAGAACCATCCATTATTTACTTGCTGATGGCCTCGTTGAGCCTAAACAAGCTGGCAATATTCGCGATCACGGTGTTCGTATAAGTGCAACAACCTATATTCCATTAGAAAATCAGCAACAATTAGATAAGCAGCTTCATTATATTTGCAATCATGCATCACAGATCCATGATCCCTTTGAGCAAAGCTTCTTTTTACTTGTACATATAGCCTATTTACAAGCTTTTGTTGACGTGAACAAACGAACTTCGCGTCTAGCATCCAACATTCCTTTGATCAATGCCAACATGGCACCTCTCTCATTTAATGAGGTAAATAAAGATGACTATATATCTGCAATGATCTGTATTTATGAGCTTAATGAAGTACAACCTTTAATTGCGATTTATGTTAATTCCTATTTGCGAAGTTGCCGGCTATTTGACGCTACCGCTGAGTCGCTTGGTTTTGATGAAATCAGAGTTAAATATCGGCAGATCCGGCGCCTGATGGTAAGTCATATCATCAAGATGCAATTACAAAATGAACAGCTTGAACACTATATAAAACAAGAGGCCCAACAACTAATACCCAAAGATGATCAACAACTTTTTATCAATACGGTAAACGAGGATATTGTGGAACTAAACGAGCAGCGCATTGCCGGTCTTGGTATTTCCAAAGATCAATTGAGGGTTTATCTTGAACTAAGATCTAAAAGAAAAATGTAACTCCTAAAGTCATCCCGAGCTCTAGCCCCTTTGGAGCAAACAACAGAAGCTCTTACATTAAGGTATGGAGTAGCAAGAGAAGATTTTGAGCAATATAATGAATCTTTGAGGATATTTACATCTACGCAGTTATTGCTGCAATAAATGTTGATCTCTTATGCCTTGGCCGTATCTTGGCTTTCGAAATAGAGCTCGTTATCTTTTACTTTTAAGGTAACCATACCGCCATCTGCTAATTTACCAAAGAGCAGTTCATCTGCGAGCGGTTTTTTCACTTGTTCTTGAATTAAGCGTGCCATAGGCCTTGCGCCCATTGCTTTGTCGTATCCGTGTTCAATTAACCATTCACGCGCATTTGCATCAACTTGAATGTTAACGCCTTTTTGATGAAGTTGTTCTTCAAGTTCAATAATGAATTTATCCACAATAAACCCGACTGTCTTTTGATCAAGGGCAGCAAAGTTAATTATTGCATCAAGTCTATTTCTAAATTCAGGCGAGAAGAAGCGATTTACCGCAGAAACTCCTTCATCTGAGTGATCTTGTTGTTTAAAGCCAACAGATGGCCTAGCCATCTCTTGGGCACCCGCATTAGAGGTCATGACCAATACTATATGCCTAAAATCTGCATGTCTGCCATTAGTGTCTGTTAATACGCCATGATCCATAATTTGCAATAGCAAGTTAAACACATCAGGATGAGCTTTTTCAATTTCATCAAGCAGCAATACTGCATGGGGATGTTTATTAACAGCTTCAGTTAATAAGCCTCCTTGATCATAACCAACATACCCTGGAGGCGCCCCAATAAGGCGGGAAACGGTATGTTTTTCCATGTATTCCGACATATCAAAGCGCAATAATTCAATTCCTAAAACATGAGCAAGTTGCCGCGTAACTTCGGTTTTACCAACCCCTGTAGGACCTACAAATAAGAAACACCCTACTGGCTTTTCAGGATCGCGTAAGCCAGAGCGTGAAAGTTTAATGGCAGAAGCTAAAGCATTTATCGCTTGATCTTGGCCATAAACTAACAGCTTTAAATCCCTATCCAGATTTTTCAACGTATCTTTGTCGTGTTGAGAAATTTTCTTAACTGGAATACGAGCAACCTTAGCTACAACCTCTTCTATTTCTGAAACCCCAATTATTTTCTTGCGTTTATAATGGGCTAATAGGTTTTGATAGGCGCCAGCTTCATCTACGACATCAATAGCCTTATCTGGCAAAAACCTTTCGTTAATATATTTAGCTGCAAGCTCTGCTGCAGCTTTTAACGCACTAATTGAAAACTTGACCTTATGATGTTCTTCAAGGCGGCTTTTAAGACCTTTTAAGATTTCAAAGGTTTCTTCAACTGAAGGCTCTGTAATATCAATTTTTTGAAAACGTCTTGCAAGCGCTCTATCCTTTTCAAATATGCCTCTATATTCTTGATAAGTGGTTGAGCCTATACATTTTAACTCGCCATTCGCAAGCAAAGGTTTAATTAGGTTAGAGGCGTCCATAACCCCGCCTGAGGCAGCTCCTGCGCCTATTATGGTATGAATTTCATCGATAAATAACACGGCGCCTGCTTGATGAGAAAGTTGTTTTAACACGGCTTTTAAGCGTTTTTCGAAGTCACCTCTATATTTAGTACCAGCAAGTAAAGAACCTAAATCTAAGGCATAAACCACACAACTTGCAATTGCTTGGGGCACTTGCCCATCTACTATAAGCCGCGCTAAACCTTCGGCAATGGCGGTTTTACCAACTCCTGCTTCGCCTACGAGTAAAGGGTTGTTTTTTCTTCTTCTACATAATACTTGAATTGTTCTTAATACTTCCTCTTGTCTACCTATTAATGGGTCAATTTTACCTTGTTTTGCTCTTTTGTTTAAATTTGTGCAATAACTTTCTAAGGGAGACTCGCTAACTTCTTGGCCGCCCATTTCGTCTTCAAAACCTGCACGTAAATCAGGTTGCTGATACCTTAAAACCCCGTGAGAAATGTAATTAACTACATCTAAGCGGGTTACATTTTCTCTTCTTAAGAAATACACTGCTTGACTATCTTGTTCACTAAAGATAGCTGCTAATACATTCGCCCCAGTTACTTCATTTCTCCCCGCAGATTGAACATGAAACACTGAACGCTGTAAAACTCTTTGAAAACCAAGAGTGGGTTGGGTTTCGCGATCTTCGTCACCTTCGGGAATTTTTGGGGTGGTTTCATCGATAAATTCAATTAAATCCTGCCTTAAAAGCTCAACATTAGCATCACAAGCCTCCAACACTCCTAAAGCAGATGGGTTATCTAACAAGGACAATAACAAATGCTCTACAGTCATGAACTCATGGCGTTTCATCTTCGCTTCTCTAAATGCTAGATTTAACGTAAACTCAAGTTCTTTATTTAACATATCAATAGCTCCCCTTGATTAGCACTTTACTCCAATACCTGCTCCATAGAGCACAGTAAAGGATGTTCGTGTTGCCTTGCAAAATCATTCACTAAAGCCACTTTAGTTTCTGCAATATCCCTAGTAAAGAGGCCGCAGTCAGTTTTACCCTTTGTGTGCACTTCCCACATTAATGCTGTAGCTTTTTCTTCATTAAAGAAAAACACTTTTTCTAAAACCTCAACAACAAAACCCATTGGCGTGTAATCATCATTATGTAAAATTACCTGATATTTTCTTGGCAGCTTTAACTCTTGCTTTTGTTCTTCTTCAACTACACTTGGTGCGTAATTTAGTTGTAAGAAATGCCCATTCATACTACTGTCCATAAGCTTACTCGCAAAAATAATACCTCTATATTAAAAGATATAGACGGTAATATGAGATTTAGCCAGTGTTTTTTGATGTAATAAGCAAAATTTTTAGGTTAAAAATGCTTTACTATCTCTTTTGCGAATAAAGAGCAACTGACACATGTAGCTCCTTGCATTAAACGCGCAAGATCGTATGTGACGTGTTTTGCTTCAATAGCCTTTTCTACCCCTGTTATTATTTGATCAGCTGCTTCATGCCAACCTAAGTGACGCAACATCATTTCAGCAGATAAAATCAAAGATCCTGGATTTACTTTATCTTGGCCAGCATATTTAGGGGCGGTGCCGTGGGTTGCTTCAAAAACCGCGACTTTTTGCCCAAGATTTGCGCCAGGAGCAATACCAATTCCCCCAACCTGAGCTGCTAGCGCATCTGATATGTAATCACCATTTAAGTTCAAAGTGGCGATAACGCTATATTCTTCAGGGCGTAATAGAATTTGTTGTAAGAATGCGTCTGCAATGACGTCTTTTATTACAATTTGCTTGCCGGTTTTAGGGTTTTTAAACTGAATCCAAGGTCCACCATCAAGTAATTGAGCGTTAAATTCGTCTTTAGCAAGATCATAACCCCAAGATTTAAAGGCTCCTTCGGTAAATTTCATGATATTACCCTTATGCACCATAGTTACTGAGTCTCTATCTTGATCTATTGCATATTGAATTGCCGCACGAATAAGCCTTTTACTCCCAGCACTTGATACAGGCTTAATTCCTATACCACAATGATCGGGAAAGCGTATTTTTTTAACATGTAAATCTTGTTGGAGAAAAGCAATAAGACGCTTAGCCTCACTTGAATCTGCAGCCCACTCAATGCCCGCATAAATATCTTCAGAATTTTCCCGAAAAATAACCATATTAGTTTTCCAAGGCTCTTTAACAGGGCTTGGAGTGCCGGGAAAATAACGCACGGGGCGCAAACAAATATACAAATCTAATTTTTGCCGAATAGCAACGTTAAGCGAGCGAATTCCGCCGCCTACAGGTGTCGTTAAAGGTCCTTTTATTGAAACTGCAAAAGCTTGCATAGCTTCAAGAGTTTCATCAGGTAGCCAGATATCATGCCCATATATTTTGGTAGCCTTTTCCCCAGCGTAAATTTCCATCCAGGATATTTTCCGCTTCCCTTTATAAGCACTTGCAACTGCTTGATTAACTACTTCTTGCATAGCGGGCGTTACATCAACGCCAATGCCATCCCCTTCAATAAAAGGAATAATTGGGTAGTTTGGAACTTCCAAAGCGCCATCAGATTTAACTTTGATTATCTCACCTTCACCTGGAACCTTTATTTTTTGAAATTGCATATTTTCTCCTCTTAATATTGATCTAAAATTCGCGGCTTTGCGAATTGCAGCTTCTTATTAAAGAAACTATCAAGGAATGTTTTAATTGATGGCCAAAGTAATACACTCAACAATGAACTAACAAAAATTTGCACAAAGTAATACCATACAAAAGTTGCATGTAGTAAACCTGAGAGTAAAAATATAGTCATCTGATAAATCAAAGTCACCATCCATAACCAATACATTTGTTTATGCATAGTACTATTATGCATAAGGTTTGGCTGTAACTTTATACTCCATAAACTACTCGTGAGTGCAATAACGTGTTCGCCTAAAAAGCTAACCTCAAATACATCCAACATTAAACCTGTAAAAAGGACTAAAATCCACAAATAAGACATACCAAAGACTAAAGAAGTATAAAATAAAAATATAAGCATCCATGGCGGCATAATAGAGTGGATGGTTTGTGATATAGGTAATAAGTTAATAATAAAAATTAGCATTAAGATAGCAAGGTGGCGCAAAATCATTAAGCTCATCTTAAAACCCCCAATGCATTAAGGCGCGCATGAATTTGTTGCATAACTAACGGGGCTTCTTTTTCATCTAGCAAGACGAGCACCATATTACTTTTATTTAATTTTGCAACAGGTGAAACATCCACCCGCAGAAATGGCAAAGACTCATCATGATGCAACTTAATAACTTTTCCAATAGGATATCCTTGTGGGTAATGCCCGCCTAATCCTGAAGTAACTAATAAATCTCCTGGCTTTACGGAAGAGGTTTGCGGCAAGTTTAAGAGCGCAAGCTTATCAACTTTATTACTGCCCATTAACATAGCCCACTCCCCAGTACGCGAATTTTGCACTGGAACAGCTGATTTTAGATCTGAAATAAGTAAAACTGTGCTAGTTGAATAACCTACATTAATTATTTGCCCCATCACACCTTTAGCATCTAAGACGGCCTGACCTTCCCTTATACCTTGATGCCAGCCTTTATCTAGCACCATAAGCTGGCGTACTGGGCTCACCTCAACATCGAGGATTTGCGCAGCAATGGCGCGGGTATTTTCTTGGGATTTATTTTTAAGCAAAGCTTTAAGTTTCAAGTTTTCCCGCTTTACCATTAAAAAATGCTGTAATTTAGCTTCTAATAACGTATTTTGATAGCGTAATTGCATATTTTCTTGCACTAAAGCATTTTTAGAGCTTGCTAAGGCTTCTATAAAGCGCCATAGTCTCTGCGGATAATCAACAGTATATTGAAATGGAGCTGCAATATAGGAAAAATTGCGTCTTAAAGCAGTTAGCTTACCATGGCTATCAAAGTAAATTAGCAATACAGCAAGTGAAAACACCAAAACAAATGACCAAGACGGGGCTTTTTTTTGCGCAAAAAGTTTATGTTTATGCTGCATGAATAAGTCCAAACTTACTCTGTAGAAAGGAAATCACCGCCATGTAAATCCATAGTTTCAAGCGCTTTCCCGCCGCCTCTTGCCACACATGTTAATGGATCTTCTGCAACTAAAACAGGCAGGCCAGTTTCTTCCATTAATAATATATCCATGTTTTTAAGTAAAGCGCCGCCTCCTGTTAGAACCATACCGCGCTCTGCTATATCTGCAGCAAGTTCAGGAGGTGCAAGTTCAAGAGCTGCTCTTACTGCGCCAACTATTCCAGATAAAGGCTCTTGCAAGGCTTCTAAGATTTCGGCATTGGTTAAGGTCAAAGAACGTGGCACACCTTCTGCTATATTGCGCCCTCTAACTTCAATTTCGTATAATTCACGAGTTGGGAAAGCTGTACCAATTTCTTGTTTTATTCTTTCTGCGGTCGTCTCGCCGATTAAAGTGCCATAATTGCGTCTTACATAAGACACAATAGCCTCGTCAAACCTATCGCCGCCAATACGCACTGATTGATGGTAAACAATACCGCTTAAGGAAATAATCGCAACTTCCGTTGTACCGCCACCAATATCCACAACCATAGATCCACTAGCTTCTTCAACTGGCATACCAGAACCTAAAGCCGCCGCCATTGGCTCTTCGATTAAATAGACCTCGCGTGCGCCAGCGCCTAAAGCAGACTCTCTTATAGCGCGCCGCTCAACTTGCGTAGAACCGCATGGCACACACACCAAAACCCGTGGTGAGGGGCGTAAAAAACGATTTTCATGCACTTTATGGATAAAATGCTGCAACATTTTTTCGGTAACAAAAAAGTCTGCAATAACGCCATCTTTCATAGGACGAATAGCAGTAATATTGCCAGGAGTACGCCCTAACATGCGTTTTGCCTCAATCCCTACTGCCGCTAAACGTTTTTGCCCTGATTCATTGCGCAAAGCCACGACAGAAGGTTCATTTAATACGATACCTTTTTCTCTTACATATATAAGAGTATTTGCTGTACCAAGATCGATAGATAAATCTGAAGAAAATGCCCCTCGAAGTCGCCTTAACATAAAAAGTCCAATTGTAAAAAATTTTGCTCGTTACTCTATCCTAAGTTGGGCTTACTAGTCAATTAATGTCAACAGAATTTCCAGGGCTGTCCCGTCTTAATAAATCATAAAAGCTCCCTTCTCCCGCTTGCGGGAGAAGGGTTGGGGATGAG
>MHBC01000021.1:50678-79775 GCA_001804735.1 Legionellales bacterium RIFCSPHIGHO2_12_FULL_37_14 | reverse complement strand
TATATATTTGGTTGCTATTGATGAAATGTTATAAAGCCAAAAAATTTGCACATGAGGCTAAAAAATTAAAAGTCACGGATAAATTGCTATCAGATACTTTGGTACATTTTTTGGAAACTGGTGATGATGGTGGACAAAGATATTCATTGGGCGCTGGATTATATAAATTAAGACTCGCTACCAATGAAGGGCAAGGAAAAAGTGCTGGCTCAAGAACGATATTAGCTTATAAAACTGATAGTAGAGTCATTTGGCTGCATTTGTTTGCAAAAAATGACAAAGGTAATATTTCAACAACTGAACTTAAAAAATTAAAGTCGTTGGCTGATATTTTGCTCGGGTTGTCAGCTAATGAGATGGCTCGTTTAATTAAGCTCGGCGAACTGTGTGAGGTGGATGAACATGTCTAATATACAAGATACCATTAATGATATTGCCCATGGGTTACATCGTGCGGATCTTATTGATAAAAAAACGTTGAGAGAATTGACTGATGATGAATTACCTATGCTGCACGAATATACGGGTGAAGAAATTCGTCAACTACGTCATTGTCAGCATTTAAGCCAAGCGGTCTTTGCCAAATATCTTAATGTCAGTCCTGCTATGATTCGTAGTTTAGAACAAGGAAAGCGACACGCACATGGCGCGATATTAAAATTACTTAATATCCTTGAGAGGCATGGGATTGGGGCAATGGTTTGATAGTTATTCAATCAAATCGTGCTAAAAAATAGGTGAGGGCGCGCCACTCGATCATCGGCTGTACGGCGAATATATCTGTACTTACCCGGCGATTGTGACACGACACCCCAAAACTTAATTTTGGTAGAGCTTTATTTAGATTGCAAAAAGTAAATCTTCTTATTTGTTTTTTAGTCAAACTCAGCGTGAGAGAAATGTTATAGCAGTGGAAGAGGCTTTTGAGCCAAAGTGAATCCACGCAAGAGTTATCGCGATGGTGTCATTTTACTGTGTAAATAGTCTTAAATCCTTATTCGCTAAAAATGGCATCCCTTAGTGCTAGCCTTGGCGAAGGATTTATGTATATAATTATCCTTTTTTTATTTATTTTATAAGCACAGCGTGCTATTTTTGCTCAAGCTATTGCATAAGGAAATTAAAACATGATAGGTGGTAAACAAAAAGGAGTGGTGGTTGCAGGGGCTATTGGTAATGCTTTAGAGTGGTATGATTTTACCATATATGCTTTTTTTGTCCCTATAATCGCAAAGCAGTTTTTTCCTCACAAAGATCCATTTTTATCTTTATTAGCAACCTTCGGGGTTTTTGCGGTTGGTTTTTTAGTTCGGCCTTTTGGCGCGGTTTTGTTTGGTTATATAGGCGATCATGTTGGGCGGAAAAAGGCGCTTATTATCTCTATGATAATGATGTCTTTTCCTACATTTTTAATAGGGCTTTTGCCGAATTATCAGCATATAGGGCTTGCCGCTCCCATATTATTGGTTTTGCTGCGTATTGTGCAAGGGCTTGCAGTTAGTGGCGAGCTTACTACGGCAACAGTTTTTTTAATTGAGCATGCAGACGTAGATAAACGCGGGATTGCAGGTAGCCTTGCTATGAGTAGTGCTTTACTTGGCATGGTGTTTAGCGCAGTTTTTGCAACGCTAACTAGTCAGCTTTTAATTGATGAAAATTTAATGCTGTGGGGATGGCGCCTGCCTTTTTTACTGGGAGGTTTAATTGGAATTATGGGTTTAATAGTGCGCTTAAGATCAATCGATCCTTCTATTTACCTTAATCATAAAGAAAGTAGCAATAAGGTTAACTTATGGGTGCATTTACGTAGTTTGCCAGTAAATACCGTAGTTGTAGGTATTTTTCTTACTTCAGTTATGGCGTGCTCTAACTATTTTCTGGTGGCATTTTTTAATACTTTTTTAGTTACTACAGAAGGCCTTGCTTTAAGGCCCGTTATGGTAATTAATGCAGTTGCTATAACACTGCAAGTTATCTTGACTGTTGTAATGGGCAGAATATCTGATTTTGTCGGGCGTAAACTTGTTTTAGGTTTAGGAATGGTTAGCATGGCTTGTGCTATTTATCCTATTTTTTGGATGCTAACCCAAAAAAGTTTATTTTTTGCCTTTTTAGGGGAGATTACTTTTGCTTGTGTAGCTTCAATGTTAACTGGCTTAATCCCCACAACTTTAGCCGAAATGTTTGATACATTTAACCGTAACACTGGGATTTCCGTAAGCTATAACCTTTCCTTAGCTCTATTTGGCGGCACAGCCCCATTAATAGCTCTTAGTTTAGTTGCATGGAGCCATAATGTGTTTGCGCCAGCCTGGTATATGCTAACCTGTGCTACTTGCGCTTTTTTTGCACTTTTAACAATTTCTGAAAGTTATCAAAAAGACTTTTGTGTGCCTGGAAGTTAGCCTTTCTCGCAGGTTGTTTAGCGCAAATATATTTAAAATCACATACACTGCTAGTGGCGTTTAAATGTTTAATAGTGACGCCTTTTGCAGTTATTAGAAGACTGCCAGCACTATTAATTTCTAACTGTACATTTTCGCTTGCGATGCTCAAAGTTGTAAAATTAAGTACTGCAGGGGTTTTTAGTAGTTCTTCTAGAGTATATGGTTTTTTATCAATAAGTATTGCAGTTGTTTTAGCTAATTTAAAATTACGTATAACCTCTTCTTGGGCATAATAAGTATACAAATAAGGCATACTACTAAAACTTAAAAAGGTATCATCGGCAAATTCGATAGTTTCTGATAGATCTTTAGCTATAAAGCCTCTTACAGATAAGTAGTGATAGTTTTCTGCAAGAGGTTCTATCATGATGGTATAAGCATCAGGGCTAGTTACTAATGAAACTTCAACCCCTTTAGCTTCCTTAAACTCAGTAAAATAGTTGTCTGAGGTTTGCCAGTAATTAGCAAAAGCGTCTTGATTAGCGTTTATATATTGATCAATTTTATATTCGTCTTTTAGTAGCTGAACCCGCTCTTTAGCTTCTTCAGCTGTTAAAGGGTATAACGCTTTAAGTTGATCTATGGGGCTTATGTTTTGGCTAACAAACTGGGTTTTCCAGTCAGGTTTTACCTCATCTAAAAGCGCGGCAGTTACTAGTCCTTGGATTAAAGGTATTCCAAGCTGTTGAGTGCCTATCGCATCTTCTATGTGGTCATAATCGGCCAGATCTTCATAATTAATGCTGTCAAAATCTATAAAAGGGATATCTTTTATGCTTTCATAAAAACTTTTAATAAATAGATAAATCCACAAACCATACTTGTATTGCTGGTGCAGCTCAAATTCTTTAGATTCGGCATCAATTTCTTTAAGCCGCACAGTGTTAACAGCTATATAGTTTTTAAGCGCCTCTTCAGCAGCATCTTGAGTTTGATTATTACTCAAGCGTTCTGTGAGGGCCTGTAATGCTAAAAATAGTTCAAGCCTTGCAAGTGGATATTGGGGAAAAGAGCGTAATGCTGAATATTCTCTGTCTATATATTGGTTAAACGGATAGGAATTACTGGTGATATAACTATAATGCTCTAATATAGCTTCGCCAACGTTCATATTCTCATTTTTAGGATAAGGTGGGTAAAAAACAAAAGTTGGGCCTTGGCCATCAATCGAACGGCCATAATGTTGATGATTGGTGCTAAATTGATAATTATCAGCATCTAGAAAATAGGTATCAGGGGTAAAGCCCGGCAATAAAAACCAGGCAGGATTTGTCGGTTTAAAAGCACGCGCATATGTATGTTCGCTTTCATCAAAATAGATAAAAGTTGGGGTGGTAGCAAGCTTATTATTTGGCCAGACATTCTTAGCTTCAATCTCAGCAATTTTTTGGTTTAGCTTTTTAACAAGTCGATACTCATGTTTAATATTTGCAGTGTCAGCAATTGCCAAATTGCTCACCGCTAGCGAAATAAAAGAACATATTAAGAATAAAATGCGCATAAGTTGTAATCCCTTAAATAATTTTGGAAGCTTAATGTATACAATAAGAAAATTGTTGTCAAATAGAATTTTTTATCGGCATTTTTCGCATTACATGCCACTATAATTCGGTCCGCCGCCACCTTCAGGAGCTTGCCAAATTATGTTTTGCTTGGGATCTTTAATGTCGCAGGTTTTGCAATGAATGCAGTTAACGGCATTAATTTGTAAATGCGGTTTATTATTTTCTGTAACAATTTCATAAACCTGTGCAGGGCAATAACGCGTTTCAGGAGAGGCGTATTCGTTATAATTAATATCAATAGCAAAATCAGGGTTTTTAAGGACTAAATGACAAGGCTGATTTTCTTCATGAAAGGTATTTGTTAAGTATACTGATGAAAGCCTATCGAAGGTGAGCTTTTTATCTGGTTTAGGATAGTTTATTAAGGAGGAGTTTTTAGCTGGCGTTAAGGTTGAGTAATCATGACAATTAGACAGGGTCCATGGGCTGTTACCGCGGGTGATATAAGTTTCAAAGGCGGCATTTAATAACCCAGGCACCAAGCCAAACCGAAACCCTGGTCTAATGTTGCGCGCTCTATATAATTCTTTTGTTACCCATGATTCTTTTAAGCTTTTAGGGTATAAACTAATAATTTTATCAGGTGAAGCCTTATTGAGTTCCGCAAAACATGCGCTAGCAGCAAAGATCCCCGATTGAATCGCTGTGTGAATGCCTTTAATTTGGGGAACATTTAAAAACCCCGCCGCATCACCAATTAAAGCGCCACCTTCAAAAGTAAGCT
This sequence comes from Legionellales bacterium RIFCSPHIGHO2_12_FULL_37_14, assembly GCA_001804735.1. GTDB lineage: Bacteria > Pseudomonadota > Gammaproteobacteria > Legionellales > Legionellaceae > 2-12-FULL-37-14. The sequence goes on along the minus strand of MHBC01000021.1, from coordinate 75,039 downwards.
TAGGAATTGCTTGATAACCACCTTCATTTAAAGCTCGCGCCCCATATGCAAGACGCTCGGCATTGTTAAAAATAGGTTTTATCAGAGGATGAGTTTTAAATTGCTGAAATGTCGCAAAAGGGCTTAAGTAGGGGTTTTTATAATCAAGGCCGACCACAAAGCCAACCGCCAGAAGATCTTTATTTAAGCAATAAAGAAATGATCCCCCATAAGTGTCATGCGCCAAAGGCCAGCCAATTGTGTGCAGTACATGCCCTGGTTTAAAGGGATTATCTTTTACTTGCCAAAGCTCTTTTATGCCGAGACCATAGGTTTGGGGCGAATCTTCTTTACGGAGGGCATAATGTTTAATAAGTTGTTCACTTAACTGACCACGCGAGCCTTCGGCAAAAAGAGTATATTTGGCGTGAATTGGCATGCCTTCTTGATATTGCGCTTTTTTCTCTTTATTTTTGGCATAGCCAACGTCTCCTGTTTTAACTCCAATAACTTGATTGTTTTCAGCAAATAAAATTGTAGTTGCGGCAAATCCAGGGTATATTTCAACTTCTAATTTTTGGGCCTCTTCTGCTAAAAACTCGCATAAAAACCCAAGCCTTATAATGTAATTACCTTTATTTTGCATTTGGGGCGGTAGAGGGAGCCTAATTGAGTAACGTTTAGTTAAAAAATAGAATAAATCATGCTGAACTGTTGCATCTAAAGGCGCAGCTTGCCAAGAGTTAGGAAGTAAGGTTTTTAGGCTTTTGGGGTTTAGCACAGCCCCAGAGAGAATATGCGCACCAATTTTAGCGCCTTTTTCGAGTAGGCAAACCGATAAAGATTTATTGGCCTCATGGGCTAATTGTTTTAAATGAATGGCAGCTGCAAGGCCTGAAGGTCCGCCGCCTACAATGAGTACGTCATATTCCATGATAATGTACCTTAAGGTAAGGAGAATATAATGAATTTATTAAGAAAGTTTTGTTTAGGTCAAGTAATTTTTTTATTTCTTTTACCCAGAACCTTCGCAGGAACAGCCCCTGTTGTACCTGTTGCGCCTAAAATGAATACGTTTACTATTAGTTTGCCTTCTAACCCTTCTACTGGATATTCATGGAGTGTAGTTAACTATGATAAAAAATTAATTAAATTTATTAAACAAAAATATCAACCACCAAAAAAAGATCCCAAGTTGATTGGCATGGGCGGCATTACTAATTTTTATTTTTCTTGTTTGCCTAAAATAAAGCGCCCAGCCTCAACTGACGTTGAGCTTAAATATGCAAGGCCATGGGAAAAAAATTCAGGCAAGATAACCAAGGTTGTAGTAGTTTTCACAAAATAAATTGCATAATATCGTGACACTTATGGCTATTAATGATACAATATGCGTTCTTGGTAAGAACTTTATCAAGATTGCTGGAAAAATAGTATCTTAATAAGGGAGAGTAATATGTTAATTTTAACCCGCCGCATTGGAGAAACTCTTATCATCGGTGACGATGTGACCATTACGGTTCTAGGTGTAAAGGGAAATCAAGTAAGACTTGGGATTAATGCCCCCAAAGATGTTTCTGTACACAGAGAAGAAATTTATTTACGTATTCAACAAGAAAAAGAGGCGCCTTTTGACACCCAAGGTTAAGCTTCTACTAAAATTTGTGCCTCGCCAGAGGCGCATATAAAGCGCTCATTCGTATCTGCTACAACTATTAATTCTCCTTGGGCAGTAATCCCTGCAGCTTTTCCAGAAATAATGGTATTACCATTCTTAAGTTTAATTAATTTTCCCTGTAAGTAATCTACATTTCTCAAGCTCTCTTGTTGGTCCAACAAGCAATAGTTTGGGATTAGGTTAATAAGCTCAGCTAAGATAAAAGCAATAAGAGTATTTCGATTGTATAATTTACCTGTTGCGGCAAATAAGGACGTTAGCGGTTTAGGGTCGTTAATTAAGTTAGGCGTTTGATTTATATTTAAGCCAATTCCAATTATAATGGTTGATTTAGCATGCGTAGCTTCAATAATTTCAATTAAAATGCCGCCAAGTTTTTTGCCTTCATACATTAAATCATTCGGCCATTTAATCTTTATAGGTAAAAAAATTGCATTTTTTTTAAAAGCCGCTAAACAAGAAAGGGCAGTTTGTATGCTTAAGGGCTTTAGCTCACGAGGCGCGCGGTTGATGCTGCAACGTAAAGATAAGTAAATGTTCACTCCATAAGGCGATACCCATTGTCTATTGTGGCGCCCTTTGCCATTTGTTTGGGTTTCAGAGCAGCAGGCAACATATTCTTTAGAGCTTACATAGGTCTTAAGAAAGTTATTAGTAGAATCAATAGAATCAAGGCAAATTAGCTCGAGGGAAAGATTTCTTAAGGCTAATTTTAGTTGCTGCAAGATGGCCTTTTGATTTAGTAAAATCATAAATAAAGTAGCGTTTTAAAGTTAAGCTTGGATGATAACACACAGCAGCGCTTACTCCATGATACGGCATGAAGCTCGCAATTTTCCAGGTAACATTTGAATATGTATCTTCAATTAGATAATATGGTTCTGCCATTAAAGGTACAGTTAGGTTTTTAGTAGGATAACTAAGCCCAAGCCCAACAGCTTTTATTAGCGCTTCTTTCTGTGCCCAAACGGAGAAAAAAGCCCAAGGAGTAAACGCTGCGGAAAGCTTTTCTAACGCGGCTATTTCTGCTTGTGAAAATAAGTGTTCTGCAATCCCTAAGTATGGTCTTGGGGAAAAATATTCAACGTCAATGCCAATAGGGTGTTGTTGCGTAACTGCAAGCAGAGCTAAATCTTGGGAGTGGGAAAGATTAAATTGCAGGTTACAATTGCTTTTAAGCATAGGCTTGCCATGGGAGCTATAACTAAATTCAATTTCTTGAGGAGGGGTATTAAGGTAATTACCTAAGATCCTTCTTAAAGCAATCCTGGCAAGCGCAAACCTTACTTTATGCTTAGGAAATAAAAAGCGTTGATAACGGGTAATCTCATCCTCTGCTAGAGTTGCTAAGTCTAGATCTGCAAAAGTGTTAACCAATGGAATTTCCCAGATATCAACTTCATTAGTTGTAAGATTCATGCTGGATTCCATATACTCATTTAATAAAATATGTTAGCATCTTTACTCTTTATTGTACTTAAAATTAAATAAGGACTATCTATTATGTTGAAACCAATTACGTTTGCCCTGCTGGCAGGTTTTGCCTGTGTAAGTTTAGCCGAGCCTTTAAATCTAATGGGCACAGAAACGCATACCATAACTTTAAATAACCAAGGGGGCAATAAATACTTTAACACTCAAGCTCCTACTACTAAAAAATTAACTTTTATGGCATTTAAGCTTAGTGACAAGGCGCAGCAAAACCTACTAGCTAGGGGCGAAAGGCTAGCGCTTAATACAGTAAACTCTTTATATAGATCGCAACAATTAGGAATGAATGGCGTGCCGGTGCTTGATCAAGGTGTGCATGGTTCTTGTGTTACTTTCGCGGCTACAGCAGCAGTTGACGCAGCTTTTCGGTTAGGTGATGGAATTAGCCAGTTATGTCAGTTAGAGCTAGGTAGTTATTTAGAAAAAGTTAGCTACGCTCCTTCTGGTTGGGATGGCTCTTTCGGGCATATTGTACTCAATCAAATGAGTGTATTTGGAGTTGTTAGTAAGAAACTTCAATTTAGTGAAGGCTGTGGAGGGTTAAAAGTATATCCAGATACCAATCCAGATACTCCAGAAAACCAAATAACTCCTGAAGAATTTTTTGCTCTGCAAAAAAGTAAATTGAGCTTTGATCCAAATTTCTTTTGGTACCCAATTTTACATGCTAACCATGCATTTAATCATGAGAATGATGCTGTCGATTTTAATAAGGTTTTAGAACACGTTAAAAGCTCAATAGACTTAGGAGATAGGGTAGTCTTTGGCTCTCTTCTAGTTTCTGTTGACGATGGGGTTGCAGGTGCAGTAGGCAAGTACCGTGTTGCCAATGACAGCTGGATTTTAACGGATAAGTTGCGCAAAGATATGGAAAATACTAAGGAATTTGCCGGACATGAGATGGTTATTACAGGTTACGATGATGATGCAACTATTACTGATAGCGATGGGAAAGTCCACAAAGGCCTTTTTACCATTCGTAACTCTTGGAGTAAGTATGTAGGTGATCATGGTAATTTTTATATGAGTTACGAATATTTTACTAACCTTGTGATTGAAGCGCATCATATAATTTCAAAATGATGCAAATTTATGGCAATAGGGCTATGATGTAAGCACTTACAAGGATAAATCTATTTTTATGAGTCAAAATAATAGACAAAGCTTAGACTTTGAACAGCCAATTGAAGAATTAAACCAAAAAATTCAAGCGTTGCAACGAGTTGGCAGTGATAGTTCACTTAACTTAAACGAAGAAATGGCGCGGTTAAGCGAAAAAGCAGAAGAGTTAACTAAATCTATTTTTTCTAAGCTCGAACCTTGGCAAATAGTTCAATTAGCAAGGCACCCTTTAAGACCACTTGCAACTGACTACCTTGAAGCAATTTTTACTGATTTTCAAGAATTACACGGGGATAGGCATAATTCTTCAGCCCCTGCCATAATTGGAGGCTTAGCCAGGCTTGATGGCTTACCGGTTATGGTAATTGGCCATCAAAAGGGAAAAAGAACTAAAGAAAAAGTCTATCGCAATTTTGGGATGGCCCGCCCCGAAGAGTACCGCAAAGCTTTACGTCTTATGAAACTTGCCGAAAAATTTAATCTTCCAGTTGTAACTTTCATTGATACTCCTGGGGCCTATCCTGGTATTGGCGCTGAAGAACGTAATCAATCAGAAGCTATTGCCCGTAATTTATTAGAGATGTCAGGTTTAAAAACTCCTACTGTATGTATAGTAACGGGTGAAGCTGGCTCAGGGGGAGCTTTAGCGATTGGAGTTGGCGATCTAGTCTATATGCTGCAATACAGTATTTATTCAGTAATTTCTCCTGAAGGCTGTGCTTCTATTTTATGGAAAGATACTGCAAAAGCTAAAGATGCTGCTAAGGCTATGTGCGTTACAGCGCAATCTATACATGAATTTGGCTTAATTGATGGAGTGTTGGAAGAACCACTAGGCGGAGCGCATCGTGATATTGCTAAAATGGCAGCAACTATTAAACAAACGATTACTAGCGCAATAAAAGAGTTACAAAAATCTTCCATAGAGAACCTACTCGAAGCGCGTTATAAAAAATATATGGCAATGGGTCATGTCGCATGAAGCTTTTTTAAGTGACAGCTGCTTTAAACATTTATTAAAAAAAGCGCGGTTATTTGTTGGGTTAAGCGGCGGCTTAGATTCTTGTGTTTTGCTCCATCTATTAGCTAATAATCCTTTGCTTAAACCTAAAATAATCGCAATACACGTGCATCATGGGTTAAGTAAAAATGCTGATCTTTGGGAAAGTTTTTGTCAAGAGTATTGTAGCTCTCTCAATGTCCCCATTATTAAAGAAAAAATTAAACTTGCAAAAGCTTCCAATATAGAAGCAAATGCAAGATTTGAGCGCTACGCTGCCTTTAAAAAACACTTAGGCCCAGAAGATCTCTTGCTTTTAGGCCACCATGAACAAGATCAGGCCGAGACATTTTTGTTAAATTTATTAAGAGGCAGTGGAGTTGATGGTTTAGGGGCAATGGTATTAGAAAGAGAAGTATATGGTATATCAATATATAGACCTTTTCTTAAAATTAGTAAGCAAGTCTTACAGCAATATGCTAAAAAGCATAAATTAAAATATATTGAAGATGAAAGTAATTATTGTGAAGCTTTTGCGCGTAACTATATTCGGCATAAAGTTTTGCCAGCTTTACAACATAAGTGGCAAAATGCTGTAGAACTACTTGTGCTTGCAACTTACGCTATGCAACGCGCTCAAGATAATTTATTTGATTTGGCTTGTCTTGATTATCCAGAGCTTTTAAATAATCCTGTAGAAATTGATCTTAGTAAACTTAATCTTAAGCGGCCAAGGCTTGAGAATGTTATTTGGTATTGGTTAAAACAGCATAAAGTAACCCCTCTAAATGCAAATATTTTAGAACGGGTAGTAAAGCTTATTTTTAGCGTAAATAAAGCTTATCCTAAAGTTATATTGCAGCAACATGCGATAACTAAATACAAGAATAAATTATTTTTAAACTCACTAAATGAATTAGCTAGCCCTTTTACCTTACCCTGGCCTCACTTTCCAAGCCCGCTAACTTTGCCAAATGACTTAGGAAGCCTTACAGTAACAAAGGTGACAGGCGGAGCACTTATCCCTAACAATGCAAAAATTGAAGTAAAGTTTAACGTAAAAAACGCCCAGCTATTTTGGCATAAACAAACCAAAACTTTAAAAAAACTCTGGCAAGAATGGGCAATCCCAAAATGGCAACGCTCCCAAATTCCATTAGTATATGTAAATAACGAGTTAGCAATAGTAGTAGGCCAAGCCATAAGCGATAATTTCCACACAAAAAAAGTAGGCTTTGCCTTGGCCCAACAAATAATGTGGGATGAAACAAATGAGAAACTAAAATGCTAAAAAACATACAGCCAATTATCCAGAATGATGTAAAACGCGCCTTAAAAGAAGACATAGGCAAAGGAGACGTTAGCGCCGCTCTTCTGCCCAAAAATATGCAAGCAACGGCCGCCATTATAACGCGTGAGCCTATGATAGTTGCAGGAATTCCGTGGGCGACAGAAGCTTTTTACCAAGTTTGCCCAACATTAAAAATTAATTGGTTAGTTAAAGATAAAGATGCAGTAAAAAAAGGCGCTATTTTGGCCAAAATATCAGGTAATGCGCGCGCAATATTAACAGCTGAACGTACTGCCCTTAATTTTTTGCAAACTTTATCTGCTGTTGCAACAACTACAAACCTCTTGGTAAAAAAGATTGCGCACACTAAAGCCAAGTTATTAGATACCCGCAAAACTCTGCCAGGCTTACGCATTGCGCAAAAATATGCAGTAACTTGTGGAGGTGGCTTTAATCATAGGTTTGGTTTATATGATGCTTATTTATTAAAAGAAAATCATATCCTGGCTATTGGATCTATAGCTTCTGCTATTAAGTTTGCAGAAGAGAAAAATGCTAACTTATTGATAGAAGTAGAGGTTGAAACCTTGGATGAATTGAAAGAAGCGCTCCTTGCTAAACCAGACAGAATTTTGCTCGATAACTTTTCCTTACCCATGATGCAAAAAGCAGTTTTACTTAATAAGCCTAAAGTTTGTGATTTAGAGGTTTCAGGAGGAGTTAATTTAGCTAACATAGCAAAGATTGCCGAAACCGGAGTAGATTGGATTTCAGTTGGGAGTATAACAAAATCAATTAGTGCAATTGACTTAACCTTATTGATGGAAAAAGCATGGTAAGAATAGTGTTAACTGGCGGCGGTACCGCAGGGCATGTTACGCCTAATCTAGCTCTTATAGAAGCCCTTGAGAAATTAGGTTGGCGGATTGATTATATTGGCTCAATAGGCGGAATAGAGCAGCAAATGATTGATAAAGAAGGTATTGCTTACCATGGAATTCCAACTGGTAAGTTGCGCCGTTATTGGTCATGGCAGAATTTTACTATGCCGTTTAATGTTATAAGAGGTCTATATTCAGCCTATCAATGTTTAAAGCACATTAAGCCTGATCTTGTCTTTTCTAAAGGTGGTTTTGTTGCGGTACCTGTCGTTTTAAGTGCCTGGTTAAGAAAAATTCCTGTAGTTGCCCATGAATCAGATTTTAGTCCAGGACTTGCTAACAGGATCTGTTTTCCTTTTGTGTCTAAGCTATGCGTTGGTTTTGCAGGTACCAAAATTCAAGCTAAATATCCTAAAAAAGTAGAAGTTACCGGCACTCCAATTCGCCCCGAGCTTTTTAAAGGCAAGAAAGCATCCGCCCTTAAAATTTGTGGGTTTGATGGCTCTAAACCAATTCTTTTAGTGCAAGGAGGTAGCTTAGGAGCCCAAAAAATTAATGAGGTAGTGCGCCAAGCTTTGCCATTACTTACCGCAAAATTTCATATAATTCATCTTTGCGGGCGGGGAAAATTAGCTAAAGATCTAGGCAATAAGCAAGATTACTTTCAATTAGAGTATGCAGCTCTTGAAATGGCAGATTTTTTAGCGGCCAGTGATATAGTAGTTTCACGCGCTGGAGCAAATTCTGTATATGAGCTTTTAGCTTTAACTAAACCACATATACTTATTCCATTACCGCTTAACATGAGTCGCGGCGATCAACTTGAAAACGCTAACTATTTTGCTAAAAAAGGCATAAGCTTTATCATTCAAAATGACGACTTATCCCCTGCAAAACTTATGCAGGTTATAGAAACCTTGCAAAGCCGAATTCCTGAGATTAAAAATAAAATAAAAGCCTTAAAAATTGAGTCAGCAACGGACAAAATCATCCATATTTTGCAAACTACCTTGCCTTTTCCGTGAACGATTGCGTTACCGTCAAAGTCAAAGCCTTTCTCATGCGTAGGCCCTGCAGGGGAAAGACAGGTATTGACATAACCTAATATATCGCCATAATGCAAATGCTTTATTACAAGCCAAGTAAAGTAGCCGATGAATGGTTACCTTTAGTCCAACAATAAGGAGCAGTATTATGAATCAATTATTATATAGTCTTATTTTTTCATCTTTTTCATTGCCAGTTATAGTACATGCAGGAGCAGTGCCTAATGATTTGCCTAAGCCAGTTGAGGCTAATGCCAAAGTAAAAATTAATCTAAACCTAGCTGACGTTAACCTTCTAACGCATGCAATTAAAGGCATAGGCGCCAAACGCGCCCAAGCCATAGTTGCTTATCGTAATGAGCATCATGAGTTTAAATCTTTAGATGAATTAGCCAAAGTCCCAGGAATTGGCAAACATTTTGTTGAGACGCATAAAGCTAATTTAGAAGAAGTTTTTACAGTAGCAGCAAAATAAATACTGTGCCGCGACCATCAGTCGCGGCTTAGAGTTTGCGCAAGGAGTAAAATACACAAAGCAGAGTATGCTGTCCAAACGTAGTCTAAAATATCCTTATAAAGTAGGAAGTTTATGAATAATAATAGGCTAGCTGTAATAAACAAGATTAAAGGCATAGTTTTACAGAACCGCAGCAAACTAAGTTGATAAACAAAAACTAATCCCAGGCCTACCAAAAACCCTGCTATGACATCTTCGAGATTATGGTAATGGTAATGGATAAGCCCGTATCCTACTCCTATAATTAAAATGCTCGAAATTATGAGGCGCTCTTCAAGGTAGTTTAAGGCGATAAACTGGGATTTTTTAAGTTGTTCTGGCAAACCAAAAAAAGCAATATAACCATAAAAAACCGTAGCAAATTGGGTATGCCCACTGGGAAAAACGTATCCTTTATGGTGCATAAAACCAGCTAATGGACTTGTAAAAAAACCTTTTAAAGATGTATTAACTAATATATCTAAAGAACATAATGCGGCAAATTGCACACAGTATTTGCGCGAAGATAAACAATATCCAGCAATAAAAAATGCCAAAATAGTTGCAGGATTTGCAAAATATAAGAAATAGTCAGCAATGAAATTAGTCACAAGGTTCCTTTTCTACTTAAGACAGCAGCAGTCATTCTAGACACGCAAGAAGCTTTCCCTTTATCATCATAAATATCAATCTGCCACACCTGTGTCGAGCGCCCAAGGTGAATGGGTTTAGTTACCGCAGTTAGCAAGCCCTCTTTCACTGATCGCAAATGATTAGCATTTATTTCAAGGCCCACACAAAAAAAATTATTATAATCAACGACAACATTAGCTGCAGTACTAGCAACAGTCTCAGCAAGCACAACATTAGCTCCACCATGCACAATGCCTAAGGGTTGCTTACTGCGGGTAGATGCTGGCATAGTAGCAGTGAGGCTATCTTCACCTACTTCGGTAAATTTAATTTCTAAAAAATCTGCTAAAGTATGTTGCGAACGTTTGTTTAGTATTTCAATAGTAATAGGTTGAAACCAAATCACACAAAATCTCCATTTCCAAAACTAGGTTGAGCCTTTGGCCCAACCTAACTTCTTGCTAAATTGCCCTAAAAAAGCCATGGTAACATAAAAGCAAGCCCAGCAAGAGGCCAACCCCTATAGACATACGCATATATTCAGGTTTATCAAGACATTTTAAGATTGTTTTGTCCGAATTTTTGGGTAAGAGCACGCGGGACACACCTTTTATGAAAATAATCCAACACAATACTCCAATAAAGATATCCCAGCGATCATCCCAATGTTGATGAGTCAATACTAGCAAGGTTCCAATAATAAGCGGAATAACACTCACAATTAACTTCAAACTAGGCTGCCCCATAAGCTCCTGAAAAGCAGTTTTATAATGCTGCGGCTGAATAGCAAAGCCAAGGCTCATAGTTAAAATAAAAATCCCCAAAGCTTGGGAAATAAAAACATTGCTAGCATCCATGTCATCTTCTCCTGTCAATTTATAGTAAAAAAGTTAGCAAAAAGGCCCAGGTTTAAATTATCTGTGATCCTGAAGAAAAGCAATACCCTCTGACCAAGCAATACTCCTACCTAGCCTTAACCCCTAACACCTTATCCTTTGAAGGGGCTGCCGAGCTGCCAGCTGTTATGCCTCCATCTAATACTAAATATGTCCCCGTCATGTAAGAAGATTCATCTTGCGCTAAAAATAAAGCAGCATTCGCAACGTCGCGGGCAGAGCCCATGTGGCCAAGGGGGATTTCTTGTGCTAGATCTTTTATGTGTTCTTGGCGTTCTTCTTCAGTGTTACCTAACATGCTATTCCATAAAGGAGTAAGGATTGCGCCTGGGGCTAAAGCGTTGCAGCGGATTGGGTATTTATGTTGGGCGCAATATAAGGCAACACTTCTTGTGTGGTTTAAAATAGCGGCTTTACTAGACGCGTAGGCAGCAGCCCCAGGAATGCCAACGAGACCTGAACGCGATCCCATATTAATAATAGAGCCGCCATGTTGTTTCATTAACCTTATGGCCATTTGACATCCAAGGAATACTCCATCTAGATTAATGCGATGGATAAATTGCCAATCTTCTAATTTAGTATGCTCAGGATCTTGCATAGGACTATGTTGATCAAAACCTGTTATTCCAGCATTGTTAAAAATAACGTCAAGCTTGCCATATTTTTCTTTAATATAAGCTTCTATTTTAAGCCACTCTTCTTGTGATTGCACATCAAGGTGGGCATAAAAAGCGTTAGGTCCTAGCTCATTACATAGATCTTGACCTTTTTGATCTTGAATGTCGGTTAAAATTACCTTAGCTCCTTCTGCGATAAAAAGGCGCGCGGTTGCTTCGCCAATTCCTTGGGAGGCTCCTGTAATTAAAGCAACTTTTTCTTTAAGTCTATGCATTAGCGATATTGATGTTATTTTATAAAGAATGCTAGTATCCCAAGAATCAAGTAAATTTGGCAAGTGTTCTAAGGTGTATTGTGTTTTATAAATTAATTGTAGGTGGTCTTTTGCTAAGCTTAATAGGATGTCAACAAATACATGATGATAAATATTATATGGCACATCCTAATGTTTTATTTATGGATTTTCAGCACTGTAAAGCCAAACAACAAACTAACTCTTCATGTAAGCATTTAGAAAAACTCGCAAGAATTTTACAAGCTACGGTTATGAGTTTAAAAGAGGATCCACTGGCTTTTGGCCAGGAGGTTATTAAGCTTGAGGAACATTGCGCGAATATTGTCACTAATCAGCATGAAGATAAGCTTTGTCATGAAAATCTTCCAGAAAAACTTGCCGTTATAAGATGGTTAGAATCACCCGAGAATAAAATATGAGAATACTTGTAAGTAACGATGATGGTGTATCTGCTCCTGGCATTAAAATTTTAGCCCAAGAGCTTGATAAAATTGCGGATATTGTAGTTGTAGCTCCAGATAGAAATCGCAGCGGTGCGAGTAACTCCTTAAGCATAAGGCGCCCTGTGCGTTTAAAACAGCTGGATAATGGTCATTATAGCGTTGAAGGCACTCCAACTGATTGTGTGCATCTTGCCTTAACTGGCTTACTAGATGTCTCTTTTGATATGGTAATTTCAGGTATTAATGACGGCCCTAATTTAGGAGATGATATTTTATATTCAGGCACTGTTGCAGCAGCCATGGAGGGCAGGCATCTAGGCTACCCTGCAGTTGCGCTTTCTATGGTAGGAGATATTATTCAACACTATCAAACAGCGGCTATTATCGCGCGCAAACTTGTTTTACAGTTAGCTAAGACCGCCCTACCTGCCCAAACAATTTTAAACGTTAATATTCCTGATTTACCTTTAAAGAAAATAGCCGGATTTGAAGTTACCCGCTTAGGCACAAGACATAGCGCTGAACCTTTTGTTAAACAGCTAGATCCAAGAGGTAGACCAATTTTTTGGATAGGCCCACCAGGGCCTGAAGCTGATGCAGGCCCAGGCACAGATTTTTATGCAATAAGCCAGCATAAAGTCTCCATAACTCCATTACATTTAGATATGACATACTATAAATTATTTGATCATTTAGCTGACTGGGTATCGCGTATTGAATTAGGGACATGACATGCATGTATTTATCCTAGCATTATGTTTACTCTTAACTGCCTCTTGCGCTAGAAAAGATTTAGCCCCTGTGAGTGAACTTACTTGGCATGGGAATAATAGAGAGGCAAGTAACCATAAAGTACGCTATGGTGAAACCCTTTATTCAGTCGCTTTTCTTTATGATCAAGATTATCAAAAGCTTGCTAAATACAATCACTTAAAGTCATACGCCTTACGCGAAAATCAAATACTTAAACTTCTGCCGCGCGAAAAATATAAAACTAGACAATTTAATACCGGCAAATTACGCTTTAATTGGCCTATTACCGGGAGAGTTATAAAAAGATTTTCGGTAGCAAAAGCAAGTAAGGGAATTAATATTAGTGGTTATAAAATGGAGCCAGTTAAAGCTTCAGCTTCTGGAGTTGTAGCTTATGCAGGTAATGGCATTCCAGGATATGGCCAGTTAATTCTCATAAAACATAACAATCAATTTTTAACTGCATATGGGAATAACGCAGTTAATTTAGTAAAAGAAGGCCAGCAAGTAAAGGCAGGACAAGTCATAGGTAAAGTAGGCTATTTGGATCGTCAGCATTCTGGGTTACACTTTGAAATTAGGCGATCTGGCAAGCCGGTTAATCCATTACTTTATATACAAAAGTAACTTCTTAAAGGGAACAAAATTATGCCGAAGGGACTAAAAGAAAAATCACCAAAAGAAGATGGTTTTGTAACAGAAGAGGACTCTATAGACGAATCTAGCATGGAGTTAAAAGATGATTCTGCCGATGACAATGAAAGTGAAGAGCTCGAATTATCCCCTGAATGGGAGGATGATTTAGAAGACCCTATAGACTCACTAGACGTGCATCATGCCAAAGTTGAAAAAATGATGGACGCTACCCAAATTTACTTAAGCGAGATAGGCTTTTCGTCTTTGTTAAACGCGGAAGAAGAAGTAATGTACGGGAGGTTAGTTTTAAAAGGCGATAAAGAAGCGCGGAAAAAAATGATAGAATCTAATTTGCGCTTAGTAGTAAAAATATCAAGGCGTTACTTAAATAGAGGCTTGCCTTTACTCGATCTTATTGAAGAAGGTAACTTAGGCCTTATGAAGGCCGTGGAAAAATTCGATCCAAATAGAGGATTTAGATTTTCAACATATGCAACATGCTGGATAAGACAAACAATTGAACGCGCTATTATGAACCAAACGCGCACTATACGTTTACCCATCCATGTTGTTAAAGAACTCAACGTATATTTAAGGGCAGCGCGCAAATTAACCCAACAATTAGATCATGAACCATCCGCCGAAGAAATTGCTGAAATGCTTGATAAGCCTATAGAAGAAGTTGAAAAAATGTTAGGTCTTAATGACAAAGTAACTTCTGTTGATACCCCTATTGGATATAACGAAAATAAATCCTTACTCGATACCCTGCCTGATGAAAAAAGCTCAAATCCAGCCGAGCAGCTAACTGATGACGACTTAAATTATCACATTGAAATACTCTTAGATAAACTAAACCACAATCAACAGGAAGTAATAATGCGCCGCTTTGGCTTACGCGGATTTGATAAATCAACCCTAGAAGACGTAGGCACTGAAATAGGGTTAACAAGAGAAAGAGTTAGACAAATACAAGTAGAGGCCTTAAAAATTCTCCGCGAGGAGCTAGAACTTATTGGGTTAACCCATGAAGATTTGTTTGATTAAACCTTAAATTATTAAGGTTTTATGCAACATAAAAGGCTCCTCTTTTACTAACCTAGGTACTAAATAACCAGGAAGTTTTTTTTGCAAGGCCTTATATATTTTTTTCGCCTTATCTTCTGCTACTGCAAAATGCTGGGCGCCTGCTACTTTGTCTAATAGATGTAAGTAGTAAGGCAAAATACCATACGAAAATAGTTTTTCACTTAAAACAGCTAAACTCTCAGCATTGTCATTAACCCCCTTTAACAAAACCCCTTGATTCAGAAGATGGAAATTTGCTGCATTTTTTAATAAGGCACAGGCAGATTTCACTTTCAGAGAAAGCTCATTGGCATGGTTAGTATGAATAACCATAACTTTATTGAAAGAGCTATTTTTAAATAATTCCAGCCATTCTTTAGTTATTCTCTCAGGCAGAACAACAGGAATTCTACTATGTAAACGTAAAGTCGTTATATGGTCTAATGCTGCTAAATTACTAAGTAAGATCTTAAAGCTCGCATCTTTAGCGAGCATAGGATCGCCACCACTTAAAATAACTTCTGTTATAGATTTATTTTGCCGAATGTAATCAATAGCCGGCATTAAATTTTTCGTAACATTATTTTTGCTATAAGGAAAATGCCGTCTAAAACAATAACGACAATTAATAGCGCAGGTATTGCCAAAGGTAAGTAAAACTCGGGACTGATATTTATGAATTAATCCCGGAATTGGTGTAAATTTATCCTCTTCTAGAGGATCCTTTGTATATCCTTGCAAAGCGCTAGCTTCACTTTGCTGCATCAACACTTGCAAAAGCAAAGGATCAAGAGGATTTTTCTTCTCCATGCGCGCCGCAAAATCAAGCGGCACCCGAGTTTTAAAAGGTATTTTTGTGGTAGGGGCTAATGTATCTGGTAACTCAAGATAGTTAAGCAAATCCTTAACATCAGAAAACCCATTTGCTAAAATTTTTTGCCAGTTCATATTTACGCTTCATCCCAGACGTCTACGTGCGGAGGTTTTTGCTTCAAGATCTTGCATTTTAAAGGAACTCAGGTATAACTCATATTATTTTTTTACCTAAAAGGTTTTCAATGACAACATATACATTTAATGAATTTAAGCCCGGGCTTAAAGTTATGATTGATGATGCGCCATGCTCAATTATTGATGCTGAATTTATTAAGCCTGGCAAAGGCCAAGCTTTTACGCGTATTAAAATTCGCAATTTAAAAACTGGTAGAGTTGTGGAAAGGACTTATAAATCTGGGGAAACTTTAAATTCTGCAGACGTTGTTGATGTCGAAATGCAATATTTATATCAAGATGGTACTCACTGGCATTTTATGGTTCCTGATACTTTTGAGCAATATGCTTTAGAAGATAATTCCCTAAAAGATGCAAAGCAATGGTTAAAAGAACAAGACATTTGCACGGTTACTTTGTGGAACAACGATCCAATTCAAGTTGTGCCGCCTAATTTTGTGGTGTTAAGGATTATTGAAACTGATCCTGGAGTAAGAGGAGATACCTCAGGCGGTGGCGGGAAACCGGCTAAATTAGAAACAGGGGCCGTGGTTAGGGTGCCATTATTTATTCAAGTAGATGAATTAATAAAAGTCGATACCAGAAAAGGCGAGTATGTGTCGCGGGCAAAAGAGTAATTTAATTCGCAGTATTGTGTATCACTTGCTCGATTATTCTTCTGCAGGTTAATGGGTGATGTAAGTTATTGATGCCATAAACAGTACCGCCTGTTCCGCGAATTACTATACTGCCATAATTAAAAATGCTGCCGATAATAGGTTGGCGAATATCCACACTTTCTATTTTATTAATTGGAATATCAGCATATTGCCTGACTAATATGCCTGTTGCTAAAATAATTTGCGATTTTTTAACGACTATAGACGAGAAATAATAGGTAACGTAAGTAACAATGAACCAAATAATCCCAAACGAGGTAAAAAGATAGCCAACATTAATCAAGATTGGTTGTTGCAATAATAAAATACCTAAAATAAAAACTACAATTGGCCACAAGAATATTATCCAGTGGAGCTTGCCGTAAAACAAAATTTCTTGATCCTGCATAATTTCACCTATTTGAGTTTTTCCATTCAGTTAAAGTAGCACAGAAATTAATGCGTGAAAATGCTGAAAGCTTGTGTTATGATCCGCGGGCTTTTTTTATTTGACGGCACAGGCCAGTAGCTCAATTGGTAGAGTGGCGGTCTCCAAAGCCGCAGGTTGGGGGTTCGATCCCCTCCTGGCCTGCCACTTTAACCGTAAGCCGAATAATAATTCTAGTTTTACTGATGCTTATAGAAAGTTAACAAATTTTAAGTTAGGTATTTAAATGATTAAAAGTAAAGAGTTAGGTTTATGGATTGCAGTAATTTTAGTTACGCTTGCAAGTTTTTACTTAACTTATGGTTTGCATTTTTCAGGCCCTATAATTGCCATAATATGGATTATGTGGCTTATTTTAAGTGCAGCATTAGCATATTTTACCGCGCCTGGCCAAGCTGTTTGCGTCTTTGCCAAAGACGCAAAAATAGAGTTATTAAAAGTAGTATGGCCTACGCGTAAAGAGACGGTGCAAACGACAATGGTCGTTATGGCAATGGTAGGAATTACTGGGATTATACTCTGGGGGCTGGATTCTATTATGATGTTTAGCATTGCTAAAATAACTCATCTAGGTTGAAAAATCGTGGACGAAATTAAAACAAAACAATGGTACGTAGTGCATGCATACTCAGGATATGAAGGCTATGTTATGCGCGAAATTAAATTACGGGCTGAGCACCATAAGCTCCAAGACAAGATTGGCGAGGTGGTAGTTCCTTCTGAAGAAGTTGTTGAAATGCGATCTGGGCAAAAACGTAAGAGCGTGCGTAAGTTTTTTCCTGGATACGTATTAGTAAACATGGTTATGGATGATGGCACCTGGCATATGATCCGCGCTATACCAAGGGTGCTCGGTTTTATAGGCGGCACTGCAGAAACCCCAACCGCGATTACCGATAAAGAAGCGCAGTCTATATTAAGACGCGTCGAAGATGGCGTAACTAAACCAAGACCTAAAGTATTATTCGAGCCAGGAGAAATGGTGCGCGTCAAAGAAGGCCCATTTGTTGATTTTAATGGTGCAGTTGAAGAAGTTAACTATGAAAAAAGCCGCTTGCGCGTTGCAGTAGTAATTTTTGGACGCTCAACCCCCGTTGAGCTCGAGTTTAGTCAAGTTGAAAAGTTGTAATTAACCGGGAAGCTAACCGCATGTTGGGCCTTGGCCCAACAAAGGCCCAACAAAAGTTAGCGCCACACCCAAACGAGGAGTAAAAATGGCAAAGAAAATTGAAGGTTACATAAAACTGCAAATACCTGCAGGTAAAGCTAATCCAAGCCCGCCAGTTGGGCCTGCATTAGGTCAACGTGGTGTAAACATTATGGAGTTTTGCAAGGCTTTTAATGCTAGCACCCAAAATATGGAGCCAGGACTCACTATTCCTGTGCAAATTACTGTTTATAATGACAGAAGCTTTACTTTTCTCCTTAAAACCCCTCCAGCTTCTGAGTTATTGAAAAAAGCTGCTGGCATTAAGAAGGGTAGTTCAACGCCAAATACTAATAAAGTTGCTAAATTAAATGTCAAAGATTTAGCCGCCATTGCTAAAACTAAAGAGCCAGATTTAACCGCAGCGTCACTCGCCGCGGCAGTAAGAACTATAGCCGGTACAGCTCGCAGTATGGGTATAGAAGTCGAAGGCTCAATAGAAGAGGAGGCATAAAATCATGACCTTAAGTAAAAAACAGCAAGAAATTGCAAAAACATTACAAGCTGGCAAATATTATCCTTTAAATGAAGCTATTGATATCCTTAAAAAATTTGCTAGCAAAAAATTTAAAGAAAGCGTAGATATTTGCGTTAATCTAGGTATTGATCCGAAAAAATCAGATCAGGTCGTAAGATCTTCTACAAGTCTACCTAAAGGAACAGGTAAAACTGTACGGGTTGCAGTGTTTGCGCAAGGCGATAATGCTTCTAAAGCAAAATCAGCGGGAGCAGATATTGTCGGATTTGAAGACTTAGCGGAAAAGATTAAAGCCGGCGAAATGGACTTTGACGTTGTAATTGCTACTCCAGACGCTATGCGTATCGTTGGTCAGCTTGGCCAAATATTGGGTCCACGTGGCCTTATGCCTAACCCCAAGGTTGGAACGGTAACTACTAACGTAGAAGCTGCGGTCCGCGATGTTAAATCAGGTCAGGTACGTTATCGCACAGATAAAAATGGCATAATTCATTGTACAGTTGGTAAGTTATCCTTCGAGTCCAACGATATTGTTGCAAACATCGCAGCTTTGCTTGCCGACTTAAAAAAAGCAAAGCCTGCTTCTGCTAAAGGTGTATATATTAAGAAGGTTACTTTAACTTCAACCATGGGCCCTGGAATTACTCTTGATCTTTCCACTGTTCCCGTGTAAAATATTCGCCCTTTTAAAATGAATTCACGGCAAAGACACATTTGTCTAATGCCGTCGAAGACCGCAGGTGTTGTTAAACTTTAACAACTTAATCTCCTGCGCAGACGGTGAACGCGTTGGCTTGTTTTGCAATGCGACCACCAATTTGTTCAAGCTTTTACGCTTGAATTTTACTCTAGGAGGTCAGTGACGTGACACTTACATTAGACGAAAAGAAAGTAGTTGTTGAGGAAGTAGCCAATGTTGCTTCTAAAGCACTCAGTGCTGTCGTTGCTGATTATCGAGGGTTGACTGTTAATCAAATGACCCAACTTCGTGCCGCTGCGCGTAAAAACAAAGTGTACATGAGGATTGTGCGTAATACTCTAACTAAAAGAGCATTTGCTTCAACTCCTTATTCTAATCTAAGTGATAAGCTCGTTGGTCCTGTTATCATAGCTTTGTCTTTAGATTCACCAGGAGATGCAGCAAGGTTATTTAAAGAATATACGAAAACATTTGAAACCCTAGAGGTCAAGGCCTTGTCGCTCAGCGGGCAAATTTACGATGGAAGTCAATTAAACGCAATTGCAAGTCTACCAACTCGCGATGAAGCGTTAGCTAAGTTGATGTACATGATGAAAGCCCCAGTTGAGAAACTAGTCCGCACTATGGCAGAGCCGCATGCTAAATTAACGCGTCTTCTTGCCCAGGTTAAGGACACTAAACAATAACCCTTTGATAATCGTTTTTAATTTTATTTAATGAGGAGCTAGAAATGACTGGTTCAATTTCTAAAGAACAAGTTCTAGATGCAATTGCAAATATGTCTGTTATGGATGTTGTTGCTTTAATAGAAGATATGGAAAAGAAATTCAATGTTTCAGCCCAAGCTGCTGCAGTTGCAGTTGCCGCTCCTGGAGCTCAAGCTCAAGGCGCAGCCGCGGAAGAAAAAACTGAATTTACTGTGAAGCTAACAAGCTTTGGTGAAAACAAAGTTAATGTAATTAAAGTTGTACGTACTATTACAGGCTTAGGTCTTAAAGAAGCAAAAGATCTAGTTGAAGGCGCACCTTCATCTGTTAAAGAAGGCGTTTCTAAAGAAGATGCAGCTGCTATTAAGAAGCAACTTGAAGAAGCTGGCGCAACAGTTGAAGTAAAATAACTATATAGTAGGCGCACAGCACATGTACGCATGTGCTGTGCGCTTTTTTTCGTGGCGTGCAGTAATTCTTTTATTATCCTGCAGGTTTTTGCACGTTTGGTTATTGACTGACAGAGGAATCTCATGGCGAAAGCAGAATATATGCCGCAATACACTTATGCTGAAAAACGACGTGTTCGAAAGGTATTTGGGGGGTTTGAAGACCTTATGCCAATACCTAATCTATTGGAGATCCAACTTAAATCTTATAATGATTTTATTCGTGAAGGATTAAGCGAAGCTGAAGTTCAGCATACTGGCTTACATGCTGCTTTTTCATCGGTTTTTCCTATTGTTAGTTTCTCAGGTGCTGCCAGGCTTGAATATGTAAGTTATAAGCTTGGTGAGGCTCAATTTAATGTTAAAGAGTGTAAATTGCGTGGGTTAACGTACTCAGCTCCTTTGCGCGTTAAGTTTAGATTAATAGTCCTAGACAAAGACTCAACCGCAGATCCAAAGCCTGTCAAAGACATTCGCGAACAAGACGTTTTTATGGGCGAAATTCCTCTTATGACAGACGTTGGTACTTTTGTTATTAATGGCACAGAGCGCGTTGTAGTTTCCCAATTACACCGATCTCCTGGGGTTATATTTGAACATGACAAAGGTAAGACCCACTCCTCAGGAAAATTACTGTATTCAGCCAGAATAATTCCTTATCGCGGTTCATGGCTTGATTTTGAATTTGATCCTAAAGATTGCCTATTTGTCCGTATAGATAGACGAAGAAAATTACCTGTAACCGTCCTTTTACGTGCGCTTGGTTTTGAAACCGCAGAAATTTTAGCTTTATTTTTTGAATTTACTCCTTGCCAGATCAAAAAAGACAAGTTTCATCTTAAACTTATACCTCTGCGCTTAAGAGGAGAAATTGCCTCTTTTGATATCGTAGATCCTAAAACCGGTGAAGTTATTGTTGAGCAAGGCAGGCGTATTACTGCAAGACATATTAAAATAATTGAAGAAGCTAAAATGCATGAGATGGTCGTGCCGCATGATTACTTAATTGGCAAGACTTTGGCTATTTCTATTATTGATAAAGAAACTGGCGAGTTTTTTGCTAAAGCTAACGATTTAATTACGCAAGAAATACTCGAAAAATGTATTAAAAATAAAGTAGACAAGTTAGAACTTATCTATACCAATGACTTGGATCATGGTTCTTACATTTCTGACACTTTAAGAGTCGATCAATGTCAATGTCAGCTTGATGCATTGGTAGAAATTTATCGTATGATGCGCCCAGGCGAGCCACCTACAAAAGAAGCTGCGGAAGCTTTATTTAAGAATCTTTTCTTTGTAGAAGAAAGGTATGATTTATCTGAAGTAGGACGTATGAAGTTTAACCGCAGAGTTGGACGCACCGAGGATACAGGGTCAGGTACCTTAACGAAAGAAGATATAGTTGACGTTATTAAAACCTTAATTGACATTCGTAATGGTAATGGAATGGTTGATGACATTGACCATTTAGGTAATAGACGCGTACGCAGTGTTGGTGAGATGACGGAAAACCAATTTCGCGTTGGGCTTGTTAGAGTTGAAAGGGCGGTTAAAGAACGCTTAAGCTTAGTTGAAACGGAACAGCTAATGCCGCAAGACTTAGTTAACGCAAAACCTGTCTCTGCTGCGATTAAAGAGTTTTTTGGTTCAAGTCAATTGTCACAATTTATGGATCAAGTTAATCCTTTATCAGGGGTTACCCATAAAAGACGTGTTTCAGCTTTAGGACCTGGTGGTTTAACTAGAGAACGTGCCGGCTTTGAAGTGCGTGACGTACACACCACCCATTATGGCAGAGTATGTCCAATTGAAACCCCAGAAGGTCCAAATATTGGTTTGATTAACTCTCTAGCAATTTACGCAAGAACTAACCCATATGGCTTCATTGAAACGCCATGTCGTAAGGTTAAAGATGGCCATGTTACTGATGAAATTGTCTATATATCTGCAATTGAAGAGGTAGATCAGTATATTGCCCAATCAAGCGTTCCGCTTGATAAAAAGGGTAAAATTATTCCTGACTTAGTTCCATGTAGACATCAAAATGAATTCTCGCTTATTACACCTGATAAAATTAACTATATGGATATTTCTCCCAAGCAGGTTGTTTCTGTAGCTGCCTCCTTGATCCCATTCTTAGAGCATGACGACGCTAACCGGGCGTTAATGGGATCTAACATGCAACGCCAAGCAGTGCCAACCTTACGTTCCGAAAAACCTCTCGTAGGAACTGGAATGGAACGTACTGTTGCTATTGATTCTGGGGTAGCAGTTGTTGCAAAACGCGGTGGCAAAATCGATATGGTGGATGCAGGGCGTATTGTAGTTAGGGTAAATGACAAAGAAACGCTTGCTAGTGAGGCAGGGGTTGATATTTACAACTTAACTAAATATTTTCGTTCAAATCAAGATACTTGTATTAACCAAAGACCAATCGTTGCGCCAGGTGATGTAGTAGAGCGCGGTGATGTCTTGGCTGATGGGCCTTGCACCGATTTAGGTGAATTGGCGCTGGGCCAAAATCTTTTGGTTGCCTTCATGCCCTGGCATGGATACAACTTTGAAGATTCAATTTTAATTTCTGAGCGTATAGTACATGAAGATCGCTTTACAACTGTACATATTGAAGAGCTTACGTGTATTTCACGTGATACCAAATTAGGCGTTGAAGAAATTACGAGCGATATTCCAAATGTGAGTGAATCAGCTTTGGCTAGTCTTGATGAAGCAGGTATTGTTTATATTGGTGCTGAAGTAAATGCCGGAGATATTTTAGTAGGTAAAGTTACGCCTAAAGGTGAAACTCAACTAAGCCCGGAAGAAAAATTATTAAGAGCAATATTTGGGGAAAAAGCATCTGACGTAAAAGATAGCTCATTACGCGTGCCTTCGGGAATGAATGGTACGGTTATTGACGTCCAAGTTTTTACGAGAGATGGTCTTGAAAAAGACTCACGGGCTAAACGCATCGAGGAAGAACAGCTTGCGGTCGTAAGAAAAGACCTTATGGACGAGCGCCGTATTCGCGAAGATGATATTTATCATCGCATGAGCCAATTAATGCTTAATAAAAAAATAACCAAGGGTTCAAGTAAAGTAAAAGCAGGGACAAAGATTACCCAGGAAATATTAGACAAGCTTGATAAATCTCATTGGGGCGATCTTGTTTTTGAAACCGAGGCTTTAAATAAACAAATAGAACAACAAGCAAAACAATTAAGTATCTTAAGTAAAGAAATTGATAAACGTTTTGCTGATTCTAAAAAGAAAATTACGCAAGGTGATGACCTTGCTCCTGGAGTCCTTAAAATCGTTAAAGTTTATATGGCGGTTAAAAGACGTATTCAGCCTGGAGATAAAATGGCAGGGCGTCATGGAAATAAAGGGGTAATTTCTAAAGTTGTTCCAGTTGAAGATATGCCTTACTTAAAGGATGGTACACCAGTTGATATAGTATTAAATCCCTTAGGCGTGCCTTCACGTATGAATATTGGCCAGGTACTAGAAACCCACTTGGGCCTTGCTGCTAAAGGACTTGGCAAACAAATAAATGCCATGTTAAATGCAGCGCAGAAAAACACTAAAGATATTCGTGCCTACCTTGATAAGATTTATAATCATGATGGTAAAAAGCGCGTTGATCTTAGCCATTTTAACGATAAAGAAGTGCAAACTTTAGCGCAAAATCTCCGCAATGGAGTTCCTATGGCAACCCCAGTTTTTGATGGGGCGAGCGAAAAGGAAATTAAAGCTATGTTGGAGCTTGCAAATCTACCAACAGATGGTAAATCCATTCTTTATGATGGCAGAACCGGACGTAAGTTTGATAATCCAGTTACCGTTGGCTACATGTATATGCTGAAATTAAATCACTTAGTTGATGATAAAATGCATGCAAGATCAACAGGTTCTTATAGCTTGGTTACTCAACAGCCATTAGGAGGTAAAGCCCAATTTGGTGGACAAAGATTCGGGGAAATGGAAGTCTGGGCATTGGAGGCCTATGGCGCTTCGTATACCTTACAAGAGATGCTAACTGTGAAGTCAGACGATGTTACAGGACGCACACGCATTTATAAAAATATAGTCGATGGTGACCATCGTATGGATCCTAGCATGCCAGAGTCTTTCAATGTATTACTGAAAGAAATAAGGGCACTTGGAATAGATATCGAACTAGACCACGATTGATATAAATAGATTTCTTCTGGAGAAAAAACGTGAGTACATTAACTGCCGATCCAATGAAACGCGTTCCTGCTATGAGTGACTTACTGGGGATGCTAAAACAGCAAACTCAGAGTGAAGAATTTGATGCTATCCGCATTGCCTTGGCCTCTCCTGAGCTTATTCGTTCATGGTCATATGGGGAAGTCAAAAAGCCTGAGACT
>MHBC01000021.1:0-50669 GCA_001804735.1 Legionellales bacterium RIFCSPHIGHO2_12_FULL_37_14 | reverse complement strand
CGTACTTTTAAGCCAGAACGTGATGGCTTATTTTGCGCTAAAACCTTTGGTCCTATTAAAGATTATGAATGCCTCTGTGGAAAGTACAAAAGGCTAAAACATCGCGGAGTTATTTGTGAAAAATGTGGTGTTGAGCTGGCTTTATCTAAAGTGCGCCGCGAACGCATGGGCCATATCGAACTTGCAAGCCCAGTTGCCCATATTTGGTTCTTAAAATCTTTACCTTCGCGTATTGGTTTATTGCTGGACATGACCTTAAGAGACATTGAAAGAGTCCTTTACTTTGAAGCTTTCGTAGTAGTTGATCCTGGCATGACCACTCTTGAACGCGGCCAGCTTCTTAATGACGAAGCTTATCTCGATTCTTTAGAGCAGTTTGGCGAAGAATTTGACGCTAGAATGGGCGCTGAGGCAATTCGCGATTTGTTAAGACAAATTAACCTTGAAGATGAAATAAAATCTTTACGCGAAGAATTACCAACTTTAACCTCGGATACCAAAATCAAAAAGATCACTAAGCGGCTAAAATTATTAGAAGCATTCTTTGATTCAGGAAATAAGCCTGAGTGGATGATAATGGATGTATTACCAGTATTGCCGCCAGACTTAAGACCGCTTGTTCCCTTAGATGGCGGCCGTTTTGCAACCTCTGATTTAAACGATTTATATCGTAGAGTAATTAACCGTAATAATCGCTTAAAACGCCTTTTAGACTTAAATGCCCCAGATATTATCGTGCGCAATGAAAAGCGCATGCTGCAAGAAGCTGTTGATGCTCTATTAGATAACGGCAGAAGAGGGCGCGCTATTACTGGAACCAATAAACGTCCCCTCAAATCTTTAGCTGACATGATTAAAGGTAAACAAGGCCGTTTTAGACAAAATCTTTTGGGAAAGAGGGTAGATTACTCAGGGCGCTCGGTAATTGTGGTAGGACCAACTTTGCGTCTTCATCAATGCGGCTTGCCTAAGAAAATGGCTTTAGAATTATTTAAACCATTTATTTTTAGTAAATTAGAGTTTAGAGGTCTTGCAACCACGATTAAAGCTGCTAAAAAAATGGTGGAGCGCGAAGAAGCAGTCGTTTGGGATATATTAGACGAAGTAATTCGTGAACACCCTGTTTTACTAAACCGTGCGCCAACTTTGCACCGTTTGGGTATTCAAGCATTCGAGCCTATCTTAATCGAAGGAAAAGCAATTCAATTACATCCCCTCGTTTGTACAGCATACAACGCTGACTTTGACGGTGACCAAATGGCAGTGCATATTCCTTTAACCTTAGAGTCGCAGCTTGAAGCGCGCTCTTTAATGATGTCAACGAATAATATTTTATCTCCGGCTAATGGCGAACCAATTATTGTACCCAGCCAAGACGTAGTATTAGGTCTTTATTATTTGACAAGAGAAAGAGTAGGCGCACGAGGTGAAGGTAAAGTATTTAGCTCAGCTGATGAGGTTGAGCGTTATTACGACCAAGATCTTATTGATATACATGCTAAAATTATCGTTAGAATGCAAGATAATTCTGCTGAATCTACCGAGCTTAGGCGAGTAGAAACTACAGTAGGGCGGGTTATTTTAAATCGCGTCTTACCTAAAGGTATGCCATTTGAACAAATTAACCGCGTTATGACTAAAAAGGTCGTATCACGAGTTATCGATTATTGTTATCGTAAATTTGGTCTAAAAGCGACCGTTATTTTCGCCGATCATTTAATGTATACAGGTTTTAGATACGCAACTAGAGCAGCTGCATCTATTGGTATTGAAGATATGCAAATTCCTGAGGATAAATCTTCTATCATTAATGAAGCTGACAATGAAGTACGCGAAATTGAAGCGCAATATCGTTCAGGATTGGTAACTAATGGGGAGCGTTACAATAAAGTAATTGATATTTGGTCACGTACCAATGAATTAGTTGCAAAGTCCATGATGAGCAAAATTGCCACAGAAGAAGTTCTTGATAAAAAAGGTAAAAAAGTTAGACAAGAATCATTTAACCCAATTTTCATGATGGCAGATTCAGGTGCGCGCGGTTCGGCAGCGCAGATTAGACAGCTAGCTGGTATGCGCGGATTAATGGCAGCGCCTGATGGATCAATTATTGAAACCCCAATTAAGGCAAATTTCCGTGAAGGCTTAGACGTATTCCAATACTTTATTTCAACTCACGGTGCGCGCAAAGGGTTAGCTGATACCGCGTTAAAAACCGCAAACTCAGGTTATTTAACTAGAAGATTAGTTGACGTTGCTCAAGACGTAGTAATTACTGAAATCGATTGTGGCACCGATGAAGGGGTGCTAATGCAGCCATTGATAGAAGGGGGTGACATAGTAGAGCCTTTGCATGAGAGAGTCTTAGGGCGCGTAGTTGCTAAAGATGTTTTCCTTCCAAACGAAAAGAAACCAGTGGTTACAGCAGGTACCTTACTTGATGAAGATTGGGTAGAGAAACTTGAGCGCTTAGGTGTTGATCAAATTTTAGTCCGCTCACCGATTACCTGTAAAACGCGTTTTGGTTTATGCGCTAATTGTTATGGACGTGATCTTGCCCGCGGGCATTTAGTAAATACCGGTGAGGCTGTTGGTATTATTGCCGCCCAATCAATCGGTGAGCCTGGAACTCAGTTAACAATGCGTACCTTCCACATAGGGGGAGCTGCGTCACGTTCTACTGCTGCAACCAATATTCAGATTAAAAACAAAGGCGTTATTAGGTTACATAATATTAAAACAGTTACCCATGAAAATAACACCCTAGTTGCAGTTTCACGCTCGGGTGAAGTGGCGGTTGTTGATGAGTTTGGGCGTGAAAGAGAGCGTTATAAGCTTCCTTATGGAGCTATCTTAAGTGTGCATGATAATGACCAAGCAGAAGCTGGCCAAATTATTGCCACCTGGGATCCACATACTCACCCTGTTATTTCTGAAGTGAGTGGCCGGTTAAAATTTGTGGACTTAGTTGAAGGTTTAACTATGAATAGGCAAACCGACGAAGTAACTGGGCTTATCAATATAGTAATTACCGATGCCAAACAAAAAGGCGCTGCCGGTCGTGACTTAAGGCCTATGGTTAAACTTGTAACCGAAGATGGGAAAGATATTCTTCTTGCCGGCACAAGTGTTCCTGCGCACTATTATTTACCTGCTGACGCCATTATTAACTTTGAAGATGGTAGCGTTGTAGGGGTTGGTGACGTTATCGCAAGGATTCCGCAAGAAAGAACTAAAACCAGGGATATCACAGGGGGGCTACCTAGGGTTGCCGATTTAGCTGAAGCGCGTAAACCTAAAGATGCCGCTGTTATGGCTGAAGCTTCTGGTATCGTAAACTTTGGGAAAGAAACTAAAGGTAAACGCCGTTTCATTATCAATAAGCTAGATGGCGCAGTACATGAAGAGTTAATTCCTAAATGGCGGCATATTTCAGTATTTGAAGGTGAACATGTGGAAAAAGGTGAAGTAATAGCCGACGGTCCATTAAATCCGCATGATATCTTACGCTTACTTGGAGTTGGCGCACTTGCGAATTATATTGTTAACGAAATCCAAGATGTTTATCGTTTACAAGGGGTAAAAATTAACGATAAACATATTGAAACTATCGTAAGGCAAATGTTAAGAAAACGCTTAATTACTTCTTCTGGAGATTCGAAATTCCTAGTTGGTGAACAAGTAGAAGAAAGCGTTATGTTACAAGAAAATGATAAGTTAATTGCCGAAAAGAAAATGCCGGCAACTGGCGATCCTATTCTCTTAGGTATAACTAAAGCATCTCTTGCCACAGAGTCTTTCATATCAGCAGCCTCTTTCCAAGAAACAACAAGAGTGTTAACTGAAGCAGCTGTAAGCGGCAAGGTAGATGATTTACGCGGCCTAAAAGAAAACGTAATGGTAGGTAGATTAATACCTGCAGGCACAGGCTACGCTTATCACCTAAAACGCAAGGCAAGGCGCCTTAGAAGTGCAGCGCATGGCGAGCAGCACCATCATCAAGTTACAGCAAGCGATGTCCAGCAAGCATTAACTGATGCCTTAAACCTTGAGATGAAAAAAAGCGACGATAAACATAGCGAAGCCTAGGATGAGTGTAAAAAGACATAGGTCCTGAGTGAGGGTTTATCCGCAGGACTTATTATCTTCCCTTGGGCGAATTTATGCTTGTACCAAGCTGATCTCTATCTACTTCTATTGGACCATTAGTTTCGTTCCCTCCTTTATATACATTGACTCCTGCTTCTTTTTCCTGGAGTTCCTTTAGTGGTTTAGGTTCAACATCAGAACCCAGTATTTCATCAACTCTGCGTTTAATGGCTTTATTCGCCTCAATAATATCCTTTGTACTTCTTATCGGAGTTTCTTGATCTTGAGAAAGCTTGTTTTTAGTAGGTTTCGACATAATAACTCCTCAAAACGATCTGTATATTTAATATTATAGCATATTTACATGCGATTTGATCATGTTACAATCTAAGTCGCAATAATTTTTCCTAAAAGGTCTAACTCCAAGCATGAGGTCAACAGATGAAGAAGCGCTATGAAGAAGCAGCTAAAAGCTCTTTTGTAAATAATATAGAGCTTACAATTGGTATAGGAGTTATGGCATATTACATTTTATTTGACCTCCTTATACAAGATAAGCAAAAAGAATTTAAGTTTACCAAAACTCAGCAAAGACTACTAAAAATAACTTCTCCCATAACTGCCTTTGTAATTGGGCCTGTTTTAGCTGTTTTTGCTCTTGTAGCAGCTATTTTGCAAACTGCTTGGTTTTATTGCAGCACGCTGCCTTCTGCGAAACGTAAAGATAAAGCTTTCAATGCAATAACCAATAACAGCAAAATTTTAAGCGAACTTTTTCCCCATTCAAGAGATAGCAAGCCTAAGAGCAATGATATGAAACCGCGCAAGAAAAAAAATCTTGTTAACAATAATAACTATAGCGCACCAGTTTCCTCGCATTCAAAACCTAATTCAGTAACTAAAAATTCTGCATCCGAAAAGCTAAGTATTATTGCGCCAACAAGTCATAAATCGTAGGGCGTGTTGACATTTCACATCTAGTGCCTACGTCCCGCGGCTTGTCCGCGGGACGTAGGTGAGGAGACGAAATGTCAACAGACCCTAATCTCTGGACCTTTTTTTTCTCAAACATTATGAAGCCAGGAAGATATGCCCGCACCAATGACATTCCCAATGACCAACAAGATCCCACCAGCAATTGAGGGTACGCCCGCATGTCGTGTCTCCATGAGGCCTTATTCTATGAAGTGATGGAAGGTTAAATAATAATATAAACCCAGCCTAGCGCACTTGACTTATACATTATTGTATACATAATATACGTTATGTATACATTAAATAATGGAAGTATATTATGTTGACAAAAGAAGAAAAAGAGTTGATGGATCAAAAAGAAAAAGTTTGGTCAGCCGCGAAGCTGGATCTTGCTGATGCAAAAAAAAAATATGATTCAGCCTATACCGTTTTGGAAGGGGAACAAACTCGATTCAATTTCCAAAAAAAACAAATAACAGATCTCAGAAATCAAACGAATCAATTGATAGATGAACAAATTAATATATTAAGAACGCAATATCAAAAAGCACCTAAGAATAAACAATCTGAGATAGTCGATCAGATAGTGAAGTTGAATAGATGTCGTGCTAAAGAGATAAGAAAATTAGATTCAAGTTTAGAAGAAGCAGAACAGCGATTTAAAAACGAAGTGAGTCACGTTGGAAAATTGGCGATAGATCTTAGAGAGAAACAAGCAAGGCACGACGAAGCAAGAAAAGAATTAGTAGCGCTTGTGGACAAAGCATCAGCACCTCCCCAATCAGTCGTTAGCACACCAAGCACGTCGTCAGCTCGAGATGTGCAGTCGAAAGAAAAGCAGGATCAACCAAGCAGATCTGAGAGAAGATCTGATCAAGCAACCGAACGGGATAGGTTGCATAAAGAGACCGAATTATGCAAAAAGACAGTCGAAAAAAATCGAAAAGCAATACGCTCGGAAATAAATGGTACCCAAGAAAGGATAAGTGAGTTAAGTCAAAAGAAACCTACTCAAGCTATATTGAAAGAACATCTTGCACAGATAAAAAAATTACAAGCATTGAACAATAGACTATCTCATGTAGCTGATCCTCTTAAAGAAGCGATGCATAGGGGGCGACAAGCGCAATCACCTGTCAGGCCACCATAATCTAGGCCGCATTAAATAGGTAAGGTCTTGCCCAAGCAGTCATTTTTGCTATGCCATGCTTTTCAGGGATGTTGCCTAATTAACCCAGGAACAATCTAACATTTCTATTTTGGTTTGACAGTATAAAGGGTTCTTGTTGACAAACTTGATCTCTTCGCTTAGAATTTCGCCTCCTTATTAATCGGTAAACTAAACCACGCACTTGGGAAGAGGCGAACATAAATGGCTACAATTAATCAGCTAGTCCGTAAAGGACGTGCAGACGTTATGAAAAAAAGCACGGTTCCAGCCTTAGAAGGCTGTCCGCAAAAAAGAGGTGTTTGTACGCGGGTTTATACAACTACACCTAAAAAGCCAAACTCTGCGCTCCGTAAAGTTGCGCGTATTCGCCTAACCAATGGCTATGAAGTCACTTCATATATTGGTGGTGAAGGGCATAACTTACAAGAGCACTCTGTTGTTTTAATAAGAGGTGGTCGTGTAAAGGATTTGCCTGGGGTTAGATATCATACTGTGCGCGGAAGCTTAGATACATCTGGAGTTAACGACCGTAGACAAGGTCGTTCAAAATATGGATCTAAGAAACCAAAAGATAAAAAGTAAGTAAATCGGTGGAATAAACATGCCTAGAAGAAGAGAAGTACCTAAAAGAGAGATTTTGCCTGATCCTAAATATAATAGTGAACTTTTAGCAAAATTTATTAATGTTCTTATGCTTAGTGGAAAAAAGTCTACTGCGGAGAAAATTGTCTATGGAGCTCTAGATATATTGAAAGACAAAGCTAAAAAAGCTCATGGCGAGAGTGTAGATGAAAAAGCTGCAGGAGGTTCTGGCATTTCGGTTTTACAGTATTTTGAACATGCTTTAAACAATGTACGTCCTAACGTTGAGGTTAGGTCGCGTAGAGTTGGCGGCGCAACTTACCAAGTTCCGGTTGAGGTGCGCTGGGATAGAGGAACTGCGCTGGCTATGCGCTGGGTAACATCATCAGCACGGGCACGCGGGGAAAAAGGCATGATGTTGCGTTTGGCTGGCGAATTAGCCGATGCATATGAAAATAAAGGTGCTGCAGTAAAACGCCGTGAAACAGCACACCAAATGGCAAAAGCAAACCAAGCTTTTGCGCATTTTCGTTTAAGTTAATTAGAGTCGAGGCCTCAAGTGTCAACACCATTAGAAAATTATCGAAATATAGGTATCGCCGCACACGTAGATGCGGGTAAAACCACTACCACAGAGCGAGTTTTATATTATACCGGCATGTCACACAAAATTGGTGAAGTACATGATGGTGCAGCTACGATGGATTGGATGGTGCAAGAGCAAGAGCGCGGCATCACTATTACATCTGCTGCAACGACATGTTATTGGCAAGGCATGGATAAACAATTTGACAAGCACAGAATTAACATAATAGACACCCCAGGCCACGTTGACTTTACTATTGAAGTTGAACGCTCTTTACGCGTTTTAGATGGTGCAATTGTTGTATTTGACTCAGTTGCAGGGGTTGAGCCTCAATCTGAAACCGTATGGCGTCAATCTGATAAATATGGCGTTCCCCGTATAGTTTTTGTTAACAAAATGGATAGAATGGGCGCTAATTTCCTGCGCGTTGTTGAGCAAATTAAAAAGCGCTTGGGGTCAACCCCTGTGGTTGTGCAGATCCCAATTGGTGCTGAAGATTCATTTAAGGGTGTGATTGATATTATTAAAATGAAAGCGATCTTTTGGGACGAAGACAATAAAGGTATGACCTTTAACTACGCACCAATCCCGCAAGACATGCAAGAGCAATCTCAAGATTTTCATGCCAAAGTTCTTGAAGCTGCTGCTGAAGCCAATGAAACCTTAATGGAGAAATACTTAGAAGGTCACGACTTAACCGAACAAGAAGTTAAAGCCGGTTTAAGAGAATTAACCATCAAAAATGCTATTGTTCCAGTATTTTGCGGTTCAGCTTTTAAAAACAAAGGTGTGCAAGCAGTGCTTGATGGTGTAATTGAATACTTACCATCTCCATTAGATGTTCCCCCTATTCGCGGCGTTGATGAACATGGTGATGAAGTGCATCGTAAGACTTCTTACCAAGAACCTTTTGCTGCACTTGCATTCAAAATTGCTACCGATCCTTTTGTAGGTAACTTAACCTATTTTCGCGTTTATTCAGGCGTCCTAAAAAGTGGTGACTCTGTTTATAACTCGGTTAAAGATAAGAAAGAAAGAATTGGCCGTCTGCTCCAAATGCACGCTAATTCACGCGAAGAAATTAAAGAAGTAAAAGCAGGTGATATTGCAGCAGCAGTTGGATTAAAAACTGTGACAACTGGCGATACTCTTTGTGTTGAGCCATTAGTTATTTTAGAGCGTATGGATTTTCCTGATCCTGTTATCGCGGTTGCTGTTGAACCAAAGACTAAGGCGGATCAAGAAAAAATGGGTATAGCGCTAGGTAAGCTTGCCCAAGAAGATCCATCATTTAGAGTCCACGTTGACGAAGAATCAGGTCAGACGATTATCGAAGGAATGGGTGAACTTCATCTTGAAATTATCGTTGATAGAATGTTGCGGGAATTTAAAGTTGAAGCTAACGTTGGTAAGCCACAAGTTGCATATAGAGAAACTATTCGCTCTACGGTCGAACAAGAAGGCAAATTTGTGAGGCAGTCTGGTGGACGTGGTCAATATGGGCATGTATGGATTAAAATCGAACCCAATGAGTCAGGCAAAGGCTATGAATTTGTGAATGAAATTGTTGGTGGGGTGATACCTAAAGAATACATTCCTGCGGTTGATAAGGGTATTCAAGAGCAAATGCAAAACGGTGTAATTGCGGGGTATCCAGTCGTTGATGTGAAAGTATCTTTGTTCGATGGCTCTTATCATGATGTTGACTCTAGCGAAATGGCGTTTAAAATCGCAGGTTCTATGGGCTTTAAGCAAGGCGCTTTAAAAGCTAAACCAGTTTTGCTTGAGCCAATAATGAGCGTTGAAGTCGTTACCCCTGAAGATTATATGGGGGATGTAATGGGTGACTTAAACAGAAGGCGCGGTGTTGTACTTGGTATGGAAGACTCGCCTGCTGGAAAAGTCGTGAGCGCTGAGGTGCCTTTAGCAGAAATGTTTGGTTATGCAACTGATCTTAGATCAGCAACGCAAGGCCGAGCAACATACACAATGCAGTTTGAAAAGTATGCTGAAGCGCCAGCAAATATCGCCGAAGCAATTATCAAGAAAAGAGCTTCATAAATGTACGTAATGGGGTAATTAAAATGGCAAAAGAAAAATTTGAACGTAAAAAACCACACTTAAATGTAGGAACTATTGGTCACGTTGATCATGGTAAGACAACACTTACAGCAGCAATTACGACCATTATGTCAAAGAAATTTGGCGGTCAAGCTATGGCTTATGATCAAATTGACGCGGCACCTGAAGAAAAAGAACGCGGTATTACAATTTCTGCGGCGCACGTTGAGTACGAATCTGAGAAAAGACACTATGCGCACGTGGACTGCCCAGGCCATGCTGACTATGTAAAAAACATGATTACTGGGGCTGCGCAAATGGATGGTGCAATTTTAGTTGTATCAGCAGCAGATGGCCCTATGCCACAAACTAGAGAGCATATTCTCCTTGCACGCCAAGTAGGTGTTCCATACATCGTGGTATTCTTAAATAAAGCTGACATGGTAGACGATCCTGAACTACTTGAATTAGTCGAAATGGAAGTGCGTGACCTATTGTCTAGCTACGACTTTCCTGGAGATGATGTTCCAATTATTGTTGGTTCTGCATTGAAGGCGCTTGAAGGTGATACTAGCGAAATTGGTGTACCTGCTATAGAAAAATTAGTTGATACAATGGATAAATATATTCCAATGCCAGTGCGTGTAATTGATAAGCCTTTCTTATTACCAATCGAAGACGTATTTTCAATTTCTGGACGCGGTACGGTTGTTACTGGTCGTGTGGAAACTGGTATTGTTAAAGTTGGTGATGAGCTTGAAATCGTCGGTATTCGTGACACCCAAAAGACCACTTGTACTGGCGTTGAAATGTTCCGTAAATTACTGGACGAAGGTCAAGCAGGTGATAACGTTGGGGTACTCTTAAGAGGTACTAAACGGGATGATGTTGAACGTGGTCAGGTTTTAGCTAAGCCAGGCACCATTCACCCCCACGTGCGTTTTGAAGCTGAAGTATATGTGTTATCAAAAGACGAAGGTGGCAGACATACCCCATTTTTCAATGGTTATCGTCCACAGTTTTATTTTCGTACAACAGACGTAACAGGAACAGTTGAGTTACCTTCAGGCGTAGAAATGGTAATGCCAGGAGATAACGTTAAAGTCGTTGTTAACTTGCTTTCCCCAATTGCTATGGATGAAGGTCTACGTTTCGCTATTCGTGAAGGTGGCCGTACAGTTGGTGCTGGTGTTGTTGCTAAAATTATCGAGTAAAAATTATGAGTAATAATCAGAACATAAAAATTCGCTTGAAATCATTCGACCATCGTTTGATTGACGTATCAACAAGCGAAATAGTAGAAACAGCCAAACGGACAGGGGCGCAAATTCGTGGCCCTATCCCTTTGCCCATTAAAAAAGAAAAGTTCACCGTTCTGATTTCTCCTCATGTGAATAAAGATGCGCGTGATCAGTACGAAATTAGAACTCACAAGCGTTTAATTGTAATTGTTCAACCAACAGAAAAAACTGTAGATGCATTGATGAAACTTGATCTCGCAGCTGGTGTTGATGTGCAAATTAGCGTTGGCGATGAATAGGCAACAGGTGAGAGCGAGGTTAGCATGACAATAGGTTTAGTTGGACGCAAAGTAGGGATGACAAGAGTATTTCTAGAATCAGGTGTTTCGGAACCGGTTACAGTCATTCATATTATTCCAAACCGGGTGTCGCAGGTTAAGACACAAACAGTAGAGGGTTATAACGCGGTGCAGCTAACAGCTGGCACCAAAAAACCAAGCAGAGTTAATAAGCCGCTATCAGGGCACTTTGCAAAAGCAAAAATAGATGCAGGTGATGCAATGGTGGAGTTTCGTACTGATGAAAAAGACCAGTATGAACTTGGCCAAGTAATAGAACTTGCGGCAATTTTTAAAGATGGTCAGTTTGTAGATGTTGCAGGTACTTCTAAGGGTAAGGGTTTTACAGGTACTGTAAAACGCCATAACTTTAGAACCCAAGATGCAACCCACGGTAACTCAAGATCACACAGAGTCCCAGGTTCAATTGGACAAAATCAATCACCCGGAAAAGTTTTCAAGGGTAAAAAAATGGCTGGCCAACATGGGAATAAACGCTCAACTGTACAAAATTTAAAAATTGTACGGGTTGATAGTGAAAGACATCTTCTTTTACTAAAAGGAGCTGTACCAGGTTTTCCTGGAGCCCTGGTTGAAGTTAAGCCGGCCGTTAAAATTAAGCAAGGGGGTGAGTGATGGAAATAGCAGTACATAATTCAACTACAAAACTTAACGTAAACCCGCTGGTTTTTGATTATGCATATAACGAAGGTTTAATTCATCAATCAGTTGTAACGTTTATGAATAATGCCCGCTCAGGCAATAGCGCGCAAAAAACTCGTGCCGAAGTTAGAGGTGGCGGTAAAAAACCATGGAAACAAAAAGGTACAGGTAGAGCAAGAGCAGGTACTATTCGTAGCCCACTCTGGCGTAGCGGGGGCGTTACTTTTGCCTCTAAAAAACGCGACTATTCGCAAAAGCTAAACAAAAAAATGTATCGTAAAGCAATGTGCTCAATATTGTCAGAGCTCATTAGACGCGATGCTTTAATCATAATTGAAGATTTAAAATTAAAAACCCATAAAACCAAAGAATTCAACAATGCAATGCATAAGCTGGGTGTAGAAAACGCCTTAATTATTATGAAAGATCTTTCAGAAGAAGCATATTTAGGTTCCCGTAATTTAATTGATTTTACGGTTACAGATACAAATGCAATTGACCCTGTAATATTGCTTGCGTTTACGAAAGTTGTAATTACGGAAGATGCATTAAGGCAGATCGAGGAGCAGTTACAATGAATTTAGAAAGAATATTAACTGTATTGGATCAACCAGTTATTTCAGAAAAAGCTACAAGATTGGCGGATAAAAATAAGCAGTTTGTTTTTAGAGTAAGTATTAGTGCAGATAAAGCTGAAATAAAGGCAGCAGTTGAGCATTTATTTAATGTAAAGGTGAAGAGCGTAACGGTTCTTAACGTAGCAGGTAAAGCGAAACGTTTTAAAAACTCTACCGGAAAGCGCAATGATTGGAAAAAAGCTTACGTTACCTTACATGAAAATCAAGATATTAATTTTGCACAAGCAGAGTAAGGTAGGTTTATAATGGCATTAGTACACTCAAAACCAACATCCCCAGGACGAAGAGGTCAGATTCGCGTTGTGCATTCTAACCTTCACAAGGGTAAGCCATATGCACCACTAGTTGAGGTGCTAAAAAAGTCAGGTGGGCGTAATAATAAAGGTCGCATTACTGTAAGACATATTGGTGGTGGCACCAGATGTAAATATCGTATTATCGATTTTAAACGCACTAAAGATAAAATTCCTGCAAAAGTTGCAAGATTAGAGTATGATCCCAACCGCTCTTCCCTTATTGCCTTGGTCGTTTATAACGACGGCGAAAAAAGATACATTTTAGCTCCAAAGTCATTAGAAGTTGGACATATTATTTTAAGCGGCCAAGATGCCCCCATTAGCACGGGTAATTGTCTTCCTTTAAGACATATTCCACTCGGTACAATGGTGCATGCCGTTGAATTAAAACCTGGCAAGGGGGCACAGCTTTTAAGAAGCGCTGGTTGCTATGGCCAGTTGTTAGCTAAAGAAGGTATTTATGTAACCATAAAATTGCGCTCAGGCGAAGTGAGAAAAGTTTTAGCTGAGTGTAGAGCGGTTATAGGAGAAGTAAGTAACGGCGAACATAATTTGCGTAACCTAGGTAAAGCAGGTGCTAAGCGTTGGCGAGGAATAAGGCCTACTGTAAGAGGTGTGGCAATGAACCCTGTAGATCACCCACATGGTGGCGGTGAAGGTAAAACTTCAGCAGGAAGACATCCTGTTTCTCCATGGGGACAACCAACAAAAGGTTATAAAACGCGAAAAAATAAACGCACTCAAAGGTTTATTGTTCGTTCAAGGCATAAAAGATAAAGTTTAATTATAGGGGGAGTAAGCGTGGCACGCTCTACAAGAAAAGGTCCATTCGTAGATGGTCATTTACTAAAAAAAGTCTTAGAGGCTGTAAAGCAAAAGTCTAAAAAGCCTATCAAGACTTGGTCAAGACGCTCAACTATATTACCTGAGATGATTGATTTAACTTTGGCTGTACATAATGGTAAAGATTTTGTTCCAGTATTTATTACTGAAAACATGATTGGACATAAACTAGGTGAATTTTCTATGACTAGGCTATTTAGAGCTCATTCAGGTGATAGAAAAGTTAAAAACGCAGGGTAATTTTTTTATTTAATGAGGCATATGATGGAAGTCAGTTCAACATTAAACGGCGCTAAGTTGTCGGCGCAAAAAGGCCGACTTATCGCTGACATGATTAGAAAGAAGTCAGCGGCTAGTGCACTAGATATTTTACGCTTTACACCAAAAAAAGGTGCACAACTGATGTTGAAGCTACTTGAATCTGCTATGGCTAATGCAGAAAATAACAAAGGTGCTGACATTGATGAGTTACATATAGCAAAAATAGAGGTTAATGAAGGCCCTACCTTTAAAAGAATGATGCCCAGAGCAAAAGGTCGTATGAATCGCATTTGTAAGCGTACGTGTCATATAACCATCACTGTGGCAGAGCAGGAGTAATTATGGGTCAGAAAGTTAATCCGGTTGGAATAAGACTAGGAATTTCGCGAGATTGGAATTCAAAATGGTATGCAAGCAAGCATTATGGGACTTTATTAAATCAAGATATTAATCTGAGAAAATTTTTAAAGAAAAAATTAAACTCAGCAGCTGTTAGTAAGATTTCTATTGCACGCCCAGCTAATAATGCAGTTGTGACAATACATTCAGCTAGGCCAGGGGTAATAATAGGCAAAAAAGGTGGAGGCATTGAATCTTTGCGTGCTGAGATTTCAGCTACTTTAGGGGTTCCTGTTCACCTTAATATTGAAGAAATCAGAAAGCCTGAACTTGATTCTGTGTTAGCCGCAGAGAGCATAGCCCAGCAATTAGAGCAACGCGTTATGTTTAGACGCGCTATGAAACGCGCGGTAACTTCTGCTCTTAAAGCAGGCGCAAAGGGGGTTAAAGTTATAGTAAGCGGCCGCTTAGGTGGTGCTGAAATTGCGCGCAGTGAATCATACCGCGAGGGCAGAGTACCACTGCATACATTTCGCGCCAACGTAGATTATGGCACTGCTGAGGCTAAAACAACTTACGGTATTATTGGCGTTAAAGTGTGGATTTTTAAAGGGGAAGTTAACCAACAAAAATCGCGCCAAGAAGAAAAACGCTAAGCATGAGGATATGACAAAATGATGCAGCCCAAGCGAACAAAATTTAGAAAACAAATGAAAGGCCGAAATCGAGGGCTTGCTCTACGTGGCAACAAAGTAAGTTTTGGTGAATTTGGCTTAAAAGCAGTTGAGCGTGGCCGGTTAACCGCCAGGCAAATTGAAGCTGCACGTCGCGCCATGACAAGACACATTAAGCGT
Source organism: Legionellales bacterium RIFCSPHIGHO2_12_FULL_37_14 (assembly GCA_001804735.1). GTDB lineage: Bacteria > Pseudomonadota > Gammaproteobacteria > Legionellales > Legionellaceae > 2-12-FULL-37-14. The sequence continues at coordinate 35,732 of MHBC01000021.1, read as the reverse complement.
GGCGGAAAAGTATGGATCCGCGTATTTCCTGACAAACCAATTACCAAAAAGCCACTTGAAGTAAGACAAGGTAAAGGTAAAGGTAATGTAGAATTTTGGGTTGCGCAAATTCAACCAGGTAAGGTGTTATTTGAAATGGAAGGCGTGGAACGAGAGGTTGCAGTTGAAGCGTTTACGCTTGCTAAGGCAAAACTTCCATTTAAAGTTATTATTGAAGAAAGAAAGGTGATGTGATTATGAAGGCATCAGAACTACGCGAGTTATCAATAGAAGAACTCGAAGCAAAAATACTCGAACTAAGAAAAGAAATGTTTAAATTGCGTTTAAGACGCTTAAGTGGCTCGCTGGATAAATTTCACATAATCGGCCAAACCAGAAGACTTATAGCTAGGGTAAAAACCATTATAACGCAAAAAGCAAAGAAGGAGGTGGCAAATGGTTGAAGCTGTAAAAACACCTCGCATCCAAGTAGGCAAGGTTGTTAGTGATAAAATGGATAAAACTATTGTTGTTTATATAGAAAGAACAGTTAGACATCCAAAATATGGCAAGATACTAAAGCGTAAAACTAAGATACAAGCTCACGACGAAGATCAAGTATCTAAAGTTGGTGATACTGTACGTATTTGCCAAACTCGTCCTATTTCAAAGAATAAATCTTGGAAGTTGGTAGAAGTTATTTCTTCATAGATCTTAGCTTGTTGATGCCCATTTTAATATAGGTTTCGCTCAAAGTGCTTTTATTCTATGAGTAAGATTGGTATAATCCACAGCCCCTAAAAATGGGGGATGTGTAGGGTTGGAGATAGATATGATACAAATGCAGACGGTGCTTGATGTTGCGGATAATAGTGGAGCACGTAAAGTAATGTGCATTAAGGTGCTCGGAGGCTCACATCGTCGTTATGCACGTATTGGAGATATTATTAAGGTCAGCATTAAAGATGCTATACCTAAAAGTAAAGTAAAAAAAGGCTCAGTTATGAAAGCAGTAGTTGTTAGAACTGCGCAAGGAGTGCGACGTGATGATGGTTCGCTCATTCGTTTTGATGGTAATGCCGCAGTTTTACTCTCAAACCAAGATGAACCAATTGGCACTCGTATATTCGGGCCTGTCACAAGAGAGCTTAGAGAACGCTTTATGAAAATCATTTCATTAGCTGAAGAAGTTTTATAAGGGTTACGAAAATGTTACGAATTAAAACTGGCGACACCGTAGTTATAGTGACTGGGAAAAGCAAAGGACATATAGGTAAAGTCTTAAAAGTTCACTTAGATAAAAACCGATTAATAGTTGAAGGTGGTAATTTAGTGAAAAGACACATGAAGCCACGTTCACAAAACGATGCTGGAGGCATTATAACGAAGGAAGCATCTATCCATGTTTCTAATGTTGCCATGTATAACCCAGTTACAAAGAAAAAAGACAAAGTGGGTTTTAAGGTTATCGAAAGATCGGGAAAGAAACAAAGGGTAAGATATTTTAAGTCAAATAAAGAATTGATTGACACGGGTGTAGGTGGCAAACATGGCTAGATTAAAAAAAACGTATCAAGACGAAATAATACCCATGATGATGAAGAAGTTTGGTTATTCATCAGTTATGGCAGTCCCAAAAATTACCAAAATTACTTTAAATATGGGCGTTGGTGAAGCAGTTGCTGATAAAAAAATAATGAATTTTGCTGTAGATGATATGACTAAAATATCTGGGCAAAAGCCAATTGTTACTAAAGCACGCTTATCAATAGCTGGTTTTAAAATTCGTGAAGGTTGGCCAATTGGCTGCAAAGTTACTATGCGGCGGCACCGGATGTACGAATTTCTTGATAGATTAATTAATGTGGCTATTCCACGTATACGCGACTTTAGAGGTTTAAATCCTAAGTCTTTTGATGGATCTGGAAACTATAGCATGGGTATTCAAGAGCAATTAGTTTTTCCTGAAATTGACTACGATAAAACCGATGGTATTCGTGGTTTAGATGTTTGTATTACAACCAATGCTAAATCTGATGAGGAAGCGCGAGCCTTATTATTAGGCTTTAACTTTCCTTTAAAAGATAAATCGAAAGAAGGGTAAATAGAGTGGCTAGAAAATCAGTTGTCAATAGAGAACTAAAGCGTGAAAAGCTTGTTAATAAATATCTTGAAAAGCGCCGTGCTTTAAAAGCCAAAATAAAAAGCGCTGCTAATTACGATGATGTTATGAGTTTGCAGGCAATGTTACAGAAGTTACCTCTTAATTCGAGTGCTGCAAGACACACTGCACGATGCTTTCAATGTGGAAGAGCACGCGGAGTGTATAGAAAATTTAAGTTATGCCGTATATGTTTAAGACAACAATTAATGGCAGGTAATGTAACTGGCGGACGTAAGTCTAGTTGGTAGTTAATAAATATTTTGGAGAGTTATAGTGAGCATGCATGATCCAGTAGCCGATATGATAACAAGAGTTAGAAATGCCCAAATGGTTGGACATTCTACTGTATCTATTCCTGCTTCTAAGCTAAAGGTAGAAATATTAAAAGTTATGCAAGAAGAAGGATACATCGAAGAGTTTCACATTCAAGATGTAAAAAACCATCCTGAAATTCAGGTTAAGCTAAAATATTACCAAGAAAGGCCGGTTATTGAAAAAATTAAACGCGTTAGCAAACCTGGGTTAAGAGTATATAAAGACGTTAAGCACTTTCCCCGTATAGCAGGCTTTGGAATTGCAATTTTATCTACTTCAAAAGGCGTAATGACACATCTAAAGGCCAAAAAGCTAAACATAGGTGGAGAGCATATTTGCGAGCTTGCCTAATTTTAAGGTTAGTGAAGAACTATTTAACAAACCATGTGTAGGAAATAGAGGTTAAAAAATGTCTAGAGTAGCAAAAGCACAAATATCATTACCTTCTCAAGTCGAGGTGGTTAATACAAATGGACAACTTACTATTAAAGGTCCAAAAGGTTCTCTTGCACAATGCCTTAACAAAAATGTAAAGATGCTGCAAAAAGATGAAAATAATAGCAAAATTCTTGAGTTTAGGCCTCTAGATGAAAAAAAACCAGATGGCTGGATGCATGCAGGAACAGCGCGATCTCTTGTAAATAATATGGTTAAGGGTGTAACTCAGGGTTTTACAGTTACTCTTGAGTTGGTTGGTGTTGGTTATCGGGTCCAATCGGGTAATCATAAACTAACTTTATCTTTAGGGTATTCACACCCAATTGAATATAAATTACCTGAACAAGTAAGAGCGGAAACTCCTTCACAAACAGTCATAGCCTTACACTCAATTGACAAACAATTGATTGGGCAGGTAGCCGCAGAAATTAGAGCGCTTAGACCACCTGAGCCTTATAAAGGAAAAGGTGTACGCTACGCAGGTGAGATTATTATTAAGAAAGAAGCGAAGAAGAAATAAGGGTATACGAATGAAAACTAAACTAGAAGCTAGGAAAAGACGAGGACTTAAAGCCAAAGCGCTAATTCGCAAGAGCCCTCTACGTGCAAGGCTGGTAGTTCATCGCACTGGATCGCATATTTATGCGCAAATCGTCAAATTAGGCGAAAAAGGTGACGTGGTTCTAGCTTCTGCATCAACACTTGAAAAAGACGTGCGTAATAAACTTAAAGGCACAAAGGTTGAGCATGCTCAACATATTGGCAAACTTCTTGGTGAGCGAGCTAAGAAAAAAGATATTATCGATGTCGCATTTGATCGTGCTGGCTATAAATATCACGGTCGGGTTAAGGCATTAGCAACTGGCGCAAGAGAAGCTGGTTTGAATTTTTGAGGAATGGTAATGGCAGCAGAAGAAACTATTAAAACTGATGGCTACCAAGAAAAATTGGTAGAAGTAACGCGAACTGCAAAAGTTGTTAAAGGTGGTAGAGTATTTGGTTTTGCCGCTTTAGTTGTGGTTGGCGATGGGAAAGGTAGAGTTGGATTCGGCCGTGGTAAAGCACGAGAAGTGCCGATTGCAATTCAAAAGGCCATGGATCATGCCAAGAAAAATATGGTATCTGTCCCTCTTAATGCTAAAACTATTCACCATGAAATTACTGCTAACTATGGGGCTTCTAAGGTTTTTATGAAGCCGGCCAGCGAAGGTACAGGAATAATTGCAGGTGGAGCCATGCGTGCAGTATTAGAAGTTCTTGGAGTGCAAAATATTCTTGCCAAAAGTATTGGCTCAACAAATCCTAATAACGTAGTGCGCGCAACCATTAATGGACTTGTTTCTGTTAATACCCCTGAATATGTTGCTGCTAAACGTGGTAAGACTGTTGCAGAAATTATTGAGGGATAAAATGAGCAAGCAATTAGAAATTAAATTAGTTAAAAGTCTCATTGGAAGACTACCAAACCATATCACAATTGCCAAACAGTTGGGTTTGACTAAATTAAATCGCGTAGTTGTGCATAACGACAATAACGCAATCCGTGGAATGATCAAAAAAGTTGATTATTTGGTTGAAGTACAGGAGAAGAAGTAATGCGTTTAAATTCTATATCTCCTTCACCTGGTTCGAAACGCCCAGCAAGAAGAGTGGGTCGTGGGATTGGTTCAGGTTTAGGAAAGACATCCGGCAAAGGCCATAAAGGTCAAAAGGCTAGAGCTGGTGGCTTTACAAAAATAAACTTTGAAGGCGGACAAATGCCTATTCAAAGACGCTTACCCAAAATGGGTTTTAAGTCACGAATTGGCCGCTTTGTAGATCAAGTAACTTTAAGTGAACTTTTACGCATAGGCGGTAAGGATGTAACTTTAATTTCATTGAAACAGTCAGGGTTAATCTCGATAAAAACCAAACAGGTTAAGATTATAGCTTCAGGCAAAGTTAGTGATGTTTTTCATGTAAAGAAATGTGTTGGCGTAACTAAGGGCGCAAGAGCTGCTATTGAACAAGCAGGCGGCAGTATTGAAGCGTGATGTTATGAATAATCTATATACAAAAAATACTCAAGAACAAGGCGGCCTTGCAGAGTTGAAGGCTAGGCTTTGGTTTGTTTGTATAGCAATATTGATATATAGATTAGGAGCTCACATTCCAGTTCCAGGGCTTGATCCTGAGCGTCTTGCCCATTTTTTTCAGCAACAACAAAATACTATTTTTGGTCTTTTTAATATGTTCTCGGGCGGTGCTTTATCACGCGTGACGGTATTTGCAATTGGTATTATGCCTTATATATCAGCCTCTATTATCATTCAGCTTTTTTCCACAGTGTCCCCCACACTTGAGCAGATTAAAAAAGAAGGCGAGCAAGGAAGACGCAAAATAAATCAATATACAAGATATTTAACCGTAGTATTATCAACCTTACAGTCTTTGGGAATGGCAAGGTGGTTGGCTAGCGAACATATAGCACTTGATTCTGGCTTTGTATTTTATTTTACTGCAGTTTCAACTTTAGTTACTGGTACTATGTTTTTGATGTGGCTCGGTGAGCAAATTACGGAAAAAGGTGTTGGTAATGGCATATCTTTAATTATTTTTTCAGGTATTGTATCAAGCTTACCAAATGCAATCGGCAGTGTTTTCCAGCAAGTCAAAGAAGGCCAAATGCAAGGCTTAACCTTAATTTTGCTTGCCGCAGTTGTAGTTGGAGTTACTGGTTTTGTTGTCTTTGTGGAGCGTGCCCAACGTAGAATTAGGGTTAACTACGCACAAAGGACTCAGGGGAGAAAAGTCTATGCGGCGCAGACTACACACTTACCATTAAAAATCAATATGTCAGGGGTAATTCCGCCAATTTTTGCTTCAAGCATAATCATGCTGCCAGCAACTTTAGCGCAGTTTTTCGCAAAAGCTAAAGGGATGTCTTGGATTACTGATTTGAGCCTAGCTCTATCTCCAGGCCAGCCACTTTATTTAATAGTATATGCTGCTGCCATAGTATTTTTTGCATTTTTTTATGCTGCACTGGTTTTTAACCCTAAAGATACAGCAGAAAATTTGAAAAAGTCAGGAGCAATGATTCCCGGAATTAGACCAGGGGATCAAACCACAAAATATATTGATAGCATTATGACTAAGTTAACTTTAGTGGGGGCATGCTATCTGGTTCTAGTTTGCTTGTTACCCCAGATATTAATGGTCACTTGGAATGTCCCTTTTTATTTTGGTGGAACCTCATTATTAATTATTGTAGTCGTAATTATGGACTTTGTTGCGCAAATTCAAGCCCATTTAATGACACAAAAGTATGACACATTAATGCAGAAAACGAATTTTCGTTTAGTAAGATAGCGGCTTTTTGGAGAAATTATTTATGAAAGTTAGAGCATCAGTAAAAAAGATCTGTCGTAATTGTAAACTAATTCGCCGCAATGGAGCTGTAAGAGTTATTTGCAAAGATGCAAGGCATAAACAACGCCAAGGTTAAGAATGCCAAATATTTCTTGATTTTTGGTCATGATAATAGTAATATTTCTGCCTTTTAAAAAGACAGGATAGCATTGGAGATATATGAATGGCGCGTATTGCAGGCGTAAACATACCAGATCATAAACATGTAGTGATTGCACTAACATCAATTTATGGTATTGGCCAACCTACAGCAAAAAGGTTGTGTGATTCAACTAAAGTAAACCCTTCATCTAAAGTATCGCAGTTAAAAGAGCAAGATTTGGAAAATTTGCGCCAAGAAGTGGCTAAGCTTATGGTAGAGGGTGATCTACGCCGAACTGTATCAATGAACATTAAGCGCTTAATGGATCTTGGTTGTTATCGAGGTCAAAGACATCGCCGTGGCTTGCCAGTACGGGGTCAAAGAACCCGCACAAATGCACGTACGCGCAAAGGACGACGTAAGTCGGTTAATGGTTAAAATAACTAATTTTGTTAGGATATTCACATGGCAATTGCTAAAGGCAAACAACAAAAAGGTAAAAAGAAAGTAAAGCGCGTAGTGACTGATGGCATTGTTCACGTACATGCTTCATTTAATAACACTATAGTTACTTTTACTGATAGACAAGGTAATGCATTATGTTGGGCAACTTCTGGTGGTTCAGGCTTTAGAGGTTCGCGTAAAAGTACCCCATATGCAGCACAAATTGCCGCTGAAAAAGCATCTTTGGTAGCTAAAGAATTTGGGATGAAATCAGTAGCAGTTTTTGTGCATGGCCCAGGCCCTGGACGCGAGTCTACTATTCGTGAATTGATTTCCCAAGAGTTTAAAATCGTTGAAATTACTGACAAAACAGGGATACCGCACAATGGTGTGAAACCCCCTAAAAAGCGTCGCGTGTAACCTTAGGAGTAGTTAATGGCAAAATATATTGGCCCTAAATGCAGACTTTCACGTCGAGATGGCATTGATCATAACTTAAAAAGCGGCGTGCGAGATTATAAATCAAAATGTAAGGCGGAAAAGCTTCCTGGCCAGCATGGAGATAAAAAACCCCGTTTGAACAACTATGGACTGCAGTTAAGAGAAAAACAAAAGTTAAAACATTATTATTGCATGTTAGAAAAGCAATTTCGTAATTTATATATTAAAGCTTCGGCGCTTAAAGGTTCTACAGGCGAAAACCTCATGGGCCTTCTCGAAAGTCGTCTAGATAACCTCGTATATCGCATGGGGTTTGCAAGTACGCGCGCTGAAGCTAAACAATTAGTTTCGCATAAAGCTATATTAGTGAATGAAAATGTAGTTAATATTTCATCATATAAAGTATTGCCTGGAGATGTTATTGCGGTGCGCCAAAAAAGCAAATCTCAGGCTAGAATCCAAGCAGCTTTGTCTTTATCTGAGCAGCGAGCAGCTTGTGATTGGATCACAGTAGATGTTGATTCAATGAAAGGAACATTTCGTTCAGTTCCAACTTTAGCCGACTTGATGGTGCTAATGCCTGAATATAATGTCAATTTAGTTGTCGAACTTTATTCTAAGTAACCTCTGGAGACATACTCAATGTATACAGATATTAATGAAATGCTTATTCCAACTGTACTTAAAGTTGAGTCAGAAGAAGCGAATCAATTTAAAGTAGTTCTTGAGCCACTAGAACGTGGGTTCGGTGATACTTTAGGAACTGCATTAAGGCGAATTTTGCTGTCTTCAATGCCTGGATGTGCAGTTACTGAAGTTATGATCGAAGGAGTAGTGCATGAATATAGTACTATCGAAGGGGTTAAAGAAGATGTTATCGACATTTTGCTTAACCTAAAAAACCTTGCTATTAAAATTGCTAAAGGTTACGAAGCTACTCTTACCTTAAACGCTAAAGGTGCTGGCGAAGTTAAAGCAAAAGACATAACGCTTACTCATGACGTAGAAATCATGAACCCTGATCTCCATATCGCTACCTTAAACCATATTGGTAAGTTGAACATGAAAATCAAAGTGCAAAAAGGCATTGGTTTTCATTATCACGAAACTAAATTAACTTGCGAAGAAGATGAAGAAGTTGTTACTCAAGCTGTAGGTGTATTAAAGGTTGATAATTCCTTTTCACCAGTAGTTAGAGTAGCGTATTCTGTTGACCACGCACGGGTTGAAAATAGAACTGATCTAGATAAACTCATTATTGATTTAGAAACTAACGGTACAATCGACCCTGAAGATGCGATTAGGCAAGCTGCTACAATATTGCAGCATCAGTTAAGTGCATTTGTTGATTTTAGCTTTGAAGAGTCACGCTCAAGCAGAAAAACGCAAACGCATTACGATCCAATTTTATTACGTCCAGTTGATGATTTAGAATTAACTGTGCGATCTGCTAACTGCTTGAAAGCAGAGAACATATATTTTATTGGCGATTTAGTACAAAAACCTGAATCTGAGTTGCTTAAAACGCCTAACCTAGGTAAAAAGTCCTTAACGGAAATTAAGGATGTTTTAGCAGCCCATTCTCTTTCATTAGGCATGCAATTAGAAGATTGGCCGCCCCAGGAGTTGGTTAAGAAAGTTGAGGAGTAAAGAAGTATGCGTCATCGTAATACCGGTCGTAAGCTAGGTCGCAACCATAGTCATCGCAAAGCTTTAATGATGAATTTATGTAATGCTTTAATAGAGCATGAAATTATGAAAACAACTTTAGCTAAGGCTAAGGAGCTAAGAGGCTATTTTGAACCACTAATTACCAAAGCTAAAACCGATTCAGTAGCTAATAGACGGGTAATATTTGCTAAATTACGTTCCAAAAGCGCTGTTGCTAAGTTGTTTGTAGATTTGGGCGTAAGATTTAAAGCGCGCCAAGGTGGTTATGTAAGGGTCATTAAATGCGGCTACCGCGCGGGGGATGCAGCTCCAATGGCAATGATTGAGCTAGTTGAACGCAAAGAAGTAACACCTTTGCCTAAGCCCAAGACTAAGAAAGCAGCGCAAGAAGGCCAAGCTACAGAAAAAGCCGAGCCTGCAACTAGTAAATCAGCTAAAGAGCCGAGTAAAGAAGAAAAACCAAAAGCTAAAAAAACTTCTCAGGTAAGTGAAAAAGAAAAAAAACCAGCGCCAAAAGCTAAATCAAAGCCTGCGGCTAAGCCAAAAGCTAAAAAGGAAGAAGCATCTAAGAAAGATAGCTAACTCAAGCGTATCTAAAAGGGCTCTGTCACCTCAAAATCGTAGGTTGGGCCTTGGCCCAACATGGTTCTTAAATACTTTGTTTTGCTTGCCAGCCATAACATTGCAGGACATGTTGGGCCAAGGCCCAACCTACGAGCTATGTAGTATATTTTTGTCTATAAGCCTATGTAAATACCATATTATTAATTTATTTTGCAACAAAAATGCATTAATGTATAATCACCAAACTTTTTCATTGCAACTAAATTATTTAATAAGGAGTACATCCATATGCAACCACAAGTAGCTCATAAAGTAGCTTATCAGCCAGCAGGCTTTGCCATTCCTACTTCTATTTCTAGCATTCCTCAGGCAGAATTTAATCTAATTATGGGATTACTCTTATCAGCTTGCATTGCTTGTGTAAATCCCGCAAGAGGATTTAATGTTTTTCTCATAGTAGCTCTTCTTTATATAAATCTGAAGATATCACAAGACGAAGCAGTTAGTGCATATTGGAAAGGAATTTCAGACTATGGTCCTGATTTTGCCAAATCAGAGCGAGCGCAAAAGCTTTTCCGCAAGGTTACCCATCCATTTTTCCGATCACCAGAGAATACTCGTCAAAGTGGCGCTGCTATGCATAATGCTGTTGGTTTGAGACTACCAGGGACTGTATAGTTTAAATAATTTAGATAACTCGATGAAAAAAGTATACGCTATCTTTCTAGATGAAAATAATTTAGAAAATATACTAGATAATTTGCGTAACTTATCACCAGAAGTTACTGAGGTTTGTGTAACTCTTAGTGTTGAGTTAAGTGATCTTTTTTTTTCTAGCGTTTGTTTGAGAGCATCAGGCAGTCAACTAAATTTACTTTTTAAAGAATTGCCTACTACTGTTACTGAAGTTAATTTATCGAGTAATTTTTTGGGGTCATGGCCAGAGTTTGATCTTAAAAAAGCCTTGCAAGGCTTACCACCTACTGTTTCTAGCGTTAATTTAGCCGGAAATAATCTTGGGAAAAGAACAGGGCTAGAATTAAAGAATGCTTTGCAAGGTTTATCTCAAGGGGTTGTTAAAGTTCATTTAGGCTCCAATGACTTTGAGGAGTCAGCAAGAGGTGTGCTCCAAGAAGCTTTAGAGGGTCTGCCAGGAAGTGTTACTGAAGTTAATTTGAGCGGTAATTATCTTAGTGTATATGGAAAGTCTCTTAAAGAGGTCTTTCTAGGTTTATCTGCAAATGTTTCTTATCTTGATTTAAGTCACAGTAGGTTGTGTGCTTGCCCTAAAGATGATTTGCGCACAGCTTTTAAAGGGCTGCCGCCTAACCTTACTAAGCTTGGTTTAGGAGCAAATTTTCGTGTCAGTAACCATGAATCTAATTTAACCGAACTTTTGCAGATCTTACCATCTAGCATTAATCACATTGATTTAAGCGTTAGTCATCTTGGTGATATGGACGTAATTAATCTAATTGGAGCTTTTCAGCGCCTGCCAGCTAATATAACAAGTATAGATTTATCGAATAACAGACTAAATATCGAGCAATTAGAGGCTATATTAAGGATTATTCCAAGTACGGTAACCTATATGAATGTAGACAGTAATTATTTATTTGTCGACCATACAATGAGGCAAACGGAAGAGGCTATTGCAAAAATTCATGCAGTTAAAAACCCAGCTATGCTGCTTTCCATGAAGTATAATGGATATTCTTTAGTCTCGCGTACACTACCTTTTTTCTTAGCAGGAAGCTGTGGGTTTTTTAAAAGGCAACCATTATGTACCTTGAAAAACCTGCCGACAAAACTAATTTCGCACATTTTCTCCTTTTTATATAAGGAAGAAGATTATGCCAAAAGAATGGCTGAATATAAGAAAAAGCATCGTGCTATAACTGCGGAAGTTTCCCGGCGTTACCAACCTTAGATCATAAAGTCTTAAAGGCATCTTGTCCGAAAGGATATTGGCGAAACAAAAAATTGCTGATAGGATAGCGTTTGATTGCTTATAGGAAATGTAATAAGCATTAAATCAACCTCAAACATGGAAGGTAATCATGCAAACTCAACTCGCTAAAGAGGTGGCAGCCCTTATTGCTGCTTGTCCAGTTGTTTCTATTCGTCAACTAATTTCTTCTCACTTAAACTGTAAAGCTACTTCTTTGCAGCAGGTTTTTGTTTCTAATGGTGAGCAAGCTTTAGATACGCGAGCTAAAAATAGGGTGAAGAAAGAATATTCATTGTTTACCTTAATATTAAGCTATGCGCCTCAAGAATTAAAAATTAGTTTCTTACAACTATTATTTGCAGAAGATGTTGGCGTTGCAATACCTATAATCAATAAACCTGTGGAAATACAAAACTGCTTTACCAACGGGTTATTAATAGGGCTAGCAAATATTCAACCGGATGCGCAAAATTTAATTCTAGCTTGGGTAGATAATCTTAACGAAGAAAATTTTACTGCTCTATTTACGGGTAGTGATCATATTGGACCATTTTCGAAAAGTAGTAGTGAATATTTATTATCTTCATGGAAGATTTTATTAGTAACAGCACCTTTAGTGCGACAGTCCTTTTGCAAAGGTTTAGAGAAGTTAGCGGTAACCAAGCGCTATAATCTACTTGCCACAGCCATATTTGGGCAAGTGGTGCTAGAAAGTGCAAAGCTTGCTAATGGCGAGCAACTTATTTCATGGATCTTTACTTGGTTAATAGATTGTGATGCTAAGCAATTACACTATGTGTTTTTTAACGAACAAGATTTGCTAGGAGACGCTCTTTGGAGCATGGTCGGTGGGGAGAGCATAACTTTGTGGGACATTTTATTATCTTGTAGCTCTCCTACTATTAAGCAGATTTTAGCTGTTTTTGACTTATTAGCTAAAGATTTACTTTTATTACATCTAGGACAAAATCCATCCACCAAAAAAAGCCCATTGGTGAATTTGTTTAACCGTTTAAATGGCAACACTGATGTTCAAACTGCTTGCGAATTATTTATAGAATTTTGTACTAGGCATGCAATACTACAACCTTTACTGCTAGCAGATCTTAGCACCAACAATTCTTTACTAACAATAGTGGTTAAAAAACGTAATTTAGTTTTATTGAGAATATTTTTAGAGCATGCTGTAAAAGTAGCTGCTTACCAAGAGTATCTGCCTAAATTAGAAGAAAGAGCAATAACTCATAGAGAGCAGGATATTGCATGTACAATAAGCGCCTATAAATATTTAAGCAAAATAAAGTTAAGAAATCCCCAGGTTCTACCTATTAACAATAAAGCGGTATTAAACGTGCAATTTGCAAATGGGAGTACCTTATTGCATGCTGCATTATATCAGGCAAATCAACCTCTATCTGAGTTTTTATTGCAACAGGGCGCGAGCAGTCTTATTGTTGCTAATAATAACCTTACTCCATTTGATTTAGCTTTAGAGCAGAAAAATTTTTCTTTCCTACAGAAGATAATATTAAAAGAACCCAAAGTTCTATGCGGTAAAGGTTTGGCTAAGATTTATGATCTGGGTGATTTGGATCTATTTGTTGATGCAAATAAACTTATCTTTAAACTTGATAAGCAAGAGCTTGTTCGATCATATATAGAAGTTCTAGCAATTTTGACTAATGAAAGCTTGCAGCTCTCAATTAATTATTTTGCTAAATCCTTCAGCGAAACAGAATTTGTGGAAGATAAATTTAATCCAGCCTTTTTTAGATCTGCCATTAACATGACCCAGTCTTTAAGTTTGGTTTTTTTATTAGAAATAGGAAAATTTTTAACACACACAGTAGATCATAGCTTAGATGCTGCATTTTTACGTTATTTGGAAAGATCCCTTAGTGAAGCTGTGGCAGAAACTGAAGCTCCCAGCATTTACTTTTTCTTTAATAGTCTATTATTAACCATGAAACCCAAAAACCTGCTTGCTTGGCTTTTACGCTTAGAAGTAAATATTACGCAAACTTTAGATAAGGCACTTAAAGCAGCGTTATTTCAAGCGGTAATAAAACCGCAAATTTTCTATACCTTAACTTTAGAAGAGCAAACGCAACTTATCAGCTATTTTGGTCAGGAAAGTGACTATGTGCACACTTTTATTAACTTTCATTTTAAAGAAACCGGATTGTTTAATTTAAGTTTTCCCAGGTTAAGGCATTTAGCTTTAGTATTGCCCTTGGAGGAGAATGTTTTAATTTGGCAACAAACCCAAGATGTTTTGTTATATATGTTAATTATTACTCAAGCGGTAAACCTTGAGTCAGAGCTATTTTATTTACTTTATAATTCATTTGCCAGCATTTTGCATAATTTTTGTAGATTAAATCCGCAGCAGCAGTTTTATTGTTTGAATTTAGTTTCTGCTGACAAGGTTGTTGAGCTATGGGTAAATGCGCAAGATGGACTTTTAAATTCTGCATATACTCAATATGTTAGTAAACTATATGCAACATTTTGTAATAATGAGTTTTTTGCTTTGATTCATGAAAATAGCGCTGTAGAAGCTCTATTTCGGGATTTAAGCTCTAATTGGCCAGATAAATGTGAAGCTAGCGCTTTAAAAATCTGGTTTCAGCGCGCCGCAACTAACGATACCGCAAGGGCCCTAGATACCTACCTAGAGCTATTAGAAGAAGATACCTCTTTAAATTGGTTTAAAGAGAAGGCAAATGCAATATTAGACGGCATCCTAACCCGTCAAGCAAATGAGCTTTTATTCTATAAATGGCTAAAAGTTAACGTAAAGTATGCGCTAAAATGCGGTTACAATGCACTTGAAAATATCCCTTTAAATCATTTTCCCCGTTTAGAAGCTGATATTGGCAAAGCGGCTTTAGCTTATTGTCAAATAGCATTTGAAGATTGTTTTATCGAGGAAAATATAAGGCAAACTTTGCTTAAAACCATGCTGTATTTTGCCGAGTGGGTTGATGAAGATGAGGCTAGCTTAGCGCCATATAAAAGATCGCGTTTAATAGGGATTGCGGTACTATTAAAACACTATCCTGCTGTTCTAGATGCAAGTTTTGTCATGCGTTGGTTTAATACTTATTTTGCTGCTTTAGGTACTTACAATTCTACTTGCCAAGAGTTTTTACATACTTTAATTAGCTTTATTCAGCATGATCCTAAAACCCAGGGGGAATATATTTTATGTAACCTAAATAATAATCAACACAAACTATTAGTAGAAAGAATATTAGACACCTGCAATAGCCAAAACTATGCCATTAAAGAAGATGGTAAATATTTACTGCAATGGTTGCTGGATTTTACTCCGCAACAAAAAGCTGCAGCACAGCAAGTAATGTACAGTTTAGGAGCGCAAGATCTAAATATATTACAAACTCCCCATTTAACTAAAATTGCGACAGAAATTTTGCAAAGCGAAACTTCTACGGTTGCTACTGCTGTTTATGATGGTGTTTGGATTCAAAGGCTTATTTTGGCGCCGCGTTTTGTCGCAGCCATAACTCCTAGTACTCTCGCTCGTTTACTCACTAGGTATCAGGCAGTGTCGTTTTTATTAAAACAAGAAGAGCATGCAAAACTTAACGCACACTTAAAATATTTACAGTTTAATAGTGCATATATGGGTCAGCTAAAAGCAGCTCAAATTAATCATCTTCGCGCAAAAGCTAAGAGGTTACTTACATTTAGGGCCGAAGATAGTATAAGGGCTTTATTAATAGAGCTTGAAGATGCAGCCAAAACTTGGCCAGATGAAATTGAAAAAAAAGCTGCGTTACATGTTTTATATAAATATTACCATCTACGGGTTAAAGAGACTCGCACTGATTTATTGTTTCGGTGTTGTAAACAGCAGGTGCAACGGATCTTTAATAACGTGGGTGATTTAAAGCTTGCGCAAAATGTAATCTTAACTTGGCTGAAAAAGTATTTACCGCAATGTTATTTTTACCATGAAGAAGCTGTAGCAAAACACTCAACTGAGCTTAGAAATCAACAGCAAGAAGTAGTGGGATATGTTAATGACTCAAGTTACGCTATGGGCCTAGATGCGGTAAAAATTATAAAAGATTTGCCAGCGGGAAGTTTATTTTATGATAAGGTAGGCCGAGTAATTGGCCATTTAACCGAAGAAGGATTATTTAAACCAAATAGTATTTTTCAGCTCGATACTGCAGCCTTGATGTTACGATCAGTGCCGCTTGTGGATCTTAAAAATAATCTTAAAAGTGCTGATATTGTATTAATCGAACTTATAGAAAGCTCTAATTTTGCCTTATTGTATAAATCTGAGATAGGAGATTTATGTCAGGAGAAGCAGAACCTCCTGGAAGAGCGTATCGTTAACCTTTTGTTAGCAAGTAATAAAACCTATTCACAGCAATTTTGGCAAGGGTTAGCTTCATGCATGCAATCTACTTGGCTTATTAACCTCATAAGTGCTAAAAGGTTAACGCCGGAAAACGCTATATTGTTATTAGATGCATGTATTAAAAATAATGAGGAGGTAAGAAGAACCCTTCTGACGCACCACCAGGATAAACTTATTAACCTTTTAGCTCGTGTAGATAAAGAGGATCAGTATTTATTACAGTTTTTACGTTCTTATTATCAAGAACCATGGTTTATTGACGTTTTAACAATATTGCTTAAAAAGGATGGTTTTTTAAAATTGCATAAGAGTTTTAGTTGCCTTAAAAAAGCAGTAAATGATTCTACTTTAAAGCTTGAGGTATGGCAGCAAATTGGGCAAAAATTTATTGATAGCGAAAAAGGAGCTGATTTATTCTTAAGCCTTATTAGTGCTAAAAAAGCCAAGCAAGAGGAAGAAGATCTAGCAGTTTTTTTTGAAAAATTTATGCTTTTACCTACATTGGAGAAATTAGCTAATACAGAAAAGTTTAGTTCCCGCCTTAAAGCTTTAGAGCATATTTTTAATAAAGCTTATCGCAACTTATTTCATTATGAAGAGTTACGTCTTGCTAAGAGATTTGCTTGGTTTAAAGATGAGTTAAAGATCATAAAAAACTTCATAGGGCGCTTTAAGCTAAATAATATCCCTCTTGGCCAAGCTTTATGTGCCGAGATTACCTTAAGAAGCGCTAATTTTGGTTTGTGCGATATTTTTTATCCTAATGGTCGCCTGGATGAGGATTTATTGCATATTGATTTACCGCATTCAGCAATGCGTATTATGCATGGGGATGATGAAAGTGAATCTCAGCATGCAAATTATTTGCAAATTAAAAATATGGACGAGCGTGCGGTTATTGATTGGCGAACTATAGCTAATAAGTCTTGGGACAGTTTAGCTTCGCAAAACAAAATAAATGTTTTTGCTTTTTTTCTCTTTAATTATCAAGGAGATACTGAAAAATTAAAGCGTATGGTGCAAGATTATATTCGCTATTCTATTCAAGGAGTTGGGCAAATTGATCGTTTGGCTAAATTTACCTGTAATTTTCCCGAAATTAGTACAAGTTCGGTAATTGCAGAGGAACTATTAACTGCGGTAATAAAGTACCCTTACATATTAAATCATAACATTTTACAGGGATTGGCAAATACGCACCTTTACAACATTGTTACTCCTATGGGTTGGCTACAGTATTTTGGGCAGCAAAAGCATTATAAAGTTTTAGCGCGTTGCTGCTCTGTCATAATTGAAGCAAACCTAACCCCTAAATCTATGCATCCATTAATAACAAAAATAGCGCATGCTGCTAACCTTGAAGAAAGTCTATTAGGGCATGTAAACCGTTGGTATTTTGGGGTTTATGCTTTTTGCAAAAGAGTGTGGTATGGAATTTTGCAAGAGCAACATTTATTGCTGCAGTACCTAAAGCCTGCGCAACATAAGGTAGTAATTAGCAAAATGCCCGACTTGCCTAAAAGTGTAGGCGAGAGCAAAAATAAAGGACAGTTTGTTGACCAGGCCTTAAATATCCATCACCACCAAAAACAACTGCGCGCCTTAAAAGACAGGGTGGGGAAAATTGGCAATGTAGCGCCCAGTTCAGTAGGCATGTTTAGTAAGCGAGCTAGTGACGCTACTAATCAAAATATTATAAATGCTAGGCAAAATATTAAATAAGGACTTTGTTTGGTAAAACAACCTTATCTTCGTACGGGGCTGATTTTTTTAACGTTACGCTAGTACTTGTTTCTTGAGGGAAAGCATAATCTTTATCTAAGTTAACCCCTTTTTCAAATACTAACACTTGTTTGCGTTGGCCACCTGCTTCTGCAATTGGACTTGTACCGCGTTGGTAGAAGCGTATAGTTGGCAGATCATCGCCGGGTGATACTTGAGATAATTGCCAACGAAAATCTTGATTTAGCTCTGCAAGTTGTTTAAAAGTTTCTTGAGCATAAGCATTAAGTTCGTCTTGAGTTGGTAGTGGTTCACCATCTTTAAGCTCAAACCAAATTTCAAACTTATCTTCATTAACTTTGTAAAACGCTTTCTTAGTAACAATTTTATCTAGTGTAGACTGATTAGTTACTGCGCGTTCAAGTTCGGTAAAATCTAAGTTAGCACCACGGTAGACAACCGTTGCATCACGTCCCCAGACGAATAGTAAAGGTAAATTAGAACGAGGTTTTACAAAAATTCCATATTTTTGTAAGCTTGCTTGCACATCGCTTGAAGCATAAACCCGTCCTTTATCTCCTAAGTTATAACGAATCCTTGGCGATGAGCGATCGTTTCTGGTACAGGTAAAAATAAGATCGTCATTTTTATCACATTCTACATGGTAGTTAAGTGGATCGTAGTGAAATACCATAGGTAAGCCTTTTCCTGTCCCATATAATTCTCTACATAAGCCTGGATTTTGCTCAAGAGCCTTGCGGACAGCAATTTCATATTCTGTTTCTACACCTAAGTTAATATCTAGATCTGAAGCTCCATAAGATGAGTAAATTGTTTTAAAGCCATCAGACATCAGCTTATCACGCATGGCCTCTGAAATTGCTTGGCCACCAACAATTCCGACTACACTTAAACTTTTCATATCAAGACCTTTTGCTTTAGCATAATTTATTAGATCGCTAAAAAATGGGGGATAGCCCGCGATAATTATTTGCTGTTTTTCGCTATTCAATTTTTCCGTTATATCGATAACATGAGCACTATATTTATGCATGATCTCTCTTGCCTTAGGCCCTGCTTGATAAAAAGTTTCAAACAAACAAGTTTTCAGATCTTTTGTTTCGTTGTTTAATTTTGCGTAAAGGGTGTTATTAATGAGACTTATAAGAAAATCTTTATCCTCTTTAAGAGGGGTAAATTTATTAATTAAAGCATCAACTGCACGTTTAAGTTGATATTCTTCATATTCTTTAATGCTGCTAAGTTGTTCAATAATTTTGTCCTTATCAGGTCCTGTTGCAAATACGCTCCCTGTCTCACGCATTAACTCATAACCTGTAAGACCGGTTGCCCAAGGACCAAGTGCAAAAGCATTAATGTATGTAAGCTGTCTTTTCCCAAAAATTAATTTAGCCGCTAAACTCAATGATTGTTTAACCGCTTCTAGTTCATTTTCACCGCGCACCCAAGGAGTTGGCTTTCCTGTAGTTCCTGTTGAAGTATCTTTTTTATATTTTTCCGGATACTTGCCATTGTTATGCGTTGCAGCATCATGTTCCTGAGGTTTTATATAATTTTTTTTATCGGTAACCGGAACTTCTGCTAAATTATTTGCTTGACTATCTTTAACATGCTTTTGATAAGCAGGGACAACACTTTTGGCATCGTGATAACGGTGAATAGCTAAATCCTCACCTGCATCAAATAAGTCTTTTTCATTTTTAACAAATATTAAGCGTGCTAAAAGTCTATTTATTTCTTTAATGGTTACTTGGTATAGCCAGCCTAAAAATGAAGCTTTTATGGTAGCGGTAAACCAGGTGCGCAAAGATTTTTTATTATGCATCCCTGCGTGGTGCGGGCCTGATGAATGAGATTGTGCATCCTTTGCATATGTACCTTTATTATTATCATCACTCCAAAAAGACTGATTAAGAGTATGGAGTAAAAGAGTATCGCTGTATGGTTTATTTGGATCAAGCTTAAGATATTTTATTAAACTATTACGATTTAGCCGTAAAGTAGTTAAAGTTTTAGTCCCAGCTTCATTAATAACGTTAGCTTCAATAGTAATCGTTCTATAAAAAAGTGCAGTAAATGGATTATGAACTGTGACGCCAATTTTTCCTAATGTATCACGAGGGTTAGTAAAACCATTTTTAAATACAAGCCTATAACCGTATTCTGAACTATCAAATAACACAACATCACTATTTATGTTTGGATTTGGCATAAAACTATCTCTTAAAATTTATTTAACAAAAAGGTTGAAAATATAGCATTAATTAAAATAATAGTCAATATGGACTAAATAAGAGCGTTAGATTTCCTTGATTTAAATTTACGCATAACGTATAATGTAGAAGCTTTTTTATTGAGTAGGAGCTTTTTTATGCCGGTTTCTCAAGAACTAACAGAACCTTGGAAAACTATTTTAGAGTATGGAAGATACGCCCCATCTCCACATAATATGCAGCCTTGGTTATTCCAAGTAGAAGAAGATGGGACCGTAACCTTAATGTACGATCCTAAACGTTTACTACCTGGCACTAACCCAACTGGAAGTTTTGTTTACGTTGCATTTGGAATTTTGCATGAGACTATGTCAATAGCCGCAGCTTCAAGTGATAATGATGTAGAATTTGAATACTTAAGCGATAATCTTACCCTTGATTCGAACGCAATTGGGCCACAACCTTTGGCTAAAATAAGACTGGTAAAACGTACGCGTGAAGAAACTTTAAACAAGCAGTTAATCATCGATAGACAAACCTCCCGTCTTCCTTATAACAGTATTCCAGTAGCTGAAGAAGTTATGGATGAACTACAAGCTATTGCAGCTCAATATAAACATAAACTTGAGTATACTCGGGATAAAAAGGAAGTAGATTGGGTAATTCGCTTAAATGCAGATACTATGTTTTATGATATGAGTAACGCTAAAGCTCGTAATGAAGTGGCGTCTTGGATGCGTTTTACCAAAAAAGATGCTTTAGCAAGGAAGGATGGTTTAGCTGCATATGCTATGCATGTACCAGGGCCAATTATGTGGCTTTTTGCCCATGCCAATTGGCTTTTTCGTATTCCTTTTGTTTATTATATCGTGCGTAAGCTCTATGAGAGGACTATGCGTGGAACAGCAATAGTTTCTTGGATTTCTGGTCCTTTTGCAACTCAAGTTGACTGGATAAATGCAGGACACATGATGGCACGTTTATGGCTTACTATGACAAAAAATGGCGTATATCTTCATCCTTTTGGGAGCGTTATTACCAATCAAGAAGCTAATATAAAGATGACGGAGCACTTTAAAAACCCTAATCGAGAACATAATTTATGGATGCTAACTAGACTTGGGTATGGAGAAAAACCGCCAGTTGCTCAACGTAGGTCTTTAGATGATATGCTGGTTAAAGGGAATAAATTTAGTTTCTTTTCTCCTAGTAAGGAAGAGGAAAAGACCAAAGAACAAGATATGTCTCCAAAGCTTGCATCTTGAGCTGCACGCAGCTTTAAATTGACGCGAAGTTACAAATTATAGATCTCGCTTGTTTGTTTATTTTTAGTTAATCTCGTAGTTAAATAATAAAAAAACCACCAATAATTCTATGAGAAAAAACCAAGACCTGATTGCGAGTTTTATCGAGCACAGCCTAAAGTCTCCCCATAAAAAAGCTGTTGCAACTTCAAATGGTAGCTTAACTTACCAAGAGCTTTATCAGGAAGTTGTAACGCTAAAATATTTTATTAAAAAATATAATCTTAAAGGGCCAGTAGCGGTATGTCTTGATAGAACCCCGCTTCTTATTGCTACTTTACTTGCTTTGCAATGGCTTAAAATAACTTATATTCCTCTTGAGCCTTCAACCCCTAGAGAAAGGTTACGGACTATTATTGAAGATAGCAGAGCTTGTGCTGTTTTATATGATAAAGACTCATTTATAAGCCTTATTCGTAAAACTCCTCCATCCTGCCACTTCTCTCAAGAAGTTATAAATCCTGCTTATATTATTTATACCTCAGGATCAACTGGTAAACCTAAAGGCGTTGCCATTTCATATAAAGCTTTAAATCACTTTTTAGCTTGTATGAAAGATTATTTTTTAAAAGCTAAAAATGAGACATTGCTTGCAATTACAACGATTACTTTTGATATAGCAGCTCTTGAGCTATATCTGCCGCTATCTCAAGGTAAGACAGTTTTTTTAACTAACCAAAAAGAGCATCTCGATCCTTTATGTATTGCAAAAATTGTGCAGTAATATCCAATTACCTTAATGCAAGCCACCCCTTCTATGTGGAATATGTTAAAAAATATTAATTGGGAAGGGTCGCCTAATCTTGTGGCCTTATCAGGAGGGGAAAGATTAACCGATGCGCTTGTTGAATATTTACTTCCTAAGGTTTCTGAGCTATGGAATATGTATGGGCCAACCGAGGCTCCAATTTGGTGTGCGTTAAAAAAGCTAAGCTTAACAGATCCTATTAGTGTTGGTCTGCCTATTAAAGGCATGCATATGGAAGTAGTCGATAAAAACTGGAAAAAGCTCCCACCCTACGTTAAAGGAGAGTTAATAATTCGCGGGGTTTGCCTTGCAGACGGGTATGTTAATAACCTTGCCAAAACTCAAGAGAAATTTGTTATTCATCCTAAAAGAAAAACCAAGGTTTATCTTTCAGGAGATATAGCTTGTCAAATTGAAAATGGGGAATTTATAATTTTTGGCAGGCAAGATAATCAAATAAAACTTCATGGATATCGTATTGAGCTTGAAGAAATTGAGCATTGCGTGCAAAAACTAGAGAATATACATGAGTGTGCAGTTGCGGTGCAGCAAGATCGCTTAATTGCCTATGTTAGTGTAGCTAAAAATGCGCAAATTTCAGAGGCAAAAATTTTAGCGAATCTACAAAACATATTGCCAAGCTATATGATTCCACATGAAATTATTCGCCTTAAAAGCTTGCCGCGGATTGCAAGCGGGAAAGTTGATAGAAAAAATCTTCCTATTCTTAATGTTAAAACTTTTAGGAAAAAAAATAATTCTCCTCTTCTTAATCCCATGCAAAAAATCTTGGTTGAGATCTGGCAAGATCTATTACATGTTGAAAACATAGATCTTAAGCATAGTTTTTTTGAGCTAGGCGGGCATTCGTTATTAGCAGCGCAGCTTGAATCACAAATAATGCAAAAATTTAACAAACGTATATCATTAACAGATTTTTATAGTGTGCCCAATATAGAGTCTTTATGTAGTTTGATTAATAAAGCGCCGGAAGTTTCAGAGATAACAGCAAAAAAACCAACTTTAAAAGCGCTATCTTGGCTTCCCTTGACAGATTTTCAGTTTTTATTTTGGTGTGCACTTATTGTTGCGCCAGAGCTTAAATCACTTAACTTGATAGCAAGAAGGCGCATTAAAGGACTTCTTAATAAAGGCGCGCTTAATATAGCTTTACAACTTGTATATGCCAAGCATGAGGTTTTTGCTTATCATGTTTATAGATTTATTCCATTGCAACAACGCCGCTCTAAAAAATACCCGCAATGGGAATTTACCTCGCTTAAGAAATGTGATGAATTTGCGACGGAAATATGCCTAAATGCTTCTTTTGATGAGTTGTTTAATTATCAAGCTTGGTCAAGAAGTAAGCCTAACATAATCGCCCGTTGTTTTAATTTAAAAGATGATTTTGTTGAGTTGCAAATTAGTATGCCGCATTTTATTGCAGATGAAACATCTTTGGAAATTTTTTTTCAAGACTTATCAAAAGCTTATCTTGCCTATTCTGGTCAAGCTAGTAATTTTATCATTGAGTCAACTTATAACTATAGCGCGTATGCCATTCAACAAAACGAAAATTATACATGTACAGCGCAACAAGATACGAATTTTTGGCAAGAGTATTTAAAAGATGTAGCATTATATACTCCGAAAGAGGCATATGTAGTTAATGAAATATCTTCTTTTGAGCACTCGTCTTACTTTAAAGTTCCCAGTAAATTTTTTATTCAATTGTGGCAGTTTTGTGCTACATATGGATGTACAGCTAGCGAGGCTTTATGCGCTGCTTCTGCTTTAGCTTTAATAAATGTTTCAGATTGCAATAATATTAAGCATAATATACTAGTAAATATTGTTAAATCTACCAGAAAGGATATTGAATTAAGAGATGTAATTGGCTGTTTTTTACAAAATGAATTATTGAAATTAAATATTAGTAAAACTACAGATTTATTATCGCTAACTAAGCAAGTGCAAAAATCAATTGAAAAAACGCGTGCTTATCAAGAAGTTACCTCTTTAATTAAAATAGCTGCAATTGGGAAGATAAAAACTAATAGGTTAACTATAAAATCTTGCGCCCGTATTTTAAGCCTTACTTTACTAGCTAAGTTTGCTAAGTTACTAAAAATTAATCCTACTTTATTAACAGCATGTAAAACCATATCCCGCTTTGAGAAAAAAAATAATTTTTTTGTTAATGTGAATATTTTCAGTAATTTTTTTGCAGCGCCTGACAAGCTAATTAAGCAGAAATTATTTAATAAAGAATTAAGCCCAGTCCCTTTTCATATGCATGATAAAATTAAGATCAAAGATCAAATTGAAATCTGTTTTTTGCGCGAGGAAGATACCAATCCATATTTAGTGATTTCTGCTAACTTAAAAGAAGAGTGTAGACAAAAAATAGGAGCGTGTTTGTTGCAAAATATACTAAACGTACATGAATTTTAGGATTTTTCGTGAACGTGCCAGCGCCTTCAAGTTAAGAGAAAATACTCGTCTTTGCGAGAAAATACCCGTCTTTGCGAGCGCAGCGAAGCAATCCAGATCGGAACTTTGACTGAAAATCGTACAGGATTGCTTCGCTAGCGCTCGCAAAAACGGATGTTTTCTAATCAATTTTCATTAACTTGACGCTTATGGAACGTGCCCGCTTGGACATTATCGCGCTGTTTGGCAATGAGCTTATATTTTTCCGCTTCTGCCAGTTGGGATTCAGATAATTCGTTTTCAAGATCAAACTCTGCTAAAAATTGATCGTAAGGACTTACGTAAGATTTATCAATATTAAATGGATTAAACTTAGACATTAATTATAGCCTTCCTATACTTAAATAAAATTGCTAGAATTCTACCCCCTTTTTACTTAAAAATAAAATACAATGACTATCTTAAAAGCAGAACTACATACCCACCTCGAAGGTACCCTCTCTCCTACAACAGCTCTTACTCTTGCTAAAAGAAATAAAGTTAATTTACCCATGGAAAGAATATCTAAAAATCAAGAAGGCTACGTTTTTAGTGATTTCCTTGATTTTATTCACACTTATGACACCGTAGTTTCTGCAGTAATAAAAAGCCCTCTTGATTATTACGATGTAACTTTTGACTACTTAAAACGCAATGCCCAAGAAGGCGCTATATACATTGAAATGATGTACTCTCCTGAGCTTGCTGAAGCCAATACGCATATTCCTTCGATTGAGCATTTAAAAGCTATTCAAGATGCCATTAATGATGCTGAACATCAATTTAAGATTGTAGGCAGAATTCTTATTACCGCAATTCGCCATTTCGGGGAAGAAGCAGCCCGTAAAGTTGCGCAAAAAGCCCTCCAAGAAACTCTGCCATGTGTGGTTGGGTTTGGACTTGCAGGAGATGAGATTAACTATCCTCCAGAATGGTTTACCAAGGCTTTTGAGATTGCCAACGAAGGGGGACTTGCCTGCACTATTCATGCTGGAGAATTTGGTACTGCCGAAAGCATGCAAACTGCTATGCAAACCTTACCTATTAAACGCATTGGCCATGGCGTACAAGCAATTCATAACCGTGAAACTATAGCAATGTTAAAAGATAAAGATATAACCTTAGAAATTTGTCCCTCAAGTAATGTTGTCTTAGGTTTATACCCACGTTTAAATCTCCACCCTCTGCCTAAACTTATGGAAAAAGGTATTAAAACATGCATAAACTCCGATGATCCGCCGTTTTTCAAAAGTGAATTATTTCAAGAATACCAAAGCGTGCAAGATACTTTTAAGTTTACAGATGAAGTAATGCTAAGCTTTACTAGACAGGCTATCGAAGCTGCGTTTGTAGATAAAGCTACGAAAGCAAAATTACTTGATAAGTTAGAAACTCTCATAGTTGTATAAATAATGAAATTAGGTTGGTTGACGATAATATTTCCAATCAGCATTTTGTACGCCTGTAGGATCTTAGGACTTTTTTTATTAATTCCGGTATTTACTTTATTTGCCCCGCAACTACAAGATGCAAACTCATTTCGCATTGGACTTGCTCTAGGTATGTATGGCCTTGCTCAATCTCTTATGCAAATTCCTTTTGGTCTATGCTCTGATTACTTTGGGAGAAAACCGCTGATTAATTTTGGTCTTGTGCTCTTACTCCTTGGCAGCATAATTGGCGCATACTCTACTTCTATTTGGGGGATGATAGGCGCGCGTTTTTTACAAGGAACAGGTGCTATAGGTAGCGTTTTGCTTGCTTTGCTAAGCGATCTAACCCCCTTGCAAGATCGCGCTAAAGCTATGGCAGTAATCGGAGTAAGTATAGGGGTGTCGTTTAGCCTTGCGATGATGTTAGCCCCTGTTATTACTTTATTTTTTGGTCTTAGCGCTATATTTTATTTTACTGCTTGTTTAGCAATTCTTGGCCTTATTATTAATTATTCTATTATCCCTAATAGTAAGCTTAAACCTACGCGGAAAAATATTTCGTTTAGACCTTTCTTACAATGCATAAAAAATAAAAGCTTACTTAATCTTAATATTGGCATTTTGTTCCAACATGCTTGCTTAACTTCGCTGTTTTTTGTCTTGCCGCTAAAACTGAAAGTTTTTATCAGCTTAGGTATTATAAGCGCCTCTTGGCAAGCATATCTTCCTATTATTGGTGGATCATTTTTGGTGATGGCAATTATTATTTTTATCGCAGAAAAAAACCGTAAACTAATTCTTGTATTAAAGGGCAGTATTTTAACTATTGCTGTTGCGCAACTTTTACTTGGCTATTGTGAAAATTCATATAATGGGCTTATAACCAACACATTTATATACTTTATTGCCTTTAATTTGCTAGAAGCAATACTGCCTTCGCAAGTATCAAAAAGCGTTGATCCTGCTATAAGAGGCACTGCTATGGGAATATATTCAACCTTTCAATTTATTGGAATATTTTTAGGCGCAACTATGGCTGGCTTAATTTATAGCTATAAAAATGCCTCTTTAGTGTTTTATTTTAATGCTCTCCTTGCGCTTTTATGGTTCATCATAAATGCTTCTTTGGCGCAAAAAGAGGTCGTGGATTAACCCCCAACATACCCTATTAAAAAATACATCAAAATAGTTAAAAAAGAAGCCGCAGGTAAAGTAAAAATCCAAGACATAAATATATTGCGGATAACTATTAAATTCAGCGCTCCTATACCTCTTGCAAGGCCTACACCTAAAACTGCACCAACTAAAGTTTGGGTGGCGGAAACTGGAATACCGGTACTATTTGCAACGACAACTGTAGTTGCTGCGGCTAAAGTTGCGGCAAATGCGCGGCTTGGCGTAAGGGCGGTTATGTTACTACCTACTGTTTCGATTACTTTTTTCCCATAAGCTAAAAAACCACTAATAACGCCTACACAGCCAAGCAAAATAATCCATGCAGGGTAGTTGTTGACCAGTTTGTGAGTATTTGGTTGGGTAAGTAGTGTATGAATAATACTAAGAGGAGCAACTGCAAGAGAAACATCATTAGAACCATGGGCAAATACCATAACACAAGTTGTTAACGCCATAAGATAGGCAAAATGTTTTTCTATTTGCACAAACCTTTCATGGCGCCTTAACATAATTTTTTCAGGTAGACATTTAAGCCATATATAGCCGACAAGCGTTAACGCAAAACTACAGATTAAAGTAATAATTAAGTTTTGTTGCTTAGAATGGTGGAGGTTAAAGTGGATTAAACCTTTATGAATAGTTATAAAAGAAAGAACTGTTCCGAGCAAAAATAAATAAAAAGGAATATAACGTTTTGCTTTTTGTAAGGGATCTGGTTTCACAAAAATTAACATTTGCATACTACTAAATAAAGCAAAGCTCGTGCTACCTGCAATTATAGGGGAAGTCACCCAGCTTATGGCGATTGTTAGAACTTTATTCCAGTGGATAGCAGAAGAACCTAATACTACTGTGCCAAATCCTACCATTGAACCTACTAAAGCATTGGTAATTGAAATAGGTAGGCCTAAGAAGCTCGCCAAGTTCATCCAGATAGTGCACGCCAGTAAAATACTTAGCATACCCTTAATTAGAATATTTGGATCATGGGTTAGACTGCTTGTGCTTATTATATGATCGCGCATGGTTTCTGTTACACCAGTACCGCCTAAAAATGCACCAGCGAACTCAAATATTATTGCTATAAAAATGGCTTGGCGTACGTTAATTGATTTTGAGCCAATGGCTGTGCTCATGACATTCGCAAGGTCATTAGCACCTACACCTGCATTCATGAGGAAGCATAAGGTTATTCCGATGCTTAATACATAATATGTGGTGGTAGACATATTTATCTCGCAATCAAAACTTGGAGCCTTGAACCAATAGTTTGGGCAGCGTCAGCAAGATCACCAATCCAATGTAAGACTTTGTAAAGAAAAATTACGTCAATTACTGGAATCTTAGCTTCAAGCAAAAAGGTTTGATGTTGAATATTCGCTAACAGATCGTCAGTTTCATGTTCAATCTTATCTAAATTTAAAACCATAGATTCGACTATATTTACTTCATTACCTCTAAAGCCAGTTTCAAGTAATTCATCAAGCTCATTAATTGCTTGACAAGCTTGATGTGAAGCGTCGATACAGCGAGATAAAAAAGGCAAAAATGTTGGCTGAATTTTTTTAGGTATTTGCATTTGCCGCGCAAAAATAAGCCCGGCAATGTCTTGCGATTTATTAGCAATTTTATCTTGGGCATGCAAGAGTTCGAGAAGATCGGTTCTGGCAAAAGGTAAAAACAAACCTGCAGGCAAATGCAGCCTAAGATCACGTTTTATTAGATCAGCTTTTTTTTCAAGATCATCTATTTTCTCTTTAAAAACGGCAACTTTCTTCCAGTCACCACTTAGAGTTGCCTCGAAAAAAGGCAAAAGCTGCTTGGCGCATTCATGAGATGTTTTCATATGTTGCTCAAGCGGCTTAATTGGAGAAGGACCAAATACTTTGAAGAGGTTTCCCATCATGATGGTTGTCTTATTTTTTAACTTGCAATTTTTCCTTAATGCGCGCAGCACGACCAGCTAAGTTACGGAGATAATATAATTTAGCACGTCTTACATGACCACGGCGCTTTACGATGATGCTTTCAACTAGGGGGCTATAGGTTTGAAAGACCCGCTCAACACCAACGTTGTGCGAAATTTTTCTTACAGTAAAAGCAGAGTTAAGACCGCGGTTTCTCTTCGCAATAACGATGCCTTCAAAACCTTGCAAACGGACGCGTGTACCTTCTTTAACTTTTACTTGCACTAAGACAGTATCCCCAGGAGCAAATTCAGGAAATTCTTTGTTAATTTGTTCTTTGTTTAGTTGTTCAATAATGTTACTCATTTTAAAACCTCTCTTTAGAGTATATAACTGCGTGGCATTTTAACTCAAAATGCATGCAAATATAACCATTTCATGCATAATTTTTTTTAAAATTTTCTAATAAGGCTTTCTCTTCTTTAGTAAGAACCATATTTTCTAATAATTCAGGCCTTTTTAACCAGGTTCGACCTAAGGCTTGTTGCTTGCGCCATTTCTCAATTGCTGCATGATTGCCTTCTAGCAATACAGAAGGAACCTTGTGTGCGCCTATTAAAGCGGGTTTAGTGTATTGGGGATAGTCGAAATAACCTTGCATAAAAGCATCTTTTTCTGCTGATTGTTCATGCCCCAAAACTCCTGGAATAAGTCTTACTAAAGCATCAATAAACACCATAGCCGCAAACTCACCTCCGCTTAGGACAAAATCGCCAATTGACCATTCTTCATCCACATGCTCTATAATTACGCGCTCATCTATGCCTTCATATCTGCCGGCAATAAACAATATAGAAGTGTTGGCGGCAACTAACTTGTTTAAGTCTTGTTGTTTAACCTTTTTTCCTTCAGGGCTTAAGTAAATCGTTAATGGTTTAGCAATTTTTTTCTTTGCAAAAGTTATGGCTTTATGTAGCGGCTCATAACATAAAACCATACCAGGGCCTCCTCCATAAGGAGTATCATCTACTTGGCAATACGGTCTTTTGGCAAAATCTCGTGGATTAAAAGTTTGAATTGCCACTTTGTTAAGAGTGATAGCTTTTTTAATCATGCCATGATTTAAAAGCTTAAATAATTCGGGTAATAAGGTAACTATGCCAAGCTTAAGCATTTTTAAAAATTTTCATCCCAGTCGACCAGTATCTGTTTTTTTTGCCGATCAATTTTATGAATAACCCTTTTTAATAAAAAGGGGATTAAATGTTTTTTGTTGCCTTCAACAATTAGAACATCATTAGATCCAGTCGAGAAAATATCTAAAACTTTTCCTAAAGAGCAATTTTCTTTATTAATAACTTCCATGCCAATTAATTCAAACCAATAAAACTCTTGAGAGCTTAGGGGTTTAAGATCTTGTTTGGGAATAGCAATTTTTAAATTTGTCAGCTGCATTGCAGCTTCACGAGTCGCAAAACCTTGCATTTTTACTAAAAATAATGCGGCAGTAGATTTTTCTTGTAAGCGTTTAATTGGGGTATGGGTATGGTTTTTTAATAGATGCCAATTTTTATAATGTAAAACATCCTCGGGGGTTTCAGTAAATGAATGAACCCTAATAAAACCTTCTATTCCATGAACGCGGCCAAATTGACCAATAATAACCCAATTAGGATCATCAGCCATTAACAGCTTCTGCAGCACCTTTGCTATAGGAAGAGAATAATTGGGTAACTCTGTCAGATAATTGAGCGCCAACACTTTTCCAGTAATTTATTTTATTAACATCAAGGTGCAAGCGAATATCTTGGCCTTTAGCAATAGGGTTAAAGTAGCCAACACATTCAATTGAGTTACTATCGCGGCGACGACGCTTGTCAGTCACAACAACATGATAAAAAGGGCGCTTGTTTGTACCAGCGCGAGCTAAGCGTATTACGACCATTATTTTCCTTGTGCTTAAGACGTTATCAAAAAATGTGCGCTATTATACATGCTATTATGTTGATTGGGAACCCTCCCTTGCAAATTACAGCGCTAAGAGGCTTTAAATAAATACCTTCATACTTTAAACTACGCTAACTTTTGCTAAATGAGTCCACGAGTTAAGCGTATCCATGCCATTTTCCCCCAAATTATTTAAAAAGTTTGACATTAATGAAGTAGAGCCTTTGGATTTAGAGGAGCTAAATTGTTATGCGGAAGACGCAGTTTGCTTTTCTAATGCATATGACTTTAAAGTAAGCTTATTTTTAACCAGTAACAAGCCTGATGATTTACAAAAGCTAGAAAGATTTTTTTATGGTTTAATAATATCTCAGTATAATAAAGGGAAAAAACAAAGAGAGTTATTTAATATAATGACTCCTTATATGCGTTTATGTTTTAACTATGGACATAAAAATATTGCCATGAGAATCAAGGAAAAAATAAAAGAAATGTTTCGCGTAGTTTTTCCAAACGATGAAATTTCGCGCACCGAAAGCTTTGTTATTCAAGGTAGCTTTTCTTGGCAAGGGATTTAAATTTATTCGCCAAGAATTAAGATATTCAATATGGACTCTAACCCCATTGATAGTTTAGAATTTGCTTCTTGCTAAAAGACTAGGATTTTTTATGAAAATAATAACAAAAACGATAATTAAAATTGGCGTAACTCTTGCTTTTATTGCGCTAAGTTTATCTGGGTATGGCCTCGGTTTAATGTCTGAGACAAAACGTGATCCCGGAAAAATTTATCTTAATCCCACCACAGAGGGGTTACAATATGAAGTCATTGGTTTAGATGGAGCACTTAACCAGAAGTACACATCAAAAGCAGGTCATACTCTTGCCGCCGATCCTTTAGGTTTAGCTGAGTTGCCGATTAATGAGTTTAAAGTAAGTTCATTCTGTGGAACTATTGTGGCTGTTGTGGCTATTATTGGCATGGCGCTAATTCCACGCGGAGGTATCACTGATATACCTCCTGATGCAAGCTAACTCGTTTTTTGCATGGCGCTTTTTAAGGCAAATTATGGAAGTTGCTGGGTGTTAGATCTATTAGAGGATGAATGATGTGGTGACGCTGGCCGGTTGATTGGGTATAGTGTATATCTTAAGCCATTGAAAAGTTTGAAATCAACGGATGAGAAATAAATTTTCCTACTCATTATCCCTAGCAGCTCTTGGAGTAGTATTTGGCGATATAGGTACTAGTCCATTGTATGCATTTCGCGAAACTATGGGGCGCGTGGCGCCTGATATGGTTAATATCTTAGGTGCTTTATCGCTTATTTTTTGGTCTTTGATTATTGTTATTTCGGTTAAATATTTAACTATTGTTTTTCGTGCTGATAATAAAGGTGAAGGTGGCGGTCTTGCTCTCCTTGCTTTATTAAAACAAAAACATGCAAAACATGAAAATATACTTTATGTCGCCGCTATTTTTGGAGCCGGGCTTTTGCTGGGCGATGGCATGCTTACTCCTGCTATTTCGGTGACCAGTGCAATAGAAGGCCTTAAAATAATTTCCCCAGTTTTTGATGATTTAGTTTTACCTATTTCATGCAGCATAATTATCATTTTATTTATGTTGCAATCGCATGGAACTTCAAAGATTGGTGGATTATTCGGGCCAATGATTTTAATTTGGTTTATTACTATAGGCCTCCTTGGGATAAATGCGATAATTGAATCACCCTTTGTGCTCGCGGCGTTAAATCCTTATTACGCTTATTTGTATCTTACTACCCATGGTTTACAAGGGTATTATTTATTAGGCGGGGTATTTTTAGCAGTAACAGGAGGAGAAGCGCTTTATGCAGATCTTGGCCACTTTGGTAAATCGCCTATTCGATTTTGTTGGTTTACCATAGTCTTACCTTGTTTATTGTTAAATTATTTTGGGCAAGGCGCATATTTGCTTAATCATCCTCAAAGTATTGCCAATCCCTTTTATAATCTTGCGCCTAAAGGATTACATTTTACTTTAGTAATAATTGCAACTTTTGCCACAATAATAGCTTCGCAAGCAGTAATCTCAGCAACATTTTCCTTAACTAAGCAGGCGATATTACTTGGGCTATGTCCAAGGATACCAATAGTGCAAACCTCAGAAAGGCGTTCTGGGGAAATATATATCCCGCAAATTAATGTAATTTTGTTTTTAGGTACTTTATTACTAACTTTATATTTTAAAACTTCGAGCAATATGACGCATGCATATGGAATTGCAGTAAATTTAGATATGTTAATTGTTACCTGTTTAGTAACTTATGCTGCAAGAGTAATTTGGCGTTGGTCAATGCTACATATTGCGCTTATTTTTTCTGTATTTATTGTAATGGATATGCTTTTTCTAGGCGCAAATTTACACAAGTTTTTAACTGGCGGCTGGTTACCTGTCTGCTTTGCTAGTTTTGTGGCGTTTTTAATGTTTACTTGGAATAGAGGCCTTATCTACCTTAAAAATAATTACTATGTAAGTAGAGACAATATAGCCACGCTGGTTAATCAATTAAATATTAAAGAGTGGAATACATTTAAAGGAATGACAGCAGTTTTTATTATGGATACCTACGACAGTAGTGGCGGTAGTTTTTTACATTTTTTAAAACTGCTAGCGACTATGCCGGAGAATATTTTAATTGTTAATTACTCAGTACATCATACCCCAAAAATAAGAAGCAAAAAGCGTTACGAAGTTATTACTTTAGGAGAAAATGTCCATCAACTTATTTTACATTATGGATTTATGGATGAAATCTCCATTCCTCGAGATTTGGCTAAAATTAACGAATATAAGTTATTACCATTTGAAATCGAAGCAGATCTATTTACCTATCTAGTAGAAGTGCCACACATCCTTGTTTCAAGAAAACTGCGTACCTTATGGTTTTATTGGCAAAAGAAGTTTTTCGTATTTTTAATGCGTAATTACTCAACTAATATGAACATTGACTTTTATCAATTACCCCATAACAGAACCATAGCTATTGGAACCTATTGTGTTATTTAAACGCCGCGCCTTACAGCAGCAGGAAATTGAGCTGGTTGATTAGGGTTAGCAGCAGCAGGAGGAGGAACAGGCGGAGCCAAAATAGGCTGATTAACATTGCCAGCAGCAGCATTAGGTTGAGGATTTTGGTTTTGTGGCCCAGCTCCTTGGGCAAGTGGCGCTAATTGATTAGGTTTAGGGTTAATTATAGCGTTAATTTGAGCCTCTATAGACTGGTTCCAGGAGATAGTTTCAGCCTCAAGATATCTTTTTTCGGCTATTTTTCTCTTTGCTAAATTAAATCCTCCTACACAAAGGCCAATAAATCCGCCTAACGCACAAGCACCAAAACAAATTGCGCCAATGATGGCAAGTGAACCACTCATAGGCACAAAAAATATTCCCAACAAGCCCAACAGCAAAAACAAAGGTCCGGTAGCAAGACAGGTATATATTCGCCAAAAAGCCATTGGTTTTTTGCTGGTTGCTGGCTTATTGTTATTAATATAATGTTGTACGCCCTTTTTCATTATATCTTCAAGATCTGGGATAACTCCTTTTTTTGTAAAAACTTCTTCTTCAATTCTACTAAAAACATTTATGCGCTGCTTGTTGGGAATAAATCTGATGAAATTATGATAACTGTTAGTTAGAGTATCATTTTTAGGATTATTTGGTATGGAATTTCGCAATATTGCACATATTTCATTCAACTTAAATGTGTTGGTAGCATTATTTAACTTATCATTAAGCTCTTTAATGAATTTATTATATGCTCGAATAAATACTGGAGGATAAGTCATAGTTTACTTAGAAAGAACAAAATTTGATAATAACACGCATATTGGATTATTTGCAATCACGGAGTGTATATGTTGATTGATATTGATGGTTTAGAAGTTAAACTGCACCGCAAAAAGATTAAAAATATTAATTTGAGGATTAAAAACTGCGGCACTGTCTTTTTAAGTATTCCTTACAAGCTTGCTTTAGATGAAGCTTTTGAATTTATTAAAAATAAAAGATTATGGATAGACTTTCATTTAACAAACTTAAAGGCAGAAGCTAATGATAAGCCTAGATTATTTATCCCAGGAGAATTTATTTTTTTCCTAGGCAAGCGCTATGAACTAATGCTGCATAAAAGTTATACCAAAAACTCTATTAAACTTCATCAAGGAACTATCAATTTTTATCTTAAAGAAGATATAAGCATTGCAAAAAAACAAGCGCTTTTAAATCACTGGTACTTATTAAAAATGCAAAAGATGCTACCTTCTCTATTACAAAAATGGGAAAAAATTATAGGCGTTAAAGTCTATACAGTGCATATTAGAAACATGCAAACCAGATGGGGCTCTTGTACTCCCACCAAACAACGTATTTCTTTAAACATTAAGCTAATGGAAAAACCGTTGCGTTGCTTAGAATATGTAATTGTGCACGAATTAGTGCATTTAATTGAAGCAAGCCATAACAAGCACTTTCACGCCCTAATGACTAAATTCATGCCAGATTGGAAATTGATAAAAGCAAAATTAAAGTAGGCGTATAAAGCCCAGGTACGTTATACTGTGCCCCAAGTCCCGGTGGCACAGAGGATAGCGCGGCCCCCTCCTAAGGGGCAGGTCACAGGTTCGAATCCTGTCCGGGACGCAACGTTTATCAATGACCGTGGTGAATTAATGGCATTCAAAATTACTCGAGGGAGCCGCCACGATAGTAAAGAGGCAGCTCCACTGTTGAGAAAATTTAAAGGATTAGCCTTTGGGGATAAGGGGCTATCTTGGCAAAAGAATATTCGAAGAGCTCATGGCTGGTGGCCTTAAACTCATTACAAGAACTCGAAAAAATATGAAAAAAAAGCCGCTGCTTTCTCGCTGTGAAAAACTACTTCTT
>MHBC01000020.1:28761-54196 GCA_001804735.1 Legionellales bacterium RIFCSPHIGHO2_12_FULL_37_14 | reverse complement strand
TCCCCGCTGCGAGCTGGATGATGTGGTGGGTCTCATGGAAGAAATACAACTTGATTTACTACCTAATAGGATACCTGATGACATACTCTTTCATTGGTTAGCTAACCAGTGGTGGTTTTGGTTTGGATTCATGTTACAAACGATATGCGCATCCATTGCTGCTACGTCAACAGAATGGAAAGCGTTGAGTTTTTGCAATGCTACAAAATGAAGCCAAAGAGCGTGAATTTGGTTGTTTTATTCTGCGTAAAACAAAACTTACCTTTTACTAGGCCGCAGCTTTTGACACCTACCATAAAACGTCCCAGTAGCTACTTCCCTTTGTTTACAAAATATCTCCTTACTTAACCCACTTGCCTTCCATATGACATGGATCCGCACCAACTGACTGATATTTTTTGCGAAGTTGATGATTTTTGCAATATGCTTGATACATATACCGAGAACTAAATGAGGGACTTTAAGAGTTTCTATACTGGACTTCTCTTCGTCATAAAACATTTGATGCTGTTGCTGAATTTAGTTGCGGCATTAGCTGCTTATGCTATTTAACCGTTACAGTTGGGATCTCTGAAAATACTAATGAACGGTGCAAAATAAAACTGGCTACTGGGGTTTCAGTCATAAATTTTGCAAATTGATGATTTTTATTCTAATATGAAGATATAATAATCAAATAGAGGCTTGCTATGCCAGATCCTAAAGAGATTTTTGATGATAATAAACAATTCTTTACCACGCAAATACAGTTTTTAAAAGCGGTAAAATCCTTGCAGGAGGCCGGGATTGGTAGTGATGATCCACGGTATAAAGCGAATTTTAATATTAACAAATATTTTAAATTAAAAGAGATATACAAGGATTGTGGATTAACTAAGCACCTAGAAGATTATTTGCATAAATTAAAAGAGGTCTTGCAAAGTAGTCCTAAAACAAAGGTAAAACGCGGAAATTTTACTGTGGAAATATCTATGGAAGAGTTATGGAATCAAGGTGATTGTGAAACCGTTATTAATCAATGTGAACCTTTACGCCGTTTTTTAGTTGATAATGCAAATCACCCTGCCATTTTATTAAATAAGGCATCTGTAGATAGAAAACATTTAATCTGGTCAATTTATCAAGAATACGAGCTTGAATTGAGTGTTGTTCCTCAAGCTAACGCAGCTCTTAAAACACAAGTTACTGAAAGTATTACTGAGTTACGCAACTTGCAAATGCGCGCTTTGACTGAAGATGTGTCAATTATCGAACATGAATTGCATGAAATTATTGTAAAAAATGTCGATTTATTTACAAGGATAGAAGATTTTAATAAATCGAGAGAATCTAAATCATTTTTAAACTCTCTTAACGCCGCTTTAAGTCCCCTAGGCGGAAAATATCCAAAAACTGCCGCAAAACTAACCTCAGTCCTTAACGAAGTAAATAAGCACCTAACTGAGTGTTTCTTAGGAAAACAGGATCTCAAGACAACTAACCAGGCTATAAAAGATATTTCTGAGCAACCAGAAACTAAAAGTATAATTTATGGTAGACTTGTTAAATTAATAGATCATATTAAACAAAAAAAGATTGTGGATAGAGAATTAGATATAGCGAATTTAAAATATCCTGAAGCGCAAGAATATAAAGCTCTGAGCGATGAGCTAGATGAGGCGTACGATAGATTCACTTTATTAGGCGAGCAAGAAGCTTCCGATAGAATAGCTACTCTAGAAAGTCAATTAGAAACCGTTAGCCTTAGGATAAAACATAAAAATTACATAAAACAGTTAGTTGAATATACCAAAGCTAATTTAACAATGTACCCAAATGCACATGAAAGTAATTTTGTAGAGATAAATGGCTCAAAAGTAGACTTATTCTCCATTGCTACTAAAATGAATGATGTAAAGCTAACTTTACCTGAATTACTTGTCTATTCCGATGCCCTTAAAACAAAAAACACACACATAAAAGAAAAAATATTCAAGAATAAGCAAGGCATCATATCAAATGAATTAAAAGTATTAGAGTCTTTAACATCTGCTTACAATTATTTAATTAACCTAGGTTTGTTGCCTAAAGACAATGATTTTGCTACTCAAATTAAGACAGCATTAACAGAAAGTAATGCCAAGAGATCTGCTCCTGAAATTGATCAATATGTAAGAAAGTTATTTGATTTAGAAAATGAAATTATGAATAAAATAGCCCCTGCGACTAAGAGTTTACAAGATGAGTTCGGCGCTATTTATCACGAACTGAACGCTCTGCCTAATGCAAATGAACCAGCAATGCATGACGCCATAATGAGAGTATATAATAAATATGCTCTTACTTCCTCAATCAACCAAAGTGTAAATGTTAAGTCGCAAATGACAAAT
This sequence comes from Legionellales bacterium RIFCSPHIGHO2_12_FULL_37_14, assembly GCA_001804735.1. GTDB lineage: Bacteria > Pseudomonadota > Gammaproteobacteria > Legionellales > Legionellaceae > 2-12-FULL-37-14. The sequence goes on along the minus strand of MHBC01000020.1, from coordinate 51,827 downwards.
TATTTGCACTTATTGGGTTTAGTATGTAAAGAAGGAGTTGAGCTTCTTCCTGCAGAACAACAGCAAAAGTATAAACAAAAACCCCAATTACAAAATATTTATCAAGATAATACGCATTTATTTTTTAAAGCCAAAGAGCCCGAAAAACCAAAAGCGCCAAATAATGGACCGCAAGAAAAGCCTAAAGCTTAAGGCAAATATGGGATGCGTTATTTAAATAGGACAAAATCCTGACGAATATAAGCTAAAAATTCTGGGCTGAGATTTGTTGTTAAGTCTACTTTTATTGATAGATCAGATGCTTCGCAACGTGCTTTAAGTTCTTCAAGCTCTTCTTCAGAAATAGCTGCGTCAATATAAAGATCGATATCTGAAAATCGTGTCGCGGTTCCTTTCGCACGCGAACCATAGACATATATAGGCTTTGATAGTTGACTTAGAATGCTTTTTAGCAATGTATAATCCTCTTTATCCAACATAAACTTATTCATGAAGTGCTATCAATTGTTGTAGAAGATGTGTAATTTCTGCTGAAAAAAGTGGAAAAATTTTTTCTATTTCAAGTGCGGTCGCTTCTTGATAAGTATGTGATGTTAAGTTTCTTTTTTCAATGAATTGAAACCAAATTTTAGGATCACGAATCAGTTCATTTGCTGCCGCTTCGCGAAATGCATCTCTAGGAGAACGAACATCAATACCTTTTTGAAACAAAATACGCTTTATGGTTTTCCATGAAAGCTCAAAACAAAATTCAAAAGCTTGAATTGCTCCTGCTCTATCTTGTTCATCAAGAATATGTAGACGAAATTGCTCAAATTTTTTGAATGCACTTTGCAAAGGAGCAAGGTTAATCCCTAAAACAATAGTGTCTGCCATTTAATTTACCTATTGCATTTTTGCCAAATTTAATCGTAAAAAGAGTTATCACTTTTTGCAAGGACTATTCATAAGCCCTAGCATTTTAAAGTAATTTACGTATACTGCAAGAAAGAATAATAAGGAGTAATAAATGGCAAAAGGGACCAATTACGCACTAGACATGTTTGATAAAATAGCTACCATTATTGAAGATACAGGGCATGGCGATAAAAGCTACGCTGCGCGTGACAAAATAATAGACGTACTTGATGTGCTTGAAAATCTCTTAGCCTATACTATTTACTCTGCTAGCGTTACTCAAGCTGATGTGAAATCCTGCGTGAAAGAGTCTTTTAAAAATGTTGAGACCAAGGCTTTGAAAATCTTAAAGGATCACCCAGCTGAGACTAAAAAGTAGCAAAGACCAAGCCACATAATAGCTCCATACATGCCATTTAGCTTAAAGGCTAAAAACCATTTGGGCGAAGATTGAGAATTTATTAGCTCTTGTTGCTTACCTAAATTGCTTGAACCTAATAACCAAAATATGCCAAAAAACCAAGTAAGTCCTAGGTTTAGCCCCAATAAAATCCATAAAACTTGGATAAAGATCTGTAAGCTAATTATGATTTTTCTAGTATTATCGCCCCACAAAAGTGCGCTTGATTTAACCCCTACTTTTTTATCATCTTCCTTATCAACCCAGGCATAAATTGTATCGTAAGATATAACCCATAAAGTATTAATACAGATTAATAGCAGCATATTAAGATCAAATGCCTTATTTGAAGCCACATAAACCATAGGTATGGCTACTGAAAAAGCTAAAGCAAGAATTGACTGCGGACAAGATAAAAAGCGCTTACAAAATGGATAAATAGCTGTTAAACAAATGGCAACTAAAGCAAAATAAAAGCATTTAGGCGGCAGTCTTAGTAATAGCAAGAAAGCTATAATGAGGAAAAATAATACCAATGCTAAAGCCTCTCCAAGGCTAACCTCTAAAGTTGCAAGTGGTCTTTTATTGGTTCTTTGCACGTGAATATCAATGCGTCTATCTGCTATATCGTTTAATATACAGCCTAGAGCACGCATAATTATTGTACCTAGAACAAAGATACTCAATAAATACCAAGGAGGACGGCCATTATTAGCAACCCACAAAGCCCAAAGTACAGGAGAAAGTAATAAATATATCCCAGTAGGTTTATCAAAACGCATTAAACGCAAATACTTATGCAATTTTCAATCCTTGAGAAAAATTTCCAGCAAATAAAAACGCTTGACGCTCATTAAAGAAAACAGGGAAAATCTTGCAAAGAGCTTAGTATCCTCATTTATCCAAGCTTTTTGCAGCCAATGAAATTCTAAATTTTGCCTATTAATTCCATAACTCCACAAAATCTCCCGCTTTACTTTAGGCTCGTTAAACACCAAGTTCATTAATGGTTCTTTTTTTAATCTATTAAAAAAAGCAACATCTTTTTTATAGGTTGTTAAGGGGAGCATCGTTCTTGCAAACCAATAAGGGTTGCCTTGAGCCCCCATTATAATATCCCTCCGCAATATAGTTTCTTGCAAATGCAAAAACTGCTTTTCCCACCAATTTGGCAAGGTCCATTTTTGCGTGAGCAAAGTAAGGTTACATTCGCCGTATAATTGTTTTAATTTGTCTGATAAAGCGCCCTCTTCGCTCGTCCAGGCAAAACATGATAACGATTGTGAATCAAACGTTGAACAATATAAATTATTTTCTGTTAGCATCAAAATTTACCAATACGATTCAACACTAGTTTTTCTTTAATTCCTTTTAACTCGATAACAAAATGCCCGCTTGCACTTGCTGTAGGCAATGATCTCGCAAAACGAATTTTATCTTTGTACTGAAAACCCTGCCAGCTTACATGCAAAAATGGATAAGAAAAGGTAAAGATTCTATTGTGCGCATTATCATTAGCCTCTGCTGCGACTACTTCAATTCCTGAAGACCATTGCTGATTTAATGGTTTAAGATAAAAATCCTTGCCCTCAACAAGGGCAAGTTGGCGCGCTAAAATAACTGCGCTTTCAATGTCTTTTGTTACTTGTAAAATTCGCAACTTAGTGAGGGTTTGTTGCCAAAAAGGGCTCGCGAAACATGCTATAACAGCAATTATAGTAACAGAAGCTGTAAGCTCAAGAAGGTTATACCCGCTTTCTTTGAAAATACTTTGCATAATTATATTTTCCACGCCTGTAAGGCTTTAAATACTTCTTTTTTAGCTAGAGGGTTTTGCAAAAGAGTTTTAAGGCTCATGGTTTCTAGGAGGTTTTTTTTTAGCAAAACAGGAGTTTCATTGGCTTTATCAGCAAAAACCCAAATAGGAAATCCTGTGGTTATTTCAGCTTTACTACTTATAAATTGAACATCTTTTAATGTTAGACCCTTATATTTCAACATTGCTGCTAATAAAGTTTTTTCACTACCACTTAAAGGTAAGTTAAGGGATATATGGCAAAGGGCTTCTGGTTTTGCTTGTAAAACCCACCTAGTAATTTGCATTTCTTCAAGACAAAAATGCTGCCACTCATTCACTTTCTAATGCCTCAATTATTGCTTTAAGCTTCTCTCTTGGAGAAGTTGCCCTTGTTATAGATCTACCCATAACTAAATAATCACTGCCAGCTTTTAAAGCCTCTTGCGGGGTCATTATACGCTTTTGATCGTCTTTATTGTCTTCTTTTAAATGAATACCTGGAGTTACAGCTAAAAAGTTTTGCCCAAACTCTTTTTTTAAGTCTTTAACTTCCCAAGGCGAACAAACAATGCCATCACACCCTGCATTGAAAGCTAACTTAGCGAGGGTTTTAACTTCTTGATCTATTGTATTTGTAATGCCTATGGCTTTTAAATCATCTCCTTCATGACTTGTTAGGATAGTAACTGCAATTAGCAAAGGGCCGTTATTTTTATCAATGGCTTCTCTTGCAGCTTGTAGCATAGTAAAGCCGCCCAAAGCATGCACATTTACCATAAATACGCCTAAATCAGCGGCAACTCGTAAAGCTGACGCTACTGTATTTGGGATATCGTGAAATTTTAAATCTAAAAAAACCTGAAACCCTTTAGCAATACAAGCTTTAACTATGTTAGGCCCTGCTGCAGTAAAAAGGCTTAAGCCGATTTTAATAGCGCATAGCTCTGGCAGGAGTTTATCGACTAAAACTAGGCTATCAGCCGCATTTTCATAATCAAGCGCAACAATAACTTTAGGATAAGGCTCCATACTAAGCACAAGCACTCAAGCAAACAATTTCACGCAAGGCATTTGTAATTGCTAACTGATCGGCTTCTGTAAGATAAGGATGCATAGGCAAACTAACTACCCTTTTGCTAGCTCTTTCTGCTATAGGAAAATCACCATCTTTATAGCCTAAATCTTTAAGGGCAACTTGTTGGTGCATAACAATAGGATAATGTACTGCTGTTGGAATACCTTTGGCATTCATCATTTGGAAGAAAATGTCGCGATCATCTACTTCAATTGTGTATTGAGCATAAGCGCTTAAATTATTTGGTAAGACTGTAGGCGTTTTAACCATGCTATTAAGCAGCCGATTATAATTGGTCGCAACTTGCTGGCGCATTTGCATCTCTTGGGAAAAGTGGGCAAACTTTTCTAACAAAATTGCAGCTTGAATAGTATCCATGCGCGCATTTAAACCAAGACGAATATGTTCATAACGCTGTTGTTGGCCATGATTGCGTATTTCTCTTAAAATTTCAGCTAAGTTATCGTCATCAGTAAAGCAAGCTCCAGCATCGCCATAGGCCCCAAGTGGCTTAGAGGGAAAAAAGCTTGCACATCCAATAGTTGACAGCGCACAAGAGTATTTTCCATCTTGCATGCCACCAAAACTTTGCGCCGCATCTTCAACTACTGGCAGGTTATACGCTTTGGCAATGGCATTAATGCTAGTAAAATCTGCACAATGTCCGTATAAGCTTACTGGCATTATGGCTTTGGTGTGCTCAGTTATAGCTTTTTCAATTAAATTTGGATTAATATTGTAAGTATTTGGATCAATATCAACAAAAACAGGTTTTGCATTAAGTAGCAAAATAACTTCAGCGGTAGCAAAGAAACTAAAAGGGCTAGTTATTATTTCGTCTCCTGGTTTAATATCAAGAGCTAGCAATGCCATAAATAATGCATCTGTACCTGAAGAATTTACGATTACATGCTTAACCTTAACGAAGTTTGCAAGCTTATTTTCAAGTTCGGTAATTTCAGGACCCATAATATACTGGCCATGATCTAATACTGCTTTAATTCTTGCCAGTATGCCTTCTTCCATAAGACTATACTGTTTTTTTAAATCTATAAATTGCATCATGCTGAATTAATCTCCTTCCAAACCATGAACTGGCTTCATTTTACCCCACTGCTTACAACTTGGACAGTGCCAATGTAAATGTTTGCCCCCAAAACCACACTCTGAGCAGCGATATATTGGTTTTTTATCTAAAAATTTACTCGTAATATCATACAACATTTGTAACCTATCACGCACTTTGCCATGAGCAGTTTCAAGGTGCCAACAAATTAAGCGGTTAAGTCCGCGAATAGAAGGGTGTTTATTTAATTTTTCCGCTACAAAATCAATAGCTAAATCAACCCCTTTTTCTTTACGCAAATATTCGGCAACCACAAAAATTATCGAGGATCGCGGATTAGCTTCTATGGTGTCTAATAAATAACCTATGCATTCATCCATTGAATCAAGGGCTTGATGGCACCTAACTAAAGGCTCCACAACCTCGGGTAAAAAAGCTGCATCTTGTTGCGATATGCGCTTTAAAGAAGCAATTGCTTGTTTGTAGCGATTAGCATGGATGTCAATTTCGGCCTGCATTAAGCTCGCCCTTACAGAACGTCTGTCTGCTGCTAATGCTTGTTTGGTTGCTTGAAGCGCGGCTTCGTAAGATTTGGCTTTCAGGGCTTTTTGCGCAATCTCGCAATGATAATGTGCAGTTTTAACATGCATGCTTTCGCCGGTGGAATGCTCGAGTTTCTTAATTACCAGAATAGCTTTTTCCCAGGCTTTTTCTTGCTGATAGATATCTAATAAGCCTTGCAAGCTTAAAACTTCAGTTCCAGAGCTAAGGTCAACAATCTCTAAAAATATACGCTCAGCTCTGTCAAACATCCCTGCGCTCATGTAATCTTGCCCTAAAGCAAGTAAAGCATCTTTACGCTCAGATGCACTAAGCTGGGGTCTTGCAATTAAGTTTTGATGAATGCGAATGGCTCTATCGACTTCACCGCGCCTTCTAAACAAACTCCCTAAAGCAAGATGGGTTTCTACCGTTTCACTATCTACATCTAAAAGTTTAATAAAAATATCTACAGCTTTATCTGGCTGCTCATTTAAAAGATAATTTAACCCAACGACATACTCGCGCGATAATCTGTTATCTTTAGTAACCTTTTTTTGTCTATACTGCCTAAGCGCAGCTAACCAGCCTGAATAAGCCGCAGCAGGTAGTAGCAAAGGCCATAATGTGATCATCTGCATCTCCCAATAAGCTGCTTTAATGTAGCAAAACTCGTGTGTATTGAAATTTAGTTTACCTTATTTGTCAATAAAGTTCTCTCACTGATACCCCTTTTCCTATAGCTTTGCTAAACTGTAACTCTTCACGTTATCTCGAGGCCATTTTATGTATAAACGCATTCTCCACGCTACTGATTTACAAAAAAATCATTTTGCTATGTGTGAAAAGGCTAATACTCTAGCTAAGTATCACCATGCTGAATTGTTTTTAGTACATATCGTAGAAATTCCGCAATCCATGATTCTCGCACAAAATCTAGGTTTTGCAGGGCTCATTGCTCCTGCTAAAGAAGATGCCAAAATTGTTCTAAAAACCGTAGGGGAAGCGTTAAAGATTCCTACAAGCCATCAATTTGTCGATACAGGAATTGTAAGGCAACATATACTTGAAAGAGCTACATCATTAAAATGTGATCTTATTATCTTAGGCCGCCATGGCGAAGGGATGCTCCAAAGCTTACTTGGAAGCACAACTTATCATATTATGCAGCACGCTGAGTGTGATGTCTTAACATTAAAATAGCCCAAATATTTTGCTGATATTTTTTGCTCTAAAGTTTCAATTATTTTTTCCGGGTATAAGCAAAAAGGATCGATTTTGTTAGCGATCCATCCCATAAAAGGTAGTTTGTTTGCCTCTATGACATAAGATGAGAGTAAAGCATGATTAAGGCAGCCTAATTTTATCCCTACCACTAAAATAATAGGTATTTGCAATAATTGCAGTACGTCAACCCAAGTTTGGGTGTTATTTAATGGTACGAGAAGCCCTCCTGCTCCTTCTAGTAAAACGTTTGCATTACTACTTGATATCTTATCTTGACACCAAGCTGCAATTTTTTGCGCGCTCAGCTCTATTTTAGCTAAGCTTGCAGCTATATTAGGAGAAACCGGCTCTTTAAAGGTGAAGCCCTCATAAATAGAAAAATTAGGGTTATCTAGAGATTTATATCTTAAGTAATCTTCCGAATATAGATGGTTATTTTGTCTAATACACCCTGTCGCTACTGGCTTTAAAACCCATAGTTTTTTATGTTGCTGTAATATTCTTTTAGCAAGCTCTAGAGTAACATGAGTTTTGCCAACTCCTGTATCAGTTCCTGTAATAAAAGCTGCGGTAAAATCAAAATCATACAACACGATTAAGCTCGGCTAAAAAAATATTTTTATGGGAAATAAATGGCATATGGGCGGCTTGCTTAAACAATACATAATCGAACTTGGGATATAATTGTTGCATAATTTTTAGGGTTTCTGCAGGTACTACTTTATCTAGGCGCCCAAACATAAAACATGCAGTGTTAACTTTTTTAAGATTATTGCGTAAATCCCAATTTTTTAATAGTTTTAAACTTGCTTGCATAGCTTCTTTAGGAGCTAGCTTACTTAGTTCTATGGTTAACTCCTTGCCAGATTGCAACTTTACAAACTCTTGTAAAGTTGCCACAGGAAAAATTGCAAGCTTACGGGAAAATTCATCAAAAAAAATTGCGGGAATCCCAGGCCAAGAACCATCTTTAATAAACTTAGGCGAAGCCCCAACACATACTAAATGCGAAATTATCTCAGGATGTTCGCTTGCTAACTGAATTCCGTACCCTCCTCCCATGGACCAACCTAATATGGCAAAGTTTCTTGGAAGTTGCTTAAATAATTTAGCTTTAAAAGTGTCCCAATCCATTAAATCACTGTTGCCAAACCCTGGTAAATCTACAAGATAGACTGAATATTTTGTAATTAAGTCGCTAACTAAAGGTAGCCATACTTGGCTGGTAAAACCAAAGCCGTGGAATAATACTAAAGGTGTGCCTTGTCCGCCTTGGTAAGATACATATAATGTGCTCATTTTAACTCCTCTACTAAAGAAATTAGGCGCTCAAGATCTGTTTTCTTATGTTTGACATTTATTACTACCCTAAGTCCTGATAAAGATCGCGGCACAGTAGGCTGCCTTACGGCCCTTACCAAAAACCCTTTATTAAATAGATAATCAGATGCCTGTAAAGCTTTTTTAGGACACGCTAAAGCAAGATGCTGGATGGGAGTTACAGAGTCTATCCATGAGTGTTTCGAACTTTTGATTAACTGTTTAAAATAACTAACTAAATCAAATATCCTTTGTCTTTGCCTATCTTTTTTACGTAACATTGTAAATGCTGTTTGCATACCATAAACATAAGCTGGGCTTATTCCAGTTGAGTAAATATAGCTTCTTGCAACTTGGAGTAAAGCTTCTATCCAATCAGCTTGCCCTACAACAATAGCCCCCATAGCGCCTAAAGATTTTCCTAACGGAATAACCCTAAGCGGCACTTTAAGCTTAAAATGCTCAACCGCGCCTAAGCCTTCAGGGCCGTATAAACCAAATGCGTGAGCTTCATCAACTATCATAAAAGGTGCGCTTAAAGCTAATTTATCTAGAGGAGTGAAATGCCCTCCCATGCTGTAGACACTCTCCAGTAATAAAACCTTATCGCCAGCTAAAGAGTTAATAATGCGCTGCATCATTCTATAGTCTTGATGGATAAACCTTTTAAATTTAGTTCCTGCTAACTTAAAGCCATCATAAAAAGAAGCATGAATTGCCTTATCAAATATCGCAGTAAAAGAATATCGCGCCAAAAGCGCTGCAATTGACTGGTTTGCTGCATATCCTGAAGAAAACAATAAAGCGTCTTCTGCTTTATAAGCCTCACAAAATGTCTCTTCAAACTCTTTATGTATAGGATGATAGCCACTTATAAGCATAGAGGCGCCACTTCCAACAGGATATTGCTTAAAGCCCTGTTGATAGGCTTTTTGCAAAGCCTTGTCCTCTGTAAGACCTAAATAATCATTGGAGGAAAAATCACAAAGCTCAGCTTGCTTAACTATTCTTGTACGTAATAGACCTTGGGACTTTAAAGAAGCAAGGTCAAACGGGGCATGCTGAGCTAACACAAATACCTAACTTTTGCAGTAACTGTTCATCTAGGCAAGGCAAGGGGTTATCAGTTGTAAGTAGCCTTTCTCCTAAGAAAATAGAATTTGCGCCAGCAAAAAAACATAATGCCTGCAATTCATTATTCATCTCAGTTCTACCTGCACTTAACCTTACCACACTTTTTGGCATTAAAATGCGCGCTGTTGCAATAGTTCTAACAAACTCAAAACTATCAATTGGCTCGTTATTTGCCATTCTAGTCCCTGTAACCGGTACTAAATTATTAATTGGCACGCTTTCAGGTTGCGGAGATAAATTAGCTAAGGTCTTTAATAAGGAGATGCGATCTTTTCTGGTCTCACCTAAACCTAAAATGCCCCCACAACAAACTTTCATCCCTGCTTGCTGCACATTAGCTAAGGTTTTCAATCTATCTTCATAAGTTCGCGTTGTAGTAACTTTGGGATAATACTCTTCTGAGGTATCAAGGTTATGATTATAAAAATCTAAGCCTGCGGTTTTTAAATTAGCAGCATCTTCCATGTCTAGCATGCCTAAAGTCATACAAGTTTCAAGGCCTAAAGCCTTAACTTCAGCAATCATGTGCATTAATTCTGGCATAGATTTTTTAGGAGGACAGCGCCAAGCTGCGCCCATACAAAATCTTCGTGCCCCATTTTGCTTTGCTTCTTTGGCTTTTAAAAGCACATCATCAATAGGCATTAATTTTTCTTTTTTAAGACCAGTATTATGATGTCCGCTTTGCGAACAATAGCCACAATCTTCAGGGCAAGCGCCAGTTTTAATGCTTAGCAAACTAGCTGCTTCAATTTCATTAGGCTTATGGTTAGCTATATGTACAGTATGCGCATCATATAATAAACTCATAAAAGGCGCGGTATAAATTGCCTCTATTTGCTTAATTGTCCAATTTTTCATACTTGCCTTTCCTTGTATTCATTTGAAGCAACATGATAAAGTCAGCAGTTTGTTTGTCAATATAATTTCATGACGCTAAGCGAACGAGATCTTAAACACATTTGGCATCCATGCGCACGCATGCAGGATTTTGCTAAATATCCCCCATTACATATTTTAAGTGCTAAAGGGGCTTTACTAAATACTCCTTATGGTGAAATTATTGACGCTATTGGTAGTTGGTGGTGTAAGCCTTTAGGCCATAGACCAGAAGTTGTGATAAGCGCTATTCAAGATCAACTGCAAAGCTTTGAACACGTTATTACCGCCCAAACTACTAATAATAAAATGGTAGAATTAGGCGAAAAATTAGCCGGGCTAAGTAAGCTTCCCTACACCTTTTTTTCTTCGGACGGCTCTTCAGCAGTAGAGGTTGCTCTGAAGCTAACTTTACATGCACGCAAAATAGAGGGATACAAGGAAAAAACCAGCTTTTTGGCCTTAAATAATGGCTATCATGGAGAAACTCTAGCAACTTTAAGCGTAAGTGATTTAGGCGACTTTAAAGAGCCTTATAAATCGCATTGTTTTACCAGTAACTATGTAAAAGTCCCATATACAAAAGGCATGAATGATGCTTCATCACTAAACGCTAAACGTGAGTTTTTTGCAGTGCTCCCTTACCTTGAAACCATAAAGCCAACTTTAAATGCCTTAATCTTTGAACCTATTGTGCAGGGCGCTGCGGGCATGCGTACCTATAGCGTTGACTTTTTAAACCAGCTCCTAAAGTGGGCTAAAAATAATAAAATTTATTGTATAGCTGATGAAATTATGACGGGCTTATGTCGTACGGGTAATTGGTTTGCCACAGATTATCTTACCGAAAAACCTGATATTATGTGCATTGCAAAAGGTTTAACTGCCGGCACTTTACCCTTAAGCTGCACCCTAATTAGCCAAGAATTATTCGATATATTTTATTTTGCTAAACAGCATGCACCATTTTTACACTCCCACACGCATAGTGGGAATGCTTTAGCTATTAGCGCGGCTTTAGCAACCTTAAATTATATGGAAACTATAGATTTAAATACCAAAGCTACTATACTGCAGCAAAAATTACACCAAGCTTTTAAGCAAATAAGCGCCCAAACTAAGGCTTTAACTAATATTCGCGGAATAGGTGGAATTATCGCTGGCTGCCTTAGTTTTAGTGATCATGAACACCTGCAACGCTTCACCAACATTGCCCAAAAGCGGGGCGCATTGTTAAGGCCTATTGGCAACTCTTTATATTGGTTTCCTCCTATTAACATAGAAGAATACCAACTTGCAAAACTTACTGATATAACGTATGAATCTATTAAGGAATCTTTACTATAGGTTAAACATGCAACGTAATATTTTTTGGCTATTATTTCTATGGGGGACTCTAGTATTTGCAGAAGAAGCTGGTTTTTGGCGCTGTGAAGCAAAAGATGCAGCGCAAATGACCTTTAAAGCTGACAACGCTTTGCAAAAAACTGCGCTTAATAAAGCTTACGCTTTATGTAAAAAAGATAGCAAATATCCTGAAAGCTGTCAGGTTGCTAAAACTGGATGTGAATTTTTTGCCAAAGGGGTAAATACATCGCCTTTATGGGAGTGTTCAGCGCTCGATAGGCTAAGTGAAATATTTACCAGTAACCCTTATCCTAATAAATATGATGCTGTAGTTGCCGCAAGAGCATATTGTCAACAACAAAGCAAAGCCTCTGATAGTTGTTATGTTAACCTTTTAACGTGCAAACCTATCGAGCGTGAGTAACAAAAATGCCTAAACCTTATTGTATAGGCTTAGTTGGTCGCATAGGCACGGGGAAGTCTGCTGCGCTTAATATCTTTAAGAGCTTAAACATACCTATTATTAGTGCTGATGAAATTAACCGCACCCTCCTAAAACCGGGAAAAGCGGCTTACCAAGCTATAGTTAATAAATCTCAAGAAGAAGTTTTAAACCAAGATAAAACGCTTAATACCCAGTTATTACGGGAAAAAATGCTCGCAGATCCTAACTATAAAGCCTTTCTGGAAGCCTTGCTGCACCCTTTAGTAAGGCAAGAAATTAAAGCGCAAATTAAGGTTCTTTCACCAGATTTTCCCTTTTGTATTATTGAAATTCCGCTTATAATTAATAAAAATGATTATCCTTATCTTAATAAAATCCTCTGCATTGCCTGCGACCAAACTCTACAACTTAAAAGGATTTTGCAGCGCAAAAACATGACTTTAGCTATTGCAAATAAGCTTATTAATATGCAAGCTTCGCAAGAAGAATATCTTGCAATTGCAGATGATGTTATTGAAAATAACTCTTCGCTCCAAAACCTTAAGAATAAAGTATTAAAGTTACATGCTAAGTATACCCAAAATCCTTGAAAATGCTATGTTTTAGGCGAGTCGGTTTTTTTGACCATGGTTCTCAAAAAGATGAGTCATAGCAAGGCCTATGGCGAATCTTTTTGAGAGCCATGGGCGGAAAAAGCGATAGCATAAAACTAGCATTTCCAAGGGTTTTGGGTATATATGCATCTTTACAATCCAAACACATAAGTTCATGATATTTGTTTTATTTTGGCTTTAACTATTAATCATGCTTACGTTTCAACTCAGCACCCATTATTTACCTAAAATATCTTTAAAGATAGAGTTTTTATGTCAAGGTATAGAAGAAGCAGTTCATGCTGCGCAAACTAAAATTCATCATTTTGCCCTTACGCATGTTCTTGAGATGATGAAGCTTATTGAAAAGCCTGAATTAAAAAGCCGCTTTTTAAAAGAATTTATTAAAATAGAACATCTTTTGCAGAAAACAAATACCCCGATTCCAAGCGAGCTAGCTGGAAAGATCCATAATCACATTCAACACTTAGTACGCCACTCAGGCCAATTTGGTGAGGCTTTATTTCAAGATCCTTTTTTACAATCAGTAAGGTTATACCAAGCAAATGCTCATCAAGAGCTAGAGTTTGACTCACCTCAGCTTTTATTCTGGCTTTATCAAGACGAACAACAAAGACAGTCACAGATTAAAGGGTGGTTAGATCATTTAAACAATATTAATCATACCGTAAAGTTCTACCTTGCACTCTTGCGTGATTCAGCACCTTTTACCACCATAGAAATTAACCACGGTTTTTATCAACAAGCAATACCGGATAAAAAAACTTGTGACCTCGTAATTGTGAAGCTTGCGCAACAATTTAATTTAATCCCAAAGATCCAAATTGGACATCATGGCATAAACATCCGATTTTGCGATGCTTTAACTATGAAAGAGCTTAACAATACAGATGCCCAATTTGAGTTAGCTATTTGCCAGTTAAGTTAGTTCTTTCTAGCGGTCCTTTGCGTCATAATCCCGGCCGAACCTCTATTTATTATAACTGGGGGTCTTTTTAGGCCAATAGAAAAATAAAATAAGCGGCATAGCAATAATTGAAGACCAAGTTAAAGTATTAGTAATGAAATTGTAATTTGCTGTTAAAATTTGCAACCAAGTTAACGCAAAGAAATACACAACAGTTAAAATGAGCAATGTTGCTTTGCTCGAAATACTAAATAAACCCAATTTCTCATAAGCATTTCCAATAGTATTTGAAAAAAAATTCCATACTGCCCATGCTACAAGTGGGCTAATTAATATAAAAATCCACCAAGAAGACAGGCCTAGCGAATAATTAATATTTGCAATATCTGCAGTTGTGCTTAGTGCCCTAAGTGGCACATAAGCCCATAATTCACGAAGATTAATTAAATTAATCCAAAACACTAAACAATATAAATATTTATTATACTTTTTCCGTAACAAATAAAGTGTAATTAGATATATCGAAAGTGTTGCTATACCAGGTCCTGCAAATGCTATTAAACTAATTAGATGACGATGACCCAATTGATCAATCAAAACATAATTTACATTTTCATCGATATTGGCAAGAAGAATGAGATTTTGCCAACTAAATCCACCATAAATAATATCTAGTGGATTAGCCTTAAATCCTAAACTCCATGCAGTAAAGCTGTGAGCATATTCATGGATATATGCAGTGAGTTGTGCAATCCAAATATATATTGGCGTTAGCCACAGTAGAAAAATATTGGATTTACGCATTTAATATCACGCTTAAGATGGAATTTATCCTAACATTCATCGTTATAAACCTTGCTAAATTGTTTTACCCACATATCAGAGCCCCCATCATAGTAAAAATAGATTTTTATGCGAGTTTACTATATTGTCAAGCTGCTATACTAAACGCTCATGGCTAATATGCTTTAAAAATAAGCACATCCGCGCTAAAAGCAGCTTTCAGGCATTGTTTTTAGTTTTGAAAAAGAGCGTTAACCAAAAACTTGGAGAGTTGCCGAAAAGATCAATATATTAATGACTTGAAGAAATTTTATGAATGAAATGCTTATTGTACCGATTGGAGGACGCATTAAAGCGGCTGCCCTTAGTTTTACGCCTTTTATTTCAAAGGACAGCATAGAAATAGATGAATATTTAAAAGAAATCCGCAATAATCCTACTCCAGATTTTTTAAAATGCTTTTTCCCTTCCCAAAAGAAAAGGATAAAGCATTTATTAAGTAATATTGGACTTTTTAGGCCATTTATTAAAACTGATCAAGGGATGGGTGGAAACTTTATTCCTTTTTATGTCGATCAACATTTAGAGCAAAGCACTTTATTGCCAGTATCTATATGTCAAGAGGAAGGCATAGCTATTCCTGAACTTTATGTGTCACACGTGACTCAAGATAAGGTTAGATTAATTCAAAAAAATATTTCCAATTTTTCTTTTAAGACAATAATAGATGAGCTGGAAGATGATACATTATTGGTACGAAGAGCAACAAAGGGGAGGACTGGATTTCTTTTTATTAGACCAGCAATTACAGAAAACAAAGTAGTTTTTGGTGCAGATATTCTCCTGCAATTAAATGCAAAACTTAATGAATTATTACGGAAGATTTTTGAAGTAGCAGAAGCAGAGCACGCTGCTTCTGCGCCCCATTTACCTTTTAAAGAAAATGTTTTATATGGGCAGGTAGACGCTTATATTTTACAAAATGGGGAAATTTTTATTGAAAAAATTCATTTGCCTGATGTAGGTCTCTTCTTAAATAGTGTTTCCGACCCATATGGAGAAATCCTCAAAAATGTTCAAATGATTACTGAGCGTTTACAAAAAACCCTATGCTTCAATTTGGCTTCATATCTTGATAAAGAAATCTATTTGCTAACCCGCGATGAAGTACTGAGAAATCATGAAGATATATTAGAAATTAAAGAAATAGAAAATCTATGTATAGGTTTATCTACTTTCGGTATTAAGGCCCATGTCATATCGTTATCTGAGATAGAATGCATTCCAAATGGTAAACAGGTTATTCTACTTAATTTAGATTACCAAGCTAGTTCGATAGAAAATCTTTTTAAGCGATATAAAAACAATGAACTCAGTTGTTACCCTAATCCTTTTGTGCAAAAAGCATCTCATAAAATAACGGGCTTATTTGAAACGACTATACCATGTAAATATAGGGAAAATTTCTTATCCTTAGCTCGCTCATTGCCAAAAAATTCCCAAGCAGAAAGGGATGTACGTGAGAGATTGTTAGGAATACTTAGTAGGTATGGTGTCAATTCGGATATTGCTCATGTTGATATTGGTTCAGAGCTTGTTCCAGTATTAACGAAATCGTTATACTCTTGGCGCCAACTCCCAAGAAGACTTGACAGATATGAAAGCACTGAAAAAGAGATTAGGATAAGAACAATTCCTGATAGAGGGTTGTTGTTAAAAGATAAATATGGATCACGTCTACATGTATACAGGTTTATGTTTACCATTAAACCTTGATGGCTACTAGAATGTAATGACAATTCATCTTATAACGACTATATGACTTGGCTTATTAAAGGTTATCCATAGATCCCACGGAAAAAAGTGGGGTTAAAAGTACATTTTTTTATTTACGTTTTATTGGAGGAAAAATGCAGGATTGGGATTCAGAAACTTACAGTAAAAATTCTTTCTTACAATATAAAGGAGCGACTGATTTTTTACACGAACATATGGCGATGTTTACCGGTAAATCTTTAAATATATTAGATATAGGTTGCGGTGATGGCAAAATCACAAAAAAAATAAGTTTAATGTTGAATGATTGCAAGGTCTATGGAATGGACAATTCAATTTCAATGGTTGAACACGCATCTAAAAATCATGCAAATAAAGAAAACTTGTGCTTTGCATTAGGGGATGCATCGGAACTCAATTTTCAAGAAGAATTTGATTTAATTGTCAGTTTCTACTGTTTACAATGGATAGCTAATAAAGAGAAACTATTTAAAGAAATACTAAATGCTTTAAAACCAGATGGAGTGGCCTTCTTACTGATTCCTGTTATATATCCTCATTATTTTGCAATAAGGGAGAAAATGTTACAGCAACCGAAATGGCAATACCATTCTAATAATTATGAACATTCCACACACGACAAATTTGCTGACTCTAATTATATACAATATGCGATAAATGCAGGTTTTAGTATTATAAAAGCAGAAATTATTCCCGAAAAGTTTACTTTTCAGTCTAAAGAGGAATTCTGTAATTTTTTAGATCCTATATTGCCGCATTTCTTACAGTCTGACAAAGTTGCAAAAAAATTGTTTATTTCAGAACTAGTAGAATGCTATCGGGAATATAGTCAGGAAGAGGATTGGGTATATGAATATTATATGTATAGACTAATAGCAAAAAAAAATTCTTACGCTCGTATTGACTGGTCTTAACTAGGAAAAATTGCAAAATTTTTCACCAGAATATCTCCCAAACTCCTGCATGCTTGATACCATGTCCCTGAAGGGTAATACGTTGCTCACCTACTGGAATGGTTTCACTTGAGATTGCCATTGGCGGAATCCAATGCACCACCTGACCATTATGCGTAATAAAGTGGCCAATTTTATAAGGGATATATTCCCTCTTGTGCTGACTAAGAAGGCAAGCCATCGTGGCAAATCGACTGACTTCTAGAGTATTTGCATAAGAGATAAGTTCATCACGATTTAAGGTGGGCCAAGTATAAAGCCCCGTACCAGTTTTAGGAAGTTTCAGGGATAGTGTAAAGCTCAATGTCAATTCAGGGTTAAAAAACTCCTTCTTATTGTATTTCTTAGATAGTTTAGGATCTTGTCCAAAAATTTCTCCCCACAATTCCGAGTCATAGTGCAGCTCAACGGGTGGCCGAATGGGATCTTCACCGTTAAGGGACTCAAAAATATGAAAACCAGGTAGTGAAAACCCCTCCATCGATTTGATAGGCTCACCTAGAACCTTGGCGAGTCCTATATTTATTTTTTCAAGTAAATTACCAAAATGCTCTTGGAGAATACAATTAGTAGCCTGTATTTGGCCGGCAGGAACACCTTTAAGCCATAGTGGGGTACCTAAAACACTGAAACCTGGGCGGATGGAAGACCACTTTTCCCTGAGATTCAGAAGTTGCTCTACAATCTCTACTGCAGCGTGATCACTTATAATGGGGTAGGTATGCATGAACCTTCCAGGATTAGGTTACGGCCAAATAATCGATAAATAGACCAGGGTAAATTAAACCGACCTATTAGTTCCGCATAGCGAAAAAAAGCGTCTGTTACTATCATACATGTTGCTAAATCTCCTATCATTACTATCTTTTCTTCTGCCCATAATCTCAGTTTATCAGGATTTTCTCCATTCAAAACTGCCTCAAAAAATGAGATATCAAAACATTTTAACTTGATCTCAATGGGTGTTTCTCTATGCTTTCCCTTCAGAGAATATTTAACAGTACCATTTGCATCTGATACTTGCAGTACCGCAGTTACAGCGAGTTTTTTTAATAAAAGTGGATCTCTAGTAACTCTCCCCATCATCACATCGAAACTTCTTCTCTTTTTGGGGCAGCACCTACCGATTCGTATGGCAAAAGCTCGCAGAAATCGTTTGCTAAAAAGAATCATGATACATCTACACTGGTTAACTTGGTGTGCAAGCCACCTCACATTAGGTTAGGTAATGTTAGGTAATCTTAGAATTGATTGTCAAGCTGTATTTGCAAACTAACTTAATCAAGAATCGACAATAATCTATCTCTCTTCAAATTGTATATAAATTATACGGTAATTTCTTATCAATAGCAGTTTTACTAGCGTTTGAATTACTAATAGTGTATTTTTGCCCTGGTAAACAATATTGCAGTTTTGAGAATGTTGTTTCAGGATGAATCAATTAAGGTGTGTTGACAATTCAGCTTAAATCACCTATGTGCGGTGGCTTTTACTCAAATTTACAAAGACCCTACGCTTTAAGTTTAAGAAAAATTATCATTCACCAAGATAATTATCAGGAGGTCAATATGTTCTTTAGTTCTAATGCTATTTCATTGAATAAAACGCTATTACCAAAAAGATTTTCTAACCAACAAATTACCCCATTAGTATTTTTTGGGCAGAGGGAATTATTAGTACCGGATTTGTTTAAACTAATGGGTAATCGTCAATATAAATCTTTTTATGATCCATTTAGTGGGTCAGGTTCAATTAGTTTTGCCGCGATGCAAGCTCAATTTTCTAATCTTTATTATATTAATGACTCTGATCCCGTTTTTAAGCATATTTGGCAAAGCATAAAAGATTCACCACAATCATTTATAGAAGACTATTCAAGATATGTAGAAGGATATCTCAATCATTCTGTAGCAGAACGGGCAGTCTATTATAACAGGTTACAAGACCAATTTAACCAGATAAAGAGATCCGGAACCTATAAAAATGCAGAAACAATTTTTGTTTTCTTAATTAATTTTGCAAAAAATAATATACCAGTTTTTGGTACAGATTTAGATTTAGCAACAGAACCTAATGTTAATATAATTACTGAAAAAGAGAATAAAGCACTAGCTGATTTTAGAAAACGTACGCTCCATTTATCAACATTACTTAACCAGAATAATGTTGTGTTTATAAGTGGTGATTTTAATGCTTGTTTGGCAACTGTAACACAAGACGATTTTGTTCTTTTAGATCCACCCTACCCTACACAATCAAAAAATATTTATTTCAAAATTAAAAGTGAAGAAGCACTGCAAAATGCTATTAGAGCTACATTTGATGAGTTAAATAAAAGAAATGTAGATTTTATGATTTTATATGGAGCAACCACTGTTTCTTTAAATAATCAATTTGATGAAGAGAGATATAATGTGCATCATTTAGTACGCTTATCGACTAGTAAAATTTATGGTGATGGATTGGAGCATGTTTATATTTCACGCAGAATTCATCTAACGCCTGAAACATTACCCACTTCCATGGGTTTCTATCATACTTATTTCGAGCGTAATATAGAAATGTCCGATAAAAAATACAAAGAAGTTTTAAAAGAGCTACAAACAAAACGTGATAGCTTACATCAAACACCCACATTACGATCGAGTTTGTAACAATTTACTTAAGAAATAAAAGTAAATTGTCGCTATGGATTATAATTTATCATAATGAGGGGGTTGACATGTTAAGTCAAAACGAACAATTAGATCCAAAAAGAGATCTTGGATTAAAACAATTATCTTTATTTTTAAATGCAGAAGCGAAAAATTTAACACCTAATCTTCAAAATCTTCCAGTTGATCTGACAAGACGTGCTGCTAATCTTTGGTATATCCATTTTTCAAAAGGCGAGATTGATTTATCACACGGAGGGGTAGCAGAGTCGTTTATTGAATTAAAAGATTTAAAAAATAAAAGCTTAGAAACTTTTAATATGTATTCACATCCTAATGCGCCAATATTAACTCAAGAATTAATGAAACGATTTCTTATTGAAGAAGGCGGATTATTGGAGAAGCAAAAAGACAAATTTTCCGTTTCGTTTTGCTTAGGTAGTCATGAAGGAGTCATGCGAGTAGCAAGATGTCTATATACTACAGGGACAAATGAAGAGTTACTTTTTCCAGAAGGTGGCTACGGTCTTTTAGCCTCTGCATTATCTAGTATGCTTCCCGTGACTTTTAAAGTTCATTTGGTTGATTATGTGCGAGATCACGGGGAAAAAATTTCTTTTCATGCATTAGCAAGGTTAGTTAAAAAACATCCGAAAGCAAAAACTTTGTTTCTTGAGTTAAAAACAACCGCTGGTGCTGTCTATACAAAAGATGAACTGGAATGGATTATTAAATTTTGTAAGCAGAATAAAATATTTACCATGTTTGATGCAACACATTTTAATATGCATTTTGACAAAAAACATGCCTTTCCTAACGTAACACAAATTTGTCAGGAATTAGATTTTCACGAATTTGGAGTATTCTACACCGGTTCTAAAACTTATGGTTTAGAAAGAGCACGTATTGGATTGATTATATTAGATAAAGCATCCAAAACCCTATCGTCTGTAAAAATTGATGATGACTTATCTCGTTCGTTAGGCTTTTCAAGAAACAATGTACCAGAAGCTGTTGCTGCTCATCTTTTTAATACCACTCTTTTACAACGTCAACATTATTTAGAAAAATGTAGAATCAAGCAAAGATACAACATGAATTTAATGTTTGCTTATATTGAAGGAATAAACAGTCCTAACATAGATAAAGATTTACATGAGGATATTAAAAATGAATTACCAGAATGTTATCACAATGGGATCCCATTATTGAAAATAGTATATAAACCTAAATGTGGTATGCATTTAAAAATCAATATTTGTCAACTAAAAAACAAATATTTTACAAATATTCGTATGTTTAATGCTGAAATATTTTGTTATGCACTCAATAAATTAGCAGGTATAGTTACTATACATACACATTGTATTATGGATCGAAGCGGAAACAGTCTTAGATTATGTTATTCAATTAAACGTGATATTCACGCGGGTATGCAAGCCATGCATTATTTTATTTCTTCGTTAACTGATAAACCTACTCCTAATAAATATTTAACTACAGTCCGCTTGGCTGAGGATCTAATTAGCGCCAAAAAAGTTACCTGGTTAGCCCTATTGAATACAAGTTTAAGACCAGCAACTTATAGTAATCAGATGGTAGATAATGGTGTAGCTAATAGCATAAGAGCAAGATTATGAAAATTTCATCGGCAGAGGATAGTAATCGTCTAATGTCTCCTCGTAATGGACTCAAAACAAGTCCTTCAGTTCCATCGATAGAACATTCTACTATCACTATTACAACTACTTTTAAAATTATTGCCAGTACTGGCGGCATCATGATCTGTGCTCGTTTTGTAACTTCCGCAGGAAATTTTGTAACGAATATTATGCTGTCAAATAGCGTTGAGAGTGCTGAAGCACAGCAATTAATTGCCGAAGCTGGTGCATTAATTGGTTCATTACAGCGTGTAACATTAGCACTTCTTTCTGTATGGTTAAGTGTTTATGGTAATGAGATTGGAAGATTATTTAAGGCTACAATAGACAATCAATCAGATGTTGAATCTAAAGAAAAAATTGGTCGTTTATACCGACAATCATTGCTATTTAGTTGTGTTTTTACAGTTCCAACTTTTTTTATATTTTTTTTTGCTAATAATTTATTTGAACTCATTGGTGAGCCTGAAGCTGCAACTAATTTATGCCAAGAATTTTTTAGGTCCTTTGTTTACGGTGTTTTACCACAACTTTTATCCTACAATATCCAGACCCTTGCAATCAGTACTAAACGACCGTGGCAAGCTTTTTTTTCTAATGTTATTTATACAGTTGTTAATATTCCAGCAACCTATCTTCTTGTGACCCGTATGAGAATGGGCTATAAAGGCATGGGATGGGCGGCTACTATTTCAAATACATGTAGTGTTTTAGTGCTATTTTTATATCATAAAATCAGTAATACATTTAATGAACATCATTTATATAACGCTTCGTGTCATAAAATAATCACTAAAAATGAATTATGTGATTTTGTAAAAAATGGAGGAAAATATTCTTTGCAACTAGGCGTTGAATTAGGTACTGACTTACTAATAGCAACTTGGATTGGTTTAATAGATCACAATGAATTAGATGATAGTCAAGTGGCATTTCAATACTTATATCTTTTATTAAACCCCTTAGCAAATGCAGTTGGAGCGGTAAGTTATGCGGTGAGTCAAGAATCAGCGAATATCAAAAATGCACGAAAAATATTATACATTATGATAGGTTTTAGCGTAAGCATTCCATTAGTGGTGCTTATATTTTCATTTGGTTTTTCAAAACAATTTATCAGTTTATTTTTGGATGAGAATAATGATTTAACTGTTGCAAGAAATATGATGTGGCTTGCACTAGCATCTTTATGTTTGAGCATTCCACGTTTTGCAATGGGAGCCTATATAAGAGGTTTAACAAATGATAATGGTAAGGCGTTGAAAGCAAGTATTGCTAGTAATGGCATTGCTTCAGCTTGCGGTGCCATATTATGTTATTTAACACCTTTAAAATCACAAGGATTCTTTATTGGAAAAATAATGGGAGAAATTGGTGCTTTGCCATGGTTAATGTTTAAAACAAAACAAGCCGGTATTAATGTGCCAGAGCAACAAAACGCTACCCCTTCAACTTTTAGACAGTGCTTGCAGCGAGGAAAGTTATTCTTTACATGCTGTAGAAGAGAGGAATCGGTAAATGTGCAAGAGCCATTGATTAATTCAGTTGGATCAAATAAAAAAATCCAAA
>MHBC01000020.1:0-28736 GCA_001804735.1 Legionellales bacterium RIFCSPHIGHO2_12_FULL_37_14 | reverse complement strand
TTTCTACATTGATGGATCCCGCGGACAAGCCGCGGGACGTAGGTGAGGAGACGAAATGTCAACAGACCCTACTATTTAGCTCTCATATTACTATTTTCAATAATGGGAGGATTCGTTGCATTTTCATTTTTAAATATTCCTCCATAGCCTTTGTGATCAGCCTCAGGGGGATTTGGCTTTTCTTTTTGCACAGCTTCTGCAAGGTTTTTATCGGTCAAATTTTCTTCAGGATTATTCTTCATCCATACTAAAATTCGCAGCTGATTATCATGAATTATATCTTTATGATCAATTAACCATCCTGCAACTTCTGCACTTGCATGTTCATTTATGGTCTTTAGTGAAAACTCTGCGGATTTAGTCGGTGGATTATTAAGAAACTCGCTTAAGAAAAATGCTTCGATCTCTTCTCTGCTGCTATGTTTAGCTAGAGATCTATACTGCAACTCATTAAGCTTTTCACTAATAAATAGCTTAAATTCCAAATTCAAATTCCAAAGTGCTGTGCTCACCATTTTAAGCTCTCTTCTTAGATCTTCTGGCGCTTCAGCCATAATAGTTGGTTTGAAACTATCTGGATGATATATATCACGAAAATGAACAAACAAGCTAAAAAGAAACTGATTATTGTTAGGCATTTTAATACCCTCACATTAGATTAAATATCGTTCGTTTCTTTAAGTATTAGCTCATATTGATTATATTTCAAGCAAATATATGTTATTTTTTCGTAGGTGCAAAAGAACGTTGGGCCAAGGCCCAACAAAACGCGCTATGGAGCAAAAATATTATGCAGCTGGAGATGCTACATGAGCTTGATCGGTAAAGTTACTATAGTTAGCAATTTCCTCGTCACTTTTGAGTTGGTCTTGCAGTAACAAAAACTCATGATCCTTTATTGAAATAGGATTTCCTGCATGGATATTACGTAAAATTTCAATGCGTCTATTATGACATACTAATGCATATTTTAGCTGTTCAATCTCTCTTATCATCACTGAAGGATTTGGCATTGGCGCACCTGACGAAGACATTAGATCGGCAAACATTCTATTTGCCAGTTGCTGCTGGGGAGCATTTCTTTGTTCTTCTGGTATATCGCGTGTATATTTAGCAAAAATATCTTGTTTTTGTTTAATTTCCTGAGTTAAATAAGCAGCGGCTGAGTTCATTGCGCTCATGTGTTTTTCAAAGTTCTTAAGCATAATTGATTCCTGATTTTTCAAAGGGATTTATATTATACACAAAATAAATAATAAGTCAATTAGTTTATTAAATCATCTTCTTGGCTTATTATTTCCCTCTACTAGGATGAGTTTCTTTTAACAAGAATACTGCGACTATAAGCGCCATAGCAAAACATAGCGGTAATACGATCAAAGCTTTTTGATAGCTTAAGATTGGATAAATTATTTTTGTGCCAACCATTTGAAAGTGCCCAACTTTATCGAGAAACACTCCTACTAAAGGTTGAAAAATTGCTCCACCTATTAGGACAGATAAATTATTAAAGCCTGATGCTGTGCCTAATAGCTCATCTTCTATTGTGTCGTTAATAACCGCAAAACTTACTGTTTGACCACCTGCTCCAAAACCATAAAAAAATAACGCTACATACATCGCAGTCATAGACACAAAGTCGGCGTATAAAACAAACCAAGTTGCAACAAGGCCAAATGCGGCGCTTAAAATTAAAGCCAATCTCCTGGTACGCAATAAATCACTTAACCACCCTAAAATTGGACTGCCAAAACCAATGCCGAGCCAAATCATAGTACACATTGAAGACGCATGAATAACACTTATGCCATATTTTTGCTGGAGATAAGGCACACCCCATAAGGATCCAAAAACTGCTATTGGGGTCCAAATTGCAAAGGCATACATGCCAATAACCCAAGTGCGCCAAAGACTACATACTTTAACTAAGCGTTGAAATTCTTCGACTATCCTAGGCCTTGTTGTGCTTTTTTTAGGTTTAACTGGATGGTCACGCACCACAACCCACATTAATAAAGCTAAAATAAGCCCAATAAAAAATAAAATAAAACTTGCATAGCGCCAACCAACAGCTCCAACTAACGCAGCAAGCGGCATCTCTCCGAATATGGCTCCTACAGAACTCATTGCTTGCGCAACTCCGGCTAAAATTGCAAAATAATAAGGTGGAAACCATCTTGATAAGAGAATTAATAAGCCAACAAATGAAAAAGCCGATCCAACCCCAATAAAAAAACGCCCCAGCGCCGCAGTAAATAAATGATCGGTTGCCGCAAAGAAAAAAGATCCAAACGCACATAACACTAAAGCTGCTGTCATCAACTTTCTTGGGCCATAGCGATCAAATAGTACTCCCGCTGGTAATTGCATGGGGGCATAAGAGTAAAAATAAAAAGCCGAAATAATTCCAAAACCTTGTGCCGTCACATGAAAAGTTCGCATCATCGGCTCTGCCATAACGCTAGGCGCAACTTGTAAAACGTACTCGTATAAATAAAAACTAGCAGCCAAAAAGAATGTCACATAGGCCATAGTCTTGTTTTCGGCAAAGTTTTTAAAATGATAAGTCGTCACAAATTCCCCTTTTAATATGAAAATATCTCTTTGTTAACAAATCATACACAACCTTCTTCATATCCACCAGCAACCGCCTGATACACCTCAACAATGCCATCAAATTGCTGCATTTTTGCTAAAATTAGATTTAGTTTAGCCATATCAACGTTGTATTGCGCTTTTATTAAATCTCTTTTGTCAGTTGATCCTGCTTTATACCTTGCAAGAGCTAACTTATAAACCTTTTTATTATTGCGCCAAGAGGTAAATTTATCTTGGTAAGCTCTGTTAGCTTTTTGTAAATTTGTTAAAGTATTGTCAACATCAGTGAACACTGCGATTAAAGTTTGTAGATAAGAGTAAAAATCAGCGTAATAGCCTCTTTTTGCTTCTTTTATTTGTTCATAGGTAACTCCATTTAACAATGGAATAGAGCCCCCTGCTTCTAAAAATAATAAACCAGTACTAAGCGATAACAGTCTTGAAAGCTCGAAGCCTAAAGTGCCTAGATTGCTTGTTAGCGACAGTGCAGGAAAGTAGTTTGAATAGGCGATTCCAAGTTTATATTCAGCCATTTTTAAACTTGCAATAGCTATCATTACATCTGGTCTATTTTTTAACACTGTGGATGGTAAGCGCGCTGGCACTAACTTATTAACCGATAATTGCATAAAATCTTTACTGCTATGAATATTTTTAGGGTAACGGCTTAATAAACTAGAAATTGCATTAGAGTCTTCGGCAATACTATTTTCAATGCCTGGTATATTAGCTTTACTGTCTGCAATTTGCACATCTAAATCCGCAACTTGACTTAAATCACTTTCACCTTGCTTATAGCGCACCCACTCTAACTGGCGCAACTTTTGCAAATCTTTGATAAGTTTTACCTCTGCTCTAAGCTGCTCTTTTTGGCCAAGCAGCATAAAATAAGCACCGGTAATTTGACTAATAATACTTAAACGAGTTGACTGATAGGTCGCTTTTTGGACCTCTAATGAAGCCTTGGCATAATTAATATTTTGCATGTTTGCCAAAATATTTACTGAATACTGCGGCATAAAACCTGCAGTGTAGCCATTAAACCTTATCGTATTAAGTTGTGAGACTATTCCACTTCTTGCTAAAGCACCTTGTGGAGTTATATTAGTATCAGCGCCACCGCCAACAAAACCATAGCCTGCAGCATTTAAAGTTGGCAGCCAGGAGTAGTGGGCTTCATTTAGCTTTGATTTAGCAACTAAAATATTCGCCTCTGCTGATTTAAGTTGATAATTACGCCTTAAAGCTTCATTAATAAGTTTATTTAGTTCTTTATCATGCAGTTTACGCCACCACTTAACTCTACTTAAATCTTCATTCGAGTTAACTATTTTAACCCCGCTTTTAGTATGTTTTGGAATGTCCATACTACTAGGCGGCTTTGGAATTGAGGAGGAACAACCAACTATGAGTAACATTAAAAAGTAAATAATTTTTTGCATGTTAATCCAAAGTTCTTCTGAAAACTAAACGGGTTATTACCATTAAAACTAAGCTAATGAGGATAATGGGGATAATGTTCGATAGTATTTGCGGCAAATCATTACCCTTTAACATAATTCCACGCATGACTCTGACAAAATAAGTCATAGGTAATAAATGACCTATTAACTGTGCCCATTTAGGCATTCCATAAAATGAAAACAAATATCCAGTTAACAATATTGAGGGTAATTGATAAAACATACTAAGCTGCATAGCCTGCATGGGGGTAGTTGCTATGGTAGAAAATGTCATGCCTACCATTAAGTTTGCAATAATAAAAGGAGCGGCAGAAAGGTAAAGCAAAATTAAGCTGCCCTCTATAGGTATATGCAGCAAGACTTTACCAAAAATTAAAATGCTCGTAAGCTGCAAATAACCTAACACTATATAAGGAATAACTTTACCTAAAATAATCTCCATAGGTAAAAGCGGCGTACTAAGCAAGATTTCCATAGTCCCTGACTCAAACTCTGAGGTAATGGCAGTTGAGGTTAGCATTACCATAGTTAAAGTTAATAAAACGCCTATAAGTCCTGGCACAATATCAAATGCACTTTTATTGGTTTCGTTGTATAGTCTATGGAAAATTAAATTTACATTTCGCTTAATAGGCGGAATGCTGGAATTAATTCCGCGCGCTAAAAACTGGCTTATAGATCTATCCAAAATAGGCTGAATATTTGTAATAGCAGAAGCACTGCTGCCAGGATCTGTGCCATCAACCTCAACTAATAATTCAGGATTCTCCCCACGGATAAACTTGCGCGTAAAGTTTGCCGGAATAGTAATAACAAAACTAATCTTCCCATCACTTAAGAGCTGATTAGCCGATTGTTTAGTGTCTTGTGATTCTAGGACATTAAAGTAGTTAGAGGTT
The DNA here is from genome assembly GCA_001804735.1 of Legionellales bacterium RIFCSPHIGHO2_12_FULL_37_14. Taxonomy (GTDB): domain Bacteria; phylum Pseudomonadota; class Gammaproteobacteria; order Legionellales; family Legionellaceae; genus 2-12-FULL-37-14. Next base: position 23,776 of record MHBC01000020.1, on the reverse strand, counting down.
TTAAGATTAGCGACAAAAGTACGGGTTAAAGGAGTTTCATCATAACTTATAATAACCATAGGCAAATGCTTAGGATCTAAATCAATTGCAAAACCAAAAACATTTAATAGCATGATAGGTAAAACAACCAACATGGCTATGGTGCCTCGGTCGCGCATAATTAAAATAAACTCTTTTCTAATTAGCCCTAAAATGCGCCAAAAAGAAGGGACTTGTGCAGGTTTAAATATAGCCATTATTGCATCAACCCAATAAAAACTTCCTCAAAGCTTGGAGTTACTGCATGTAGTTTATATTGCTTTGCCTGCTCCTTGCTAAACTTATTAAGTAAAGCTTCATCTCTTGAGGAAACGCGAAAAGTGTTGTTAACCATAGAAGCTAACAATTGCGGATAATCTTGTTTTATTAAAGCATCTAATTTGGCCACCTCTTGCGCTTTAATATCAACAACCACCGCTTTAACTTGAGAAAATGGAATAATTTCTTTTGTTTTTCCAATGTATAAAAGATGTCCCAAATTAACATAAGCTAAATCAGTACATTTCTCAGCTTCATCCATATAGTGAGTAGTAACAAGAACCGTTGTCCCATCACGTTGCGCTATTTTATGTAAATAATCCCAAAAATCTTTCCGCGCCTTAGGATCAATTCCTGCGGTTGGCTCATCAAGAAAAACTAGTTCTGGTTGGTGTAATAAACAGCATGCTAAAGTTAACCTTTGCTTCCACCCTCCTGATAAATTTGCTGCTTTAATATTAAGATATGGCTTAAGCTCAAGATCAGCGACAATTGCTTCTATCATTTTATCGCGCTTATCCATTTGATAAATATCTGCAAAAAAGCGCAAGTTTTCAGATACCGTTAAACCAAAATATAAACAAAATTTCTGCGGCATATAACCAATCTTACGTTTAATCTCAGCACTTTGGGTTTTAATATCGTATCCAAGGCAAGTACCACTGCCACTAGTTGGCGTTAATAAGCCACAAATCATACGAATCATCGTGGTTTTACCACTACCATTTGAGCCTAAAAACCCAAAAACTGCGCCTTTATTAACTTGCAAGGAAATTTTATCAACAACTGTTTTAGCGCCAAACACCTTAGTAATATCTTTTATATCAATCGCATATGCGTAATTCATGACAGAACTTCCACCGTAACCGGTTGGCCAAGATGTAAATCTCTTAGGTTAGCAACGTTAACACACGCTTCAACACGAAAGACAAGTTTTTGCCTATCTTCGCGCGAATAAATAATAGGCGGTGTATATTGAGCAATATTAGAAATATAATTTATTTTACCTAGAATACTTGGGCTACCATCAAACATAATTTTCACTTGCGAGTTAAGTTTTATTTTGCTTAACAAGGGCTCAGGGACAAAAAATATTACTTTTATATTTTGCTTAATAATTAAAGCAAGTACTGGCTGACCTGCTTGAATATATTCATTTTGGGTAAAATAGGTGTCAAAAACTAAACCTTCTTCATTAGCTATTCCCTCTTTCCTACTTACCCACCAGGTTTTTACTGCAGTGTTAACTAGGCTACCCTTAATTTGGAAATCAATTCCTGCAAGCTGGCTTTTTAAAACATCTAGATCTTTTTTAGCTACATCAAGCGTATTTTGACTCGCGGCACGGTCTTGCAGCATTTTTTTTGTCCGCAAATAATTAATTTCAGCGTAATGCAATTGATCTAAAACCTGCTGCCTTTGTGCACTTAAATTCTTTTGATCAAAGTCACTAATCTTAACGTCGGCTTTTTCACTAAATTGCTCAAGCTTAAACAAGGGTTGCGCCGCCTTAACAAAATCGCCCCTTTTGACAAACAAATACTCAAGCCGCCCACTTTTATCACTCGAAAGATAAGTTAAATCAGCATCAATATAACCATTAAATTTAGGAGTATTTCTTTGGCAGGCACATAAAAACAAAATAACAAAAACTAATATCCATTTTCGCATACGCCTAATCACTGTCTGTTAAATATCGCATTGCAACAATATCAGGGTTAAGAATTTATGACAATTAAAACAGTCTTTTGGCTAAACAAAATAATTGCAAAAATTATTCATAATGGTCTACAATTATACTAATATAATTGGGAAGAATATTATGCCTACGATAACTATTGAACAAGCTTTAGACACATTAGAAAAAAACCTCCATGATCTTGATATCACCAAAGAGCGAGGTAAGAAATTTGCCGTAAAAACTATTAATTTATTTAGGCGTATTTTAATAGGCGACATGGGTGATTGTGATAGATTAAACTCTTGCATGAATGAAAAGTTTGATGAAAGAAATATCCAAGAACTACGAGGATTTTTAATTGAACGCGTAAATAATGTATTCGATTTTGTGTTATCTCCTTTGTTTGATAAAAAAGAGTCAAAAGTTAGATACGATGTGGTAATTAAAGAGAGGCATCCCGAAAAACTAACTATGTGGGGTGAAATAAGAGATAACCTTGCAAATGAATTAGCCAAAACCGCCGAGGGGCTTGTTATTGTTAATAAAGGAGGTGAAAAACCAACAAGAAAACCTTTTTATGTCGCAACTTTACCAAGCAACGACCAACTAGCAATAATAAAACAACGAAAGTAGGTTAAACGATCAATTGGGCAGAGGACTGGCGCGATTGAAAGTGTCAGTTTTTAGCAAATTTTGTGTTGCGACTAAAAAAACCGCACGCCACTGCGTTGGGCTCGGGCTCGCACGCGTTTACGGGAAGGAGTCGCTGTCGCGACAAAATAATGATCTATTCATTATATCACTATGCTTTTGTGATGCACCAGTAGCAATTAAAATAAACACCAGCGATAGCTGGACATTCACGTAAACGCGTGCGAGCCCGCGCCCAACGCAGTGGTGTGCGGTTTTTTATGTCGCAACTTTACCAAGCAACGACCAACTAGCAATAATAAAACAACGAAAGTAGGTTAAGTGATCAATGGGTCAGAGGACATAGCTTTTTAAAAGAAGCAAGGTATAATATGCGCAAATAATATAATAAGGGATATGTGTATTATGCAGCGTTTGTTAGTTGTAAATTCTTTAAGATTAATGGCTTATTTTAGTGGATGTGGGCTTGCTATTGCAGGGAGCATGGGCACAGGACTTTCCCCGGTAAATTCCTTAAGTGGTTTATATATAGGGGCAGATATTGGACTTGCTAATCTTATGAACCATTCGTCTCATACATCTAATCCTATGTCTTATCAACTAGGTGCAACAGGCTTAATTGGCGGCGGTATGGTTGGCTACAATTACCCTATTTTGAGTGAGCTAAGCTTGGCAGTTGAAGGTTTTATTGATGGCACAGGCCTTAGGAGCACTATTAATAGTTCTGTTTATAACTATAAAACAAGCCAACGCTATAATGCCGGAGTGCGCCTTTTACCCAAATACTCTTTTACTAACTCAACATCATTCCACTGGAGCTTTGGTTATGCTAGCGGTTATTTTCAGATCCAAGATACTGGCGTGTTTGGCCTTGTAAATACCACATACAACAGTAATGCTTTTCAAACAGGCCCTGGATTATCAACTATGGTTATAGACAACCTTTTTTTAAGGTTTGATGCTCTTTATAATACTTACGCCCAGGAAAAAAGTTTTGGCCTTGCGCTGCCTAGTTCTGGAGATCCCTTCCAGTTTTATAATAATCAATTTAGCCAATTTGCCGGGGAGTTTTCTTTGGTTTATCAGTTTGGTTAAGCCTAGGTATTTGTTGGGCCAAGGCCCAACCTACTTTTTATTACTAAATTGTAATCTTATTGTCATGAACCCGTAGGAGAATTTTTAGTATAATCCCTTTACTAATAAAACCTTCTAAGTTTTTATGAATACAAATACCAAACATCCATCATTTACCCATGCATTTGTTTGCATAACAGGGACTATTGCAATTATTTTTTCTGGTTTATTTATTGTGCATACAAAAATGCAAGCTATGATGGTTATTAGTGTTTTTTGGGTGCTGTTAAACGTGCTGCTATTATCTTTTGATATGCAGCGTCTTAAAAACAGTATGACTTCTGCAATTCAAAACTCTGCTGCGGTTCTGCTAATTTATATTTTTATCGGCGCAGTTATAGGGGCTTTTATTATTTCTGGCGCAATACCTACTTTAATTTATTATGGCTTAAAACTAGTTACCCCCCAAGTTTTTCTTCCTGTTGGTATGATTTTATGCAGTCTAACTTCTTTGGCTATAGGCTCAAGCTGGGCGACCATTGGAACCATGGGGATTGCTTTATTAGGCGTTGCTACTATTTTGCATGTTCCTTTGCCAATTGCAGCTGGTATGATAGTTTCAGGGGCTTATTTTGGTGATAAATTATCTCCAATCTCAGATACTACTATATTATCCGCCATGGTAACTGGAACTTGCTTGTATAAGCATATTAAGGGCCTAACCTATAGCCTCTTGCCTGCATATTTTTTTAGCATTTTATTATTTTGGATCATAGGAATATTTTATATACCGCAAGAAATTACCGATCTTAAGCAGTTAACTGAAGTTTTAACTTATCTAGACACTCACTATCAGCTTGGCTTAATCCCTATTTTACCAATGTTGGTAATGTTTAGCATTGCAGCTAGCCGTAAGCCGGCCGAACTATCAATGCTGGTAGGCGCTATTCTTTCGTTGCTAGTAGCTTATTTTTGCCAGCACCAAACCCTGCAAAATACTATCGATGCCTTATATCTTGGCTCAACTGTCAAGGTAGGTAACATGCCAATTATTGAAAATATATTAAATAGAGGAGGTATTGAAAGAATGCTATCTTCTGTTGCGTTAACCCTACTTATTTTAGCCTTAGGTGGACTATTAGAATCATATCATTTTATAACTGTGCTATTTTCTGCCGCTCTTAAAAAACTAAAAAGTCCCACTCAGCTTGTTGGGGCAACTTTAGGGACTTCCATCATAACTAATATGTTAGTTTCAGAGGCTTATTTGACCATTATCCTTGTTAACAAAATCTATGGTAAAGCTTTTAAAGCGCAAAACCTTGATAGCTGCTTGCTGTCAAAATCTATAGAAGAAGGCGCTACTTTTTCAACCCCTCTTATTCCTTGGACTACTTCAGGAATTTTTATATCTACAACCCTTGGGGTTTCTGCATCTCAATATTTACCTTGGAGCATTTTTAATTTTATTGCGCCGCTATTTTTTATTATTTTTGTAGCCTGTCAATTTTTTGGCAGAAAAATGTTTGTCCTACCCATGAGGTTACAAAATGCATGACCAATTAAAAAATATTCGCGCCCTCCCTCATGACATATTAGACAAGTTAGGTCAGCTAATTGTAAATAGAGTAGGTAAAAACCCTCAAGCTACCATGTTAACTAGAGACATAGTTGGGCATTTTTCTCCTTATTTACGCTATAAATTAACTAAATCAAATGGCGCTTTTAAATTAAATGCGCCTAAATCAATACCATATCCTCCGCATGCCGAAATTACTGGAGTATGGAAAAAGGCTGAAACCATTCACAAAACTAATGCCAATATCTTAGGAGGCATGGGAACTTTTTACGTTCATACAATAAGTGAGATTCCTGTTATTCAAGCAACCGATCAAGATTTAGCCTTTTATCGAGCAAGATTAATAAAAGAAGGCGAAGAATTGCAGTTTGAAACGCGGAACAACCTTCCCCTTGTTGATACTTACATAGGTGATGAATATGTAGCTGGTTACCTAGCTAATAAAGCATATGGCGGTGGAGAGTATATTGAGTACCATAATGAACCCCACTTCTGGATGCCAAAAACTAAAGATTGCCATGGGCATGTGCTGCTTGGGAAAGAAGAATCCGGGGTATTTTATTTAACCGCATTTTCTATTCCATTCGGCACCGGACTTTATCTAAGCCCTTATACCCTACACTCAGATGCTTATTTAATTGGACAGTATATGGTGGTTTATACAGTTGCTGATCAATACTCGACCGTTATATTTAAAAATCCTAACGAACAACTCTTGAAGTTAAAATTTTCTCCCGCGCCTTAGCACATACTTCATGCATTACATGAACATTATGAATACACGCATATGCGGTAAAAACTGGGGATTTTTCTTTAAATAAATAATGTAAATAAGATCTTGTATGCAGCTTGCAAGTTAAACAAGTACATTCTTCCATAATTGGTCTATTATCTTCAGCAAATTCAGCTTTTTTAATTTGCAATCTTCCTTGCTCATACTGACTGCTAAACTCTAACCAATCACCTTGTGCAATAACTTTGCCAGCATATAGCGCGCCATGCCTGGCATTTCTTGTAGGCGCAACACAGTCAAACATGTCAATTCCCTCTTTGATAACATCAAGTAAGTCTTGCGGAAACATGCCAACTCCCATGGTATAACGAGGTTTTAAGACAGGGAAATTTGCATAAACCGATCTAATCGTAGCCACAGTTTTTTCCATATCAAACCCAATCATCTCTCCACCTAAAGCAATACCATCTAGATCAGCATTAACAATAAATTCCATGCTTTTATGCCTTAGATCTTCATATATACCGCCCTGGACAATGCCAAATAAAGCTTGCTTATAAGCATAGCAAGAATTGGGATTTGCTTGATGATAGTCTAGGCTTTGCTCTAACCAACGGTGCGTCCTTGTCATTATTTCATTAGCCTTTGCATGACTTGCATCGCTTGGCGTACATTGATCAAAAGCCATTATAATGTCAGCCCCAATTATTTTTTGCACTTCCATAGATACTTGAGGCGTCATGTAAAATTTAGTAGCAGTTTCAGGAATAGTAAAATGCGCGCCATCTTCATCAATCTGACAAAGCTTGCTGTTCTTAGATAAGCTAAAAATTTGAAAGCCGCCGCTATCAGTTAACATAGGGCCATCCCAACCCATAAATTGATGCATGCCGCCTGCTGTTTTAATAATATCCATTTGGGGAGCGCAACACATGTGATAAGTATTACCACCTAAAATAATTTGACTCTGGCAAGCCTTAAGCTCATCAATAGTTAAGTTATTAACCCCAGCACGTGTCCCTACTGGCATAAAAACAGGAGTTGTAACTGCGCCATGCTCGGTATAAAACTTAATTACGCGTGCTCTTGTTTTATTATCTTCTGCGATTAACTCAACGCGCATGGAGCTTTTGCCTTAATACTAAAGCTAGAAAAACTGCTGTGCTTATAAAATATACTAAAGACCACGCTGCAATAGACAAACCTAAAAACCGAAAAGATACTACCGCACACTCTGCCCCACCCAAAAACAATGCTTGGAGTATTTTAGTTAAAGGAAAATAAGCAATTAACATTTCAAGAGAAGGCATGCAACTTAAGTGTGAAGCAGGCAGCGCCTGTAACCATAATTGGCGTAAAACAAAATAAAACCCGCCAAAAAGCCAAAAAAATTGTAAAATCCAATAGAGCTTTTTATTTGTAAAACCCTCCCAAAACAAACTAATACTCGCAGTAAGTGCAAGCAAAATGACACAAACCCTTTGCATAATACATAAAGGACAAGGCACCAAGCCAACAGCATATTGCAAAATCACAGAAACCATTACCCCTAAGATAGCCCATAAGCAAAACATTTTTTGTGTTATATTGTGATTCATGCTAACCCTACCTAGGCAACATATACGCAATTGCCTTTTTCAGTTCGTCTTCGCTACATTCTTGGCATGTCCCCATAGGAGGCATTGCTTTATAGCCAGTTGTAACTTCTTTTAGTAAAACTTGTAAATTCTTGCTCTTAAGCCTTGGCTCCCAGTCGTTGTGATGTTGAAATCTTGGAGCTCCTGCAACTCCTGATGCATGACATACTGTGCAGTGCTGTTGATAGACTTCTTCGCCTGTGCGTGCTTTTTTGATAGTTATTTGCTTAATATTAAGTTCTTGTTCAGCGCTTTGGCCTTCAACTCTTACTGCGCCAAATGGTTTTACCCTGTCTAATATAGAAGGATCAATTGCCGCAAATAATTTAAAAGAGAGAAAAAGAATAAGGTATGAGCTTATCTTAAGCTGCATCTAACTCACCTATTAAACTTAAGGAAGATTTTTTATTACGCTTTAAAGCAACTAATAAGGGAGGCAAACACATAGTCAATAAACCTAGTACCAAAAGACAGTCATAAACTACTTCATTCCCAACGTTTATCCCAAGAGGAGGGATAAACCCTACAAAAAATGTCACTAAGGTCCCAACTATACCCATAGCAGCAACAAAAGATAAACCCCAAATCCCTCCTGGAATTTTAAATGGCCTTACAACATCTTTCTTACTTATCCTGAGCTTAACAACAGCGGCAAACATTATAATATACATAATCATATAAAGTTGCGCTGCTAAAACAGTTAAAAACCAATATGAGCCATTGACACTAGGGAAAAATAGCAGAAGAGAAGATAAGCAAGTAACAATTATCGCCTGAATAACTAACATTAACGTAGGAGCCCCTTCTTTATTTGTTTTTGCTAAAGGAGTATTCCAATGCATATCTTGTACAGCTACTAAAAGACCTTTAATAGGCGCAATAATCCAATTATTCATAGTCCCAGCGCCTCCTAAAACTAACATTAGCGCAACCCATGGCATTAACCATAGTGCATGGTATTTGGCAAAAAATGCGGTAAATGCCTGCATTATACCTGCAACTAGATTAATGTCTTTAGACGGTAAAACCATAGCAATCGCTAAAGAGCCAAAGATTAATGTGGCGATAATTATTACTGCTGAATATGCTAAAGCTTTGGGAAATGTACTCTGTGGATCTTTAACATCATTGGCATGTACGGTTGCAATTTCAACCCCACATAAAGACAACATAACCCCAGTTAAAGATACCCAAATAGAAGTATCATGCCAATGCGGTAAAATACTTTTGAAATCAAGGCTAACCTCAATAGGATTTCCTGCAAGCAACCATTTTGCTCCACAGCCAATAATTAGTAGCATGGGCAATAAGAGCCCGCATAACGCACATAAAGAACTAAAAAAGGATGAAGCCTTCATCCCAAAAATATTTAATAAGGTTGCGCCCCAAAAACAAATTACAATAATAGAACAAAGAAAATATGGATTACTAGCAAGTGAAGGCGCAATCATATAGCCAATAGTGCCTGCGACAAACATTAACAGCACAGGATAATAAAAAACGTTCTCCACCCACTGCAACCAAATAGCCAAAAAACCCATATCTTTGCCAAAGGCTTCTTTTACCCATACATAAACTCCACCTTGCTTTGGCCAACCAGAAGCAAGCTCGGCTGAAACGAGCGCTGTTGGTATAAGAAAAAACAATGCGCCTAAGATAAAAAATGATATAAGCTGACTGCCAAAAATTGCTGTAGCAGGCAAATTGCGAATGCTATCTACTGAACCTACAGTAATCATAGTTAAGCTAAATAGGCTTAATGTGTGTAAAGTTTTTCTATTCATCCATAACCTTTAAGATAAGCGTAAACTGTTATTATAAAATAAAATATGGCTAAAATCTAGTCAATTATTGACAATAAGCACATACTCCATAAAGATTGAGAGCATGGCTAGTCAAAACATAACGAGCTTTTCGCGCAATAATTACTTGCCTTTTTTCAATTATTGGATCAACAAACTCATCAACTTTACCACATTTGGTACATACAATATGATCATGGTGCTTTACTTCAGCAAGTTCATAAACTGCATAACCACCCTTGGCAAAACTATGTCTATCTACTATTCCTAATTGCAAAAAAGAAGACAACACTCGATAAACAGTAGCTAACCCAATATCATCACCTTGCGCGCATAACTCTTTATAAAGAGACTCCACACTCCAATGCCTTTGTGGCTTTTCTGCTAGCAAAGCTAAAATTTTAACTCTAGGTTCCGTGACTTTTAATCCAACTGTCTTTAACTGCCGAACTACATCCATAACTATTCCTCTGGCCTCGTTCACCTTATACGTGCTATTATCCTAGAAAAACATCATCCATGCCACTTTTTAGCCTAAATATGAACTATTTTCGTATTATTTTATATATATTTATCACAGTGTCACTTACTAACTGCATCTCATATGATTTATCACGCAGCGTCATCCAACAAGGAACCTTGCTTCCACAAGATAAAGTTGCCAAATTAAAAATAGGAATGTCCAAACAAGATGTTCTGCAGCTTCTCGGCTCAAGCCTTACGCATGATCTATTTAACCGCAATAGGCTTGATTATGCTTACACTTATCAACGTAATAATCGCGCAATTATTATAAAATATGTGGCATTAACCTTTAAAAAAGGCAAGCTTGTTAATATTCAACATTATCCTAGAAAAAGCAGTTCAAAGCGTAGCGAGCCAGTTTAATGCGTTGAAGATAAAGGCGTAGTAGCTTTGAACTGCTTTTTCTAGGATTACCCCTAGCCAGTACTTTGAATGTCACTATAAAGATTATCATCTAAATCAGCTGGCTCCCATTCGTTAAGATCAAGGACAGCGCCGCGCATTCCCATAAAATCAGCATGGGATTTCATATAATCATTGTAATAATAGATATCACTTGAGTCTAAGGCTAAGGTATGTTGGTGGCCAAAGGTTGAAATTTCGGCAAGAGAATGCCCATGGGTTTTAATAAAAGTTTCTTGCGCTCTTAAATAACGCCCATTAAAGCGCGCATGCCCCCAAAGCTCTATATCTAACACTCTAACAATGCCAGCTAGCTGGACAAAAGTCCGCCCCCGGCCCTTAAATTCTAATTGATTGGCTTTTAACCAATAAAGGCTTAACCAAGTTCCATTGCCTAAGGTTAATGATGCTAACTGTACTTCACCCCGTACTTGCAATCTTGCATTTTGTCTAAGGGTTATACTAAGCGCTTTAGCCTTAACCCCAGTTAAGGAGGTATATCCCTTACCAGCAATATAAACATCGCGTAAATTTAAATTCCCACTTAATCTGGTGGCTCCATGATTAATAATATGCAAATTCGTTTGCCTTAAATTTACCTTATGCCCAGTTATTCTACCGCTCCCACTGTAATAAAAATTATTTAAGTTTTTTACCTCTATACGTAAAGAAGAACCGTGATATTTGGCGCAGTTTTTCATGCAGCGAACGTATAAGGTATTGTTTTTTATTTCAAGTTCGATATCAGGTAAGGCGCGCTCGTCTGCTTTTACAAGAACTTTTGCATACTTTGCACCAGTTGTAAGGTTAATATTAAATGGACCGCGAATATCTAGGTTCGCAAAATGTCCTACTAAACGTTTGGTACCAAAATATTGGACATCTTCGGCAACAACTCGCTTTTGTGGAACACAGCTACAAAGGATTAGTATTAGCACTAAACTCATTAGTTTTTGCATTATGGTTCCTAGTTTATTTGTTGGGCCTTGGCTCAACCTACTAATTTGTTGGGCCAAGGCCCAACCTACTCTAAAATATGTTTTGTATATATACCTTAATTGATGTTTACTAACGCTGCAAGAGTGCTAGAATAATATCTCAGTAGATATACAGCATTTATTTTATGTCTAAAGCATTTCTTACAAACTTACAGAATAATCCTTTATTTCCTGGCTACGCAACTAGAATTAAAACTTGCACTAAAAGACACTCTATTGCTGATAATGTAAGCCTAACTGGTCAAGTAAACCCAGATCATTATAAAGCTAATACTGAACCTTTAAGAGGATACACAAAAGAACATTTAATATTTCGCAATAATGATACTCTTCTCGGATGCTTCGAAGAACCACACGCTGAAAACAATCCTTATAAAACTAATATGCAATTAATAATTACTATATACCCTAAAGATTTAACTTTTGCTTACTGCTTTGCCGCATTGCTGCTTTGCCAGCTTATGCCAGCTTTAAAGTATAAACCAAGTAGCTCAAGGCCAATTATTATAAGAGGCAATCAAACTGATGTTGTCTCTTTATTTTTTAGAATTTTCCAATCCCTTAACCTTGATAGTAAAAGCTTATCTAATCGATCTTTCTACCAATCAGGTTTCTTTTCTAAGGCAGAGCCACAAGCGAGTTTAACCGCTATCCCTGATGATCCTTTTCTTACTTACCTTTTAGATCAATTAAAAGATTTTTTAACTACTCACGAGTTTACTCAAGAAAATGCTTTTAATTTTAATAGACAAATGGTGTTCAGCTAATGAATTCTGCAATCTTTCCCATTGGGGTTTTTGATTCTGGTATGGGAGGCCTTTCGGTACTTAAAGCCTTAAAACAAGCCCTACCTGCCGAGTCTTTTTTATATTTAGGCGATACTGCAAGGTTACCTTATGGCACTAAAAGTATAGAAACCGTCCAACACTATGCAAAGCAAATGGCTAACATCTTGATTAAACGCCAAGTAAAAGCCTTAGTTATCGCCTGTAACACGGCAACAACTGCAGCTCTTACCCTTTTACAATCTATTTATCCTGAGCTTCCTATTATTGGGGTTTTGCATGGTGGCGCTAATGCTGCTGCAAATGCAAGTTCTAATCAACAAATTTATATTCTAGCAACCGAAACAACTATTGCCTCTTTAGGTTATCAAAAAGAAATTCTTGCCCGCCTTAAAGATGCTAAAATAAAAGCCAAAGCCGCGAACTCATTAGTTGCTCTTGCTGAAGAAGGTATAGTTAATTCACCTTTTGTTACTGAAGCTTTCAAATATTACCTAAACGATCTTAAAGACGAAGATACATTGCTTCTAGGATGTACGCATTTTCCGGTTTTTATCCCTTTTCTTAAAAACCTGCTCCCTAATGTTGCGTTAATAAATCCAGCCGAGGCAACCGCAGCTGCATTAAAGCTAACTTTAACCGAATTGAACCTGTTAAATCCTACTAAAGATCCAAAAGTAAAATATCTAGTTACAGATTCTATCCATAGGTTTAAACAAGTAGGGGCAATATTTTTAAGCGAATCTTTAGAATACTCTGACGTTGAGCTTGTAAATGGGTTTTAACTAAGGATTGGGTTTAATTCTACTGTTCTATTTTTATGAACCAGCAATAAATTATTAGCCGGGACTGTTTGCCAGTTTTCTTTAAGATGCGCTAATCTCTCTGAAGCCACCAATACGAACTCATTACTATAACCTATAACATAATGCATGCTAGCAGGTTCAAGAGTCTTATCACTACAATAGCGTGTGGCAATTATTCTTTCCCCGTCAGTAAGACAAATATTAAAATAAGAAGGGCTGCCATTGCCGTAAGTATTAATTAGCTTCCGAACTGTATGCATTGTTGCTATTAATACCTTTGCAATCTTATGCAACGTATCTAGTTTTTTATTTTTTGCCTTTTGTAAAAATAAGGCAAAAACATGTTCTGAGTCGGTCTCACCTTTAATCCATTGATATAATTCATCATCCAATAAATGTCTTAGGTGGCGCTTTACCTCTATAAAATCTCCTATACCGCCATTGTGCATAAAAAGCCAGTTTTTATAAATAAAAGGGTGACAATTATTAGGATTAATCCCCCCTACACTAGCTGCACGCACATGCCCAAAGAAGGTAGGCGATTTTATTTTTGCTGTAAGGTGCAGCAAATTTTTATCGCTCCAAGCAGGAAAAATTGAGGTAAATATTGCAGGTTCTTTACTTATTTCTGGCACATACCACCCAAGCCCAAAACCATCACCATTAGTCGGCACTTCTTTTGATTCGCGCGCGCGCAGACTTTGCATAACTAAAGAGTTATCAGGTTTTACTAAAATAGTATCAAGTAAAATTGGATCGCCTAAATAAGCAACTAGTCTGCACATATAACCTCCTTATAGCGCCTTATCCTTTGCCGATTTGTGTCTTGCTGCAAGCTCAACGTCAATGTACCTGTCTGTAGTAACGCTTGAACTATGGCCTGCATCATCTCGCACATGCTCACGCGGACGTATCTTTACATCTTCAGAAATACCTGTATGCCTTAACCAATGGACAGTTGCCGCAGCAAGCGCATCTGCTTCTTCTTGTTGACCTTGTGCTTTTAATTTATCCTCCGCTACATCAAAGCATTGCTGAATAATTTGCCTTATCCACGCAGTATCCTTAATTGGACCTTTACCATTTAACTTAGGAATTAATGGGCTAGTATCGGCTGCATTAGGATAAGCTGGCAAGTTTAAAAAAGTGCGCCAGCGCACAAGTGAGACCAGCATTGCATCAGAAACTGCAATTTGTCTAAGCTTGTTACCTTTACCTACAGTGGTAAACCACCAGTTGCCGTGGGCATCTTTAAAAAAATGATTCATAGTGGGAACCCATCTATTACTTGCTGCAAGCTCGGAAATCCGCAAATACATACCAAAAAGCGCTGTTAACATAAAGCGGGTACGCTCATGCGTTTGTGGATCCTTAATAGCCAACTCGTCAACACAACTTAAAATTGTTTCCCACTGCAACATACTAAGTCTTCTTACCTTGGCTTGCTGTTGCCTTTTACGGATAAATTTACTTTTTTGCCTTATAAGCGCAACAGGGTTTAATAGAACTTTATTTTCAGTAATTAAAAAATTAAAAAAAGTGCTTAAGATAGCAAAGATTTCTGCAGTAGCACCTTCAGATAAAACAAATTTATGCACATCAACGCTCTGGCCTCTTTTACGTGCTACTTTACTGATAGTAGCGACAAAAGGCCGCCATTCTTTGTTGGGAACTCTTAACCCATCTTTAAGGATAAATTTAGCAACCTTAACTTTCCCAATCCACGTTGCAGGCGGAGATTGGCAAAAACTGATAAATTCTTCAATGTCTTCGCGCGTAAGGCCTGCAAGCTGTTTTTTCTTCACCAGCCAACACCAATGAAGCAAGCGCTCAACTTCCCGCCTATAACTATTAAAAGTTCCTTCACTCCCAACATAACTTTTCAAAAATAAAAATGCTGAGTTTAAATCCGCTTTTTTTTCGCTATCTAAATCTATTACATTTACAGGGAGTTCTTTAAAATGTATTAAGCTATCAAATAATGGAGTAGGTATATTGTGCATTCTTTACTCTAAAAGTTTATGCGGCAAGCTTTCAAGCCTACCTGCTGGCGTTACTAGAACATAATTTAATTTGCGCTGCAGCTCTTTTATGGTATTTGCTCCCGCATAAGTTAAACCTGAGCGCAAACCTCCTAAAATATCAGCAATAATATCGTTTGCATTTTCTTTATAAGGCACTTCAAGAGCAACCCCTTCTGCTGTTTTCCACTCCTGCATGTGTCCGTGAAATGCTTCTTGCGCTTCCCTTGATGCCATCCCGCGATAAAGTTTTACTTTACTGCCATTCTCTTTTACACATACTTCCCCAGGAGTAGGCTCTGTACCTGCAAGCATGCCTCCAAGCATGACAAAATCAGCGCCAAAAGCTAAAGCCTTAACAACATCTCCAGCTGCTCTTATCCCGCCATCAGCAACGATTGACCTATCAGTCCTTGCGCAATCTTGAATGCAGGTAAGCATGGGCACGCCAAAGCCTGTTTTAACCCTTGTAGAACAAACAGATCCACCGCCAATACCAACTTTAATAATATCAGCGCCACATGAAGCTAAATAATCAGCCCCAGCATAAGTTGCAACATTACCCGCCATGATACAGCTATTTGACCCTAGAATAGCACGAATTTTTTTTAAGGTTTTGCCAACATATTTTGCATGCGCATGGGCAACATCGACACAAAAATAAACAGCCCCAGCGTCTTTTAAAGCCTCAGTACGTTCAAGCTCTGCTGTGGTACAACCAACTGACACAAATACTTTGCCACTACACCTTTTAAAATCAGCAACGTTATCATCAATACTTCTAAAGCGATGCATAACCCCAATTGCACCTTTAGTATGCATAAAATTTGCCATATTACTTTCTGTTATAGTATCCATACTCGCGCTCATAATAGGTAGCTCAAGAGTTAATTTATTTAATTTATCAGTATTACCAACATCAACCACGCGCCTTGATTCGTAATGATTGTAAGCAGGAATTAATAAAACATCATCATAGGTAATAGCAGGAATTGTCATGTCATTTTCCTTTTGTAGTTATAGGCTTAAGGTTTGCATCCTCAATAATTTTATGTATTTTTCTTAAACTATTTACTGCCGTAATAGATCCAAGTTTTTTATTAGTAACCACGCCTTTTTTATTTAGCATAAGAAGTTTAGGTTGAACTTTTAATTGAATAGAAGTTAAGCTGACAACCTTTGCTTTCTGCCGTAAATAGTCTCTAATATTTGGTAACTCATAACGTAAAGGCATTATCCAATTAGCATCACTAACCCCAATAGTCAAACAACCCTGACTAAAATTAGCGACAAAACAATAAGGCGCTAAAGCGTCTGGTATACATGCATCTAGATGAGTTTGTAAAGCAAGCAAAAGCTTAATATGCTCATAAATATTAGGCATGCACTGAGTTAAGTAAGATTGAATTCGCGCCACTTAGAGTGATTTATTTACTATGGATAAGCCATAGTAACGAATTTTACGCCCAAAAACCAATATTATAATATTTGTAACTCCCCACCACGTCATCCCGTACGAAGCTTACTTTTTGTACTATACTTCTAAGAATACTACTACCCCTGAAGAGCCGAAAAATAAAGGGCCACAAACACCATAGCACTGTTACAAGCACTGGGTTTTTTAATTATGCATTAGAATCAAAGCAAAAACTGGTCTAACTCATTAACTCCTGCAATATGGTATATTTATATCTCAAAATGGTTTATAATTGTACTATTATGACTGTGGGGGTAAAATATTGGTTGAAAAATTTAATGAGTCAGAAGTAGCGGCAGATCTAGCGATTGTGGGTTTAGGTCCTGGTGGTCTTGCTGCAGCTTATAAAGCCGCTAAAAAAGGCCTGCAAGTTGTAGCCTTTACAAATAGAACTGAGTACAACAGAGAAAACAGAATAACTAATTTAGACTTTGCAACATTAGGTTTTTTGCGCGGTATTGAAGATCTTGCTGATGAAGAAGATAAAAAATTTTGGGAAAATTATGCAAAAGAGAAAACAACTAAAATAAATGATGTTGAAAAGTACATCTATCGAAAATTAGCAAAAATGCAAAATGTTACCATTGTTAAGGCTAAAAAAGGTTCTAATGAGACAATTCAGGCTATCAAATCTGACGAAGAAAAACACAACTATCTCGAATTAAAAAACGGCAAAAAATGTTATTTCAAGCATTTACTTGGTGCAGATGGAGCTCATCATGGCATTGCAGATCTAGTTAAAACTGGGCTCAATAAACAAATCGAATATTCTGTAGATAGCCTTCAACCAAGACATTTCTACCATGCTACAGTTAAATTAAAACTTAAACCTTACGCTTTCATACATTCTAAGGTAAAAAAGCAGCGCGGCTCTGAAATAGGAAAATTAGGCTGGAATAAACCTTTTACCCCTGCAATTCATATATTCAAAAATGAAGATTCAAATGAGTTTTATTTTGTTGGCGAAGTCCCTGAATCAATATATAAAGCAGAACCAGAAAAAAAGAGAGAATTATTAAAAAAATGGGCAAGTTTGGCAATTAGAGAGAAAATGGGTATTAATATTGAAGATTTAGAATATGAAGAAACTAGTAATCAAGCTCAAAAAGCTTTACAAGCAACCGTATTTGAGATGCGAATTAAAAAATGTCAACATCCATTAGTTGATATTGAAAGTGGTATGTTCGCCATGATTGGCGACGCTAGAAGAACTCCAAATTATCTAGTAGGCCATGGAATGAATGATGCTATAGCAGGAGGTATTGAATTTGTAACATGCATAAATGCCAACTCTTTTAACAAAGATAGATATGTTAATTTCATTGATAACCTGGATATAAATGTTGAAAAAATTGCTGATAATGCTCGATTCTGGGAAAAATTTGGCACTAAGGATGCCATATTTGATCTTACAAAACATATTGATGATCTTGATTCTGAACTAGAGAATATTAGAGACAAATTAAAATTAATAAAATGTAAAGATAACCCGAAACTTGAGGAAAATGTTTTTAACGCATTAAACTTATGTGAATTAGCACTATACAATTTAAGAGTAATATACGGTACTGTTAAAGCAACTGAAGAAACCAACATTGCTTCCATTTTACAAACTATTGAATCAAGTAAACTAATATTAATAGAAGCTCAATCTGCTATAAAGCGCGTAAATGCTCAAATATCACCCAATAAGTACTCTACCATGGGAGACATTTTAGGTCCTATGTTAAAAGCATTAATAACTAAAGTTACAGCCTTTTTAAGTAGCGCGTACAAATTCATTGTAAGCTTCATTGAATCGAGTAGCACTAAAAAAGATGAATTAACTATTAATGAAGAAATTGATGTTATATATAAGATAGCACATCGCTTATAAAGTGAAGAAAGGCCGCTGTTACTTATGTATGCAACGATACTGTTGTTGATTATACGGATAAACAACGCTATATTTGTTAAATATACGGATGAAGTACCTTCGGAAAGGTTATGGAGCTTCAAGACAACATGCAATAGCATCTATGTCAGAATATGGCGTTTGGGGTAAAAAATCATTGGTATAACATTTTGATATCTCAAAGCTCTTATCAATAATATTTAAATGTTGGGTATAACGTCCTACTTTATGCCAATCCCTTTCTATATTGTACAAAGATCGTGAAAAAAATGGCAGTGTGTGGGTAAAAATCTTTTGGTACATTGGGGTACGTAACTGTGGTTTTATCTGACATAAAACGTCATAGGCTTTTTCAGGATGCTCTGTAGTATAGGCAGCTCCGCGTTGTGTGGCTTTAAGAAACCCGCGCACTAATTCAGGGTTTTGTAGAGTGTGCTGCGGCACAATAAATTGGATTGAGCAAAAGCAGCAACACCCAAGACCTGCTAATTGATCAAGGCGTAAAAATACAATTTCACCTTTACGTTCCTCTAATTCAATACATTGAAAATTAATAAACCCAATACCTGTATCAATAACTTCTCGACAAATTGCATCTGTAACGTTCATACCAACACGGATTGTTTTATAACTATTAGGATCTATCCCAGCAAGGTCTGCTAAGTCATCAATAATTTTTTTACCAAACTCGCCAATATAACCAACTCGCTTACCAACAATATCATGAAATGAATTAATTTTACTTGATTTTAATGCAATCAACCCAGTTGGAGGCTCATCAAGTAAGGTTCCAATAGATGTTACAGGGTAACCTTTTGCTCTTGCAGCAACTGTATGAATCATAGCTTTTACCCCAAAATCAACTGTTCCTAAACCCACAAGTTCAGTAACGTCACTTGGATCTGCTGGCTCTAGAATGGCAAGTTTAATGTTTTCTTGTGAATAAAACCCAAGATGTTCTGCTACAAATATTGGTGTGTGATAAGGGTTTGCGTACCAATTTAATAATAATGTAGTTCTTGTTGACAAATGAGATGACATAGCGATAACTCCTATAGCGTCCTTACGCTGATATTAATCAGTTCAAGTTCGACGGGTATTTCTCAGTCGGTCTCCCAACACCCCGCGCCCTAATAGCAGAAGTAATGCTAAAGACTAATTCTCTATTTGTCAATTTAATGTCAAATCGTAACTCCCCAGGAATGTTGGGCCAAGGCCCAACCTACGCTCTATTGATTAAATTTTGATGCGACAACTGCGTGCTTATTATTATGGCATATTGACATATTTATTGATAAGTATTATAATTGATGTACTTTTAACTAACTTATTTACAATTATTATGAGCGAAATTACTGTTACTATTGGGTTACTTGATAATAAATTAAGAGAGTTTGAACCTGCAGCAAATTATTTAGAAGTACAAATAGCCGAGTTTGAAGATAGACAAGAAGGTACTGTTCTTGCACCAGAAGAAACTCTTAGAGCACGTAAATATTCTGATACACTTAAATCATTAAGAATAGTAATGTCCGATCTTAGGGCTCTCAGAAACATTTTAACTAAAGTAGAAGCACGCGAAGTTATTTCTCAAAATGAATATGATCTTGTAAAAACAAGCGAGCTATTACCAGAGATCTCTAATAATTTTGATGAAATAATGCGTCTCCTTGATGATCATATGGCCTCATCTAATATGGCAATGAGTTCTGCACCTAGATAAAATTAGTGTACATATCTATTACTGAACTGTAACGTTCTTTGGAGCGAGGTTCAGTTGTTGGTATTCCCACATGATGATAATCATACTTCATAACTAACTCCTAACCTATTCTTCCAAAAGAAAATCTTCTAAGGTTTTTCCATTAATCCTTGCTGTACAAAATCTATTAGCATTTATAACATCTAAATTTTGCTGCGGGTGAGTCTTCAAAAACCAAGAAAAATTTAGTGGAGACAGAGATCCTTTTTTTACCTCTATATAGCGAGAAATAGTGTTATTTTGATATACGAAGTCAATTTCATGGGTTTTAGATTGCCAAAAATTAAAATTTAGTGGCAAACCTGCTGCATCATCCCTGCATAAACGACGCCATAGTTCTTGGGCGACTGCCCACTCAAGGATTATCGCAAAATCCTTAGGCGCTAAATTTTTAACAGCAATTGGAGTGCGTGGACGTTTAGGATGCCAAACAAACGCTGTTAATAAATTGATGAAATGATATTTACAAGGTTTGCGCCATAAGCTAATTTTTCTATCATTATCGTAGGGAAATGCTGGCATTATACACATTAGATCACTTAGTAACTCAATGTAACCTTGCGCAACTGTGTTGTTTGATAACCCTGTTTCGCGGGCAAGTTTTGCTTGCCCAAGAGGAGTCCCTCCAAATAAATATATTCCTTGTAACACAGCTAATAAATGTGATCTTGTTCGCATTGATGCTGCAAATTCTCCTAAAATCCAATCACTCATTATGGTACAAACATATTCTGGCAATGTTCCATTACTTGCAATAGCATTCGCAGCTATAGGAGATCCGCCAGATAGAAGATAAGCATATAGCGTCATACCTTTTAATGCATCTTGACAATGATGCTTAAATTCGCGATACGAGATAGGGGTTAAGATATAATGATTGCGATCTAATTTACCTTTACGTCCAGGAAGGCGTTCTATTCCCCTCCTAAGATCTGTTGCTTTTGAGCCTGTTGTTATAATTAGAATATTTCTTAACTCTCCAGCATCGCAAAGCCTCTTCAAAGCTTTTTCCCATTGATTAACAGCGGTAATTTCATCAATAAATAGTCTTTTAACAAGAGCTTGCGGGTTAAACATCGGAACCAATTGGCGAATACAGTCTAATAGATGAGCTGAATTTAGAATTTCATCACCATTTAAATATAGAGCAGAACCTGGGCCAAACTCTTCTATAGTATGTGCTATTTGTTGCTCCAACCAAGTACTTTTTCCATATTGTCTGGGGCCGCGAACAAATATAAGACCAGGCTCTTGGGGAAGTTTATCTAGTCCAAAGTCAAAGCGAAATTTATAAGCTAAAGACTTAAGATATGACCAATGAGGTAATACTTCTTGGGGCTTAATTTCCCCTGCAAGCAGGTGTTGATTAATAAGATTATTATCCATATTTTAATCTCTAACGTTCTAACAGTTAGTATATCTAACGTTTACAAAGTTAGCAAGTTTTGAAGAGTTAACTTGTGCAACCTTCAGGCAGGTTACTGAAGAGCTTGAGAGCGTTATCCTAGTTAATCTGTCCGGTTAGATATTGATGAATAACCCGGGTTATGAAAGTTGCATATGGGATCCCTTCGCGCATCGCTAAAGCTTTTGCTTTTTCAACGTCTCTATTAGTCATGCGAATGTTAACACGTTTTACCTTTGATCCACTTTCTCTGAAAATTTTAGTAAGGCGTTTAATTTCAGAGGCTTCATTTTCAATTGCAGCATATCCGCCTAGCTCTAAAGCCGAGATCATAGATTTTTCTTCATCTATAATACCTTTCTTCTTATAACTCATTTTTTTCTCCTCTATACTGCTTATGCAATATTCTTGATGGATAAATTGTTTTTAAAAATATTTTCCTTTCATCTTCAACAAATGGTACTGCGTAAGTGTATCCATCTATAAAAACCACAAATACTCTTTGATGAGAAAATTTAGTCTCTTTACCCTTAACAATCCCTAATAAGCATCCGTCCTGTATTGCTACAACTACTTCTTCAAACCCAATACCCCTTTCATCAATAAGCTTTTTATTTTTATTGTCATCCCATTCAAAGTATTTTGTTTTATCCATATCGATTAAGTATAATAATATTTACGTGGTATTTTAGGACACAAATACTTGTTTGTCAAATAGGCATTTGTGCTACTCCATTAAATTTCGTTGCCGTTAATGGAGTAGCGCAGAGTATACTTGAATAATTGCTGTTGACAACATCAATTATCCTGCTAAAATGGTGATTCATACATTATTTATTCTGGATGATGGTATGTTTAAACGCAGCTTCCACTTGCCTCTTGACAAAAATGATAGCTTATTCGTCTTTGGACCTAGAGGAACTGGGAAAACAAGCTGGCTAAAATATCATATCCCTAGAGATGAGTTACTTTATATAGATCTTCTAGATGGACTGACCTTTCGCTCCTTGATCTCACGCCCTGAAAGCTTACGCGAACTTATTCCAAATGATTTTAGCGGATGGGTAGTCATTGATGAAGTACAAAAAATACCAGCACTATTGGATGAAGTGCATAGACTCATAGAATCAAAAAAATATCGCTTTATTTTAACCGGCTCTTCTGCCCGCAAACTAAAAAAATCAGGCACTAACTTGCTAGCAGGACGCGCTATTCATTACACTATGCATCCACTTATTATTGAAGAGCTTGAAAACGAGTTTAATTTAAAAACCGCTCTGCAGTTTGGCTTATTACCAGCCATATATTCTTCTCAAGATAAAGTAGGATACTTAGCTACTTATGTGGAAACTTATTTGCGCGAAGAAGTTATGCAAGAGGGCTTAACACGTAATATTTCAGCATTTTCTCGCTTTTTGGAAGTGGCTAGTTTCTCTCAGGGGCAAATCATCAATGCAAGTACAATCGCAAGAGAAGTAGCTGTAGACAGACAAGTCATTCAAAACTATTTTTCGATTTTATACGATTTACTGCTAGCACATACATTACCCGCCTTTACAAAACGCGCCAAACGACGTCTCATTACGACTGAAAAATTTTATTATTTTGACGCCGGCGTTTATCACCAGTTACGCCCTAAAGGTTTGCTAGATACTCAAAGCGAAATGGCAGGCCCAGGACTTGAAACTCTGTTTTATCAATCTGCATTAGCTTTAATTGCTTATCATAGAGCTTCTTGCACCCTATTTTATTGGAGAACAGTCAATGGTGTTGAAGTTGATTTTATCTTATATGGTGAAAAAAAACTCGTTGCAGTTGAAATTAAACATAGCACTTATATTGATTCCAGTATGTTAACGGGTTTAAAACATTTTAAAGAAGATTACCCCATGGCAAAATGCTTTTTATTATATTTGGGTCATGAAACACGCTATTTGTCTTATGAAATAACCATTATGCCGTTTGTAGATGGATTAAAAATGATCACACAATGGGTACAATAAAAAATTGAATTTCAACTGAAGAGGTAATTTATATCACCCTAGAAAATGCCTAAGAATTCCTAGCTCTTAACTAAAAGCCAAGCTAGCGTACTCTTGTTTTTCCATTTCGGTAAAAGCTGAAAAATCTTCGCGCTTACTTATTATTGACCCCTGTTATGGGTTTTATTAAGAGCACATTGATAACATTTTAATATTTCCAAGCTGTAGTGGTTGAATGCTATAAGAAGCTAAGGCCGAGACCAAG
>MHBC01000019.1 GCA_001804735.1 Legionellales bacterium RIFCSPHIGHO2_12_FULL_37_14 | reverse complement strand
GTTGCAAAAGCTTGGACGGATGTTTAAAGCATGTGATCTTAGCCTTTTAGAAATTAACCCTTTGGTCGTTACTAAAAGTGGGGAGCTTTTGTGTTTAGATGGCAAAGTAAACTTAGATGACAATGCTTTATATAAGCATCCGCATTTAAAAGCATTACGTGATACCACCCAAGAAGATGAAAGAGTTAACCGCGCGCAGGATTGGGAGCTTAATTATATTCCGCTTGATGGCAATATTGGTTGTATGGTTAATGGCGCAGGCCTTGCTATGGCAACCATGGATGTCATTAAATTGCATGGTGGTGAGCCGGCGAATTTTCTTGACGTAGGTGGCGGCGCCACCAAAGAACGAGTTGCTGAAGCTTTTAAAATAATCATTTCAGATACTAAGGTTCGCGGCATTCTCGTTAACATTTTTGGTGGGATAGTACGCTGTGATTTGATTGCCGAAGGCATTTTAAATGCGGTTAAAGAAGTCGGCTTAAAAATTCCCGTAGTTGTAAGGCTTGAAGGCAACCAAAGAGATAAAGGCGCTAAATTACTCGAGGCAAGTGACTTAAACGTAATTTCAGCAGCAAGTTTAACCGATGCAGCCCAAAAGATTGTTAAAGCTGTTAAATAAAAGTGGATAAATAGCATGAGTGTATTAGTTGATAAAAATACCAAAGTACTTTGCCAAGGCTTTACCGGCAAGCAAGGGACGTTTCATTCTGAGCAAGCTTTAGAGTACGGTACCAATATGGTAGGTGGGGTTACTCCAGGTAAGGGCGGGCAAAAGCATTTGGGCTTACCAGTTTATAATACGGTACGTGAGGCTGTAGAGGCTACAGGAGTTGATGCAAGCGTTATTTATGTCCCAGCGCCTTTTTGTAAAGATTCAATCCTCGAAGCTGCAGACGCTGGGGTAAAACTAATTGTCTGCATCACTGAAGGCGTGCCAGTGCTTGATATGTTAGAGGTTAAAGTTTACCTAAAAAACAACACCAACGCGCGCTTAATTGGGCCAAACTGCCCAGGGATAATCACCCCGGGCGCCTGTAAAATCGGCATTATGCCAGGATCTATTCATTTGCCTGGTAAAGTTGGCATAGTATCACGCTCAGGTACTTTAACATATGAAGCAGTTAAACAAACAACTGATAACGGCCTTGGGCAGAGTACTTGCATAGGGATAGGTGGCGATCCTATCCCTGGTATGAGCTTTATTGATGCTTTAGCTTTGTTTGAGAAAGATCTGCAAACAGAAGCAATTATTTTAGTTGGTGAAATAGGCGGCTCGCAAGAAGAAGAGGCTGCGGAATACATTAAATCTCACGTTAAAAAGCCAGTTGTTGCTTACATAGCAGGGGTAACAGCGCCTGCTGGCAAAAGAATGGGCCATGCTGGCGCCATTATTGCGGGCGGCAAAGGCACGGCCAAAGAAAAATACCGCGCTCTCGAAAATGCCAATGTTAAAACCGTGCGCTCGCCCGCTGATTTAGGAGAGGCGGTTAAAGAGGTTATGGGCTGATGATAGAAAATGCAAGCGGTTAACTTAACCCAAATAAGGCGCGAGTACGGCGCCTTATCTTTAGATGAACAAACCTTACTACCCTGTCCCATAGAACAAGTTCGCTTGTGGCTTGAAACTGCGGTAAAAGTAGAGCCATACGATCCTACCGCAATGGTTTTAGCAACCGTAGATAAAGATACTAAGCCTGACACAAGAGTTGTGCTTTTAAAAGACATTAAACCCGCGGGGTTTGTTTTTTTTACCCACTTTTTAAGTGCTAAGGGTGAGCAAATTAAAAATAAAAGAGCTGTTGCCCTTAACCTTTATTGGCCTATATTAGCGCGCCAAATCCGCATTCGCGGGACAGCTAAAAAAGTAAGCGCGCAAGAATCAGATCTTTATTTTTCCTCGCGTCCTTATTTAAGCCAAATAAGTGCATGCGCTTCAGCACAAAGCCAGGTTATCCAAGATAGAAAAATCTTAGAACAAAAAGTCCAAGAACTGCAACAAAAATACCCAGAAGGCCAAGTCAAACGCCCTAAAGATTGGGGCGGCTATCTAGTTACTCCTAACCAAATAGAATTTTGGCAAGGCAGAGATAATCGTTTACACGATAGGATTATGTACGTACGGCAAAACAATAAATGGAAAGCCCAAAGACTAGCTCCCTAAGCGAGGGGATAATGAAGATTGGTCATCATTTTCAGGCTGCTCTTTTTTAGCACTGTCAAATAATGTTTGGTGGTCTTTGTCTAATACCTTAAAGGGGAGAGTCGTATTTTCCTTTGTAAACTTTTTAAATCCAGCTTCAATTGCTTCCTTGGAGGCATCGTGAAAATTAATCTTTCCATCAGTGCTAACAGTATGTTCTTTCCAATCAGGGTAACCATTAGCAAATGCCTGTAGCTCTTTAGCCACCTTTGCAGTATTTTCAGCTGAAGACGGAAATTTTTCTATTGGCGGATAAACTACTATAAGAAATTCATTAGGACCCAGTTGACTTTCACGTCTCTTTATTTCTGCTTCTGCCTGCTCTGATAAATGCCGCCGTTGCTTAGTATAATAGGAACTTGGTGGGACAAGTAATCGATACGCATTTTCATCCGCTTTTTTATCATTGGTCATAAAACTTTCCTCTAAAAAATTTATCTATTGTGTAACATTATAGCACACATTTATAAAACCCAACACCTTTCGCATCTTAGGTTCACGGGAATCGGGCCAAAAAATAATCACTAACGAATTTCCATGATACTTCTTCCCCTTTTCTCCTGATAGATATCCCATCTCCCCCACGCTCTGTCACTACTGCGCTTATTTGCGTGTTATTCTAGCCTGTTGAGCGTCCTGTTCCTTTGGTTTAGATGAATCTTGTGTGGGAGCTGGATTATTAGCAGCTTCTACTGCCACCGTATATTGTTGCTCTGCTTTTGTTTTTCGTAAGTCATAAAATTTGCCTGTACCAGCATCATAAGAGCAGATTGCTACTCTTTTTGTATCATTGCTGAAAAGACCATCTTCTTTTACCGGCTGCCCATTTTCATCCAATACAGGAGCATATATAGTAAAGGATTTATCTGGTTTTGGATCTTGGTTAGCAAAATCTCCAAAGAACTTTACAAGTTCCTCTTCAGATTTACGTGGGGTGCAATGAACATAATCATTGCCACCAGGTCTGAAGCTGCGATCTATTTCAACCGAAGGCCCAGTCTTACCATCCTTCCCCGTAATTTTTGGAGAAAAATCCTCGATTTCTTTTTTTTGAAACCACCATGGCAGCTTTTTATTATCTTTGTAATAATTGCTTTCAATCTTGGGGTTTGCCTTATTCCTCTTCTCATGCTTCTCCTCCTCCTCCTCCTCCGCTAGATCTGCTGGTGTTTGTACGCCCGTAGCAGTTGGCGCTGGTTGTTGTGCTGTTTGGTCAGATTGTGGTTGTGGGACCAGAGGAGTTGGCTGTGTTTGTTGTGGTATTGTTGTTGCGGTTGCTGCTGCTGCTGTTTCTGTTGCTGTTGGTTGTTGTGTTGATGCTCGTACTACTGCTTGATCTTTTGCCGCTGTTGGCTCAGGATCAGGAGAAGCAGCGGCTTTTGGCTCATCAGCTTTAGTCTCTTTGTTTGGCTGCTTGAGTCCATCATGGTCAGTCATGATCCCTTGTGATAGTGCTGGTGCTCGTGCTGCAGTGGTTCTAGGCTTCCCCATATTACCCCCAAGAAACAATACTATTTATATCAAACATTATAGCACAATTATTTAACAAGACGTTTTAAGATTGTCGGTTAGATGACATACATTGGGAGTTACTCTTTTGTAAAAAAATCGTAAAAGATTTTCCTAAGCGGGTTTAATTGGCCTTCCCTAGATAAAATGACTCATAAATAATGCAAATGATGCAATGTTAAGTCGAATTACTTATAGGGAGAATAAAATGTCAACAATAGAAGATGTACTGCCTGATATCGCTTTACGTTTTAATATTGAACATCCTAGTTATGAAGAATGCTACGCTTATGGTTATGCTTGTGCTGTAGCTTCTCTTGATCTTGAAGTAAATCCATATGCAAGTGGGACTAAGCTTGCTGGTCAATGGGAAGAAGGTTGGTGGGATGGGTTTTATGGGCATGATCCATTGTTTACTCTTGATTGGTTAAATGCCCCAGTTGCCGCTAACGATCAAGTTTACTCTTCATCAACGCTCTTAACCCTATTAAAAATAACCGGAACCTTGGCAGCCTCAGTTTTTGTCGGCTACCAACTTTTTGAGTGGGTCGCTTGATTAAGGTATACTCACCAACGATTTTACAAGGTGGGAGTTATAATTGCGTAGCGAAGATGAGGCTGTGGGTTCCTTAAGGAAATATGTAAAAACGTTATTAGCACTTCCGCCTAAAAAAAATGCAGTTATTATGGGGTTGGCGCCTCTGTTTTATCAAGGGGTAAAGCTTGCGGTTATAAATGCGAGTGGGGAGTTAATTGATAGTTCAATTATTCATCCCTTTACCCCAGTCTTAGCGGCTGAAGAAGCGATAAAAGATCTGGCTAAACTTATCATTAAACATAAAATCTCCTGGGTTGCGATAGGATCTGCTAAGCTTGCTCTTGCGACTAAGCAATTAATTGATATTGTACTTATGCGGTATCCTGATTTAGCATGTAAGGTAAAAATTGTGGATAGTGTTGGGGCAGATGGTTGTAACGCAAGTTTGTCTATTGCAAGACGCTTGCAAGATCCGCGCCAAGAGTTAGCAAAAATTGATCCACTTATTTTAGGAAAAAAATATTTAGCTCTTATAAATCAAGAGCGCCTTATAAAGGAGGTAAAATCGCTAATGCAAAGTTCAAATAAAATTACCCCCAAACCTCAAATTCCTCGAAACACCATGCTGGCTGATGCCCTATTAAAATGGAAAACCCAACAATGACAATGAAAGATCCAAGAGGTGAAATAACCATTCAAACTCTCGCCATGCCCAAAGATACCAACTTTGATGGTAATATTTTTGGTGGGTGGATAGTCTCCCACATGGATATTGCAGCAGGTATTGTGGCCAAAAGAGTTGCTGGCGGCAAAAAAGTAGTTACCGTATCAATTCATTCGATGAATTTTATTAAACCCGTGCATGTTGCTGACGTAGTTAGCTGTTACGTTAAGTTACTTAAAGTGGGAAACACTTCAATAACTATGTGGGTTGAGGTTTGGGTGAAAAAACCGCGCCTTAACGAAGAATATAAAGTAACCGAAGGTGAGTTTATTTTTGTAGCCGTTGATGCCATGGGAAAGCCTGTGCCGGTGCAATCTATATGAGTGATTTTAAGGATCTAGGCTCATGGATAAGTAGCCTTGCTAAGCATTTAGCCAAAGATAGTATTCCAGAGGTTGAAATGCACCCTTCATTTATTAAACATGAAAATTTTATCTACGAACTCATTGATAAAATCCAAGCATTTCCTGAAGAAATTACTGAAGAAATCGAGCTTCTATACTCGGCTTCGCTCATGGCTTTTGATATTTGTGTTGCTGAACTAAAAGGCGGCGTTGATGCTCTAAATAAGCCAGCTATAAAATTATTAGATAAATTAATGGCTTATCTTGCTGAAGCTATGCATACCAAAACTCATAGTTTAGGGTTTTATTTGCCTTTATTAAATTCTTTTTATGAAACTAAAGTTGAATTATCCTCTGCCCTACAGCAAGCTTATTTTGCCATAGCAGATAGAGAAGACTTGCAAGATGAAAAGGATGTTGATTATTTAGCAGTGATGCAAGAGATGCTGCAAGAGCTCGCTGATTTGTCTATCTTTGATATTGCTGAGCATATTTTTTCGCAAAGCCATGCTATGCAGCCTGATTTTTATTTTGGTCTTATATTTGATTTATGTAATATTAAAGAAGGCCATGAAGTTGCTTTAATGTTTTTATTGCATCCTAATCAAGAGGTAAGAGCTATCGCAATTTTAGTGCTAGATGAGATGATAGCAAACCTTGATCTTAGTCCTCTTGCCTTAAGCCGTTTAAAATCTATTAGCCATTGGTATGCCGAAAAATACCAAGATTATTTTGCTCGATGGTTAAAAATTCAACGCAAGAAAGGCTGCTTTTATGCCAAAGCCTCATCTAACCTTGCTGACATTAAATGGTATGCAACTGAAATAGATGGTTCAGGCTCTCAGGGTTTGTTTATTTATATTAAGCAAAAGCGGCAATATCGTTTATGTGGATTATTAGTAAAATATGCATTTGGTATTAAAGATGTGTGGATAACTTCACCATTGTCAAAACAAGAATTAATAAAATATCGCCAAGAAGCTTTCGACCACACTACGACCTTACGCTTAGTTACGCAAGAATACACAGAGCAAATAGTAAACCATTTTCTTGGGGTAATGCATAGCCAAAATGCTTTACCCTCTTTGTATTTATTACAAATTCAAGAGATACTGGGAATAGAGTTTGTTCCTCTTTGTATTTTTCCTACTTCCCTTATTCAAGAGTTAGGGGTGCAAATTGTTCCCTTTACCCAAGAAGTGGTAAAAGCAGGAGTTAGGCAATCAAAAAATTGGGAGCGCGATAAGCCTATCGTCCAATCATGGTTTGAGGAAAGCCCTGCTATCGATCATTTGGTAAATAAATGTTGCAGTTATGTAAATGGCGTAAAGATTTGTGCCATGGATGAGGCGATTAATTTAGTTAGGGAAGAAGTTTTCAGCCAAAACCGCGCCAAATGGGTATTTCACTTTTTGTGGATGGCGCTTTGGGCTAAAGCCAATGCCGGGAAAAAAGAGCGTTTTTGGAAAGATTGCTTTTTTATAGCGTGCGCCCTTAATGAAGGGGAGCCCTTGGAAAATATCCCCGTTATTAACGATATGGTAGAGCTTTGTGTATTAAATAGCCTTGAGACCATGAAAGATAGACGCTCACACTTAAGTTTATCGTAGCGCCGTTACATTGGTCAACAAATTAAGAAACAGGGCAGGAGATGCGGGATAAACTAAACCGATTGCACATACCAAAACATTTTTCTTATCGATGTGTTTTAATCCATACCAATAAAGTTAGTGACTCTTTAGAAGATAGTCAGTTTTTCTCCCATATTATAGATTTTACAAAATTGCTGTAATCCGTAGGGCGTGTGTCTAGAATAAAACGGCCTGTTAAAAAACAGGCCTGATTGAGCATCTCCATGACAGGAAGTGGTTAACCTGCTGGTAAGCTAATACTTTATCAGTGAACGCGACCTTTATCTAGTCGTGTGCGCGTTTTTCTTCCTTTAAAATTACGTATAGTTTTAAAGGACCATCTTTTATTTTTAGTTTCTTCCTCTTCGCCATTTTCGTAGCTTGGTTCTGCAAGTAAAATATCGCGATGTGGCGGATCGATAAGGTGATTTTTATTATGTTTGTGATAAACCTCATCTCCATAATGAATGAGCATTTTGTTGCGCATCATTGCTGCTGTGTGTTGGCGTTTTTCTGACATAATTATCTCCTTAGAAAAAATAGCTACAAGAATTATTTTAACCAGGAGGGCCAGTTTCCCAATTACTTTTGTCTTTGAGAAGGCATTTTAATTGACTGGATACGGCGCTTGTTATTAACATCAGTTGCAAACCAGTTTGTGAAACATCTGTAATGTAATTATTGACCATATTGTCAAATATTTCAACTAAACATGTGGCGGCCTTAACTATGCGACAGCAACAACTCTTACTTTTTAAAAAATATACCACCTCCCTTAAGCTCGCTCGAGTCTATGCTAACCCTTTGCGGTTAAAAAAAATATTGCAAGGGCAATGGGCGCAAGATGTTAATCAAGTGCTAGATTTTTTTGCCGCTGAATATAATTCTGCATTTGAACACAGGCTTACCTATGAAATGGGAGAGCATCTGGCTAATTATTTAATTTTTGTTTTTCAAACCGCAGATTCTTTAGGCCATAACTTAGCAAAAAAATGTTTTGCCTTACTAAAACACCTTGGCCAATCAGTGTCACATTATAAGTTAGACCAAAGTTTTCAAGCGCCGCAAAACCTTATGTTGATTGAGCAAATTTATCTTTTTGTAAAGCACCCTATAGTTAAACGCATTACTGAAGAAACTTTACTGGTTGTGCCTTTTGTTATCGTGCGCCTCGAGCTGTTAGTAGATAATGGGCCAACCGAAACTCAGCTTGATTTTGATTTAGTACGCCACGTATTACCTAAAAGAGATAGCTATATTTGTTACACTACCTTATTCAATACTATGAAGATGTACTATACATTATGTCTGCAAAAACAAATGGCAGTTTTTTGCACATTGACGCAGTTTCAACAATATTTGCGTTCTTTGCACAATATTGAGGATCAAAAGGCGCGGGTAATTAATTTATTAACCTATGCCCTGCAAAATAGCGCATATTCTCCGCTGGTTAATATGCATGTTCGCCATATTTTAAGAAATTTTCTTGAGCTTTTGGTCAAAGATAAGCCTTACGGGGCATATGCTGAAGATCTTATACGTATGAGTTTAATAATAATTCAAACCTTTCCCCTTGGGCGGTTGAGCCAAGAGAATCAAGTTCTTATTAAGCATATTGCTTCCATAATGCAGCAAGGAAGTCTCCTTAGGATCTATTTATTAAAAGAAGGAATGGTGCAAGTTTTAAAGATTATGGATAAAAAAGAGCGCGAGTTATATATAGATACGCTTTTGCATGATCTATATTGTCTCTATAACGATCCTAGAAGAGCTTTTATTACTCGGCCTAATTTAAAGGTCACGGAAAAAAGTTATCAAGCGGTAATTACTTTTCTTGGCCATTATCAGTTTATTAGCGCCGCCCAAACCCAAACTTTGTATACGTTATTTGCTAAAGAGCTTAATACTGAAAGTTGGCAAGGAGTTAAGCAAGTTTTTTTCTTCCAGCAAATTTTATTTAAAAATATCTTTAACCAAGCGCAAACCTTATTTTTATCATTGTTTAAACAAGAACATGCTAATAAAACCCAAATAGCTGAATGCTTTTTGCTTTATTTAGAACAATCATTAGGCGATCAAGTGTTAACTGGCCGTTGGCTAGACTCTATAATGCCCCTATTGCAGCTATTAGCCTGTCAAGATTCTAGTTTTGAACTTAATACTATGGAAGGCTTTGTAGCAGAAAGAGCATGTAGTAGCTTTTTTCCACAGCCATTTTGGCATCTGGTAATTTATTTATTAACTGATTCAAATAGAATTTATTATGCAAACCAAAAAGCAACAGAACGTGCCGCAAAAGTTCATTTAAATCTTTTTCAGGCAGGTTTAAATACGGGTAACCATACTTTTTTTAAAACTCTGAACGAGAGAACCCTTGCTCCTTGTGCGCGTGCGCAAGTTGAATTCAGCTAAATGTCGACTACAATTAGGTTATAATGAATAAATAATCATCAATTATGACAGAATTAATCAAGAATTTGCTTGGTGAAATTGAGACAAAATTGAATACATGCTGGATGGCTCGCAGGATGCTCGCGATAAATGCTAAGGTCGAAGAAATTAAATCCATAGACGGGAAGTCTCAAGTAGCTAGGTTCCTCGAAAGAAGCAAGCTCGAAGCAGAAGAGAATAGTAAATTTTCCGCATGTTGGGAAGGTAAAGTTAAACAACAGCTAGATACAAAAGCCCAGGCTTTATATCAACTAGTAGAAGCCCAACTACTTAAAAGGCATCCTTGGCTAAACGAGGAAAAAAAATCAACCGAATCTGCCAGCTCTTTAAAAGAAATTTTTTTAAAAAAAGCAGTATCCAGTTTGTTGTTTGATTTGTTAGAAAATAAACCTCCAGGAGCTAAAACCTGGGAAGATATAGTTATTAGTGCAGATGTTGAATTTTCCTGGGCTAAGGTTGATGAAGTAAAGCTAAGTAATCAAATACAAGGCTACCCGCTTTCTGATGCTGCATTCTATGATGAAAGGGCATTACCAAGTTTTTTAGAGTCTCCATTTACGCTTCCTCCTACGCGCTATGATCTGTATCGCTTCTTAAAAAATACTTATAAGGCAAAATTTACGCCCATAAACACTTCTAAAGATCCAAAAGATCCAAACCCTATTTTTTGCACAAAAATAGCGCCTATGCATCATAGTGAATTAGCGACATTATCAGCTGCTGAATGGAACACTATTGAAACTATTTTAGTAAATGTTGGTAAAGAAGAAGATCCAAAATGGGTCTTATTAGATAATAGAAAAGGATCTAAGACGTTCTATATTCCTGATTTTTGGGATCAGGAAAATCTTAATCTCCCAAATGTAGGTAGTTGTGAGGTTAAAAAAGTTACCCATTCGCCTAATCCTAAAAACTGGTCTGATTGGCATGCTATTTTGTTAGGGCGCGTTTTACCTTGGACGCAATTAACTCCCAACATACCTATGCTTAAAAACTATAGAGAGAGCATACCCATATCTTTATTATGGCAAGATATGTTGGAGGCAAGCTGTTTACCTTTGCAGAAAAAATATAAAGATGCAGCTAGAAAAGCATTTGCCAGACGCTATCCTTTATCGGCTGTAGAAGCAAATAAATTATATCTTACGCAACAAGCGCCGGAATGCTTATTCCCTAATATACCGGAACCTTCAGCAGAAACTATTATCAAAGCATTCGATGCTTCTGAAATCATTTATGATCCTTTAAAGAGCCAACTAACGATTAATACTAAAGAAAAATTCATTGAAGCAATGCAAATTGCATACTTTGAGGGTGTGAAAAAATTAGTGATAAACGTTGAGCCTAAAGAAGAGGCAAAACAATGGTTTGAATATAATCTTGATTATGAAAAAAGTGATGCCCTAAGTGCACCTGAATATGAGTATATTCATGCTTGCGCCGCACGGAACCGCTTTTTAGCCGCAGAGAAGCCAAATTATTTAAAGGATGCAACTGACGCAAAGAAAGCGCGCCAGCAAGCTTGGGAAAAAACAGGGCAATTTATCTATGAATTTTTCCAAAATGCAGTACCCGCCGATGCAAAAGAACTAAAGCATATTGCCGAAATGGGCCGAGAAGGTTTAAAGGTATTTTTTAGTTATTTAGAAAAGTTGCCAACTAACCATAATTTGTCTTGTACATTTAACTTAGATAGCGGCCTTACTTGTAAGGCAAAAGATTATATGCAACTTTTAGCTGAAAAGATTCAAGCATTTGCCAAAAAACCTTTATTTAGCAAACTTAGTCTTATCCTTCCCCCCAAATTAGATGAAGCAACTATTGAAGCGTTCCAAAAGTTAATTGGAGCTATAAGTAAAGATGGGGCAGTAAAAGAAATAGAGCTTTGCAATAAAGAGGCTATAACGAAAGAGTTCCTTGATGCACTAATAAATTTTGCTAAAGATAAAAACTTATGTCTTTTAATTAAAATTCCTGAGTGGGATGAGGAAGCCTTTGCTGACCCTAAGCAAGGCAGCTTAAAAGCCAAGTATAGGGAATTACAAAATACAATATTAAATAACCGGCGCTTAGCTTGTGAGCGGGAATTAGAAATAAATACGGCATCTATTGATAAGCCATTACCTGTAGCTTACCCGCTTAAACATCAACAAAGGCAAGTGGCTGAAGACAAGTCTTGGCTCACAGGCGTGATGCATCCACTAGTTTTTGTAACAACAGGAGTTCAGCAACAAGCGCAGCAGGAAGTCGCGCAAGAGGTGCAACAAGAAGTAGATCAACAATCAGAGCCCAAGGGCCCGCCTACGCGCGAGATCTTGCCATATAAAGGGGATGAAAGTAAGTTAATTACCCGCGCTAACCTTAATACTTATAATATATCTAGCGCCGATTTTTCGACTTGGGTAGGTGGCAACGAGGATGCTCTTTTTTTGATTCAAAAGATGGATGTGGCGGCTTTAACGCAAATAAGAAAATTTCCTCATCTTTATAAGTTCGGCATTGATGGAGAACGCACTCCAGGTTTTAGATTTTATTATTCAGCGCATCCTGAAAAAGCGCTTATTTTAACTTTTGATGAATCTTTAGTTGAGCAAGATATCGAAGACTTAAAACTAGATCCATTTGCGACCCAATTTAATAGCAGTAAACCTGCAACGGCATTTTATGGAGACTATAGACAACTTGCTCCAATAGACTCAAGTGACCCCATAACTCTTTGGCATCATCTAGCAACAGAAAACGTCCCTCCAAGAGTGCAAGAATGGTTGCAAGACAATGCTTGCGATACAAAAACCTCAGAGTCTCTGCAATATCTCAACGTGGAGCAAGAAATTGCGCGCGCTAAAGATAAAGATGAATTAATTGCTATTTTAAAAACCTGGAGCAAAATCGAGGATGAGCAATTTTTTAGAGCCCTCTTCGCTCTACTGACTCCTTTAAATCTAAAGGCATTTGGGCAACTGTTTTATCATTACGGGATAAAGGGAAATACCAATTGGTTAAGTTTGGTGCATAAACTTTATGTTAGTTTTCCAGAACATTTTGCTATTTATAAAAAACGGCTTTTAGATCCTTTTAATGATTGGTCAGAATGCTTGGAAAAAGAAGAAGTAGAAGCCTTAACTAATAGCATGCAAAAACTTGCAAAATTTAAGGTTTATCAAGATATATTATGGACATTAATTGATACTCACGGCAAAAATGTAGGCAGGATGCGGTTCGCTGAAGTTTGGCGCGCGTATGACATGGTGATTGATTACATTAATGCTCATGATCTAAAAATTAACCAAAAAGAATTCATTGCGGCAATTAGCAAATATCAAGATGAATTTAATGCGACCCAATTTTTACGCCGGATTTACCGGGTATTGCAACAAACCGGCATGCGCCAAGATAGCCAAGCTAACCAACAAGAGATTTTAAACAACTTAAGTAAGATTGATTGGCGGGAAAATGGGTTTTATTACGCCTGTGTTAACGAAAACTACCGCTATTGGGATGAGGCTTTAATGCTTCAAGATATGAACTCTCTTGGACAAAAGTCGCAGGGTTATACTGCAAGATGGGACGCAGTTGATTTAAATACTATTACTAATCCTGCAACTTACGCCCTGCGTTTTGCGGCGCAGCAACTAAAATTAAGCAAAAACGATTTTAATAAATTTAAAGCAATAATCATGCAAGTTGCCACAGATTGTGCGGACAATAAAGCTTTAATTATGCGCATAATTACAGCCTCAATTGCGCTTGGCGTTGATACTATCGATAATTTAGCCAATATTGATTGGAAGCAATTTGCTGGGAAAGACAAAGCGCATAGTCTAGAAATTATTAATCAAACCCTTTGCCTCGACGCAAAAGAAAAGACGCGGCAATCATATCATGTGCGCTTACAAGACCTTAATGTATTACTCGAGGTGCTTAAAAAAACAGATTTATCTCCTGACTTAAATACTATCAACGCCTTAGGACGCGCACTTGCTTGTTATAAAGAGGATAAAGCAGCAAAGCTTACTAAGTTAATTGACTATGGTAAAAAGCATGGCTTTACCGATCCTTTAGTTACCGCTTTTCCTTGGCTAGTTGATGATCCAATTGAAGGCTCATTTACTAATGAAGAACATATTAAGTTTTATAAACAATTAAGCTCTATTGATTTTGCCCGTTCAACACTGCCAGAAAAAAAAACTTTAACCCAAATTTTAGCTAGCATTCGTACCCCTCAAGATAGACATACTGCAGTTAATAAGCTGATAAGGAGTAACTGCTTTATTGTAGATTGTGATACGGATTTTCGGGTTCTTGAGCCAGCTGAAACTAAGCTAATTGATGACTTTTATCTTGCCAAAACCTTTCAAGCGCAAAACCATATGTTATTAAAAAAATTGTCTTTGCATTTAGCAATTAAGCAAGAAGGTAACACCCAAGAAAAAATCCAGACTTTGCTTAAATTATTCAAAGAACTAGATAGAAAAAATTATTATGATGAATTAGGGCAATTATTAGGCTTACTCCTTGAACATTGCCAAAATGGCGAATACTTCGCAATTGAGCAATTAACTACTTGGTTAACAGCAGTATTTGATGAAAATGAGTTTAAGACTAAACCCTACCCCGTATCTTTTATCAAAGCCCTCCTAACTGATGCATTGCAAGATAAAGACTCAAGCTTGCTCAATAAAGACTTAGATAAACTTAAAGTAAAAGAAGAAAATCCTGCAAAAGCCCAAAAGTTTGAGGTATTAAAAACCCTCATAAGGCAAATAAACCTTAAGGATCTCCATAATCAAGCTAAACTAACCATAGTAAAATGCGCTATTAAGTTTAAGCATGAAGCAAATCTAGCCAATATAATTGCTAGCTTTGATAAAATGTTTACTCAGTTAAAAGCCTTTCCGCATGTCACCGCCGCACTTTGTGAGTATCTCGGAACCCAATTAGAGCTTTCCCCAGACGATTTATTAGCAAGTCTTAATTTACTGGAAAAATTAACCACATCTTGCCCTGTTGCAGAAGAAAAGCTAAAAGTTTTATGGGGAAAAAATCAGATAAAACTGCTTGAAGGCTTAAAGTTAGGCGCTATCTCTAGTGAGAGCCTTAAGTTATTAATGAATATAGATCCTTTGAACCAGATGATAGTGGTTGCAGCGCTTACAAAAGGAGATACTGCAGAACTTATAGCTCAGGTTAATCAAGAGCTTAGTAGATTGTCTAAGGCTTTCAAGATTGAGCTAGCTAATTATTACACAACTGATCCTAAGCCCACATTAGCAGAACTTCACCTATTACTTAAGAAGCAGAAAAATCCAGAAGTCCTAAAAGATTACTTTGAAAGAGAAATGGTGGCACAAAATAAGCGCGATTATAGCCTGAGTGATGAAGATGCTATAGCCATAAAAAGGGTACTGGGCGGCTTTAAATTAAAGAAAAGAGCAGAAATTGCGCCAAAAGAACAAGCAGAATTGCTTAATTTGCTTTATTACCTAAATACCTATAGCTGTACCATGAAGCTTGAAGAAAAAAGCTTGCCAGAGTTGCTTGAGCTTATCAAAACGAATAAAAACCAGAACTCGCAAGAAGCGAAAGCTCGGGTACTTGCATGTATGCGTGAAGTTTTAGTGCGTAAAACAGGAAAATGGGTTAATCGTACGCAAATGATCGCGTTATTATATAGTGTGTTACACAATGATGATAATATATTGCATCAAATTCGTATGGGAGAAGGTAAAAGCATTATCTCCTTAATGCGAGTCGCTTACCGCGCCCTTAATGGTCAGCTTGTTGATGTGTATAGCTCAAAAGAAAGCTTGTCGTTACGTGATCATGAGGAGGCTTTGGCTGTATTAGATGCACTCAAAATTCCTAATGGCCACATTACTGCAAAGTCCAGCATTGACCAATACCACACCCAAGTTAATGAAGATGGCGTAGGTGCAGTCCATTACGCCATAATAGGTAATTGGAGCTTATTTTTATCGGGCATTCGTTGGGATAATAAGGATGCTAAAAGTCCTATTGATATAAATGCGGATAATCGGGTCGCCTTTTTAGATGAAGGCGATTACATTATGCGTAGTGAAAATACGTTATTTAATTTTTCTGATCAAGCTGGGGCAGCTTCCATATATAATTATGATGCGTGGGTATACCAAGTTGTTTATGATTTTTACCTAAAAAATAAAGAAAAATTTGCACGGCAAGACTATAGAGTTTCTGAAACCGAAGATTTACAAGAGCTCTATTTAAAGCTCCAAGAATCCGCGCAAACCGTAGCTCCTGAAAAATCTACATATTTTCAAAAATACCTTGCATCTTCCGATGAAAACTTACGCAATCAAAAGTTAGTAAGCTTATTGTCAGCTGCACATCTTGCGCATAATTTAGAAGAGGGAATTGACTTTTCTGTTATGCCTGAGCCAAAGAAAATAGATGATAAAACCTCCATAGAAACCCATTTTGCTAAGGTAATGATAAATAACCAGATTTATCATGGATCAACTTATAGTGACTTGGTACAACAATTTCTACATACGCGGCTTAATCATGAAGCAATCGAGGCAAATAAAACGCCCGATTTCTTTATCGAGCCTGAAAGTGAGATTGCCATATCTTTAAGCGCGCCTTATATATTAAAACATTACTATAAACACCTTGAAGCATGTACCGGAACTGCTGGAGACGATGAGGCTTTAGCTTTCTATAAAGATGAATTTGCTATTGACTATGTAACCAAACTCCCAACCGATAAAGAAATCAAGACCGAATTTTTACCCCCAGTTTATTGTAAGGATGAAGAGACGCAAATCGAGCAAATAGTTGCATCTATAAGAAAAAACAAAGAGCAGCCAATTCTGATTACCTGTGAAGATGATAAAGCAGTGGAGCACCTCGGCAATTTACTTAAAAAGGCTTTGCCGGACAAAAATATGGTAATTGATACCAACGCAACTGGCATTAGTGAGGCAGATATTCTTAAAAATGCCGGCAAAAATGGCGCCATAACCATAAGCTCGCGCCTAGGGCGCGGTAGTGATATTAGACCTGCTAATCCTGACCTTGGCTTAGGAGTAATTCGCACCTATCCTGCTATACCTGAAGTGGTAAAACAAGAGCAAGGCAGACAAGGTAGACAAGGGCAAGTAGGGGTATGCCAAGATATCCTTAATTATGCGGCTATTAAAAAAGATTTAGATAAATATAAAGATGATGAACAATTTAATAAATTCCTTGAGAGAGAAACTCTACATCTAGAAGCCAAATTAGCTAAACCTAGACAGCAGGATAAAAAAATATGGACTGAAATAAGAGAAAATGCCAGCCTAAAAGAACAGTACTTACATACGCGAGCTTTGCAGCGGTTAAAACGCAATTTAAAAGAAGAAAGTAAACGAAGGATGCTGGCAAGAGATAACTTGATAATAGAAGGCTCAGGCCAAGTGATGTGGCAGCTGCCGCAGGTGCCTATTTCCCAAAGAGCAGCATTTAAAGAAGACTGGCTAAAATGTAGAAAATACCTTGAAACTCATTGGACTGATGAAGATAGCTTAAGAGAAGCACGCACTCAGCTACATGCTTTTTACG
Organism: Legionellales bacterium RIFCSPHIGHO2_12_FULL_37_14; assembly: GCA_001804735.1. Classification (GTDB taxonomy): domain Bacteria; phylum Pseudomonadota; class Gammaproteobacteria; order Legionellales; family Legionellaceae; genus 2-12-FULL-37-14. The sequence goes on along the minus strand of MHBC01000019.1, from coordinate 12,898 downwards.
CAAAATATCAAATAGAACCACCAGAACCTTTTAAACGATCTAATAGGGCGCTTCTAAGAATCATACCAAGTAGTGATGCAGTTGCCCTTGATGAAACAATCTTATTTTATCAAAAGTGGCTTAACGGGATACTCGAGGGTAGTTTAAAGTTTGATTTAGCTGCAATAACAGCTTTATATGGAGAAGACGGCAAATACCTTGATGAACTATATCAAGCATTTAAAAAGCTTAATAAAGATCAACTAGCAACATTTACCCAACTAGCAACCAAAAATCCTCTATGTCATAGCATATCCTGTGAAGCCTGGGCCAAAGCCATAGATATTTTAATAAATAATGAAGACGCAGCTAACTGTCTTGAACGCTTTACTGCTTTTTTTGCTAAATCGCTTAAAGCGCCAAAAAACGCCGAAGAAATCAATATTTTAAGCAGAAATTTTCTTGCCGCTATTGAAGGGGTTCCTAATGTTGAATTTCTTACTGAAATCATCGAAGCAATGGATAAAGATAAAACTCGCCTTCTTGGAATAGTTCAGCGTTTTCCTAAGCAGGTCGTTGATTTATGTAGAACTTGTATGAGCAAGGAGGACATTGTATTTTTTCTTAATGCCTTGAGTAAATCTAGTGAGGCCGAAGTTACTGCACTCTTAAGCTATATGGTACAACATCATACAGAACTAAAAACTCACCCTGCTACTATAAGGCCATTAATTCCATTGTTACTCCAAAACCAAGCTCAAGTAATTTTCCAAAATTTACAATATGGCGCTAATACAGCAGCCTTATTAAGTTTTCTCAGTAAAAGGCCGTATTTTACAGAACAAGATTATCAAGATTTAGACGCAAAAATAAATCGTTTACAAGAAGAAGATAAACCTAAATTCCTAGAGTACTTATCTATGATACCTCCTAATATAAGCGTAAGAAGCGTACTGCAAGCTTTAGTTTTTCTTCCGGGAAAATATAGCTTTATTGCAGGAGCTAAAGAGCTAGAAGCGCGTATCGAACAAATTCACGTTGCAGCAACTGCCTTTAATAACTTTTTGTTTGATCACAATGTTATTGTAAATAAATATTGGTTTGACTTACCTAAGGATAAAGAGCAATACCATACCTGGAATAATATTTTTGCCAAGTTTTCATTAGAAGAGCAAGAGAAGTTTTTCGTTGCGGTTAAAGAGCTCAGCCATATTGAGCTTACCCAATTAGAGACTTTAGCGAATTCCTATTACTTACATAAAGACCCAAAAACCTTACAAACTGAAATTAATGAACTGGCGCAACAAGATATGAATCTAGCTCAACGTCAAGCAGATTCGCCACCAGCTGGCGGAGGGGTATTTTTTAGGAGACAAATTTGACTTATTTTTTGTTTGTGTCTATACCATAAAGATACAATCATGATTACTTGGAGAATATAATGGCTAAAAAAACACAGGCTAAAAAATATGACCTATTTGCAGATTGGGGTGTACGTACTTATTTTTCCAGAATATTTTCTAGTGAATATGATATAGTACATGAGATTCAGTTAGCTGGTTACTTGTCCGAATTAGAAGAGCTCCATAAAGAAATATCAAGGGAAAATAAGCTAGAACCAGTTGCTGCAAATCATGAATATAATGATCTCACTCATAACTTTAATATCTTTACTGCTAATTTAGCTAATCAAACACAAAAAGCTTGGAAGGACGTAGAAGAGGATGCGCTTAATTATTTTAATTGTGGATTATCAATTTTTGAGGATTTAGGAGCTAGTAATAAAAATCAAGAAGGCTATTTCTTAAATACTAAGACAGGATTGTTAAGATATAAAAATAAAGACGGCAATTATCGTGACGTATGTCACTTTAATGGTGAAGAGCTTAAGCGAGTAAAAGAGATTTTTCCTGAGTTGTCTAAAGAAAAACTTTTTGTAATAAAAGGTCATGAGAGTCCAAATAGCGCGGAACTGTCACCAATTAGATTTGCGCGCTTGATAGAATTAGCTCAGTGTAGAAAAGAAAATGAAAATGTAGAATTTCATATACCAGCTAAGAAGAGCTTTGTAAGAAGGTTTCTCAATTTAGGATGGTATATGAAGCTTAAAGGGAAACAGGCCGAAAGAGAATATCCCGGTAAAGTTGAGGATCTAGTAACTAAAATAACAGAAGATATAAAGAGGAAGATTGGAGAATATAGGCTTGCTGATGAGGACCCTGCTGGGAAAAAAATGAGCCAGAAAGAGAAAAACATTTTACAAGCTATTGAACAATACCTTGAAGATGGAGATTCTGCTAAATTAGCAAAAGCCGCTGTTGAAAACGATACTGGGTGGTTTAAATCTCTATTCAGAGTATTTCATCTCAGAGGACATGTATTTAGTCTCTTGGACCAAGTGAATCGCTTAAAAGAAAGCCCTTTTTTTGAACAAACAATTAAACAAATAAAACTAAATAAGGAAAGAGCTGAAGCAGCACTAAAAGAACAACAGGCTGCTGAACAAAGAGAGCAGCTTGCTAGGCAAAATGCCAATAAACCCTATGAATATATTGATATCCTACAAGATAAGTATTCTTGGATTGCTAATCATCAAAATAAGGTGACTGCATACTGGTCAACACGTAGAGTGAAACAAGATGCATTTGTGGATTCTTTACAAAAAGTAAGAACGGCTCTCTTAGAAATACAAAGTGGGATTACAGTCGATTTGCCAGCAGTATCTCTTCCTCATGAATTAGAAGTTGAGGGCGAAGAAGCAGGCAAAAAAACAGTTATCGAACATATCCTAGATATGCTTGATCGTTCTATCGAAAAAGCCAGGGAATCTAAAAACCCTCGCGCATTTTATCAATCAGAATGCGCTACGCTCCAAAATGATATTGACACTATACTGAGAGAACAACGTCATGAGGATAGAGAAAAGCTTTTATTAACTGAAGACGTTACGGTTGTCTATAGCAACATAGGCAGAGAGGTAACAAAATGTTTGCAAGCAACTCAAAATGCTAAAGAAGCAGTGAAAACTATTGTCTCAGTTGCGGATGTCAGAAAAGAAATTATAAGACTGCAAAAATTCCATTATAAACTTATTGAACAGTTAGCTGTGTTTAGAGATGAGTTAAGAAATATTTGGCAGTCTACTTTCCATAACGACTTAGAAATATTTGAGCAAACAGTTATCAAACAGCGACAAGAACGTCTTGGAGAGTTATTAAACTGCCTTGCAGAGATCCCTGATGATAATTTTGATTTGTTAAATCCCGACAACAAATTCAAACCAGTAATAAATGTCATTAATGAGTTGGAATCTTTTGGTTCAAAACTAACAGAAAGCTTGACTACTACATTATTGTATGGGGACGCAGAACGTGCTAGAACTGACAAGCAACGCGAATTTATAACTAGTGGACGTAGTTCTGACACGGATGACAAAGCAGCCTTCAGATCGATAATGCATAACATTAATAGATTTTGTGATTCTATAAGTCAACACGACGAGGGTAAAGCAAAAATTAAGAAAACAGAGGTAGCCGAAGTTAGTCCTGTTTCGATGTTTCCAGCAGGACGAGGGCAGGCTTCTCAGGTGAGCAGTAAAGGCAATCGACCATCTTCTCAAGCTTAAGGAGTAAATGCCAAACTTGATGGACAAGACCCCATGGACAGCTCTGCCATGGACAAGACTCAATCTTGCACTGTAAATAGAATTTGCATATAATGCGCGCCAGTAAGCAAGAGGTGGTATGTGCTTGGGCAGCGAAATAAGGCTGAGCTTTACTGGGTTTTTTTAATTCAGTGGATAGTTGCAGCTGTCATTGTTTTTATCATGCTGATATTCGTAGGTCAATCGGCGGCAATGAGTGCTATGTATGGATCAACGGTTTCTTTGATTCCTACTCTGCTGTTTGGGTACATGATTTTTCGCTACCAAGGCGCAAAACAGCTTAAAAATATACTGCATTCCTTTTATATAGGCGAGTGCTTAAAGCTTTTTTTAGCTGTAGCAATTTTTGCCACCTATCTGCGTTTTTTTAATCCTATTTGTAGTGTTTTTTGTATTAGTTTTTTATTGGTGCATGCAAGTTTTTGTTTTGCGCCTTTGGTATGGGCTTTGCGAGGCTAAGCGTAATAAATATGGGATCAAGTACCGAATATATTCAACATCACCTTAAGTATTATTCATATAACTTAAAGGATATGGCAGATAACCATGATGGCGGGTTTTGGACCTTACACCTTGATACTATAGGGATCTCGGTCTTTTTAGGTGTGCTAGCCCTCTTGATTATGTTTTTAGCGGCAAGAAAAGTTACTACGGGAGTGCCTTCTAAGCTGCAAAACTTTGCGGAGTTAATGCTTGAGTTTGCCAATGGCCAGGTTAAAGATAGCTTTCATGGGCGGAGCGAATTAATAGGGCCTTTAGCGTTAACTATTTTTATTTGGGTATTTTTAATGAATTTTATGGATATCTTGCCAGTTGATGTTTTACCTATTGCTGCAAAGGCTCTAGGCTATTCCCATTTAAAAGTGGTCCCGACGAATGATCTTAATATGACTTTTGCTTTGTCTATTTCGGTGTTTTTCCTAATTATTTTTTATAGTATTCGCATGAAAGGAATCAAAGGTTTTATTAAAGAGCTTACCTTACAGCCATTTAACCACCCTATTTTCATTCCCTTTAACTTTTTACTCGAAATGGTTTCTTTAATTGCCAAACCTGTTTCACTGGCTTTACGGTTGTTTGGAAATTTATATGCTGGCGAGCTTATTTTTATATTAATTGCTCTTATGACTTTAAACTCGCATTTTTCCCACTCTATTGCGAGTGATATTGGTTTAAGTATAACGCAGTTTATTTTGTCCTTTGTGTGGTCGGTGTTTCATATTTTGGTTATTACTTTGCAGGCATTTATTTTTATGGTGCTTACAATAGTGTACCTTAGTATGGCGCACGAAGATCACTAAGAATTGGAGCTTAAAATTTAATTAACTAAGGGGATATATATGGTAGCAGCAGAAGTAATTGCACATGTGCAGGGGATGACGGCAGTTGCCGTTGCAATCTTGATTGGAATGGGCGCCCTTGGGACCGCTATTGGGTTTGGTCTTTTAGGCGGCAAGTTTTTAGAAGGATCGGCAAGACAACCTGAAATGATTCCTAAACTGCAGGTAAAAATGTTTATTGTAGCAGGGCTTTTAGACGCCGTAACAATGATTGGCGTAGGTATTGCCATTTTGTTTACGTTTGCTAATCCATTTTTAAGTAGTTTAGGTTCTTAAATATAGTTGCAAGCCTTTTAAGGGGGTAAACTGTGAATCTTAACATTACGTTGCTGGTTCAAGTATTAGTGTTCATGTCTTTTGTGTGGTTCACTATGCGCTTTGTCTGGCCGCCTTTGTCTAAAGCAATGGAAGAGCGCCAAGATAAAATTGCTGATGGTTTAGCAGCAGGAGAACGTGGACAAAGAGAGCTTGAGCTTGCGCAAAAACGCGCGACCGACGAACTACGCGCGGCCAAAGAAAAGGCGCTCGATATCGTCGAAAAAGCCCATAAACGCGGCGCAGATATCATAGAAGCCGCCAAATTAGAGGCAAAGCAACAAGCAGCTCACCAAACAAAAATTATGCAAGAGCAACTATTGCAAGCAACAATCCGCGCCCGCCTTACTTTGCGCAAAGAAGTAGCTAATCTTGCAGTAAAAGGCGCGGAAAAAATTCTGCAGCGCGAAGTTGATAAAGCGGCAAATGCGCAGCTAATTGACTCTTTAATAGAAGAGATTGAAAAATGAGCCAGCAATCTGTTTTTGCTCGTCCTTATGCTAAGGCAATTTTTGAGCATGCTGTAGACGCTAAGGAGTTAAAAAACTGGGAGTATTATTTAGGAGTTCTTGCCTGTACAGTGCTCGATACTGCGGCGAAGGCATTCATTACTAACCCTAAGGTTACGGCTAACCAGCAAGTGGAGCTTTTGTTAAGCACGTTTTCTTCTTCCATTAAAGAATGGAAGGCTTTAAAAGCTTGGGTGAGTCTAATAGTCACTAAAAAGCGCATTTTTGTTTTGCCTGAAATATATTTGCAGTATCAAAAATTGCGCGCTGAGTACGAAAAAACTTTAGTTGTTGAAGTATTTAGCTATTTACCAATGACGGTGAAACAAGAGTCTCTTTTAAAAACTAAGCTAAGCAAAAAATTAACCCGCGATGTAAACCTTAAGGTCTCAGTGGATGCAAGTTTATTAGGGGGTATTATTATTAAAGCGGGAGATTTTGTCTTAGATGGATCGGTTAAAGGCAAACTAAATGCAATGCATCAGGGTTTGTTAGGGTAATAAATGGTATTATTATTTAAAGAGGATACAACATGTCACAAGTTACGTTAAATCCTTCTGAAATTAGCGAATTGATTCGTAGTAAAATTGAACAATTCCAAGTGGTTTCTCTTGCACGTAATGAAGGTACGATTGTAAGTCTGAAAGATGGTATCGTCCGCCTGCATGGTTTAGATGATGTTATGCAAGGTGAAATGATTGCTTTTCCTTCGGGTATTTATGGATTGGCGCTTAACCTTGAGCGTGACTCAGTTGGAGCCGTTATTTTAGGTGATTATACCAAGCTATCCGAAGGGCAAAAAGGGCAATGCACGGGGAGAATTTTAGAAGTTCCAGTAGGCCTTGAGCTTTGCGGTAGAGTTGTTGATGCTCTAGGTCAGCCTATTGATGGTAAAGGGCCAATTAAAGCCTCGCTCCATTCTGCTATAGAAAAAGTTGCTCCAGGGGTTATTGCAAGAAAATCAGTTGACCAACCTTTGCAAACCGGTCTTAAAGCAGTCGATGCCATGATTCCAATTGGCCGCGGCCAACGCGAGCTCATAATTGGCGACAGACAAACCGGGAAAACCGCAATCGCTATCGATGCAATAATTAACCAAAAAGGTACAGGGGTTACTTGTATTTATGTTGCAGTTGGGCAAAAAGCTTCATCTGTTGCCAATATTGTGCGTAAATTAGAAGAGCATGGCGCAATGGAACATACCATTGTTGTGGTTGCTGGCGCTTCTGATTCTGCTGCTATGCAATTTATTGCGCCATACTCAGGTTGTGCAATGGGTGAGTATTTCTTAGACAGAGGGGAAGATGCCCTGATTGTTTATGACGATCTAACTAAACACGCATGGGCCTATAGACAAATTTCGTTGTTACTAAGACGTCCTCCTGGGCGTGAAGCTTATCCTGGGGATATTTTTTATTTACATTCGCGTCTTTTAGAAAGAGCCTCGCGCATTAACGAAGATGAAGTTGAGCGGTTAACTAAAGGCAAGGTCAAAGGTAAAACAGGCTCGCTTACCGCGCTCCCCATAATTGAAACTCAAGCAGGGGACGTTTCGGCGTTTGTCCCAACAAACGTTATTTCTATTACCGATGGGCAAATCTACCTTGACGTTGATTTATTTAACTCAGGCGTAAGACCTGCGATTAACTCTGGGTTATCAGTATCACGCGTGGGCGGCGCTGCGCAAACCAAAATTATGAAAAAACTTGGCGGCGGAACCCGTTTGGCTTTGGCCCAGTTTAGAGAATTAGAAGCCTTCTCCCAGTTTGCCTCAGACTTGGATGAAGCAACACGTAAACAGTTAGAGCGCGGCCAAAGAATTACCGAAATTATGAAGCAACATCAGTATTCACCTGAAAGCGTTGCAACTATGGCAGTATCCTTGTTCGTTGTCGACAAAGGCTATTTAGATGATATTCCTGTAGGTGAAGTAGGCGCTTTTGAAGCAGCTTTACATGCATACATGGATTCATCCCATAAAAAGCTCTTGAAAAAAATCAACGAAGCAGGCTCTTATGATGCTGATATCGAAGAGCAGCTTAAGCTAGCCGTTGAAACCTTTAAACAAACAGGTAGCTGGTAAAAGGTAATTAATTATGGCCGGTGCTAAAGAGATTCGATCCAAAATTGCGAGTATTAAAAACACGCAAAAAATAACGCGCGCTATGGAAATGGTTGCCGCAAGTAAAATGCGTAAAACCCAAGACAGAATGCGGGCATCGCGGCCTTATGCCGAAAAAATTGACGCGGTAATTCGGCATCTTGCGCGGGCAAGTTCCGAATATCGCCATCCTTTTATGGACTCGCGTTCTATTAAACGCATGGGGCTTATCGTTGTAACCTCAGACAGAGGTTTGTGTGGTGGATTAAATGTTAACTTATTCCGGGAAGTCTTAAGGTTTATGAAAGAGATGCAGCATAATGGTAAAGAAGTTCGCCTTGGTATTATTGGGCGTAAAGGCGGAGCTTTTTTTAAACGTATTGGTGGCGATGTTATTGCTTTGACAGAACATTTGGGAGATTCACCAGGGGTGCAAGAATTACATGGTTTTTCGCAAGCTATGGTAGGTGCTTATACGGATGCTACGATTGATTCGCTTTTTATCGCGCACAATACTTTTGTAAATACTATGACGCAAAAGCCTGGGATTCACCAACTATTGCCATTACCCCAAGACACTACTGAAAGTAAAAAAACAGCAAGCACCTGGGATTATATTTACGAACCCGAAGCTAAATCTTTGCTTGATGCGCTCCTTGAGCGTTATATAGAGGTTGAGCTCTACCAAGGTGTTGTAGAAAATATTGCCTGTGAACAAGCAGCAAAAATGATGGCGATGAAAAGTGCCACAGACAATGCCAATGATTTAATTAAAGATTTTCAACTCGCTTACAACAAAGCAAGACAGGCGGCTATTACCCAAGAGTTAGCTGAAATTGTAGGCGGAGCGGATGCTTTATAAAGAGGAAAGTGATTATGAGTGCAATGAGTCAAACCCATGCGTTAGGTACAATCGTTGAGATAATAGGTGCCGTGGTCGATGTTGAGTTTGCCCGCGATAATGTGCCAAAAGTCTATGACGCTTTAGTTTTGGAAGATGGCGATCTTGTTTTTGAGGTCCAACAGCAATTAGGTGATGGGGTAGTTAGAACTATTGCTATGGGGACAACTGACGGTTTAAAAAGAAACTTAAAAGTAAAAAACACCAGCCACCCAATACAAGTCCCTGTAGGGCAAAAAACTTTAGGCCGGATTATGGATGTGCTTGGCAAACCTATTGATGGCTTAGGTGAAATTAAAGCCAAATTTGCTCGTTCCATTCACCGCGCGCCACCTTCTTATGAAGATCAAGCAGGGAGCCAGTCTTTGTTAGAGACTGGTATTAAAGTTATTGATTTATTATGCCCTTTTGCCAAAGGCGGTAAGGTAGGTTTATTTGGTGGGGCTGGCGTTGGTAAGACAGTTAACATGATGGAACTTATCCGCAATATTGCAACCGAGCATAGCGGTTATTCAGTTTTCGCAGGGGTTGGCGAACGTACGCGTGAGGGTAACGATTTTTATCATGAAATGAAAGAATCTAAAGTATTAGATAAAGTATCTTTAGTTTATGGCCAAATGAACGAACCACCTGGCAATAGATTACGCGTTGCCTTAACTGGCCTTACGATGGCAGAAGAGTTTAGGGACGAAGGGCGGGATGTATTATTATTCATTGATAATATTTATCGTTATACTTTAGCTGGGGTTGAAGTTTCTGCGCTTCTTGGAAGAATGCCGTCTGCAGTAGGTTATCAGCCAACTTTGGCACAAGAAATGGGGATGTTACAAGAAAGGATTACCTCAACTAAAACAGGCTCTATTACTTCAATTCAAGCAGTATACGTGCCAGCAGATGATTTAACCGATCCATCCCCGGCAACAACTTTCTCGCACTTAGATGCAACAGTTGTTTTGTCACGCCAAATAGCTGAAATAGGGATTTATCCTGCAGTAGATCCCCTCGACTCAAGTTCAAGGCAGTTAGATCCTTTAGTGGTAGGTCAAGAGCATTATGACGTTGCAAGACGCGTGCAGCAAACTTTACAACGCTATAAAGAACTTAAAGACATTATCGCTATATTAGGTATGGATGAACTTTCAGAAGAAGATAAGCGCGTAGTATCAAGAGCACGTAAAATTCAACGCTTTTTATCGCAACCATTTTTCGTAGCTGAAGTTTTTACTGGATCTCCTGGCAAATACGTGGCTTTAAAAGATACAATCCAAGGCTTTAAGGGCATATTAGCCGGTGAATATGATAATCTACCGGAGCAAGCTTTTTATATGGTTGGTAGTATAGAAGAAGCGGTTTCTAAGGCTAAATCTCTTTAGGATGTTTAATATATGACAAATGTAACTCATCTAGATATTGTTAGTGTAGAAAAAGAAATTTTTTCAGGCCTTGTGCAAATAGTTACTGTTATGGGGGAAATGGGAGAACTGGGGATTGTCGCAGGACATGCCCCATTGCTGACGGTGCTAGCTCCAGGTGAGGTTTGTGTAACCAAACAAGATGGCTCTAAAGAAGAGTTTTATGTCTCAGGGGGCATGTTAGAAGTTCAGCCTTATACAGTAACTGTCCTAGCCGATGTTGCCATGCGCCTTGATGAAATTACCGAAGAAGCGATAAGTCAGGCTAAACAACGAGCTGAAGAGCTTAAAACTAAACAAGCATCAACAGGAGTTGATTATAACTTAGCTGCAATGGAGCTTGCGCAAGCAGTAGCTGAGGTGCGCGCTATTCAAAAATTAAGGAAAAAATTACACCGATGATACGATGACGCAATCAGGACTGACAAAAAATCAAATTACCGCCCGCCCCTTAGAAGATTATACCGAAGAAGCTTATCTTAATTACTCTATGTATGTCATATTGGATAGAGCCTTGCCGCATATTGCAGATGGGCTTAAACCAGTACAAAGGCGGATTATTTATGCCATGTCGGAGCTTGGGTTAGCTGCTTCTGGTAAATATAAAAAATCCGCGCGTACTATAGGAGATGTCCTAGGTAAATTTCACCCCCATGGCGATACCGCTTGTTATGAGGCTATGGTCTTAATGGCGCAGCCTTTTTCCTATCGCTACCCTTTTATTGATGGCCAAGGAAATTGGGGCTCCCAAGATGCGCCTAAATCGTTTGCGGCTATGCGTTATACTGAAGCAAAGCTCACTAAATATGCAGCTTTATTATTAGCTGATCTTGACAAAGGTACAGTTAATTGGACGCCAAACTTTGATGCCACCTTAAAAGAGCCCGCGCTTTTGCCAGCGGAAGTTCCTAACGTACTGTTAAATGGCGCAACCGGTATTGCGGTCGGGATGGCAGCAGATCTTTTACCCCATAATTTAGGCGAAGTAATTGCAGCATGTATCTTGTTATTAGACAACCCGCTCGCAAGCCTTGCAGAAATTTGCACTAAAATAAAAGGGCCTGATTTTCCTACGTCAGCTGAAATAATTACTCCTAAAGCTGACATTTTAAATATCTATGCACAAGGGACTGGCTCAATAAGAATGCGTGCTGTTTATGAAGTAAAAAACCAACAGATTGTCATAACCGCGCTTCCCTACCAAGTGTCAGGGGCGAAAATTCTTGAGCAAATCGCTAAAGAAATGCAGCACAAACGTTTACCTATGCTAGCCGATTTACGCGATGAATCTTGTCATGAAACTCCTACGCGTCTCGTGTTAATTTTAAATTCTAAAAGTGTAGATACAGAAGATCTAATGTTACATCTATTTGCGACTACAGACTTAGAGGTTAGCTATCGAGTTAATATGAACATGATAGGTCTTGACGGTAAACCTTGCGTTAAACCCTTAAAAACCATATTAACCGAATGGTTAGTTTTTAGGTTAAAAACTCTTAGATTGCGTCTTACCTTTCAGTTGGAAAAAATAGAAGAGCGTTTACATATTTTACAAGGTTTACTTATTGCATATTTAAATTTAGATGAAATTATTAAAATTATTCGCAGCGAAGATTTTCCCCAAAAGACTCTTATGGAAAGGTATAATTTATCCATAATTCAAGCCAGCGCAATCCTTGAGACCAAATTAAAGCATCTTGCGCGCCTTGAGGAAATTAAGCTTAAAGCTGAAGAATTAAGTCTTAATGAAGAGCGCCAAGAGTTAGTTAACCTGCTTAAAGATCCTAAAGCGCTACAAGCATTTCTTAAAAAAGAGTTAAAAAAAATTGCTAAAACATATAGTGATAATAGACTTTCACCAATTGTTGAGAGAGAAACTGCACGCTGTATAGAAGAGCAAGAAATCTTTAAAGATGAGCCTGTAACTCTTGTTTTATCAGAAAAAGCGTGGATTAGAGCAGTTAAGGGTTGGGAGGTAAATACTGAGTCTTTAACCTTTAAAGCAGGAGACAGTTTTAAGACTTGGGTGAAAATTCATAAATATGATTTAGTGTATTTTTTTGATACGACAGGAAGAGTTTATAGTTTGCCCGCAAATACTTTACCATCAGGTAAGGGGCAAGGAGAGCCACTTAGTATTTACTTAAAATTAAAGGAAGGCGCACGTATAAGTTATATGTTAGCAGGTAACCCTAATCATTTTATAATGTTAGCTGCCAGCAATGGATATGGATTTTGTTGTAGGCTTAAAGATTTAGGAGTAAAAAATAAAAGTGGCAAGGCCTGCGTTAATTTAGCCGCCACAGTTAAACTGTTGCCGCCTTTAGAGCTTAAAGATTCTCTAGATAACTGGAGAATTGCCTTAATAAGTAAGCTTGGAAGATTATTAGTGTTTGCAGCAGAAAACTTACCTTATTTAGCTAAAGGTAAGGGTTGTAAGCTAATATCACTGGGTAAAACAAATGATGAATTAACTATGTTGTTAAATATAAGTAAAGCAAGCAGCTTAACCATTCAAGCAGGCAAAAGGCATTTTCAGCTAAGCGCCAAAGACATAGCAAGATACACACAAACACGTGGCAAAAAAGGTGCATTATTACCACGAGGTTTGCAAAACGTTACCGAAATGACGCTACCACGGCAATCGGGCCAAAATATAAACATTAGTCAGTTTTAA
>MHBC01000018.1 GCA_001804735.1 Legionellales bacterium RIFCSPHIGHO2_12_FULL_37_14 | reverse complement strand
ACTTGGTCTCGGCCTTAGCTTCTTATAGCATTCAACCACTACAGCTTGGAAATATTAAAATGTTATCAATGTGCTCTTAATAAAACCCATAACTGGGGTCAGGATGAGTTCATCACTCCTTCACCGCACTTTCACCCAAAATTTTTCTCATAAAAGCTCTAAAAGTGAATCCACGCAAGGGCTATCGCCAGCAAGAAGTTACTTGCGAAAGGTGTGTGTAATTATATTATTTAAACATATTGTCAATTTATTCCCACAAAGGAAAATAGATCAAAAAAATTATATTTTACAATGAAGCGCACTGACATTTTGTCGTTGCGTGTAGTGACAGAGAGTAGTCTCATTATTTAGCTCATTCTCCTCTATATAAATTACAGCATGTCATTCAGTGTAATGAAGTTATCTTTACAAATAAATAGCCAGTACTGTAACAAGTACCCCTAAAGTACCCACCAAGATAATTTGAAGAAACGTGTGTTTTGCTAGAACCTATACTGAGCTTGGCTCCCCGGAGAGGACTTGAACCTCCGACCTAATGATTAACAGTCATCCGCTCTAACCAACTGAGCTACCGGGGAATAGCGTGGGATTTTATAGTTATTCGTTATATGGGTCAAGCTAAGTGCGCTGTTTGGTTACTATTTGTTTTTGAATTATTGTTATTCCATACGCGATTAAAAAATGCAACGGTGTATTCGCGTCCATCTGTGGCTATGGATTTTTGGGGGAAGGTTTCGGTTAGGATGTGCGTTGGGCATACGTGGCCGTCTGCTTCAGCAGCGTTTTTATGGAGTTCGCTTGATATGTGAAATTTGTGGGCTTGTACATTGGGTTCTTGATTTTTTTCTTTCACTAAAGAGTAAATGGAGGCTATTTTGTGGGGTACCATGGCATCGTCGCGAAACCTGGCTTTATCTTTAGCGGGGCCTTTGGATGAGCGTACATTTAAAAAATCTCGGTCTTTAACGTTAATAGCAGAGAATGCCTTATCGATATTAAGATCCCAATCGGCTAAGTATAAAAATGGTTCGAGAATAAATTTGCATAGAGCTACGCCTAGCCATTTTAACCAGGTTAAGGGATTATATGGTTTATCTTGTTTCGTTGGGTGAATTCTGCCTTCTAAAAGCGAACTAGTTGAACGAAAGGATCGCGAGCTAAAAAGTTTAACTTTGATGTCATTTTCTTGGAGCGATCCTGCAACTTCAGTTGCAATATTTGCACCAACACACTCGCCCATTAATGCAATATTTTCAGGCTTTACTCCTAGGGAAAGCAAGTATCCTACTTCTGCTAATGCATCTTGGCGCATACATTTTTGGTTATAGACAATGCCTTCACTATTTCCGGTGCCGCGATAATTAAAACCTATGATAGTTGCGCCAGTTTCATTGCTAAGAATGCGAAATTGTTTCAGCCATTTTTGGTAGTTATTACTTCTAGGCATGCAGCTAACGATAAATTTGCGGGTTTTTATGTTTTCTGACGTAAAATCTGGCGGTCTAATTTCGACAGATTCAAGGGTTGCTCCATATGGGGTCCTTAAAGTAAAGAATCTACAAGAGTTAGCATTTTGCGTAAAATCATAGTTAAACTTATTATGTAGTCTGGTTAAAAAGTTAGTTCTATCTTCAGGGCTTAATTTTTCTAAACCTTTAATATGAATTTGGCTAAGAGTAAAAGGTTTAGGAGTTGCACTTATTAGCCTAGAAATGCTTTGTTCTATTTCATCAAGAATTTCTTTTTGGGGTTTTTCATAAGCAGTAGTTACACGGTCAAATATCGATTTTAAGCTTGTAAATTTCGCTAATCTATACTTAATATATTTAAACCAGTTAAATAAAAGGCGGATAAAAAAATTGCGCGGGCGAATTACATTAAGAACTGCGATTTCATCATCTGTTTCGTATAAAGGATCGGGGTTTTTACTATTTTGTGTATAAAGCGTTTCGGCTCTTTCATTTTCCCTTATTAAAGGATTTAACAATAGATAGCTTAATACTCTTCCAACAAGCAGCTGTAAGGGGCGAAATGGAGCCAGCATAAGGCGCTTAAATGCTGAAAAAACTTTCTTCCACCATGGTTTGGTTTTACTAATAAAAAGGGTTATATCATCTTTATTATTAGGAAAAGTGAAATTTGAGGTAAATGTATCTATATGCATATTTATTACAAGCTGGTAAAAGCTTAATTATACACGCAAATGCTTAAAAAGTAAACAAACATATCAAATTATTACGAGCTGCTTTCAAGTAATTTTTTAATCTCTTTTGCGGCTATTTGGTGTATGTGTTGGGTTGGGTGGATTAAATCAAAAAAAACGTAGCCGTTACAGTCATGTGGAGAAGAAGCATAACTTTTAGCATTTACACTGGCTGCCAAATTAAGCACAGCATGGGGAGAAGACATGTCTTGGGAGTCTGCTTCATAGCAAGTATCTGTGATGTTTTCAAAGCCGTATTTTTGGGGATTTTTGAAAATATTTTCAAAGGTTAAATTAGTATCGTAATAGTACCAGCGTATGCTTGGATACACATTACGTAAGTTAAGATACATGTTGTGGAGGCGCTCGTTGTGTTTGGTTGAGAAAACTGCAAATTGCGCTTGGGCGTCCAGCTCCTTGGCTAAGGGAACTTTACCTAAATTAGGTAATCCCATAATGAGTATGTGTTTTGCGCCTTTTTGGGCAAGACGTTCTAAGTCTTTTTGGATCCCTTCTATGACTTCATTTACCGAGGAATCAATGTCTTGAGGTAAGCCCAAGTAGTTGTTGCCGCCAATCCAAACGCAATATAAGGCATTAGGATCTACTGTGTCGTTGTGAGCTAAAAGGTAGGTATCTACTTCCCGTTTTAAAGTAAAAAAAGCAGGATCATCATTTTCATCACTTAAGACACCAGCGCCTCCAAAGGCATAATCGAGTAAATGCGGAATGTAGTTTTCCGCAAAATAAGATCGTGCGAGGCGCTCTGCCCAAACAGGGCCATCGGTAAAGCGGCCATTATAGTAAGGAGGCGATTGGGGTAGTTGGTGATTCATGTATTCGTATAAATTACCGTTGTCTGAAAGACTATCGCCGAATACGACTATTTTATTAATGGAAGCTGCTGAGGTTATTAAGCTAAGTATAAATAAGCAAAAGCCGAATAAATATCTCATAGAAATCCTCATTTATAGTACACAATTGGGACATTGTAGCATGCAAAAGGGCTATTTCAAATATTACAAGCAAGCTGATGCGCTGCTAAAATAGCCCCTTTAGCATCAAGCTCGGCGGCCTTAGCAGCGCCTCCAATAAGGTGTACCGTTTTGCCTAGATCTTTAAGCGGAGTATATAAGTTTGCTAATGAACGTTGTCCTGTGCATAAGATTATATTATCAACCTTAAGTACTTGCATTTCGCCCTTAACAGTTATGTGTAATCCTAAACTGTCAATTTTTTCATAGGTGACGCCATTTATGAAATGCACATGCTGTTGTTTTAATGATAATCTATGTGCCCATGCAGTAGTTTTGCCCAAGTTTTGTCCTGGTTTACCTAGTTTTCTTTGTAATAAGTAAATAGTTTTAGGGGTAACTTTTGGGTGAGCTTCTATTAAGCCACCTCTATTTGAGAGACTTATATCAATACCCCATTGTTGATAATAGTTTTCTAAAGAGCTGGTATAACTATGTGCTAAATGAGTTGCCACATCGATGCCTATACCGCCAGCGCCTAATATGGCTATTTTTTGTGAGACTTTATGCGGGTTTTTTAAATATTCCAGGTAAGTCATAACGCTTTTGTATTCTATGCCTGGTATGTCTGGAATATTAGGTGTAACTCCGGTTGCTAAAATAACTGCAGAAAAATTTGTTAGATCTTGAGTTTTTGCCGAATGGCCAGTTATTAACTGAATTTTTAAATTAGCTATTTGATAATTGAAGTAGCGCAAGGTTTCTTTAAAATCTTGTTTACCAGGAATAAGCTTGGCCAGATTAAATTGGCCTCCAATTTCATTGTTAGCTTCAAATAAAGTTACCTTATGGCCTCTTTGAGAGGCGGTTATTGCAAAGGCAAGGCCTGCAGGTCCTGCGCCTACGACTGCTATTTTTTTAGGATACATGGTTTTTAAAGGTGCGCGCTCAAGCTCATAACAAGCTTCAGGATTTACGAGGCAAGAAGCTCGTTGGTGCTTAAAAACATGATCAAGACAAGCTTGGTTACACGCAATGCAGGTATTGATTGCATCTTGGTTGTTAGCTTTAGTTTTACTTACAAAAGCAGGATCGGCCAAAAACGGACGAGCCATACTAACAACATCAGCCATCCGATTTTTGATTATTTCATTTGCAATGTGAGGGGTATTAATTCTGTTGGTAGTTATAAGCGGTAATTTTACTGCTTGCCTTAAAAGAGGAGTTACTTGGGCAAAAGCTCCTTGTGGAACTACAGCAGCAATAGTAGGAATTTTAGCTTCGTGCCAGCCAATTCCTGTGTTTAGCATAGTTGCCCCGGCTTTTTCTATTTCTTTAGCTAGGAGTAATATTTCATCAAGTTTGCTTCCTTCTGGAATAAGATCAAGCATGGATAAGCGATAGACAATAATAAATTTCTCGCCAACTAAATCTCTTACGGCTTTTATAATTTCAGAGGGAAAGCGCATGCGATTTTTAAAGCTGCCACCCCATTCGTCTTGGCGATGGTTAGTGTGGGTAACTAAAAATTGATTTATAAGGTAACCTTCGCTACCCATAATCTCAACCCCATCGTAGCCTGCATATTGGGCCAATTTTGCGGCTTTTGCGAAAAGCTTAATAGTTTTTAAAATCCTTCTTGGGCTCATTTCCCATGGAGTGAAGGGGGAAATAGGGGATTTAATTTTACTAGGGGCTTCTATGAAAGGGTGATAACCGTAGCGTCCAGCATGGAGCAGCTGTAATAAAATTTTAGAGTTAGATGCATGTACAGTGTCTGTAATACAAAAATGTTTCCTTGCCTCATATTTATGCATAATTTTTGCCGAAAATGGCGCAAGGCGTCCTGTCCTATTAGGCGAGAACCCACCAGTAATAATTAAGCCTACATCTTGCTCAGCACGTGCTTTATAAAATGCCGCAAGGCGCTTTAAGCTCCAGCTATCTTCTTCAAGACCAGTATGCATAGATCCCATAAGAATGCGGTTCTTTAAGCTTGTAAAACCAAGGGATAATGGGGCAAACAATGCAGAAAAATCTTGTTCTTTAGACATGTTAACTCGAAGTTAAAGCCGTAGCGTGGACCAAGGCCCAGCCTACAGTAAATCGATTTGAGAGTATACGTAAAGATATAAGTTCTTTCTATCTTATATGTTATAATGAAAAGTTAAATTAAGGAGAAGTTTTATGTATTTAGTAAAGATAATCTTATTAAGTTTTTTATGTGTCGGTATATCTTTAGCTAAGCCTCCTGAGATGAAGGAAGTAAAACAAAAATTAGATGATACCGTTATAACAACCAAAATTAACGCATCTTTAGCAAAAAATGGCGCAATGAATCCATTTAAATTACACGTTAGCACTAAAGAAGGGGTTGTTAGGCTAGCTGGCACGGTAAAAGATAAAAAAATGTTTGTCGAGGTTTTAAAGTTAGTTAGAGCAACTAAGGGTGTGCGCAAAGTTAATATTAATTCCTTAAAAATTCAAGAAGTTAATATGCCTATTACTGATGCTTACATTACCGCCAAAGTTGAAACGGCAGTTTTAAAGGCAAAAGTATTTGATGATGAAAGTATCCCTTTAGTTGGCATTAACGCTCATACGGTAAATGGGAAGGTTGTATTATCAGGGTTTGTGAAGCAAAATAAATCTATACCGATAATTGTTAAGAGAGTTGCAAAAATACATGGTGTTAAAAAGGTAGAATCACAGCTAAAGGTGCTGGCGCAGGGGAAATAGTTAGGAGATGAGCCATGGCTTTACCAAGTTCAAAAGCATTGTACGAAAAAATGAAACAGTTTCGTCCTGAGCCTTTAGAAAGACGAGATAAAATGTTCGAAGCAATTATCGACGAAAAAGGGATGCGGGACGAGTGTCTTGAGATGCTGCTATTACTTCAAGCCCAAACCCAGGATGCCCATGCAAAATATACTCGAGTAGGTGACCCTTGGCATGGGCAGCAACCTGAATCACTCGCAGATTCTGAAGTTAGAAAAAAATATATGACAGAAAAAAAGGCTGCAGAGAAAGAAATAAAAAACACTCTAGACTTTTTGCAGAAAAAAGGCGTTTCTGCAGTCCGCGTAGATATTGCACTTGGGGCAAATTCAGAAATTTTAGCAGGGTATAATGCGGCAGGTGGTTCAGTTGATCCACAAGAGATAGCAGGAATGTTAGCAAGGTTATTCAATAATTGTATGTTTGTAGATAGCGCGCTAGTTACGGTAGATAGTACTATATTGCAAGCGCTTACTTTAGGCACTCTGAAAGTAGATTCAACTGGTAAACCTCTACCAGGAGAGTTAGCTAAAATTGAAGATGTAATAAAAAAATTGAAAGAAAGGCTAAAAAATCTAGGCATTGATTTTCAATTATTTAGACATAACTATGCTGAGGCTAAATCTGCTCTTACAAAGGGTAAGGAAGTACAAAAGCAAAAGCCAGAAGTTCCAGTAAAAGAAGAGGTCATAGAAGAAGAAGTCAAACCAGAAGAGCAACAAACAAAACCCGAATAAATTTTATAAATTTGGCGGAAAAATACTCTGCGCTTCTTTGAGACGCTCTGTTGAGCCTATATCTATCCATTTTCCTTGGTAGCACTCTCCACTTACTTGTTTTGCCTCAATATAAGACCGCATAAAATCAGCCAAACGTAATCTTTTTAAGGTTTTATCGGTAAAGAGATCTGGGGTAAAGCAAGCTATACAGCCAAAAGTATGGGTTTTTGGGGTATCCAATACGATTTGATTTTCAAGGCCAAAGTCACCATTCGGAGTGTGCTTTTGTTTAGGGACTAAGACTAAATGAATAGGAAAATTGTTTCTTAAAGCCAAGCTTTTAAAAGGAAAATCTGTGACTATATCAGAGCCTATGGTTATAAAAGGTTCTTTGCCGAGCAATGGTAGAGCTTGCATTAAACCGCCAGCGGTTTCTAATGCTCCAGGAGGTTCAGGGGAGAAGCTTATTTGGAGGTTAAAATTTTTCTTGTTAATGTGGTGTTTTATTTGTGATCCTAAATAGGCATGGTTAATTACAATATGGGTAAAATTAGCATCTTCTAATTGATGAATTAGCCTTTCAATTATGGAGATTCCTCCTACTTCGCATAAGGGTTTTGCATATCTATCTGTTATCGGGCGCATTCTTTCTCCGCGCCCTGCTGCAAAAAGTAACGCTGTTTTAATCATTATTTTGTACTCTATTGAGGATAAATGCATAAAAATCTGTAAGCCTTGTTTGGTCTTTAAGGCAAATCATTATGTAGTTTAAGGTAAGTGGCAGGTTGTGTAAGTATTGCAGTTTTTGATCTCTTAGCGCGAGCCTTGCGAAAATACCTAATATTTTAAGATGCCTTTGTAAGCCGCATAATTCAAAAGCTTGTTTAACCTCAGCAAAACTAAGAGTTTGGGCAATGGGGGATTTAGTATAAAAATATTTTAGCCAAGCGGTTTGCATTTTTAATGGCCATTGTATGTAACAGTCTTTGAGTAATGAGACAAGATCGTAGGTAAAAGGTCCAATCATCGCGTCTTGAAAGTCAATAATGCCATACTTATCCTCATTAAATGTTGGCTTAATGTCTTCAAGGCACATGATATTGCGACAATGGTAGTCTCTATGGATAAATACTTGTGGAAGATTTACTAAGTAAGCGGCCAAAAAGTTAATAGTATCTGAGATTAATTGGTTTTCTTGGGGAGTTAGGGCGAGGTTTTTATGCTTTTCCAGATACCAAGTTTTAAATAAATTAGTTTCAAAATGAATATGCTCTTTATCAAACTTAGGAATTTGATAAGTAGCATTTATATTAATTTTTTGGATTTTAATAATGGTGTCTATTAATTGGGTATAGCTTTGATCAGCGTTTTCGTTGGTTAATTTGTCTAATAAAAGATGATCGCCTAAATCAGTTAATAAGAGTAATCCTTTGGCTTCATCTTTGGCAAAGCAAGAGGGTACACAAATGCCACTATTTTTTAATAAGTTTTGAATTGCTAAAAATGGCTTTAATGACTCTTTTTCTGCATGTGCATCCATCAAGACATATGATGTTTCATGGTTTTGGACGCGATAATATTTTCTAGGGCTTGCATCACCTGAAAGTGGCGTAACTGTAAGGCTATTAGTTGGCAGTATAGTTTTTAGCCAAGAGATAAGTGCATGTTCTTGTTGTTCCATGGTAAACTCGTTCGCTTTTTAACATTCGCGATCATAAATTATTTTCTGGTTTAATAACATGGTTTCTAGAATACGCATAGTTCTATTATTGTTTTGCACATTGGCCTATGCAGCTGAACCAGAAGTAGTTAAAGCTTGCCTTATTCCAAAAACTAATTGGCTAACTAAAGAAGAGCGGCAGGAAATTGCTTCTTGTTTACACTGGACTTCGGCAAATGCAGGGTTTTGTATGGGGCATTATGGCCTTATGCCTTATTCAGGACAAACAGATCTTGCATTAATGCAAATTTCTGCCGATGAAGTTTCATTTTACAGCAACCAGCGTTCAAAATTGCATGGCAAAATAGAGGTAGCATATGAAGATCAAATTTTGAATGCAGAAACAGCTTATGTAGATAGAGATCCTAAAACCCATAAAATTAGGCAAATTATCTTTTTTGATCAAGTGCGATATGTTTCAGCAATAGGTGAGATGCGCGCCAATAGAGGTACGTTTTATCCTGAAGATAAAACCACAGAAATTATTGACGTCCTTTACCGGCTAGACAATAAAGGACGTGGCGCTTCAATCTCCGCTTGGGGACGAGCCTCTCAAGTTAATAGGGTGAAAAATGGTCAAATTTGGATGAAAAATGCAACTTTTACCCATTGCTCTCCTTTAGATAATGCCTGGAATTTAAAAGCTAAATCTTTAATGCTGGATAAAAAAAACAATAACGGAGTGGCGAAGGGTGCGCGCCTTGAAGTTTTAGATTGGCCAGTTTTATATACCCCTTATCTTAATTTTCCTATAACTAAAGAACGAAAATCTGGTTTTTTAATGCCTATAGTAGGTTCAACATCCACTTTAGGCTTTGATTTAGCAACCCCTTATTACTTAAATCTAGCACCTAATTATGATGCTACTTTTGTGCCACATTTTTATGGGAAACGCGGGGTTATGGTAGGGGGTGAGTTTCGTTATTTGACCCACTCTTCAAGCGGGCTTTTTCATGGAGATTATTTATCGCACGATAGAAAATACGCGCAGTTTTTATCTACAAATAGCGTTAATTATCCCTCACTAGCCAATCAGCCAAACGACAGGTGGACTGTTCAATGGGTAGATGCAACCACTTTATTTATTCCTAACCTTTTACTAGCGGTTGATGTAAGCCAGTATTCTGATGATTATTACTTACAAGACTTTAGTACAAACTATGCAAGAGTTACTACGCGCCAAGTGCTAAGGCAGGGTACTCTTGATTATTCTTCCGACCATTGGCTTGTTCACGGAGCTTTATTAAGTTATCAAACCTTTAACCCCATTAATGAAACTCCAATAAATGGCATTTACGATAGATTGCCGCAGCTAACAGCAAATGGGCAGTATGATAATTTGCCTCTTGATAGTCGGCTGCAGTTAATTGGAACTTTTGATTCTTTTCTTTGGTCTAACAATTTGTACCCTGAGCCAAATGCGCGCCGTTTTCATGCCAATCCTATTTTTTCAATTGATAAAAGGGCATCTTGGGGTTATATAATGCCGAGCGTCCAATGGGTTGGGAATACCTATGATTTAACTTTTCCCAGTAATTTTCCTAATCCACCACTTGTTGAGCAATCAAATATTAGCGTGCCGCGCTTAGTTGTTGATGGCGGGCTTTTTTTTGAGAAGGGTATTCGCTATTTTAATAAAAGCTATTTACAAACCTTAGAACCACGCTTGTATTACTTATATGTGCCTTATCAAAACCAAACCCAAATCCCAGTATTCGATGCTAACTATATGATTTTTACTGCCCAAGATGTTTTTCGGGATAATCGCTTTTCTGGGTACGATAGGATTGGCGATGCTAATCAATTAGGCTATGGACTTACATCAAGATGGATTGATGCTGAATCAGGCAATGAAAGAGCGGCAATTTTATTAGCGCAGCTTGCCTATTTTGCCAAACGCCAGGTTAATTTATGTTATGCGCCTTACGGTACGTGCCAAGATAATCCTGATACAATAGGTTATATTTCTCCAACAGCAGAATTTTCGCCCGCTGCAGCGCATGGGGTATATAGATTTAATCGTCTCTGGTCTTTTATTGGCAATTATGTTTGGGATCCTGCAACGCGCGCTACTAATAATGGTTTTGCCGGGTTTCAATACTTGGCGGAATTTAATCGTATCGTTAACGTTGGCTATAGCTATTTAGTTAATGCCGATAAAACCCAAGCTGGTACTTCACAGGTACAAGACAATGCTTTAAACCAGATTTCAGCATCTTATGCTTGGCCATATAATGATCATTGGAGTAGTTTCGGTGCTTATAGTTATAATATAGCAAAAGAATTTCAGATGATGGGGTTATTAGGGTTACAATATGATAGCTGCTGTTGGGGCGCGCGGGTAATAGGTGGTAGGACCTTTCAAAGTTTGCCTACATTAACAACTCCTACGTACGTAAACAGTATATTTTTTCAGGTATTTTTAAAAGGCTTAGGATCAGTTGGTACAGCAGATCCTACAAGTGTGTTACGCACTTATTTGCCAGGATATGTAGATACATTTAGATATTGAGGTGAGCTAATGTTTATTTTAAGGTTAATAGCTTTATTTTGTTTAATTTCTTTTGCTTATGCAAAGCCATTAGATACAGTGGTTGCTGTCGTAAACGATGAAGTGATTACTTTAAGTGAGTTAAATCAGCAAGTAGATCTTTTGCGCCAGCAGCTTACTGCTAAAAAAGTATCAATTCCAGAAGATGCGGTCCTAAAAAAGCAAGTCTTGCAACATCTAATAGACGTTAATTTACAGCTTCAGCTAGCTAAGCAACATGGCATGAAAATTGAAGATCCTGATTTAGACGATACTATTAAAAAAATTGCGGATAATAATAATATTAGTATCGAAAATCTTAAAATGGCTCTTAAAGCACAAGGAATGGAATGGACCCAATATAGAGAAAATATTCGCAAAGAAATAATGCTGGCACGTATGCAGCAACAAGCGGTAGCAAATGATATTCAAATAAGCCAAAATCAAGTTGAAACTTATCTTAAGCAAGCTAAACAACAAAGACACTCTAACCAACTTTTGTATCACATTCAAAACATTGTAGTGCCTTTATCAAACTCCCCCACTTCAGAAGAATTATTAAAAGCCAAAGCTAAGGCCCAAGCTTTACTGACTAAATTAAAGCAAGGCGCTGATTTTAACCAGCTTGCAATAGCAGAATCAAGTGATGCTTTTGCTTTAGAAGGAGGCGATCTAGGCGATAGGCATTTGGCTGAAATGCCCGAAGTCTTTGCTAAAGCAGTTGTCGAGATGAAAGTAGGCGAGGTTTCAGATCCAATTAGAACTGGCAACGGATTTCAGTTGATTAAGCTTGTAGGTATAACAGGCGAACCAGTACGCCATATGGTTACTAAAACGCATGTAAGGCACATATTAATTAAGCCAGATGTTAGTATGACAAAAGAAGAAGCGCGCCTTTATCGCAATAGGTTACATCATCAATTACGTGGTGGAGGAGACTTTGCCCGCTTTGCCAAGCAATATTCGCTTGATCCTGTGAGCGCTCTTAAAGGTGGAGACTTAGGCTGGGTTGTGCCAGGTGATTTGGTACCTGAGTTTGAAAAAGCAATGGATAAACTTGCTATTAATGAAATTAGTCGCCCGGTTAAATCACGCTATGGTTGGCATTTTATTCAAGTCTTAGGACGTAAACAAGAAGATGATACTAAAGCCTATGAAAAGCAGCAGGTAAGACAATTTTTACATCAACGTAAATTTACCGAAGCAGTAGAAACTTGGCAGCAAAGATTACGTGGACAGGCCTATATTAAGGTCTTCGATAAGGAATTAGCGTAGGTTGGCCCAAGGCCCACAAAAAAAAGGTAGGTTGGGCCTTGGCCCAACAAAAGAAGTTTCAATAGAGTGAAATATGCAACCAATAATAGTAACAAGCGGCGAACCTGCAGGCATTGGACCTGAAATTTGCCTACAGTTAGCTTTTCTAAAGGACATACCAGTAGTTGTCTTAGGCGACTATGATTTGCTCTCCCAACATGCTAAAAACCTTAAGCTTAATATTAATCTTAAGCATTATTCCAAGGATAATAGGCTAACAGCAATACCCAACACTTTGTGGGTTTGGCATATTCCTTTGCGCACTAAAGTAAATATGGGAGTTTTAGACGTAAATAATAGCCATTATGTGTTAGATCTTATAAATAAAGGGGCTTTGGCAGTAAAAGATAAGACTTTTAGCGCCATGGTAACCGCGCCAATTCATAAAGGTATTATTAATGATGCTGGCATTTCCTTTAAAGGCCATACTGAATATTTAGCGAATTTTTGTAATATTGATGAAAGTAAAGTTGTAATGTTACTCGCGTCAGCTGCTATGAAAGTCGCCCTTGTTACAACTCACGTGCCTTTAGCTAAAGTTGCCTCTTTTATTAATAAAGAAAAATTAACCCATACAATTGAAGAAGTGTATAATTCTTTACAATCACGTTTTAAAATAGCATTTCCACGCATCATAGTTACCGGCTTAAACCCGCATGCAGGCGAAGGTGGCCACATGGGGCGAGAAGAAATAGATATAATATCCCCGGTTATCAAAAAATTGCAGGAAAAAGGCCTTAATGTTAAAGGCCCATTTGCCGCTGATACTATATTTACCCCGCATATGCTAAAAGAAGCCGACGCAGTTGTTGCTATGTATCATGATCAAGGACTTCCAGTATTAAAGTACACAGGTTTTGGCGATGCAGTAAATGTAACCTTAGGCCTACCAATTATCCGCACCTCAGTTGATCATGGAACCGCTTTACCGCTTGCGGGTAAAGGAGAAGCAAGTGCTAGCAGTTTAATAGCCGCTGTTAAGCTTGCTGAAGAGTTAAGTCAAAATGTCTAATATAAGTTTAATTGTCGTAGTTGATGAAGCCTTTGCAATAGGTAAAGACAAGCAGCTCCTCTGCCACCTACCAAAAGACTTACAACACTTCAAATCCTTAACCTTAGGCAAACCCATACTAATGGGCCGCAAAACCTTCGAATCCATAGGAAAACCACTACCTAACCGCCAAAATATAGTATTAACCCACAAAAATCTCCAAATCCAAGGAGTTGAGATCGCAACATCATTAGATGCCGCCTTAAATATGCTAAAAGATGCCCCA
Organism: Legionellales bacterium RIFCSPHIGHO2_12_FULL_37_14; assembly: GCA_001804735.1. Lineage (GTDB taxonomy): Bacteria > Pseudomonadota > Gammaproteobacteria > Legionellales > Legionellaceae > 2-12-FULL-37-14. The sequence continues at coordinate 16,743 of MHBC01000018.1, read as the reverse complement.
GAAATAATGATAATAGGCGGCGCTAAAGTATACGCAAAAACCCTAGATTTGGCAGAAAAAATATACCTAACCCAAATCCACCACACCTTTAAAGACGCAGACACTTTTTTCCCTCCCTTAACAGCAGATTCGTGGATTAAAGAAGAGTTAGGTAAACACAAACAAGACGCGAAAAATGCTTATGCTATGACTTTTTATTGTTATAGAAGAAAGTAGACTTAACCTACGTCCTGCTGACAAGCCGCCTGACGTAGTCACTGCCTCCAGCTGGTGCCATTATATTTCGGGAGTTGCGCGCTGTTCTATGCTATAATTATATTTAGGCTAGTTGTGGATCTAAAGAAATGCGCCAACTTTACTCTAAGGAAAAGCTTTTTCATAAATTGCAAAAAAAAGGGATATTTTGGCAATATAGTAAAACTTTAAAAATTACTGATTTGCCAGATAAATTATTTTGTGAAACAGTATTAAAATATGGTGATTTTTCTGATATTCAACAATTATTTAAATTATTTAGCAAAGATGCCATCGAGCAATATTGGCGCCAGACTCTTGTTTCTGATAAACGGTTTACTAGACTTAATGTAATGCTAGGAAGAGTGTTTTTTCATTTGGATGTTAATGGTAGTTATTTTTTAAATCAGGAAAATAGTAGATATGAAAAACTTAAACGTCTTGCTTCCTAGAACTCAAGCTGTTTTAAGCTCTTTAATTAATAATGCTGATTTTTTAAAAAATTATGTCTTAGTCGGTGGCACAGCCCTTGCCATGCATCTTGCTCATCGGCAAAGTGAAGATTTAGATTTTTTCACCTATGAAGAAAGGTTTAATCTCCAGGAAATTTTAGATCTCATTCACAAGTTTACGCAAACTGAAATCATTAACAGGGCTGATGAGCAAATTGATTTGTTAATAAATTCAGTCAAAGTAACATTTTTTAATGCTAAATGGCAGTTTTTAAAACCTAAAAAGGCTGCTGTTTTTAATTTAGCAAGTTTGGATGATATTTCATCAATGAAAGTCCATACTTTATTTCTCCGCGCAAAATATCGAGATTATTACGATCTGTATATCTTATGTAAGAAGTTAGGGTTGAAGCGTATATTTAATAATAGTAAAAAAATATTGCCGGAACTTAATTTTAAATTATTTGCCACCGCGCTTATCTATATCGATGATATTGAAGACGATAATATCGATCATTTATCACCTATTGAAGAGATTTCAACTAAAGGCATACAGCATTATTTTGAAGAGCAGTTAAATGCTGTTTAATGCAACTCCTAGATGATTGAAAGATCTTGTGCAGAAGAAAAAGTAATATCAATTATATTTTTTAACTGTTCTTGATCGCCGTGTAATTGACTAATATTGTGAATAAACTTACTTAAAAACTGGAGAGATTTACTGTTTTTTTCATGGCGCACTGGATTCATTGGGTGATTTAAGATGTAAGCTAGTAGTTGTGTATGAATTATTATATTTTCAGCATTTTGGGGTAATTCTTCGCCGAAAAGTAACCAGCCTGCGGAAACATTTAAGCTTTTGGCAAGTCTAACTAATACTTCAGGCTCGGGAATGCTTTGCCCCATAAGGTATTTGCGGCAAATTTGCCGTGAGTGTTGGGTAAGTTTAGCCAAATCTTGGACGCATACCCCAGACTTACTTCTAGTCGATAGAAAGCCAGAATTTTGCATCGCTTGGCATAGCCTTTGGGAAAAACCTTCAGCAAGAGCTTGTTTAGACATGATTCACTTATTTTATGCTCAAAAATATAGCATAAGTCTATCAAAGTAAACATTAGGATTCAATTGCAAACTAAAAGTTTGCGTTACGTAAATTAATTGTTGACATAGCGTGGTTTATTGGTAGTATTTTGTCTTGAGCGCCTCTTAAGCGCTCAAAGTCCAAATCATGGAAGGCTTAAATTGTGTATGGCATAACACAATTTAACAAGGTTGTCAGTGGTTTCATATGTGGCAGATAACCTCGCAATGTCAAGGCTTGAATGGTTTACGTCTGTTTGGGCCTTTCTTTCTTTTTAAGCGCATTCTATGCTTTTGGATTAATGTTTGGATTGGTCCTGAAAAGGCGTATGTTGTAAAGGTTATAAAGAGGATGCAAGCGGGGTAGGCTGCTACTAAAACAAATAATATAACCAAAAACAATAGATATAAAAACGGCACTTTGCCTTTAAAATCAATTTCTTTAAAGCTATAGTAGCGAATGTTACTTACCATAAACATGCTACCTAAAACCATTAATAAGGCGCATCCAAACGTAAACAGAGAGTTGCGCAAGTGAAATTGATGCCCAAGCCAAATAAAAGCTGCCAACATAGCAGCAGCAGAAGGGCATGGTAGACCTTGAAAATAACTTTTATCCGTAACTTCAAGTTGAGTATTAAAGCGCGCTAGCCGTAAAGCGGTAGCAGCTGTGTAGGCAAAACAAATAAGCCAGCCTATTTTGCCATAGGTTTGGAGTTGAAAAACATAAGCTAATAAAGAAGGTGCAAGCCCAAAAGCAACAATATCCGCAAGGCTATCATATTCAGCGCCAAAATCAGTTTGGGTATTAGTAACCCTTGCAATCCTGCCATCTAAGGTGTCGGCGATAACGGAGTAATAAATTGCAATAGCAGCAGATGCAAAGTGCCCTTTCATAGAAGAGACTATAGAGTAAAAGGCCGCAAACAAACTTGCTGTAGTAAGAATATTTGGTAAGAGATAAATCCCATTATGTTTAATTTTATTTGCCACAGTAAACTATTTTTTAATAACAAAAGTATAATTATTTTACCATATTTCCTGGATTGTTGGAAAATCCTGCAAGAAATCATACTGCGAAATTATGCTACAATTTATATACCTAATGAATTAATAAGCTAACATGGGCGAAGACAAAGATAAAAAAATTGTCATTGAAGGCGTTACCCCGCAAGGGCAAGCCTTTAGGCCAGCTGACTGGGCTGAAAGAATGAGCGGGACCCTCGCAAGCTTTAAAAATAGGCGCATTCAATACTCGCCTTTGCTGCAACCTAGCGTAAATACAGAAGGCTTTAAATGTGTGTTATTAGATCCAAAGCTTAAAGAGTCTTGTCCAGAGGTTTATAAATCAATATTAGATTTTGCTAAAAAAAACAATTTAAAAATCTGTGGTGAGGACTCTAAAGATTAGGAATTTATTTCCTCCTCAAACGCTGTATCAGCTAACGCTAGGTTTTTAAAAACTGAGTAGCAATGTAATTCATAAGAGTATTAAACATAGAAATAGAGCCCTCAAAATTTAAGGCGATTATCCCGCCAAACAAAAATGCCATGCCTTTTGGGCCTTGTTGCGTCCCTGGGGCGCTTGCTTGAGCAAGGAGCACTATGCCACGTAATACCCAAATAAACCCAGCCGTTTTAACAAAAATTGCTATAGCATCAATCAAATTGTTAGGATTGCGTGGCTTAGTGTAGGCAAGGACGTTATTGAGTCCAAAAACAGTAGTTGATAAGATACTTACACTTTCAGGAAGCAAAATTAGCATGGCGCCGAGAAAAAAATACGCTAAAGGCACAAACCCTCTTTCTGATGAGGGAGATTGAGCATGTCTGTCAGCGAATTCTTTTAGTTTACCGAACCCATGATAGAAGAAAAATAACCCCACAAGATAAGAAAAGCCTTTTAATAAATAAATAACTGATACTAAAGATTGACTGATATTGATGATCATTGTGGTAAGATCAGGAGTAATCATTAAACTCTCAAAAGTTACAGTGATTTATTAATTTCTATTATTATGCACGGACAAAGAGATGCAAACTAGTATATTTACCATGGCAGTTTTTCAAGTGGAGCAAATTGCTGAAGGAGTTAAGCATTTTGTGCTAAAGCCGCAAGATAAAATTTTTAACTATTTACCTGGGCAGTTCTTCACCATGCAAATTGCCGGCAAAGAGAAGCTTTATAAAAGAAGTTATAGCATAGCAAATTATCCTGATGGAAAAGGTACAATTGAATTTGCTGCAAGCTATATTGCCAATGGCATTGCCAGTGAGTTTTTGTTTGCCTTAAAAAAGGGCGATACAATAAATATTACCGGGCCATTCGGCAGGCTTGTGTATAAAGATACCGCAAAACGGATAATCTTAGTTGGTACTGGGACTGGAGTTACCCCTTATAGAGCCATGTTACCGCTTTTAAAATCCAAACTGCTAGAACATGATGATTTAGAAGTAGTTATTTTACAAGGAGTTAGAGAGCATAAAGATATTCTTTATGCCGCTGACTTTAGATCTTTTGTAAAAGAAGCTCCAAGAGCGTCTTTACGTATTTGTTTAAGTAGGCAAACTGAAAATTTAGCCGATGACGAATATTCTGGCTATGTGCAAAATCAATTTGCTTCTTTAAACCTTAATGTGGAAAATACCCTGGTTTATTTGTGTGGTAACCCAAATATGATAGACGCAGCGTTTACCCATTTAACAACTAATGGTTTTACTGTAAGTCAGATAGTACGTGAAAAGTATATTTCAAGTAAATAAAAAGAAGGATTAAGTTATGGCATATGAAGATTTAGTTGCAACAATAGATATTTTGTCGCAAAGTGGTAAAGGCATTCTTGCTGCCGATGAAAGCATAGGCACAATTGGCAAACGTTTTGCGGCTATTGGCATCGAAAATAGCGAAGCAAATAGACGAGATTATCGCTTACTGTTAGCCAGTGCTCCTGATATAGAATCTTATATTAATGGCGTTATTTTGTTTGAAGAAACTTTTTCACAAACCAACGATAAAGGCGAAAATATAGCGGCAATATTTGCGAAAAAAGGTATTTTACCCGGTATTAAAGTTGATAAAGGTTTAATCCCTCTTGTTAATACTGAAAATGACAAAATAACCCAGGGGCTTGATGGACTTCCTGAGAGAGTAAAGCAATTTAAAGCCAAAGGAGCGCGCTTTGCTAAATGGCGTAATGTTTATTCAATATCAGAAGATAGTCCAAGTTTTGGAGCTTTAAGAATAGGCGCTGACTTACTCGCGCAATATGCAGCTATTTGCCAAAATGAAGGGATTGTCCCTATTGTAGAGCCTGAAGTATTAATTGATGGCGATCATACTATTGAGATGTGCGCAGATGTTAGTGCTATGGTTTTACAGGCTGTGTTTGAAGCATTATATATCCATCAAGTGGAACTTGAGTTTATGGTCTTAAAACCAAGCATGGTGACGGCTGGCAAAGCGCATTCGCCTTTTAGTAGCAGTGAAGAAATAGCAGATTTTACTTTAGATGTATTTAGGCATCATGTGCCTTGCGCGGTGCCCACCATTAACTTTTTGTCAGGTGGTCAAACATCTAAACAAGCAACTGAAAACTTAAATGCTATAAATCAAGCAGGTGGACCATGGAATTTAAGCTTTTCTTATGGCAGAGCCTTGCAAGACGATTGTCTAAAAGTTTGGAGTGGAAAAAAAGAAAATGTGGAAGCTGCGCAAGCTGCTTTATTAAAGCGGGCTCGCCTAAATAGCTTAGCTACAGCAGGAAAATATAATCCCAAGGAGGAGTAAACAAATATGGCAACCGTTGTTACATATCTTGCACAGCGCCTTTATGAGCTTGGAATTAGCGATTATTTTGCTATTCCAGGTGATTATAACTTAGGAATTTTAGATGAGTTGCTTAAATATCCAGCATTAAAAATGCATAACTGCTGTAATGAGCTTAATGGCGGCTACGCAGCAGATGGCTATGCAAGGATTAAAGGCGCAGGTGCTTTGGTGGTTACCTTTTCGGTTGGTGGGTTAAGCGCTATTAATGCTATTGCAGGCGCTTATAGTGAAAACCTGCCGCTTATTGTTGTTTCAGGTGCCCCTAACACCAACTCTGTCCAAGATGCTGAAATTTTGCATCATACCTTAGCAGAAGAAGATACAAGCTACGTAAGAAGAATGTATGCCCACGTAACAGCCCTCACAACCTTCATTCATCGCCCTGAAGATGCCCCTATGCAAATAGACCGCGCAATTGCCGTTGCCATGGATAAAAGAAAGCCAGTGTATATAGAAATTGCCTGTAATATCCCGGCTAAAAAGGTGTCAACGCCTACGAAAAGCGCGCATAATGCCAAAAGAGTTAGCGATAGCTCTTCACTTAAAGCGGCTCTTAAACATGCAAGTGAAAAATTAAACCAGGCAGTAAAACCGGTAATAGTAGCAGGCAGTAAAATGCGTCCTTGTAATGCCTGTAAAGAAGTTGCTGCCTTTAGTAAGGCAACTGGCTATGCTTTAGCAGTTATGCCAGATGCTAAAGGTTTTATCTCAGAAGAGCACCCTAACTATATTGGAGTTTATTGGGGACCGGTTAGTTCCCCTTCTTGTAGCGAAATTGTTGAGTCTTCTGATCTATATTTTTTTATTGGCCCTAATTTTAATGACTACACAACTGTTGGGCATGATTGCAACCTAGATCCATTAAAAATGATTACCATAAAAGATGGCACGGTTTCTGTTGGTGGCGCTATCTACACCAACGTTTATATGCATGATTTTCTTCAAGGTTTGCAAAGGCTGGTTAAATTTAATAATACAGCCTATAAAGCCTACACCAGGATTAAAGAAGTAGTGACCTATCCTGAGCCAACTGATTTAAAAGCCCCTGTAACGCGCAGGTTTTTATTGCAACAAATTCAGAAAATGCTGAGTAAAAATCACGCAGTTATCGCAGAAACTGGCGATTCATGGTTTAATGCCCTTGATTTAACCTTACCAGAAGGCTGCCTTTTTGAAATTCAAATGCAATATGGTTCAATTGGTTGGTCAGTAGGAGCCTTACTAGGCATGCAAACAGCGTTAAAAGATCAAAAACGGGTAATTGCCTGCATTGGAGATGGTTCTTTCCAAATGACAGCGCAAGAGCTTTCAACCCTTATTCGTTATGACTATCACCCAATTATTTTTTTGATGAATAATAGTGCTTATACTATTGAAGTGCAGATCCATGATGGTGAATATAATAAATTGAATAATTGGGATTATAGCGCTTTAGTAAAAGCATTTAATGGTAACTCGGTCAAAGCTCAAGCTTTTAAAGTTAAATCTTCGCAAGACTTAACTGATGCATTAAAAGAAGTTAGTAAGACCAAAGCCTTATGTTTTATCGAAGTTATGCTTGATAAAAATGACTGCAACAAGCACCTCTTAGATTGGGGCTCTCGCGTCCAGCAGTATAATAGTAGACCACCAAGAGCAGGTTAGTTAGTTACTAAGGCATCGCTCGAACGACATAACTCTTAGTATTAAATGGAGCAACCTTGAGTTATATCCTGTTAGAAAATCGCAAAGCAAATCCTCATGCTCAAGCATCCCTTTATTTTACCAATCCATGCGAGAAAATAATTTGTTTTACTAAAGATGAGCTAATACCTTGTCTTGATAAACTAGATGAGCAAAGAAAACTCGGGAGGTATCTTGCTGGATTTGTAAGCTATGAAGCAGGGCATTATCTTGTAAGAGATACAAATGCCGAAGAAATAGATTCTGCAGATTTTCCATTACTGTATTTTTTAAGCTTTCCTAAAGTTGAAAGCCTAACGCAAAGTGAAGTTGCTGCTTTGTTACAGCAAAAAGCAGCAAAAGCAAATCAAGCGATTGTAAGTAACCTTGCATTAAATATGCCTAATGCAATCTATAACCAAGAGTTTGCCAAGATTAAGAGTCACCTCATTCAAGGGAATACTTATCAAGTTAACCTTACTACTAAATATAATTTTTCTCTTCATGGGGATAAAGTATTGTTGTACCAACAACTAAGAGATCGGCAAAAAGTTGAGTACGGGGCTTTAATGGAGCTTGATTCTCTCGCCATCCTCTCTTTTTCACCCGAGTTATTTTTTGCCAAACAAAAGACCAAAATAACGGTAAAACCTATGAAAGGTACTACGCCTAGAAGTGCGTGCCCTAAGCAAGATAAGTTAAATAAGCAAAAGCTCACTGAAGACAGTAAATTAATCGCCGAAAACGTAATTATCGTAGATTTATTAAGAAATGACTTAGGCAGAATAGCAAATCGAGGCAGCGTAAAGGTTTCTGAGTTTCTTGCAGTTACGTCTTTTGAAACTTTACATCAAATGACTTCTACAATTAAGGCAAAAATTGACCACTTACTACCTATTAAAACAATTTTCCAAAATTTATTTCCTTGTGGCTCAATAACAGGAGCGCCTAAATATAAAACTATGCAAATTATTCAAGATTGTGAAACAGGGCCACGCAATATTTATACTGGATCTATAGGCTATATAACCCCTGATAATGATATGTGTTTTAACGTGGCTATTCGTACTTTGCTTCTGCAAGATGGTAAAGGCGAGTTAGGTGTAGGTGGAGCTATAACCTATGATTCTTGCCCTGAAGAAGAGTTTGCTGAGCTAAAATTAAAAGCCAATTTTTTTACCCAAATGGAGCCTCAATTTAAGCTGCTCGAGTCTTTACTCTATGATAGTACAACAGGTTATTTTTTACTTGATGAACACTTGGCGCGCCTCAAACATTCCGCTATGGTTTTTGATTTTGTCTATGATGAAAATTTAATTAGGGAGTTATTGCAGAATAAAAATCTAAAGGAGGGTGTTAAGTATAAAGTTAGGCTAATTTTAACAAAGCTTGGGGCAGTTAAGTTAGAGTTCAGCGAAATACCTCTAAACACTAGGCATAAGAAGCAATATATTAAGTTATATGAAGATGAATGTGTAAGATCCGATGATATTCTTTTATACCATAAAACCACCAAAAGTAGGGTAAGAGAATTTTTTGATAGGGTGCACGCGCAGTTGCAAGATAATTACACAGATGTTGTTTTTATGAATGAACAAGGCTTTATCACCGAAAGTTCAAGAGCAAATATATTTATAGAGCTGAACGGCCAATGCTTTACACCACCTTTAAGCGCAGGCTTATTAGCAGGAATAATGCGCCATAAAATTTTACAAGAAAACCCTACAATAAAAGAGCGTAATCTAAGTAAGAAAGATTTAGAAAAGGCAGATAGAATTTGGTTGTGTAATTCAGTGAGAGGTATGAGGGAGGTACATAAGCTCCCTTAACGCCGTACCAGATTTGACAATAACTCGCACTCATGAGAGACTAAAATTATGTTATTTACCTCCCCCATATTTTTATTTATTTTTCTCCCTTTATTTCTTATTGTTTATTACTTAGTACCCAATACTACCTCCGCAAAAAATTCTATTGCACTACTTGGTAGCATACTATTTTTTGCATGGGGAGAGCCTATTTTTGTTTTCGTGCTTCTTTTAGGAACTTATATCGATTATCGAATTTCACTGTATATCGAACCTAAATCTGTAATCAAACCAGTTCATAAAAAAACGCTGCTACTCTTGGGGTTAAGTCTCAATATTTTTACATTGATCATGTCAAAATACCTTACTTTTATTGGTGGCACGCTTGCTCCAATAATGCATTCTTGGTTTAAGGCCAATTTAACGGTGCCGAACCTACCACTCATTTTAGGCATTTCATTTATTACCTTTCATAAAGTCAGCTATCTGGTCGATAGCTACAATGGCCGCGCCAATCCACCACGACATTTTTTTGATTGTGCTTTGTATATTTTTCTATTTCCTCAGCTCATCGCAGGTCCTATTATTCGGTATCATGATATTGGCAATCAAATCCATGCGCGCGAGCACTCAGCTACTGGGCTATTAAGCGGGTTTTTACGATTTAGTATAGGATTAATTAAAAAAATACTTATTGCAGATACCTTGGCCATCATGGCTGATAAAGTATTTAATCTTGCACCAACAGAACTGTCTTCGTTGTTTGCCTGGGGAGGGATTGTTGCTTATACGTTACAGATTTACTTTGATTTTTCAGGCTACTCGGATATGGCAATTGGCTTAGGCCAGATGATGGGTTTTCATTTTCCCGAAAATTTCAATAGACCTTATATTGCGTGTAGTATCACGGAGTTTTGGCAACGCTGGCATATTTCTTTGTCTAATTGGATGCGTTTGTACATTTATATTCCTCTGGGTGGGAATCGAGGAACGTTACTTAAAACATACATCAATCTTTGGATAGTGTTTTTAATTTCAGGTCTATGGCATGGTGCTAGTTGGAACTTTATTGTTTGGGGAGCGTATTATGGTTTTTTTCTAAGTCTAGAACGTGCGGTTACTTCCATTCCTATAATGAAACACATTGTATTACCAAATACCCTACGGCGCATAATAACCTTATTAATTGTTATTGTAGGATGGGTATTCTTTCGCTCACCTACCCTAAGCTATGCAATGCACTACATTCTAGTGATGTTTGGAGTAAATAGTGCTCCATCACAGGTACTACCTTGGGGTAGCATTTTCAACAATCACGCAATATTTACACTTATAATTGCATCACTTATTGCTACTGTGGTTCTACCAAAGACATCAATATACTATCCTAAAAAGCTCAAAGAGGTTTGGATAAAAAACCCGACAACATCAGAGGTTCAGACTATAAGTATCCAATTTATTACTACGTTATTTCTCCTGATTGTCTCGGCTGCCGCTATCCTAAGCTCAGACTATACCCCATTTCTCTATTTTAGGTTTTAACATATGGCAAATGTATTTAAAAAAGCCGAAGTATTTTTTGCAGCTCTGTTGATCGTTTTCTTACTATCACCTACCATTCAAACCATCATGCATCTCGCACCTGAAGCTACACTATACGGTTATAACGACCCTGTGCCTGAAAAACCGACGCATTATCTACACGGGTTTTTTGATAAATCACTTCAACAATGGATTGAAAAAACCTTTACTGCTCGTTTAGGGTTTCGCGCATATCTTATACGCACTATAAATGAAATTAACTTCAGATTGTTTCACGAAATGGATAACACCCGTCTAAAATTGATGACGACTAAGCAACATGGGTTATATAGCAACTTGTCTATAGACAGTCTTAATTATGACATTATGCATAAAGATGCTTTAGAAAAAAAATACCAAAAAGAAGCGCAGCAATTACTTGAAGTCCAAAATAAACTCGCAGCGCTTGGAAAATATTTTGTCGTAGTTATTGCGAGCAGTAAAGCCTATATATACCCCAAGGGTCTTGGCCAACGTCTCTTGGTTGGGGGGGATAACAATGTTTTTAACCGCGCCGCAAACTTTGGTGCTATTTTAAAAGCTTCTGGCGTTCATGTAATCGACTCAGGCCCCATATTACGCCACCTTGTACATACCGAAAAAATAGAAACCCACCCCGTGTCAGGGTTACATTGGAATTATTACGCGGCCTGTTTAATTGCACAAAAGATAGTACAGCAGGCGCAAAAACGCTTTCCTACTATGGTGGGCCTTGATTGCGGCACCGCAACTCGCATCTCCCCGCCAATGTATGACGTTGACGTAGATGGGTATTCGTTACTAAATATCTGGTCGAAAGCAGGGTTGATAAAATTAACAACCTATCCAACGATCATAGCCATACAAAACAAAACAATGAATTGGCATCCAAAGATGGTTGTTATTGGCGACAGCTTCTCTGATCAACTACGGTTTACATTGAAGAAAGCGAATATCTATGCTCACATGGTCATGTCCAGTTATTTTAAAAGACGAGAAGTAGACAATCCAGCAAATGGCGCTGTCAATCTACCAGATGATGACAAACCATGTGAACCTAAACTATTAGCCGATATTTATGCAAGTGACATCGTCATTTTAGAAATGGTTGATTACAATATTTATCGAAATACCTATGGTTTTGCTGATTATTTTCTAAAATACGCATAGGACTATAATCAACTTGAAGGACAATCAACATAGGCTTTAATAAAATAAGTTTTTTGCGCTTCAAGAGTTATTGTTTCGGGCTCATATGTTACTGAACAGCCATTCCCCACTTTTCCAGAGGGCTTTAATGTCCAGGGTTTGCCACCTGCACTTTCAGTGTTTAAATAAAATAATTGTGTAGCTTCATAGTTTCCATTAGACATCTTTTCAACTCTTGAGTCGGCAAACCAGCCATTGCTGCTGCCGCAAGTGTAGTATTCTTTTGCATATTCGTTATTACAGGAATTATCAGAGTCTGGAGGGTTATCCCAACCATTATTGAATAAACTAAGCGCATGACTATCATCGTTTGGAACTAGTGGAGCAATTCCTCCATATGTAGTCCCTAAGTTTCCCCAGGGTAAAGAAGCTCCGGCTTTGTTTTGGGCGGTAATAACAAGTAAGGCTGTATTAAAATTAGTAGAGCTATTTTCCCCTGGAGATGGCAGAATCATATTTCCATCGCAGCCTGTTGATTCAATACCAGTAGTTGCCATATTCGGCCAAAGCTTCATCATACAAAGCTTTAAGCCTTCTTTATCAAATAGAACACCGTTTTGCACAAATTTGGAGTTATTAGAGTCAAATCCCATTAAAGGAGCATACATCCAGTCTTGCAAAAATGTAGCTTTGTTCATACTGGTAAAATCCCATTCGTATACCTTTTGGTCTTCATTAGCTAGTAAGTTGCCTGCAGAATCGTAAACTTGACCTACTTTGCCATCTTGAGGACAATCTGTGGTAATTTTACCGTCAGCCACGCAAGGGCTCCATGTTACATATTTATAGACAGTGTAAATTTTATCGTCTTTGTTTAATTTCTCATAATCAAAGTTACCGCCAAAATTATCTCTGTTGGTTGGCACCCAAAAGTTCATGGAAATAAATTGAGGGCTAGTTGGATGATTTTTATTGTAGACATCGGTCATAGAGGCGTCATTAAATAATACTTGCTGAGCTACATTAATGCCATTGTCGGTGTAAGAAGGAGTACCATCTTGCTTATCTACGATTGGCAAAGTAGAAGTTAAAATTCCATCCATATAATATTTAATTTCTTTTTTATCCCAGGTAAAGGTAAATACGTGGGCTGCACCATCAAAAGGATTTATGTTGGCTGCAGGAGAGCATTCAGTATCATTTGAATTTGGACAATATCTATGATGCTGCAAAGAGCCGAACAAATTTTTAATTGCATTACCTGGAGAAAATGCATTTAATGAAGCCGTATTTCCTATCTTATCTTTAGGTAAAAACGCACTGCTAAATCCTGAAGGGCTATAATTAGGGGCCATGTCTTGTTCATGGGTGCCTGGGACAAATTCAAAATCAATTTCATGCCAGGTGTAACCCCAGTTATAATAGTCTGTTGGTGGGACAGGGTTTTCACCGGAAACAGTCTGCCTAATTTTGCCATCCCCAAAGAAGGTATAAAAAGATGAGTTTACTCCAGACTCCCCTGAAGGAATCATTTTTACTTGGAAAGTTCCATATTGGAAACGATTTTTAGTGTTAACCCCACCACTTACGGTATCGCCCTCATTTGTTTTGTTCGTTGGACAAATTGCGTTCCAGGTAATTTTTATAGGATAGGCGTTTTCAATAGAGGTAGCAGTTGCAAGATCATTAATATTAATTGTTAGAAATTGTTGGGCAGGATCAAATGTTCCAAATAAATAACAGTTATCTTTGGTACCATAATTATATGTTTGTCCTACTGATATTATTAATGGTTTATTAGGATCATCGCCTGCTTTTACTCTAAATACATCAATCTCTTTACCACCTATTAATCCCTTATTGCAATTTGGATCAATTGAGCTGCAAGGAGGACGCTCTGGACTAGTTAATGGAGCATAATTGCTATTAATAGAAATGGGAAGAAAATAATTGTCTCTTGGAGCTAAGTTGTCAAGTGCACCGGTATTTTCTATTTTTATGTAATGATCCCCTTGTGCTGATGGTGGGATTGGGTTAATTGTTGCCTTAATTGTAACTGAGTTAGATTCTTGTTTTACTCCATTGACAAAGGCTACGGCTTTAACACTTGCCGAACAAGTTAGAGGAGTTAAAGGAGGCTTATCATTTGCAGGATTAAAATATTCTCGTGGAATATCAGGGTTAAGCACAAGTTTACTATTACTAACATCAACAGCAAATATACTTTGGGGATATTGAGCCATGCTTTGAAAGGTACATGCAGCAGGAGAACCCGTAGGAGTTATTACTAATGCAGCATATAGAGAGCCTGGGGTGATTTGCGCTTCCCAGCCATTAAATGGAATTAATATACCTCCTGCAACATCAGGATTAGTAACGCTGTCAGGAACATAAAAGTCAGTTGGCACACCAGCAGGGCCAAAAAAACCGCGGTATAAATTTTGGGTAACATCACTATTTGTTATTGTTAACTGCAGCGCATAACTTAAAGATATATTTAAAGCCAGTAAGAGAAAAATCCCAAAACGCACTAATGATATATTTTTCATAATATTTAATTGAATTAATGTAATTAATTCAATTGTAGTACATCTTTGAAATTTTGCGTAACTCCCTACGTCATTCCAAAGCGTAGGGAGGGATGTTTCTAGGGTCTATTTTCTTCATAAACCTCAAGATTATAACTATCAGAATCTGAGTCTGTATCTTGAGCTTGAAAAAGCGTTCTACTAACAAGACTGCTTCTATATAGCTCTTGATGGTTATTAATTATACTGTCGATATAATTTGGCTGAATGACAACGTGCATGGCAAAATTTTGCATAAAGTCCGCTAAATTAATGCGCAGCGCAGCATTGTCGTCTTGCGAAGAAGATGCGCAACGTTGCCCAACATTAATAGATGGTTTCATGAGCGCACGCGCACTAGAGTGCGCAAGAATATTAAGCGGATGGCAGATTGCGGCTAAAGGAAAACGATAACCCTTAGCATCTAAATCAATACCACTAATTTCAAAATTTCCCAGGATATTATTTTTCGTAAAAATTATATAACCTGCAGCTAAACTTGCAGCCTCTGTATAATCATTAGGAGAAATCATTTGATAATGCGCGATCATTTGCTCGTTTATTTCGCCAGATCTTGCAAGTAATAATATCCCATCCATATTCACCACATAGCGAATTTTATATTCAGGAAATAAAACTTCTGGATCTTCAAGTAAAAAGTTTTCATTAGCTAAAGAGGTTAGTTGCTTAACTGAATATAATCTAAAGTTTGGTGTAGACTTGGCGCGGTATTTTTTAGGGTTTAATAATAAAGGTACAGCTCTTAGGTTAGCTAGGTTAGAATTGTGAAACTCATCTATTAATCCTTGGGTATTAGATAATTCGAGTTGTCTAATTTGCAATTGATCTGCGGCGGTAAGTTGTCTAAAATTTGGCATATATGCTTCTCTTTGTTGAAAAGGTCGCATAATATCAGCATTTTTCTTGGATGCAAAGCATTAATTAAACTATTTTTCCTGCGTTTAGGTAAAAAAATTCGACTTTGAATATAATAACCCTGTATAATATACATATATGCTTTTAATATGGGGTGTATAATGTTCAGGGCAATTGAAAAAGATTTACTAGCATGGAAAACAGAAGTAAATCGCAAGCCTTTATTAATTCGAGGTGCGCGTCAAGTTGGAAAAAGCTATATTGTTGAAAAGTTTGGAAAAGCTAATTTTGAGCTGCTTATTACGATAAATTTTGAGTTAGAGCCGCGTTTTATACCATGTTTTGCCAGCCTTGAGCCAGATAAAATCATTCGCGCTATTTCTTTGCTTACAAATAAAGATATTGTGCCGGAAAAATGCTTGCTATTTTTAGATGAAATTCAGCAATGTCCTAAAGCCATCATGGCTTTACGTTATTTCAAAGAAAAAATGCCTGACCTGCATATTATTGGAGCTGGTTCATTTTTGGAGTTTGTTATTAATGATGAAAATTATTCACAGCCAGTGGGGCGCGTTCAGTCCATCTTTATGAAACCTTGCTCGTGGTATGAATATTTACTTGCCAGCAAAGAAGATAAGCTTCTTGAATACTTATCATCTGTAACCCTTAAAGAAGATATAAATATTGCTATACACACTCATTTGTTAGAAAAATGTCGCGAGTATTTTATTTTAGGAGGCATGCCTGAGGTCATAGATTATTACCTGCAAACTAAACAATTTCTTGGGTGTGATAAAATTCATGCAAGTATTTTAGAGTACTATCAACGCGATCTTGCAAAATATAGGCAGAAAATCAACACAGATATTCTGGAAAAATGTTTTGTGAAAGCCCCAGGCCTAATTGCAAAACATTTCAAATATGTAGATATAGATCCTGATACTCCAGCGCGCGATTTTAAACCTGCTTTAAGAATGTTAACCAAAGCAGGTATTATCCATAATGTGTATCATACTAGCGCTAATGGCTTGCCATTAGCGCTAGGCGCAAATGAGAAAAAATTTAAGTTATTATTTTTAGATATAGGCCTAGCAAAGCATGCTTTAGGAATTGATGCATCAACCTTACTTACTGAAGAGCTTATTTTAATAAACCAAGGTAGCTTAGCAGAGCAATTTGTAGGACAAGAATTGATGGCTTATCATAAGTCTTATGAAACCCCTGCACTTTTTTATTGGGAAAGAGATAAAAAAGGCAGTCAAGCTGAAGTGGATTATATTATTTCCATTGGATCTAATATTTATCCAATAGAAGTAAAAGCAGGTAAAACTGGACGTCTTAAATCACTATATGTATTTTTAAAAGAGCATCCACACACAAAACTAGGGATCTGCATCTCGCAAAATTATCTCTCTTACGTAGATAACATTTTATCTGTCCCATTTTACCTTATTCATGAATTGCCTCGGTTAATAGCTGATCTTATATGATACTGGCGCCGCAACACGAACCCGGAAGAGGTTTGC
>MHBC01000017.1:35260-67153 GCA_001804735.1 Legionellales bacterium RIFCSPHIGHO2_12_FULL_37_14 | reverse complement strand
ATGTCAATTTATTTTAAACCACCCTCATCCCCAACCCTTCTCCCGCAAGCGGGAGAAGGGAGCTTTTATGATTTATTAAGACGGGACAGCCCTGGCATTGATGAGTAATGCCTATGAAATCAGCATAACGAAAATTTACTAGCTCCCTTTCTAGTTATTAAGCATTCTGGGCGAGAATTTTTGTTGGGAAATGCTAAAACTGTAGATTCTGGTGGTTTGTTCTTTAATCTATCAGTCAAATACGCTTTGCTCGCAGTCAAATACTGATCTTGTTGTGTTTTTAGCTCCAACTCTAAGTTAATTGAATTTGTTCTACTTTCAATGTCACTAAGAAATGTCCTATCGCGAGCTACTTCTTGCTCCATGTAGCTTCGATAGCTTTTCATGGAACCTATTGTTACGCCAAGCAGAAGGCCAATTCCGAGGCAAATAGGTAAGGCAATGCCGCCTGTTGCTGCTGAAACCGCAATACCTACAATAGTGAGTAAGGGAATAATGCTTCTCATTATATACATCCCTGTGCCCCAACCATCTAGCCCTGGTAAGACAACACTCAGCACATTTTTAAATTTCTGCCATTTAGAAGGCTTTAACTGACAGCTGCGGTAAAACTCATCATTATCAGCGCCTGGAAAGTTAATGGCAGGATTATATGTAGCAGGATCAAGTCTTGCTAATGAGGGATACTGATTGTTTTGCTGCAATAATTGATCTACTTCTTTTTCTAACTTAGTACACTTTTTGCGCGCGAGCAGTAATTGCGTATAGAGATTATTAATTAACTCGATTTTGCTTAGCTTTTTTCTCTTGGTACGAGATGCTTCATCACTTATTGCTAATATTTGTTCGCTTGCTTTGCTTAATTTATCATTAAATCGTCTAAAAAAAGATTTTTCTTGCAACTCGTCATCTTTTTTATCTAAAGACTGAATTTTAGTTTCATCTTCTTTACAAAGAGCTGCGGCATTGACACCTCGCACGGTAGCATAAACAACTGCCATTATAAGTGAAGCTGCAAGTACGGCAACGTAAAATACATTGCCTAGAGTACCTAATATAGGTGAAGCTTGATTACTTTTGCCCACAAAGTCTAATGCGTCTAAAATTGGACCAAACGCAAACTGCGTTATCATGTAGCCTGAAAGAAACCCAAACAAAGTTCCAAAAAATACACGCTTAAAAGTTGCGCGCCTTAGGTTACTAATGGCTTTAGGCTCTATATCTTTTTTTTCGGTATTACTTAGATCTTGGCAAGGTAACGCTTTAACTGCTAATTCAGGATGACTCGTTGTTAAATTAGATAATTTTCTTTTATAAACAAAAGCCTGGGTTTCTATGTAAGTCTCTAAATGAGCTTTTTCAAGCACGCTTAGATCTTCTTGCATAGCTAATTTTTGCTTTATAACGTCTATTTCGACTTCTTTTACATTACTTGTAATTGTTTTGGCAACTTTACGTTCTTGTATGTATTGATATAACTTAAGACCCCCATAAAATGCTAAGAAAAGTAGAGGAATAATGGCGGGTAACCCAAACATAAGGCCTGGTCCCAATACCATAATTGCGCCGCCTAACCCAACCCCAAAGGCATACCCTGTCGTCATACCAACTATCCAATAGCCCATAGAGTACATCCCAATAGCGCCCCAAATAGGAGTAATAAATTTCATCACCCGGCTATTTTGCATGCGATTAAAAAGGCTTTCTTGCTTTTTTTTTGCCTGAAGAGAGTCTGTAATATCTAAATCAATTGCGGCAAGCATATAAGCAAAATGCTGCAATAAATATTTAGAGTTAACTACGTTAAAATGCCTTATTAACACTTTCTTTTCATTTTCATCAAGCTCAGCATTATGCTTACTTAGACTTTCTAATAAGTAAATCGAAGAAGAATTAAGTTCACATTGTTTATCCTTTTGCTTTTTATCGGTTACATAATAAACAAAAGATATGGCGGATATCCCGACAGACACTAGCATTGCAGGTGATCCTGGATAGAATTTTTCCTTAAACCAAGTCGAGTTGAATGCATCCAAATAAAAATTCAAATTCCTAAGTGGTGTGTTGGTAACTTGATCTTGCGAATCAATCGCCGTATTAATATCCGCAATGAAACTCAAGCCTGAGTAAAAGGTGGTTAAAATCGCGTCTTTAAAGGTAGCCTTAAGAAAAAGTTCGATAGATTTAGAATCACCCATGGATGATTCAGCAATCTTAGGCTGGCCAAATTTTTCACAAAATGAGTTTATGCTCTGAAATAATTCCCGATAACTGGCCTCATCAGCGCAATTTTCCCTTACTACTACTGCTTGAAATTGAGTAATAAAGCCTGAAATCTCTGAACGTAACTCCTTGATTTTGCTCTGAATTTCGCGCAAATTTCTTTGCTTTACTTTAGCGTTTTCGTCTGCTTGGCCTGGCATTCTGTAACCCTAGCTTAAAATAGTTGCATGTTTTTTTAAATAAAGTCTTAAAATGTTAACATAAAAACAAATTAATTTACAGTATTATTTGGCTAAAACCCACAAGAATCGGGCCCTAACTGCTTATGGTCTATTTGGCGGGGTATTTATAGGAAGATTATCAGCTTTGGTTTCGAGCATAGTAGCTGGAGCCACCTTATCTAGTGCAGTCCTTAGCATGTCAAGTTCGTCATCATTAGTATCATGACAGGCACTGATAGTATTTGCTAGATAATCCAGTTTTTCTTTTGTCTCTTCTTTAAGCCAGGCTAATTGCTCTGGGTCTTCAAGTAACAAATTAATCTCGCCATTAAAGTATCTCACCTGTTCAATAATTCGTTGATATGCTTTATCTTGGGTAATACCAGGCAAAGGTGTGCCTGCTAAGAGTGTATGTTGTGTAGTAGTGATCCATTGATTTGGCCCAAGTTTTTTTTCTAATTCAGCGAATTCTTGTTGTGATAACAGGGTACATTTAAGCGGATTTGACTCAAATAGTAAACCAAAGACTGGTTTTAGATAAGGACCAATGAAAGGATCTGTTAGTGATCCAGTGTTTGTTCTATAAAAATTTTGTGTGGCCACAATGTTATCGTCAAATTGAGGAGTGAAGCCGCTTGCCCCATTACGACAAATTTCCGTTAATGTTTTCGTCATTAAGCGAGCTTGTCCATTAGGAGTGAACCCATAAGTACCCCAAGAGATGTATGGTTCAGGTATTTGCGCTTTCGTAGTATATTGTACTTGTATTTTTACCTCTTTTTGCGTGTGTTTTTCAACTTGCTTTTGTACTTCAACCTGTCGACTCATTGGAGTTGCAGAGACTTTTTGCAGCGGTAAACAAACGTTTTCTCGAGAGGCTTCTGTAATGATTAATGCCATTGTTTCTTCCATTTTGTTTATTTCAACATCATCAAGAGGGCCTACTAAGGACTTCCACTCAGCCAATAATTTTTTTTGCTGTAACTCGAGCAAGTCCTTTGTTTTTCTTTCCTGACTTAATCCTCCATATTTTTCAAATAAATCAGTAGCTTTTTCTTCAACAAAATAGTGTTTGTATTTCGCAAGTAATGCAGCTTTTTCTTGCGCGGCATCAGGTCCCGATATATTAAGTAAGCGTTTCATTAAATCATTTCTAATTAAGCCTGAGAGTTTTGCATAAGCTGCTTCATAATTATCTCTGATGAGTTGGTCTTGTTCGTTTTTTTTCATGAGATCAATTAATGCATGTATATCATGATTTTCCATTGTTTGCGGGACTACGATATCAAGTTGTTGACTGCCCTCCAAAATACCGCGCATCCTTAAGCTAGCTTGTAAAAAGTTTTGCAGCTGGGTATCTTGATCGATTAAAACCAAAGCCGAAGCTTCGTTTGACTGAGCAATATCTGTTCCGATGGTATGGGACTGATCATAAAAGGTGAAGCATTCATTAGGCGTACACCTCAGTTTCTGGGAAATGACGGTTGGATCAGAGGTGCCTAACACAATGGGGATCTGCTTATCATCTTCCTGAGTATTCCAAGCACTTAATACATTATTATGAAAAAATATAACGTATTTAATGGGCTGTTTGTTTTTCATGAGTTCGCGTGATATTTCTTTAACTACTTCAAGATTATCAATTCCCTTAAAGCGTGCCCCAACATCAATGATTGCGCGTCGGTTAGGTTTAGAATCACAGAGTAAAGAACTAATGAAGGCGCGTGTGTTGGTAAAATCCAATCCGCTAATATGCGGAGTTTTGGCTGCAATGCTATGTATGATGTATTCATCCATGCCTAGCGTTGCGTTAGGATCATGACTTAAACGCTGATGATAAGTGCGGTAATTTCCTGGCGTGCCTGATAAGCCTTGACATGAATGCACAATATCCACATGGTTAATGGCATCATTGTGTAAAATACAAGGATCAATTTGCATATTGCTCAAAACTTGTGTTTCCAAAACTCTAAAAATTAATGGGGAATAGTGCTGTAAGGCTTTATGTAGCTGAATAAGCGTTTTTTCATCATCTAAACGAATAGTATTCAGCGTGATGGATAAACCTTGTTGACGCAGTAAAGCATTAAATTGCTTTGCTGTTTCTGTATCGTCAAGAGAAGTACCGTGACTGCGTAAAAGTTCTTCTCGTGCCAGAGTTTGCTGTTTTTTCACATACTCTTGCAATAACTCGAGAGAAATACCAGTGATTAACATTGATTGAATTGAATAATTTATTTCTTCTAATTCATTTTCAAAGCGCGAACCTTCACTTGGTACATTACTCGCATGATAAGGAATAGAAAGCGCCCGCATTCCAGCGCCCATCGTAGGATTTTGCGAAGGCCCATATTGTTCACCATGTTTTCGGTTTAATGTATATGGTAACAAATGATTCAATTGTTCCTTATATAGAGCTAACAACTCTTGAACATCATGCGGTGCTTGCAGAATAAATTCAGGTATTGCACTCCCTTCATCCTTTAAATAACATTCAATTTCTTCTTGGATATTTGGATAATTAAGTTTAGCCGTTTTAATTATGGCCACTAAAGGGCTGTCAATATGCGTCACTAAAAGCGAAGTTAATTTGTGCAATGCAGTTTGGATCTGATTTTTATCCGCAACAGGCTGATTAGATGTTAATAGGGTAGTGGCTGGAACTTTGCCAATGTCCAAGTTGGTGAGCTCGATAAACTGATAGAGTTTAATACATCTTTTTAAAACTTTTGCCGAAGGAACGGTTTTTTCACCCATGTTATAATTGAGTTTGTTTCTTACCGATAGGCTTTGGTGCACTTCATCAATAATAAGATCGCCGCGATTTCTTAATAACGAAAGCAGCCTATCAGCCCATTTCACTTGGTTTCTCCACTCTGTATCTCGTTGGGAAGGATCCATAGCCAGTAGCTCGATAAATTTTAGCTCAAGGGATTGCAATGCATTGCCTGTTGTAACAATGTACCCTTTATTTAACATGACGCGATTAAACTGATTGAATATTTCTTCAAGTCGCTTAGCACTGCTGTCTCCATTACGATCAAATTCGAATTTATAAGCTTTTTGATGATATAACCGTGCGGATGTGACCTGTAGATCTTTAAAATTAGTATTGAGTAAAGCAGGTGGGACTTCCAGGATCACCAAGTTTGTACCTGTTGCCTTTTTTTGCGCAAGAGTAGGTAATAGGACTTTAGATTTTCCGCCACCCATTATAAGGCGTTCAACTGCTTCGCTGTAAGTCTCAGTTGTTGGCGAGACATTCAACAGATGATCAATGGCTTCTTTTTGTTGCGGCCTAAGCAAAATGTTTTCATTAAGCTGAAAGACACTAATCGCTGGGTCTTCCAGTACATCGACCATATTCTTTGCAAAGACCGTGCGTGCGAGTTGGAAAATGGCATTCTTTTCTTCACTGGTGTGGAGTGCTTTGTTTACATGCTGGAGTTTTTCTTGGATCCGCTGACAGTGTTGTACGTTTAACCCATTGTTAACATATTGTGCTAAACCATGGTGCAACTTCAAAATGGCCTTATGATCGAGACCTGTTGCTTCCTTGTATCGAACCATGTCATTTTGGAAATATAAAGTTAAAAGTGCTTGAATATCCAAATGAGATCTTAATTTGGCTGCTCGTTCTAGCTCCCATTGTTCTGTACCATCATCTTCGGTCAACATTTGATTAGCAGCGTCAAGCAATTCTTTTTCCAATGCAGCTTGAGAGGTTTGCAAATTAGCCAGAGTTTGCTGAATGTAGGTCGTTAAAAGGGCTCTTGATTTTTCTTCTCCAAAGGTTTCTTGAGCAAGACTCTTCATGGCTTCCATGGCTTGATATTTCATTTGTCCCATAGCTTGGTTAGTTTTGCTTGTACTGTCCTCTCCTTGAATAAATTGTTTTTCCAAGTTATGCCAGGTTTTAGAATATGCATCGAGCTCAACATTATCCTGATAAAGTTGCACCAGATGTAGTTGTGTTCTATCAAACGCAGGCGGAATTGAGCGAGGTTGTGGCGGTGTTGCTTTCCATAAATCATATGTTTTTGCCAAGATCCCTGAGGTGGTATCCTCTAGTTCTGGGATTAGAATAGTATCTCCTGTGACAAGGTTTTCAAAAACAGAGTCAATTTTCATACTAAATAAATCGTCCAATGTTACTTTTCTCAGATCGGTGCAACTCATCCGATAAAGCAACATGCAAATAGACCTCTTTTTTTTCTCTGATTCGGACAATTCCCTCCCTTCTAAATTTATGAGTGATGATTGTAAAATAGTCTGGAACTTATTAAAAACTGATTTTGGTAATTTTCCATGAACAAGGTTTAACAGTATATCTAGATTGTTTTCGAACAAATTCAATGAGGAAAATGGGGTTAGATTCAATTCGGTGAATTGCTTTTCTGTAATGGATTTATCAGGTTTAAAATGTCTGCCCTTAAATAGCTGTTGCAAATATTTCTGAGTTTCTTTGAGATCCAGTTTTAAATCGAGGGGTCTATAGCTTAATTTAGATTCTACTTTTGCAACTGCAGTATATTTGTCCAAAAAATCTTTAATATCTTGTAATCTATTTAGTTCAAACTGTGTTATTGATGAGCTTTCTTTTTTTGCATTCAAAATTACCCACTCTTTTTTTAAAAGGCGTAGCTTTAGTTGAATCCATTCGTATCCCATTGCTCCTACAGGATTATCGCCATTGTGATTATGATAAAAGTCCAACAAACTCATTGTTTCATCATCACTTAATTGAAACTGCACAGGTAAATGAGGACGCATGGTTTGTAATGAACGATAGAGTGATGTGATATGCAGAGATATGAATGATGGATCATCATTTGCGACACTTGCGCTCTGCTGGGCCGCAAAGTCAGTGAAGAGCGACAGGGTTTTGAGCTTGCAGGAAATTAATTGGGGTGTTGCAAGAATTTTACGCTTATCAGTTGTTTTATTGACGTGAGGTAGTTCATTCATAATCCATTGAAGATACTTGTATTCTTCTTTAGATCCACTGAGGCCGCCTAAGTTTTTTTGACAATATTCAAGCATTTTCCAGGCTTTTTTGGGATGATTGGTGCCGAGATATAGATAACACAGATAGAGCGCTTGAGCGGGTGTTTCAGGTACTGGTTGGCCATTTATCATCTTGATAGATAAGTAGCTTTCTGTTTTATCATAGGTAAAAGCTAGTTCTCTGCGCTTATCTTGCGGAATATTTTCTTGGCTAATTTCATCGGTTAGATCTTGTTTCATTCGATAATACTCGCGTCTATCATCGGGAGTGTTGGTTTGGATGAAGCGTAATACTGGTAATAAACAGCGACACTCCGTTGCATTTTCAACAATCAGATGGGCAACTCCATCACCCAATGCAGTTTGTTTTTCGACCAGATTATAAGTCTTCCCATCTTCTTGATATTGGAGATTCATTGATGTGTCTGATACGCTTAGAGTTAAGCCATACCGATAAAATTCTACCGAATAATCGTGCTCTTTTTGCGTGGTTTTATCAAATTTACTATAAGTTTGGATAAACTTGGGTGCTTCAAATGCCGTGAGTCGTTTTAAGAAATCGGGTGGATGAAAACACAAGGATCTGCCTTTTTTGTCCAGTGCTTCGATGATAAATCCTGATTGATTGTATTGACTAGAATGATTATCATTATAATGGGTTTTACGACCCTCGTAGGCTATCTTGCCTTTATTAGTTGTGAAGCGAATAGTTTTATCGTCCTCACTTATAAATGTCAATGTGTTTTTATTTTTCAGTAATAATGGGAAAGGTGAAGACGTAAGAACAGCATCGCTTGCTAATCCTAATTGCGCTGCTTGTTCCTTAGTTGAGGCAACCAATTGATACCAGGTTTTCTCATCTCCCCATTTTGCTTGAACAGTTGTTGTACTATCCATAAAAAATTGCAAAGTTACACCTTCAAAATCAAATTGTAAGCGTTTAGGATTTTTCATTAAAAAACACTGTTTTGGAGCGGTAAGCCCCATACTCGCGAAAACTGGAGAGTTTATAAAGCTCAGCGGGGTATTTATTAATGCCATGCCATCACGGTTATAAATAAAGCCCTGGTTCAAGTCCACAGTGAACAATACTTCCGAACTTAAACTCGAGACAATTTGATAGACTGGGTGTTGATTCACCAAGTGTGTAGGAACATTAGGAAACGTTATACCCAGGTTTTTAAATAGAGATTTAAACAATGGTATTGAGAAACGCTGCTGCATATTTGCCGCACTTAAGCGCGTCCTTGTTTTATGTTCTTCGCATATTCTGCGGTAAGAAGTTTCAAGATTAAATTCTTGATGTGATTTTTGCGTTTGGAAGATTGCCTCCGTGACCTCTGCTAATGTATCTTCATCTGTTAAAGGCAAATGCCCACTGGCCCCAAGTAACGCGATATATTCTTTTAGTTTATAACGCGTATTAATATCACTCGTTTTTTTTAGTAATTGATTTATTTGCTCATAAAATAAAGGAATTCTGCTAGCAAATTTTTGCGGCATCTGCTGACTGGCATAAACATTGACCTCATAAGCCATCCGAATTAAAAAGAGGGCATTCTTCTCTATTTCGCCATCGACAGCTAAATATTGGATACCATATTGAATAAAATCATCAAATTGTTTTAAAAATGCATCAGATCTTTCTGATCTAAGGCAATCAAATAATAAACCAGGCTGAAATAAATTTTTTTCAAAATAAACTTGCATATTCTTTTGAGCCAATTTACTCATATGCTTCTTAAAATAATCAAGCATGAGTTGGAGTTGGCTGGCAGAATTGTGGCGCAGATAGTTCAGAGAATTTAGCTCAGTGCGTGTGTTTTTATCAACTTCTTTGGTCGAGTAAAGATCAATGACATCATTATCTGATTGCTTGTTGTTAGCGTTTAAGTTAAGTATTTGAAGTATATCTTTTGCAGTTTTGCTGTTCTCTAAGCCAGAAGGCGGCTCATAGTCGGGGATCTTGTAATAAACTGGATACAACTCCATAATCACATCTGACGATTCATCTGACGATTCATCAGAGTGATAAGAAACCCAGCGGAATTGGGGAGTCCGATAATCTCTTTCGTAAGAGCGCAAGTCTTGGTAGTCATTTATTGTCAATTCCATGGTTTTTTGCAGTTCAAATATAGGGCACAAGACATCGCATATACGCTTTTCATCATCACTTAAGAACATATGTTGCTTAGTAAATAACTCGGTTGTAAAATAATAAAGCGCTCTATAATCCCAATTTTTTCCTCTTAAGTTTTTATGGATATCATCTTCCTTTCTAGAAGCTTTTTTATTAAATAAATTTTTCTTCTGGTCTTCACTAATTTTTTTTTCATAAGCTTCTGTAAGTTCTTTAATGAATGGAGCGCCGTACGTTTCTAACAGATGCTGATAATGATTGATTAGCGAACGATTTGTATCTGGGTAAGCATGTTTAGTGGATTCTAATGCTTGTAATTCCAGGAAACGTTCATCTGCCAAGGGATCGCGTGTTCCAAGATCAACACTGTCATAATACCGTCGACAGATCGATTGAGTATAGTTTTGAAAGACATATGGGAGAGTATTTTTAGTGGGAGAGTGGAAATTTAAATAATTAATTAGGCTAGAAATGCTACCCTTAACCAAGAGACTTTTATGAGTTGGAATAGAATCGCCAGTTAACTTAATATAAGAATCAAAGTAAATTGATTGTAACTTCTTTAACAAATTATAAAATTCTAAAGTTTTCTCTGGATCTTTTAACATCTCTTTATAGGCGTCGTTAAGTGGATCCTGATAATTTTTAGGTAATGACATACTGAGAAAAAAGTGCTCTAATTGTACGCAGCTTTCCACAGGATTGGTAAAATCAATGTTATTGGTTAGCCATTTCATTTGCTCAACTAAATTCAATCCTTCTGGCATGGCTTTTGGATGCATCTTTGGATTATCTGTATAATACTTGGATACAAGTTTTATTTTTTCAAATAGAGACAGGCTTTTAGGTACATGCGGAAGTGTAGGAAGATGAAAGCCACTAGACCGTTTTTTAAAAGGGGCATGTACTAAGGGCGTAAAAGCCTGCTTAGCTAGTTCGATTAAATCATCATCAGCTTCATCATCATGTTTTTTTTGGGGTGTGGCGACGCACTTTTTTAGTTCTTGCAGGTAACCAGTTAATTTTTGCACATCTTGTTTTCTTTGCTGCGTTGAAAACAAATTTGTTTGGGGGTCATTTTCTTTTTTTAAATTGAGTAATCGCAGCGTATGACGAATGGCTTTTTTAATTTGGCTTTGTACGATAGGATCCGCTAATAAATCAGGATTGTCTTTTTTCAGGGTTGTGAAATAGTCATCTAAAGCATGCGCTTTAAATCCGTAAATAAATTTTCGGTATGCATCTAATGACTTAAATCGAGTTTTTAATAGTTGATGTAAAGACCGCTCTGCACAGGTTCCAGCAATTTGACCAGCTGTGAATGCCTGATATCCATCATTAGGAGACGCATCTACTTGTACTCCGCCCCAATTTAATAAGCTTGGGAAGACATTTTCGTATAAATACTCGGCATTTCTATTTGCTTCAGCGAGCGTATTGCACCTTCTTTGGGGGTCGAGAAGTTGTTTAATAAATAACGCAAATGTGGGATCTTTAACTTTTTCATGCGGGATAGTGTAAGTCAAGATTGGATTATATAGAGTTTTATCAGTTGCAGAGCGGCTATGATGGTAGTTCAGTCCAGTGCCTGAATTATAAATACAAAATTGTAATGCCCCAGTTTTATCATATTTAAATTCATAAATCATGGCATGGCCAGATTTGTTTTCTAACACCCAACCGCCCGGCATGAATAGCGATTTACCTTGCGGTAAATTTAAAATATCTTGATAAATGCGATCGTGTAATTTGGGGTCTTGGAGTGATTCTTCATATGCAGCTAATTGAGTGCATTCACTTTGAAGTTTAACTACATCCTCATCTAGTGACATGTCATGATTAGCCGCAAGGTATTGATTTAAATATCCTATAGTTTCGACAAATGAAGATCCTTGTAATTGATGGCTGCCTAATAAAAATGGATCGTTATGAATATGGGCTAGTAGCTTTTTATTGATTAATATCTTACCCATAGACCTCCACTGTTCATCATATTCTATTGTTTATTATAGACACAATTGGAGGTTTTTTTATCACCGGAGCTACAGCTAGCTATATATCGTTTATTTATAATGATGAGTTATAATGACGCTAGCGCGTTCACGAAAAACCTGAAAATTCATGTGCGTTTAGTATATTAATCTAACAATTAGAAGGCTATTTATATGCAAAACCCTCAAACATCTACCCAGCTTGCCGCAAGTGACTTAATTCAGAAATTAAATTTAGAAAAACATATAGAAGGCGGGGCTTTTAGAAGGGTCTATGAGTCAAAATATAAAGTAGCCGGCAATAATGCCAATAATGAGCGCCAAATAGCGAGCGCAATTTATTATTTACTTGAAGGTAATGATTTTTCGGCATTTCATCGCTTAAAGTCAGATGAAATTTGGGCATATAATTATGGTAGTCCGCTTACCCTGTATGTTATTGATAAGAATGGAGCACTTAAGGAAATTATTTTAGGGGATCCACAAAATCCAACCTATCAGGTAACGATTTCTGCTAATGAGTGGTTTGCCGCAGAAATTAATGATAAATCCTCTTTTACTTTAATAAGCTGCTTTGTTGCCCCAGGTTTTGACTATAATGACTTTGAATTAGCCAATCAACAAATGCTAATAAACGAATACCCAGAACATGCTAATTTGATTAAACGCTTAACCAAATAGCTAACCAATACTACCGCTAATTAACCCGCCAAGCTCGGTAAAAAGTTCATTACGTTTATCGGATTTTCTCCATACTAATGCAATTTCTCTCTTTGCTGACATAAGACATGGAAGCCTTTTGTGGACTAAGCCTAATCCATCTAATATACCTTTTTGAATAGCAATTTCAGGTAATAAGGTGGCTTTTTTTTGTCCTTTTACTAATTGCAAAAGCGTATAAAGACTAACTGTGCGAATTGGATCTACGGTATTCTCCTTCTCAAAAGGACAAGCGTGCATAATTTGATCACTTAAACAATTGACCTCATTTAAAAGAATTATTGATTCTTTGGGCCAGGAATAAACCTCTTTTTCATCATAAAGGTACATTTTATCTTTTGCGCAAACTAAATAAAATGGATCTGACTTAAGGATCGAAAAATTTATTCCATCAAGCGCATAAGGCAACGCAAGGAGCACAAAATCCACTTCTCTATTTTTAAGCAGAGTTAGTGAGTTTACAGTGGTTTCTTCATGCCAAATAATGTTTAACTGCGGGTAAACTTGCTGTAAAGCTGCAATTATATCAACCATAACGAAAGGCGCTATGGTAGGAATACAAGCGAGATGTAAATCGCCCTGCATCCAATGCCCATAGGCCTTTACATAATCAACCAAAGAAGCAGCCTGATTAATAACCTCATACGCTTGTTTAACTACCTCTTCACCAATAGAAGTAAATTGAAATACTTTATGTTCACGCTCAAGCAGTGAAACACCTAAAGATTCCTCCAAATCCACAATAGCTGTACTTAATGTGGGTTGCTCAACAAAACAAGCTTTTGCAGCACGACCAAAGTGTTGATGTTCATGCAACGCTAATAGATAAGTGAGTTGCTTAAGCGTAGGCAGCCTTTTCATAGTTTAAATGCGACCGCATGTTCCGTCATAGACGGATATTTCTTAGTAAAAACTTTATCAATCTTCTGCATAAGTGTAGCTCTATCTAAAGTTTTAGAGAAAAACGCTAGGCAGCCCGAGGTTTCGCTTATATCACTTTCAGTAAATACCTTAACTAGTAATTTATTAAAACTCGTTAAAAAATTAGCAACTGAATCTTGTGCGCCAGCTTTTGCGCGCATTATGCAAGCGTTACATGATTCTTGAAAAAATTGGGTATTTTTAGTATAGGTATATACTAACAGCTGTAACTTAAGATCTTCTTTTAGGCTATTAACATCTTCTAATATATGATTGCTTGCTAAGTTTAAGCTATATTTATCAAAAGCATCTAAGAGTATTTTAAAGTTAGTGATTAGAGGCAAATCATCGCAACTGTCTTGAGCTACTTGCATAGCACTTTCGGTAAATAAAAATCTACAAATTTGTTTTAATTTATCCTTATCTTTTGCGGCTAATTGCAGCGCAGATTTACCCGAATTATCTTTTAATAGCATCGCATTAAGCCTATCCTCTTTAGGATATAAATTTAAAATTTGGATTAAAACCTCAGGACTTTCAGCAGCTAAATGCAAGGCCGTTTGGCCAAGGCTCGTTTTTTCCTGCAGAGCTTGAAGTTTTTTTCTATCATCAGCATAAAACGCTAAAAGATACTTAAACGCAAATTGATCTTTTGTCGCAAAATGCAAAACTGTCTGGCCGAAGTTATCTTTTTCCTGCAGAATTTTAGGTATATCTTCGCGAAAAAATGTAGTTAAAACTGTTGATAAGTAGGTAGAATTTGCGACATGGTGCAGCACATTAGCGCCAGAATTATCTTTTTCCAAAAGAGCAGCTTTACGGAGATCTGCGGGGTAAAATTCTAAGAGCCGTAATAATTCTTGCCTGTTTGCCGCAAAAATATGCAGCGGTGTTTGGCCATTTTTGTCTTTTTCTTGGAGGACTCTAAGAATATCTTCCTTTGGCAATAGCGCCATTAACTCTGGTAAAGTTGAGGTTTTTGCCGCTCCATGGAGCGCCATTTGCCCAGAATTATCCTTTTCAAGCATCAATTGCAATCTAGCTTTAGGTGGTAACAAACGAAGAATATCAAATGAGCTGGAAGAATATTCAACAGCCTTATGAAATATAGTTTTACCAGCATTATCCTTTTCTTGAATAATTTTAGCTTTATCTTTTTCGGGTAAAAGATCCAACATAAGCTTTAAAGCTCTAGAGTCTCCGTTCACTTTAAAAAGAGCAGTTTGACCAGAATTATCTTTTTGCAAAATTGCTAAAAGTTGCGCTTCATAATCAGAGTATAGATCTAAAATTAGCTTTAAAGAATCAAAATTTGCCGCTGCTAGATGTATTACGGTTTGACCACATTTATCTTTATTATTAAGGGCGTTAAGCTTTTCATCTTTAGTATTGTAAAGTTCTAAGATACGTTTAAGAGATGTATGATTTACTGTTGCTAGATGCAGCAAAGTTTGACCTTGATTATTTTTTTCCTGTACGACTTTAAGTGCTTTGCCTTGAAAAAAGTCTAGTAGATCCTGTAAGTCTACATAAGATTTGTTAGCAGCTGCTAACTGCAGAACACTTCTACCAGAACTATCCTTTTCCTGTAAGGCTTTTACTCTATCGCCGTCATTGTAAAGATATAAAATATCTTTTGCGGAGTCACTTGTAGCTGCAGCAAGGTGCAGGACATTTTGTCCCGAGTTATCTTTTTTGCGCACCTCATTTAATCTCTCTTCTCTAGGGTAGTAGTCTAATATTCTGTTAAAATCATTTGACTTAGAGTAAAGCGCTGCTTTATGGAGAAGGGTTTGACTTTTATTATCTCTTGCACGGGCAAGTTTAAGCCAAACATCCTTTGGAAGCGTTGTATTAAGAACGCCAGAGTTATGCCAGTGCATAATTTCGTGGAGCAAGTTCTCACCCTGCTTATTTTTTGCTTCTAGTAAAATATTAAGCATTTCCTCTAGCGAGAATAAACTCATAAGTGCGCTTATAAAATCAAGGTCTTCTATAGCTCTAAATAGTACAGGTTCACCTTTGTCAGATTTTAGCAATAAGGCTTGCGCTCTATCTTTTGCTGGGAGTAGGCTTAAAATCTCAGTAAAATGTTTATCGTCCATAAATAAATGATAAGTATGCAATATAGTTTTTCCAGATCTATCCTTGGTTCTTAAAGCTTGCAGCCTTTTTTCTGCTGGCAGTAATTCTAATATTTGTTTCAATGGCAAAAGTTTATACTTTGCAAGATACACAAGGCTTTCACCTAAATTATTTTTTTCCTGTACGACTTTTAACCTTAGAGGTTCAGGGTAAAGTTCTAAAATATATTTTATACCTTCAGCAGATTCGACTAATTTATGTAAAAGCTTATTACCTTCATCATCTTGCGCTTCTATAACTTTAGACCGCATATTTTCAGGAAATAACTCTAAAAGATATTTTACTGACTCCCACACTTGAGCTGTATTATCTATAGTCATATTTATTTGCTGAAACACGTTTTTATTTGACTGGTCTTTTGCTAAAAGTAATGACAATCTGCATTCTGCCGGTATTAATTCGAAAATTTGCTTTAATAATATCGGCTTATCTAATAAAAAATGCATAAAATTGCCGTTAACATAGTTTGTATTAAGCAGCTCTAACCTTTTCTCCAAGGGTAAATGTGCGAAAATTTTCTTTAAAGCAGCAGGCTTTTCCCTTGCAACTTTTACTAAAAGTGAATACTGTTCTTCATGCTCACTATCTAAAAAATAGGCTGCAAAAACAAAAGGATGGCGCAATAAATATTCTTTTAAGACAACGCCATCTACATTCTGAGATCCTAGATCTTCTATACCATGTACTGATTTTAAATATTCTTGAATAACGGGAAAATTTTTCTCTAATTCTTCGGTTGTTGCATATACGATATATCTTAAAACCATGCGTTTTCTATATTCTTCGTCATGGTATTCTGAGATAGAAAATAAAAATTCGGCAAACTCTTGCACCGTTGATATATTCTTATGCTTTAATAATTCACTAATAACAAAAGCATTTTTGCTATAGGCATCATGGCCAAGTAAAGAAACATCTTGAGATGAAACTATGTGATTTAAAAAATTAGCCTGTGCTTGAACTTTATTCATTTCACTATCAACTTTTCTCCAACTAAATGGCTCTTCTTTAATTATTTTTATTATATTTTCTTCTAAAGCAATTAACTCAGCCTCTGCAACGCGCACCACCGCAGGATTATTTTTTAATATAGAATAAATATTACTATTGAATTCATAAAACTCATCTGTGGCAAATTTTTGGGTAGTGAATAAATTTTTAAAAAACAGCACGCTGAGCTTGTTTTTTATCTCTAAATTGTTTGTATCTTCAATTAACTTAATGGTTTTATGAATACCGATATTAATTGGCGACAATTTTTCTAGGTCACAGCTTTGTAAAACTTCATTATAAGTAAAACTGTCAAGCATGGTTAACACATGCCAAAAAAAGCTCTCAGAAGATTTATTTTGTAAAAAAATTCTTTGCTCATGGTTAAGGTTTTTCCAAAAAATTTGCATAAAATAAGCCATTGCTTCTGGATTTTGATCATGGCTGTATTTGCATATTTTTAATAAGCTATCAAAAGATAACGTACTAATTATTTGCTGTAATTCTTCCTTGCTGAGTACTGTGTAGATAGAAGCAAAAGATAAAGCAACGTCACCTAAGATTGCATACAAAATTTGCCATTTTTCTTTGGTTAAATTTAATGGCGGCACTCTAAACCTTTGCAATTTATGCTGCACTTCTCTTGCGCCTTCGCCAGCTAAGGTCATGTTAGCAAGACGTTGTCTGTTTATAATGTCATGCTCGACTATTACTGACTCATCTATTTCAGCACTTATATTTGCTAGTGAATCGATAAATTCTTTGTGCTTATTGTTGGTTAAAATGTTAATAAGTTCATGCGCGGCTTTTGTGTCATTATTATCCATGCCACAATGGATCTCTAATAAGGTATTAAAAATTCTACTATTTAATAAATCACTCTTTGCAACATTCTCGTTATCTAAAAAGGCAGCAATGAGGGCGATGAGCTGAAAATAAGTTAAGTCATTCATTAAATTTATTAAACTTAAGGGGTTATCATTTTGGGCAAGACAAACTGTAATTAAATTAGCAAACATTTCCTTGCTATCAGCAAACATCTCTTTAATAAGTTTTGCTGCGGCAAGTTTGACAGCCTCTGGGGTCTCTTTACTATGCAAAATAATTAAACATAACTCTCTTAGAGATATAGGATAGTTAATTTTAAGCAACTCTTTTTTACAGGCTCGCAGCACGGTTAGGCTTTCACTTAACTCACTGAATTTAAGTTTTAAATCCTCAGAATTTTTGCGCTTAGGATCCAACATATCGGCATTAGCGAGTTTAAACTCATTTTCAAGCTCTTGCATAATGCTTACTAAGGTTTCTAGGGTTAGATCTCTTTCAAGTAGAGAATTAAATGGCTCACGCATATTTGCTCATTTTTTAAGTAAAGTGCGGCCTATTGTAGCAGAAATTAGTTTAATACACAATTTTGCGCGGCATTTTAGAAAATCATGCTGTTGGTTTTATTTCGGTTTTACCGCTAATTACAACAATATCTTGGTTTTCTCCTGAGATAATTGTTTTATATTGATAAATTCCTTTGCCATTAGAGTTTACTTTCATCGCTGTGTAGACTGAATTAAAAAATCTTTGTTCACCCTCAGAGGTTTTTCCAAGCCCAACTAGGTAAATAAGCCCTGCGCCATCTTGCAACGCTTGGTAGGTCCCGGTTATTTTTTTATTTTTAAATTCAGCAGTAAATATACCTTTAGCAAAAGAGACTTTAGCTTCTTTGGGCTCAGTTGCTAGAAGTAGTACTTGGTCGGTGCTGCTTTCTTCGCTTTTAATTGCGGTGGTAATATTTTTAAGGGTCAGTGCATAAGAATTAAAGCAGAGAAAAAGTAAAATAAATAATTTAGCTAACATGTTACTTCCTTAATTTAGTCTGACTTGTCATTGCCGTTTTCATCTGCATAAGAAAGGACGACAACTTCAGTGCCTTTTTGCATAAAGACTTCGTTAAGCCATTTAGCAGCAGATGGATAGACTTTAATACAACCATGGCTGCTATTTGCATAAGGGATCTGATATCCTGCGTGGATACTATATCCACGATAAAAGTACATGCAATATGGCATTTTAGCTCCGCCGGCGGTTTCTACGGGAAAAGCTTTAGAAAAGCAATCTTTGTCTCTTTTATAGTACATATGAAAATCGCCAGTTACCGTGCGGCAAGGTTTTTTGATGTCCTCACAATAATCCATACCGCCTGATGCGGCCCCTGTCATAACCCTTCTTCCTTCTTTATCATATGCTGCCCAAGCATAAGCTTTTGGATCAAATACAAATAACCTAGCGCCTGTAGGTTTAATTTGCTGAGGAAAATTCGATCTACCTCTGTAATCTAAAGTGTAATGAACCGTGTGATGACTGACTCCGTTATCATCAACGATATAAGTAGACTCATCAAACGCCACACAAGCACTTAACGTTATAAATATTATAAAAATTGCCAAAAATTTTTGCATTAATATCTCACAAATGTTATTGCTTTATCTTTTTATACTTAACACGTTTTGGTCTATTCGCCTCATCACCTAAACGTTTTTTTCGATCTTCTTCATAGTCTGAGTAGTTGCCTTCAATAAATACAACATTACCATCGTCTTCAAATGCCATAAAATGGGTGCATACTCTATCTAAAAACCATCGATCATGGGAAACGACAACGGCAGATCCTGGGTAATTTAATAAAGCTTCTTCAAGAGCGCGCAAGGTTTCAACGTCTAAATCATTGCTCGGTTCATCTAGAAGTAATACGTTAGCTCCGCGTTTTAATAATTTGGCTAAATGGACGCGATTGCGCTCTCCACCTGAAAGTTGGCCGATCAATTTTTGCTGATCTGTGCCTTTAAAGTTAAACCTACTAACATATGCACGTGATGGAATTTGATATCCTCCTACTTGAATTAGATCAAGGCCATCTGAGAGTTCCTCAAAAACCGTTTTAGAGTCATTTAAACTATCACGCATTTGATCAACAAACCCAAGATTAACGGTATCACCTATGCGAATTTCCCCAGCATCTACATTTTCAACTTGCATAAGCATTTTTAAAAAGGTGGACTTACCTGCGCCATTTGGCCCAATAATCCCAAGCACACCACCTTTAGGGAGACGAAAACTAAAATTATCTAAAAGCACCCTATCACCAAAAATTTTGCGTAAATTTATGCCTTCAATAACTAAATCACCTAAGCGATCGCCTGGAGGAATATAAATAGTGTTAGTTTCATTGCGTTTTTGAAACTCTTTAGAGTTCATCTCTTCAAAACGTTGTAAGCGTGCTTTATTTTTTGCATGGCGCCCTTTAGGCGAAGTTCTTACCCATTCAAGCTCAGTTTTTAAGGCTTTTTCTAAGTTTGATTGTTGTTTTTCTTCTTGCTGAAGACGCGCGGTTTTTTGTTCAAGCCAAGAAGAATAATTACCTTGATAGGGTATGCCTTCGCCTCTATCGAGCTCAAGTATCCAGCCAGCTACATTATCAAGAAAATATCTATCGTGTGTAACTGCAACTACTGTTCCAGGAAATTCTGCCAAAAACCTCTCAAGCCAGGCAACGCTTTCCGCATCCAGATGGTTAGTTGGCTCATCAAGTAATAGCATATCTGGGCTTGAGAGCAATAATCGACATAAAGCAACTCTCCGCCTTTCTCCACCAGATAAATTTTTAATTTGCATATCAAAAGAAGGTAATCTTAATGCATCTTGCGCAATTTCTAGTTGCCTTTCAAGATCCCAACCATTGTGAGCTTCAATGAAATGTTGTAAATCCCCTTGCTCTGTCAGTAAGGAGTTCATTTCAGCATCACTCATGGGTTCGGCAAACTTCATGCTTATTTCATCAAAGCGTTGTAATTTGGCTTTTATTTCTGCTACAGCTTCTTCGACTATTTCCCGTACAGTAGCATTTTCATTTAATTTAGGTTCTTGGGGTAAATAGCCAATTTTAATGCCAGGCTGCACTCTTGCCTCACCATTAAATTGGGTGTCAACACCTGCCATAATTCGTAAAAGAGTTGACTTACCAGATCCATTTAATCCTAAAACACCAATTTTTGCGCCGGGGAAAAAACTTAAAGAAATATCTTTTAAAATGAAACGCTGATTATCAACTACTTTACTTAAACGATTCATAGTGTATACGTATTGACTCATTTTTATTCCTACATCCAATCAAGTATTACTTTGCCACTTTTACCTGAGGCCATTAATTCAAAGCCTTTTAAGTAATCTTTTACTTTAAAGTGATGGGTTATTACAGGTTCTAAAGATAGGCCGCTTTGTAGCATAGAAATCATTTTATACCAAGTTTCATACATCTTCCGGCCATAAATGCCTTTTATAGTTAATCCTTTGAAAATAACCAGATTCCAATCAATTGCAGTCTCTTTAGGTGGAATCCCTAATAAACTAATTTTTCCTCCGTGATTCATAACTTCAAATAAAGTATTTAAAGCAGTACTATTGCCACACATCTCAAGGCCAACGTCAAAGCCTTCTTTCATCCCAAGCTTCTGCATTGTATCTTTTAAGGACTCACGTTGCACATTAATAGCTTTAGTTGCGCCCATTTTTCTGGCCAAATCAAGGCGATAATCGTTAATGTCAGTAATAACTACAAAGCGGGCTCCAGCATGCTTTGCTATAGCTGAGGCCATTATACCAATTGGCCCTGCGCCGGTAATTAGGACATCTTCACCTACCAAATCATAAGAAAGCGCAGTATGAGTTGCGTTGCCAAATGGATCTAAAATTGCCGCAACATCAGGGGAAATATGTTCGGGTAAAACTACCACATTTTCATAGGGTAAAACTAAATACTCAGCAAAAGCCCCTGGTCTATTTACTCCTACTCCTAAGGTATGTCTACATAGATGACGCTTCCCAGCTCTACAATTACGACAAGTTGCGCAAGTAATATGCCCTTCTCCTGAGACTCTATCGCCTACCTTTAAGCCTTTAACTTCACTCCCAAGCTCAGCTATTTCACCATAAAACTCATGTCCAATTGTCATGGGAGTTGGGATAGTTGCTTCTGCCCACTCATCCCATAGATAAATATGAATGTCAGTGCCACATATGGCTGTTTTATGTACTTTAATAAGGACTTCATTGACACCATAAGATGGCTTATTAACCTCATCCATCCAAATGCCTTTGGTCCTTTGACTTTTAACTAATGATTTCATGATAATGCTTACTAGATTAGGGTTAAGGTAAAATTAACGCATGATAGTCGTGTTTTAAAAATCATTCAACTTCATAAATCAAACTCCTATGATTCCTAGAGTTTTACCAACTTTAGCAAATGCCTCTATGGCTTTTTCTAGTTGGTCGATTTCTAACGCGGCTGACATCTGCACTCTTATTCTTGCTTTATCTTGGAGTACAACAGGGTAAGAAAACCCAATTACATATACGCCTTCTTCTAATAGAAGAGCTGCCATTTCCTGTGCCAGTTTTGCCTCACCTAACATAACGGGAATAATAGGATGCTCACCTTTTACAATGTTAAAACCTAATGCACTTATTTTATCGCGAAAAAATTGGGTGTTTCTAAAGAGTTTAGAGCGATAAGACGGATCTTGTTTAATTTTTGCTAAAACGTAAACCGAGGCTTTTGCGATCATTGGGGCTAAAGTATTAGAAAATAAATAGGGCCTTGAGCGCTGCCTTAACCAATCAATAATTGGTTTTGCTGCTGAGGTATATCCACCTGAAGCACCCCCTAAGGCTTTACCTAAGGTTCCTGTTAAGATGTCAATTTTATCTTCTACCTTAAAGTGCGCCGCAGTACCACGCCCGTCTTCACCCATAAATCCCACTGCATGGGAGTCATCAACCATGACCATAGAATCATACTTTTGGGCAAGCTCACATATTTCCGGTAAATTAGCTAAAGTCCCATCCATGGAAAATACGCCATCTGTCGCTATACAACGAAATCTTGCGCCTTTAGCTTCCTTAAGCTTAAGCTCTAAGTCCTGCATATCATTATTGGCATAACGATACCGTTGTGCTTTACATAGCCTTACACCATCAATAATGCTGGCATGATTTAGACTATCACTTATAACAGCATCCTCTTCACTAAATAAAGTTTCAAATAACCCGGTATTGGCATCAAAGCAGGAAGAATACAATATAGTGTCGGCTTTTTTTAAGAAATTACTTAAAGCTTTTTCTAGTTCTTTATGTGGAGTTTGGGTGCCGCAAATAAAACGCACTGAAGCCATACCATAACCGTATTGATCTAAAGCATCTTTGCCATGTTGAATCAAATCTTTGTCATTGGCTAAGCCTAAATAATTATTTGCACAAAGATTAATAGTTTCCTGATGCATTACTTTAACAAGGGCTTGCTGCTGACTTTCTATTATACGTTCTTTTTTATATAACCCGGTTTCTTCCAAATCAAGCAATTTTTCTTCTAATAAAGATAAATATCTATCATTCATGGTGAGCTCCTGTATTCTTTTTCTGCTTTTTCGGCTTTAGCGAGATTTTTCTCTAGTTTTTCTGTTTGGATTGCAGTATTAAGCCAAGAATTTATTTTTTGTTTTATATTATTAATATCAGAAAACAACCTGCCTAAAAACCTTGCTATGCTAAGCCACTCTTGCGGCTTTAGTACTAAAATAGCAACGATAAGCACTAAAGCAATCTCACTTATCTTCATGTTCTTCCTTGGGCTCTTCTTTAATTGCGCCGCGAAATTGCTTTAAAGCTTCGCCTAAATCACGCCCCAAATGCTTTAACTTTCCAGGTCCAAAAACCAGTAATACTATTGCAAGTATAAGTAAAAGTGACATTGGACTATTGCCTACTAACCCCATAACATCCTCCCTCCAATTAACCCCAGTACACAACCTACAGTAAACAAAAATAACATGGATTTTGCTTTAGAAGTAACGTTTAGTTTTTCTAGCTTAGGTTTAGGTAAATTTGTTAAAGTGTTTTTTTGCAACTCTAAAACATCATAAAACAATTTGGGTAAATGGGGTAATTGCTCAAGATAAAAAGGTAGCTCTTTATGCATTTCTTTAGCAAACCCTCTTAAACTTAGCCTACTTTTAAGCCATTTTTCTAAGAACGGTTTTGCAGTTTTCCATAAATCTAATTCAGGGTAAAGCTGCCGACCTAAGCCTTCAACTGCAAATAAAGTTTTTTGTAAAAGTAGAAGTTGCGGCTGCACCTCAAGAGAAAATCTCTTGCCTACTGCAAAAAGTTGCATAAGTAATCTGCCAAAAGAAATATCCTTCAAGGGTCTTGCAAAAATTGGCTCACAAACTGCGCGAATCGCCGATTCAAGTTCGTCAATCCTGGTATCTTTACTCACCCAACCTGATTCAAGGTGCAACTCTGCTACCTTGCGATAATCACGTTCAAAAAAAGCGTATAAGTTATAGGCTAAATAGCGTTGATCTTGAAAGGACAAACTACCCATAAGGCCAAAATCCACACATACATAATAGGGGTTTTCTTTATTTAAGGGGGAAATAAAAATATTACCAGGGTGCATGTCCGCATGAAAATAAGCATCACGAAAGACTTGGGTGAAAAATATTTCTACTCCAAGAGCAGCTATCCTTGGAATATTTAGCCCATGAGCTTGTAAGGCTTTTTTATCAGTAACCGGTATACCACTAATTTTTTCCATTACCAAAATATCGTGGCGCGTATATTCCCAAATGATCTCAGGGACATACAGCATGGAAGAATTAGTAAAATTACGTTTTAATTGCGATGCATTAGCAGCTTCGCGCTGCATGTCTAATTCATCTAATATGTGAGTTTCAAACTCGGTAACTAACTCAACTAACTTAAAATATCGGCTTTTTTTCCAATACTTCTCAAGCATTATAGCTACACGCTTCATAAGAGAAATATCTAAGGCAATTTGTTGTCTTAGAAAAGGGCGTACTACTTTAACTACAACCTCTTGCCCATTTTTTAAGGTCGCAGCATGAACTTGGGCGATAGAAGCAGAAGCCAAAGGCTTATTATCAAAGCTATGAAATACAGCATCTAAAGGCATTTTTAAGGCTTTTTCAATTTTGCTAATTGCCTTGCTACTTGCAAAAGCCGGAATATCATCTTGCAGCCTTGTAAGAGAACTTGCATATTGTAGAGGTAAAATATCTGGTCTTGTTGAAAGCGCTTGGCCAAACTTTATAAAAACAGGACCTAGTTCTTCAATGGCAAGCCGTAAAGATTCTGCCTTTTCTATATTATCTTTGCGTACCCAATGCCATGGATTTAAATAACTTAGCATATGAAATGCATTAAAAATTGGGATTGTAAGCAAAACCCCATCAATACGATGCTTGGCTAGCACATGGGCAATGGTAATTAGTCTAAAAGTTTGGGTAAATATTTTCATTCGGGTAATACACGTATTTTAGCTTCGAGCCTTTCAACATCTAAGGCAATGGTTGCAACGTCATCACAAAAATCATTAAGCATTTCTTTAGTAGGTAAACAAGAATTTTGATCTTTAAAATAGGAGCTTAATTGAAAAGCAACTGAAGACTGTATATTTCTTGATACCGACTTTAGCTTTTTAACTCCCAACCCCAGCTGATGCGCGACAACGTCTCCGGTAAAGCTTGCAATATGGCCTTCCCAATCTATATCTATTTCATCCATTATGCGCTTTAGTTGTTGCCCTAAGCTTACATCACCTTCTATTTTTATCCCGTCATGAAATAAGGATCTTACTTTTGAAGCAGGCAGAAGGCTTAGGCGGATGAATCCTAAAGGAGATGAGTAAATTATTGTGTCAGGGCTTGCAGTAACTTCTGTAGCTAATTTGATTTTTGCATTTTCTATAGTTAAATAAAAACTCCATTGAAAAGGAGTAAGAGAGAGCTCTATAGTTTTTGCGTTTAAAGGTTTTAACTTAGAAGCCATACTATCATCAAGGTATAAAGCTTTATTCAAAGCAACTTCTAACAAATATAAAGAATAGTCTTTTATCATAGCCTACCTAAAATCTTTAATATTTATATGCAACATGCATTGCAACTACACCTTGGGTCCATAAGGTATAGGTGCAATCTTCAAAACCGGCATTTTCTATCATGTTTTTTAAAACTTCGGGCGTTGGATGCACGCGGATAGATTCTGCCAAATACTTATAGCTTGCTTCATCATCCGCAACAAATTTACCCAGTAGGGGTAAAACTTTAAAAGAATACCAGTCATAAATAGATTTAACCAAAGGATTTTGCGGATTGGTGAATTCAAGGATTATTAATTTTCCTCCTGGTTTACATACTCTAAACATGGAGGACAAAGCCTTTACTTTATCAGTTACGTTTCTTAAGCCAAATGCCATAAAAATCATGTCAACTGTATTACTTTCTAAGGGGAGGGCTTCTGCATTTGCTTCAACGTAGGTTACTTGGTTTAAAAATCCCTTATCTATTAATCTTGCGCGCCCTATCTTAAGCATTGATTTATTAATGTCAGCAGCAATAACATGCCCAGTATTGCCTACCTTTTCTGCAAGCTTAATCGCCAAATCACCTGTGCCTGAGGCTAAATCTAAAATTACTTGCTTAGGGCGCACGTGGGCAAGTTCGATGGTTAATTTCTTCCAAAGATGATGAATACCAAATGACATAAGGTTATTCATTAAATCGTAACGTGTAGCAACAGAATCAAAAACTGCGCCTACGCGTTTAGTTTTCTCATCTTTGGTAACACTTTCATACCCAAAATTAACTTTTTCAGAATTTTGCATAAAGTCTCTTTATTCATCTTTGCGATTACAAATATTATCTGCTAAATATCCAATTGCGCCCGCATAATAAATCGAATTGTTGTATTTTAATATCATTTTATAGTTAGGTAGCGCTAAAAATACTGGACCTTCATTAGGCTCTACAATACTAGCAAGTAAATTAGGATATGGAAGCTCTTGCCCATCTAAGGTTCGCACATTAAGCGCACTCCACTCAGATACTGGTTTTACTATCTTTTTACCTTCTAAATTTTTATCAAAATTAGCTGGGAGTTTTACTTTAATTGCCCAAGGCTCGCCCTTTTGCCAACCATTTTGGTGCATATAATTGGCAATCGAGGCAAAAACATCTGCTTTACTCGTCCAAATATTTTTCCGCCCATCATTATCATAATCAACAGCATATTTATAAAAGCTCGAAGGTAAAAACTGTGGCTGACCAGATGCTCCTGCCCATTCACCTTTAAAATCATGGAGACTTACATGACCTTCGTTTAATATTTGCAGAGCTAAAAGTAATTCTTTCCGGAAAAATTTTTGGCGAGTTGAGTCATAGGCTAAAGTTGCTAATGACTGGATAACCGGGAAATCCCCCATATAAGTGCCATAACTAGTCTCCATACCCCAAAAGGCCGTGATAAAACAAGGATCTACACCATACTCAGCAGCAATTTTTTCGAGTAATTCTTGGTTTTTTAAATAATTTCTTCTTCCCATAGTTATCCTATAAGAATTAACCCTGGTTTTTAAATACTTAGTGTAGGTTAAACGCTTTTCAGGTTGGCTTTTTTGAAAGTGTTTTATTCTTTGATTAGGTTCATGTACCGTTTTAAATGCATCATCAAAAACCTCTGGCCTTATGCCTTTACTAAGAGCTTCTTTGCGTAAATCACTAACAAAGCTTTGCCATGATTGAGTTTGCGCGTAAGCTATATTTAATAAAAATATCCACCAAACAAAAAAACCAAGTTTTATTATTTTCATCCTTGAGCCCCTACTAAAAAAATTTTTTTATCTTCAATCCTTAATGCTGTCAATTTTTCTCCCCATACACAACCTGAATCAAGAGCATAAATATTTGGTGCGGGGTTAACTAGTCCTAAAGACGCCCAATGCCCAAAAATTATGGTTTCTTTTATAGGCTTAAATAATGGATGAGCGTACCAAGGAATTAAATCAGGGCTTGCGCCTTTTAAATTACCTTTATATGCCAAAGAAAGCGCACCTCTTGCATCGCAAAAACGCATTCTAGTTAAATAATTAGTTATACATCTTAATCTATCCCAACCTTTTAGGTCATTTTCCCAGTTTTTCGGCTCATGGCCAAACATGTTATTTAAAAAATCAAGATAATTTTCCCCTCTTAAAACCTCTTCCACTTCTCTTGCATACATTTTAGCATCGTCTAAGGTCCAAACAGGAGGTAATCCTGCATGCGTTATGAGGATATTTAATGATTTACTATGGTAAAGTAGAGTTTGTTCTTTAAGCCAATTGCCTAAGGCCAAAGAATCAGGAGCTGTTAAAATATCATCAATGGTATCACCTGCTTGCCCTTGAGATTTTTTAACAAATATTCGATATAAAAGATATAAATCATGATTACCTAAAGTAATGACTGGCTTTATTTTGAGTGATTTTACAAAACGTAATACTTCTAAA
The DNA here is from genome assembly GCA_001804735.1 of Legionellales bacterium RIFCSPHIGHO2_12_FULL_37_14. GTDB lineage: Bacteria > Pseudomonadota > Gammaproteobacteria > Legionellales > Legionellaceae > 2-12-FULL-37-14. Next base: position 39,397 of record MHBC01000017.1, on the reverse strand, counting down.
GATTTAGGCCCACGATTAACCAAATCACCTACAAACAATAATCGATCAACTTCTGCATCGTATTTCACTAAATCTAATAAGACCATTAAAGAATTAAAACAACCCTGCACATCGCCTATAACATAGTTAGCCACGAAAATGTTGTCCTGGATTTATAAATTTAACGTTATCTTCTATTATTTGCAGGTGCCCCTTGGCATTAACTTGTGGTAGATGAAATTGTGACTCTATTGATTTACCAGCAACAAGATCCTTACCTTGAAAAACAAATTCTTTGAGTTCAACTGCATTAACCCAAGCCTTGGATTTTGTAGTCTTATTATAAAAGCATGCTTTAGCTGGCAGCAAAATACCAAACTTAGCAAATGATAATTCAGTTACATCAATACCACTTTCATCAGTAAGGCCCAATGCCATGAAGCCTTTTTGCACAGCTTGCCAACTTTTATAAGTAGGAAAATCCCTAATAAATAGTTTAAATAACTCAGGATTAATACTAATTCCTTTTCTACCTAGATCTAATTGTCCTTCTTTTTCATTAAAGGCAATTTCTCCAAGGGCAATCTTCTCTCTTAACCACTCAAGAAAGGCCGCGCCCATTTGATCTGCCATATTTTTGGGTGTTTCTACATTTATATCTTTAAAGGTACGAATACCTTTGGCTTTTGTATTGTACCCTTGCCTTTCAAGCCATTCTTCAATTGCTTTTACGACAGCCATATCTTCTGCTCTTGATAAGATAGAGCCAAAAAGCTTTACCCCTTGTAAATCTTCGTTTAAAAGGGTAATCCAAACTGTAAATATTTCTTTATTAGAAGCTAGCCATTCAAAGCCAAGAGGCGGCATAATGTTTTTTGCAAGAATAAGATTAAGTCGTTTGCGTAACTCAACTTCACTTGGATTATGCTCAATCTTCGCCAAATAATATGGGGTTTTATTAATAAGCTTTTTAATAAGAGGGTTCCACCTTTCTATATGGCCGCCTAAATCATCATAGAGGTCTATTTCATAATCTAAAAAAAGTTTACCAATTCCCAAAAGCATAGAGGCTGTAAATAATGCATACTGCCAACAGCGCTGTTCTTCAGATAAATCTGCATTTTTATCAACTATCAAGTAGTCAGTAAACAAAGATAACGCTGCCTCAGAGCGTAAGAGCGCATAGTCAAAGAATCCGTGTTGCTCGCTATAAAATCGATTAGTGCTATCAGGCAGACTCTCTACGTATTCTAAAAGACGCTTTAGCACTGGAAGGTAGTAGGTATCGTAATTATCTTTATCCCAAGCGCAAGCTGTTTCAATTTTAGTAAATAACTGTTGACTTTTAGGGCGCAACCATAAGTTTTTAACATCATCCATTTTGGATAATTCAGCAATAGGTTTTTTATGCTTTGGAGCTTTAGCTCGCGGTTTTTCTGTTTGAAACATCCTATTTCTCCATAAACCAAAGGGTATATTTTAGCATAATAAGTTAAAAAGATCGCAGATCTAGCTTTTTGTTAGGCCAAGGACCAATCTCTACAGCATATTCGCCAATTTAATATATTCTTCTACTGTAATATTTTCTGGGCGCATTTTTAAGTCAAGCTTGCACTTTTCTAGTATCTCTAAGGGTATTTTCCCTTTAAAGTTATTAAAGAGGGTTTTGCGGCGCATAGCAAAAGATATAGCAAGGAGCTTTTCTAGCATAGCTTTATTTTTAACCCCTTTATTATGTGGAATAAGCCTAACAACAGCAGAGTTAACTTTAGGAGCAGGAGTAAAAGAGCTTGGAGCTACTTCCATTATTGATGTAGCCTCACAAAATGCTTGAATAATAACGCTTAACCTTCCATAGTCTTTGGTACTAGGAGATGCACATATTCTATCTACAACCTCCTTTTGCAACATAAAATGCATATCTTGGATATAAGGCAAATAGTCAAGCAAATAGATTAAAATTGGAGTAGATATATTGTATGGCAAATTACCAACCAGCCTAACATTCGCACCAAACTTACTATAGTCTACCTTGAGAGCATCAGCATTAATTATAGCTAAATTAGAAATGTCCTGATTACTCCAGGCAGTAATAATAGCTTTATCAAGCTCTATTACCGTTAATTTAGGTAAAATTTTTAACAGTGAATAGGTTAATGCACCACGTCCAGGACCGATTTCAACTACAGTATCATTAGCTTTTAAAGCCAGATTTTGGATTATGGTTGCAATGACAGTGCTATCTTTAAGAAAATGCTGCCCAAGGCGTTTACGTGAGTGTTTAGGAAACAAGTTAAACTCGCAGTTGATTAATCTAGATTACCCCATATACTAAGCATCTTAAAAACCCATTAGCTTCTTTATGCCACATACAAGATCATTTCTAAAGTGGGCAGGCGGTAAGTATAACCTCCTAAATATAATATTACCTTACTTCCCGCAAAAAAAGCGCTTAATAGAACCATTTGCAGGTTCCGGCGCAGTTTTTATTAATACTGATTTTGAAGAATATATTATTGCAGAATGTAATCAAGACTTAATAGATATATATAACCTATTAAAAGAACAAGGGCCTAAGTTCATTAAATATTGTGAACAATACTTTAACCCCGAATGCAATCAAAAAGACTGTTACTACACCATGCGCGATCTATTTAATCAATCCACTAATATCAAAGAAAAAGCCGCCATTTTTTTATATTTAAATCGCCATGGGTACAATGGCCTTTGTCGCTACAATAGCAGTGGTAAATATAATGTTCCTTTTGGTAAATATCTAGCCCCGTACTTTCCCCACACTGAAATGTTGCATTTTTACCTTAAAAGTCAGAACGCAACCTTCATCCACCAAGACTTTCGTGAAACCTTTAAAAATGCCCAAAAAGAAGATGTAATTTATTGCGATCCACCTTACGTCCCGCTTTCCAAGACAGCATCCTTCACCCACTACTCTACCAGTAATTTTACTGAAAACGATCAACTAGCTTTACTTGAACTTGCTAAAGAAGTGCAAAAAAAAGGTTGTACAGTATTAATATCAAATCATGATAGTGATTTTACGCGGAAAAATTATACTGACTGCAAAATAATCAAGTTTAACATTAGAAGAAAAATTAGCTGTAAGGCTGATGGTGGCAGGAATATGGTTAAAGAAATACTGGCTATCTTTACGTAGAGGCTAAGATGGTTGTTGTTTAATAAAAAAATACTTAAATATCACCAAAAGAAATAACACTAATATTAATGATAAGGGTAAAACTGCCAAAGCCCTTTGATAATCTACAGTGGCAAAAACCCTGTGGCCATTTATTAAGGCTCCTGCTCCCCCACTTACATCAAGAATATATCCGACTAATGGTTGTAAAAACATGCCGACTAGCATCACCACCATATTAACAGCTGCAAATACTGTACCCGCAAGCTTAGTATTACTCCACTCTTTACCCATTATAAATACGATGATTTCTGTTGAAGTAGCAATGCCATAGAAAAATAGCAATGTAAAAAGCATGTTAAAATTTAACCCGGGATAATAAATAACAACGCTAATAATAATTAAACCTAATAATGCCCCCACCATTAAAGGAAGAAATCTTCTTCCTGTATGATCAGATAAATATCCAACACTAGGCGCGCCCACAGCCCAACCTAAAAATATCGCCGATACAGCTTTTGCAGCATCTATGCTAGATAGGTGATGTGCTTGCTGTAAATATACCTTACCCCAGAGCTCGCCAAACACAGATAACGAGGTATACATAGCACCACCAATAAAACCTATTATCCAGACGTTAGGATCGGTTAGCACACACCACACTTCTTTGAAAAATTTATCCCATGGCAAAACTGCATGTGGTTTTTTAACTTCTGGACTGTCACGCACAAATAGCAAAATAATGGCTGTTAAAAAAACTCCAAACCAGGCAAGTGATAGTAAGGTTGTTTTTAAACCAAGCGTTTCTGGAAGTACAGCGAGTTTTACTTCACCAAATACCAAAGATAACATCGCAAAAGTTGTCACTAAGCCAGCGAGCAAAGAGAAAAATTTTCTCGGGAGCCAATTATGGCCTAAAAACAGCATACCAACAAATGCAAATGCCGATCCAAACCCTACTAAAAACCTGCCTAAGCTCACTAAAAAAAGTGAATCAGTTTGCG
>MHBC01000017.1:5852-35228 GCA_001804735.1 Legionellales bacterium RIFCSPHIGHO2_12_FULL_37_14 | reverse complement strand
TCACTTTGTACAGCCCCTGGTAAAATACGCAATAAAAACTCATAGGCGTAAAAAGTTCCGGCAATAAGGCATATAAACACGCCATAAAAGAAAGTTAATGGGTTATTCTTTTGCATCTGCATATGTCTCTTTTATGAATAATACTAACACCCCTGCAATAAATATGCCTATAGGGATTATTGACATAGCAAATTGATAATCTTGCGCTGAATAAACTATTTTTACCGCTTCAGCTGTAGGGTGATGAATGACTCTTAAACCATAATTCATAGCCAAGTGCAAGTCTAACAAGCGGCCAACTAATGGTTGCAATAACATAGCGCCTAACATTACTAGCATATTAATTAAGGCAATCGCGGTCCCTGCAGCTTCACTAGGACTTAATTCTCTTCCTACAGCAAAAACTATACACTGAGCACTATAAAATAGTCCTAAAAAGAACATTAAAATTTCAATTTGACCCAAGCTAAGTTTAGGAACATATAAAACTAAAGAAATAACTATCCCAGCGCCTATAGCTCCGACTAGCATTGGCGGGCGTCGTCTTGAGAGCTTATCAGAAATAAACCCCATTAATGGAGCTCCAACTAAAAAACCTAAAAACAATAATGAGGTGGCTTCGCCTGCTGATTGTTGAGATAAATCGCGCGCATGCATTAAATAAGGAATACCCCATAATTCGCCAAAAACTGTTGTCGGCAAGTAAACTAAACAACCATATAAACCAGTAATCCACATTTGTTTACTTTTAGCAATAATTAATAAATCAGCCATGCTTTGTTTAAAAGAGTTAATTGTGCCATGACCTTCAAAGAGGTTTTTGGAGTTATCATCTTGTTTATCGCGAATACCAAGCCAAAGCAATATAGTCAAAAAAACGCCAAAAATTGCGGCATATTCTATAGAGGTAATCCACCCGGTTTTTTCGACTAAATTACCAAGTAAATCATCACCAATCATTGCCCCTACAACGCCTAATGCTGAAGTTAATCCTGCAACTAAGGCTAAGCGATTTTCGGGTAACCATATAGTTGCTAGCTTTAAGACTCCAACGTAGGCAAAAGCAGATCCAAACCCAATTAAAAATCTAGCAGTTGCCGCAAGGTAAAATTGTTTGGTTAAGGTAAAAAGAAAAGTTCCAATGACACAAGAGGCACAAGCTAAAGTAAGCAGAAGACGGGGCCCATATCTATCGAGCATTACACCTACAGGTAACTGCATAGGTACATAGGCGTAATAGTAGAATGCTGACAAAAAGCCAAAACTAGTTGCACTTAACTTAAAATGCACGCGCAAGGCATCTTCCATCACGCTAGGGAATATGCGCAGAAAATATTCGTAGCCATAAAAGACTGCGCCAACGATACAAACAAGTACACCAAAAAAATGCACTTTCTGGTTATTTTTAGCCATAGTACCCTCCTAATGTAGTCAAGGCGCTAAATATTATTTATTGCGCAGCCTGGCTCTCAATAGCGGCTTTAGCAACAGCTGCAGAAACTGCTTGCTTAAGACGCGGATCAATTGGTTTTGGCAAAATATACTTTTCACCAAAAACTAAATGCTCACCTCTAGGGTAATTTTGTTTAACAATTTCAGGTGGTGGTTCATGTACAAGATGTCTAATTGCTTCAACAGCCGCAATATGCATAGCTTGATTAATACATTTTGCCCTTACATCAAGGGCTGCTCTAAACATATAAGGAAAACATAAAACATTATTAACTTGATTCGGAAAATCACTCCTTCCCGTTGCAATAATTATATCTTCTCTAATTTTATAAGCAGTATCAGGCCATATTTCAGGATTAGGATTAGATAAAGCAAAAATAATTGGGTTAGGCGCCATACTAAGGAGCATTTCTTCTGTCAGCAAGTTTGGCTTAGCTAAACCAATAAAAACATCAGCGCCTACGATTGCTTCTTTAAGAGTTCGACAAGCAGTTTTTAGCGCAAATTCTTGTTTGTATTGATTAAGATCGCTACGCTCAGTGTGCACTACTCCAACGCTATCAATAAGCAAAAGGTTGGCTTTTTTTACCCCAAGAGCAAGCAATAGACGCATAGAAGCAATCCCAGCTGCACCTGCGCCAATACACACAACTTTAATTGAAGCAATATTTTTATTTTTTAATAGAAGCGCATTCAATAAAGCAGCAGCAACAACAATTGCTGTGCCATGTTGGTCATCATGAAATACTGGGATTGACAATCTTTTGCATAATTCGCTTTCGATGTGAAAACATTCAGGAGCTTTTATATCTTCAAGGTTAATACCGCCAAAAGTAGGCGCAATTGCTTCAACTACGGCGATAAAGTCATTAGCTGAGTTTGCTTCGACCTCGATATCAAAAACATCTATGTTAGCAAAGCGCTTAAATAACACCGCCTTACCTTCCATAACCGGCTTAGCAGCAAGTGCGCCCATATTACCTAAACCTAAGATAGAAGTACCATTGGTTATAACTGCAACAAGGTTACCCTTGCCAGTATAAAGGTAAGCGCTCTCAGGTTTAGCTGCGATAGCAAGCACAGGCTCAGCAACCCCTGGGCTATATGCCAAAGATAAATCATCCTGCGAATTTGTGGGCTTAGTAAGCAAAGTAGCTAATTTACCCGGTATTGGACTCGCATGATAATCCAATGCGCGTTGTTTTAATTTTTCTTCTTCCAAGTTTATGCTCTCCTGCTTAAGTGTTACAGGGCCAAAAATGGTGACAGAAAGCATAGATTGTAGTAATTAATGCTTCTCTTCTTTATCAGGATTTTCTTTAATGATAGGTAATTTATATCTGTCTCTAAACTTTTGTAATCGACCTCCAGTACTTGTAAGCTTTTGCTGACCCGTATAAAAAGGATGACAGTTGGAACATACTTCAACGCTTAATTGCCCACTGGCTAAAGTCGAACTGGTTTCAAATTTATTACCACAACTACAAATGACCTTTAGTTTTTTATATTCAGGATGAATATCGGCTCGCATATGTTTACCCTCAATTAACACGAAACCGCGAAGGTTACCAGAACATCCGCTTTAAATCAATCTATGGGATTTTATTTACTGTCCAGGTAACGTTAAAGGACGCAGTATAATCAACGCTTTGATCAATGGCATTTGTCCAGCTTTGTGAAACTGGGAAAGATGCCCCTATTTGAAAAGCTAAAGAACGTGTAGATATAAATAATGAAGGAGTTAAATAAATAAAATATCCGTCTTGTAAAACGCTACCACTGGCTCGCGTTGGGATAGTTGCATCAATGTAGGGATTAGGTGAATTAAGTTGGCCATTTACTTCAAGCAAAAATAATGAAATATACTGCCCAGGTTCACTATAAAGATTACGCCCCATACCTATATCTAGATAATATAACATCCCAGGGCGGGTGCTAAGATCGCCGCCAAAAATCACCATTCCAGGAGACACATATTGTAACCAACTTGGAGACATGTAGTTTGCTGTGCCTGCTAAAAAATAGGTTGTTCCATTATAACTTACTCTATCTTTACCACTTGGAACAGATAGCGCCGCGATTACCGAAATCTGCGCTGCGCTTACTTTAGTTGAATGATCAACAAGTGTGTATTCTCCCTGCAGCCCTACATCGCCTAAACCATTATAACTATCATCAGTTGCTGCATTTGAGTATTTAATAGTTGAAGGCAGGGTAAACAGCAAAGAAGACCTCTCAGAAAGTCCATAGAGAATTGAGGTATCAAATTCAACAAAACGTTCACCTGTACTTTTAAATATATTAGGAGTCCCCGTAATCTGCCATTGGCCCTTATCGATAATGTTTGATCCAAATGAATAAAATGGCCCTGGTTGTTGCGATGCTGGTAAGGCAAAATTTCCCACGGGTGTTGGATCTTCTTCCTCTTCAGCAAAAGCCGATTGGGCTAGAAAAGTTAACAATAAAGTCCCTAAAAGAATTATAAACCTTAAACGACTTCCCATACTGTACTCAAAAGTAAAGAGCTCACGCCTTCACGGTAATAATCATGATAAATGAATTATATATTATTTCTATATAAAATAGCTGTAAGTCCTATACATTGAATTAACGTAGCTTCTAAAGTTTGACAAATTTTACTTATTGTAACGCTCCTTGCAGCTTTATCCTGTCCTTTTAACTTTATTTTGATTAATTCATGTGCAGTAAGAGCTATGTCAATTTCGTTTAATACAGCATCAGTTAAACCTTTAGAGCCAAGTAAAACTACTGGCTTAAGGGCATGTGCTTTAGCTTTTAATTGTTGCTTCATTTGTGTTCCGCGGCAAAGCGATCACGACTAGCAAGGACCTCTTGTTTTGCTACATTAAAATCATCCCAGCCATCAATTTTTACCCATTTACCAGATTCTAAATCTTTATAATGAGTAAAAAAATGTTGAATAGAAGAAATTAGCGTACTTGGTAAATCATCGTGACCATGTACATTATCGTAGATCTTAGTTAACTTACTCACAGGCACTGCTAAAATCTTAGCGTCAACACCTGATTCATCTGTCATCCTTAGTAAAGCAATTGGACGCGCTAAAATAACTGATCCAGCGAGCAAAGGAGTTGGCGTTATTACTAGAACATCAACAGGATCGCCATCTAGAGATAATGTTTGTGGTATATAGCCATAATTTGCTGGATAAAACATAGCTGTTGACATTAACCTATCAACCTTTAATGCCCCTGTATCTTTATCAATTTCATATTTAACATGTCCTGAGTGCATAGGAATTTCGATAATTACGTTAAACGCCTCAGGCACTTGCTCTCCCGTTCCAACCCGTAACAAACCCATATTTGCTTCCTTAATTTTAAAAGGCAGAAAGGATAGCATAATCTTTAAGCCTGTACCACTTAGCATGTTTGTACGCCAAGATTCTCTTACTTACTCCTAACATTTTGAAAAAAATCAGTTAATAAATGGGCACATTTATCCTCTAGCACTCCTTCATCTACTTGAATCTTGCCGTATACTTTATCTCCTGTGGCAAAATTCCATTTAGAGCCTGCAGCGCCCCTTATAAAGTCGCGGGCACCAAATACTAATCTTGCGATCCTCGCGTTTAGCAGCGCTCCCATACACATTAAACAAGGCTCTAGGGTAACGTAAACCGTTGCTTTTATTAGACGTTCATTATTTATAGTTTGGCAAGCTTCTTCTAAAGCTAGGATTTCAGCGTGGGCACAAGGGTTATTGTTTATTCGTACTTTATTATGGGCTTTCCCAATAACTTTTTGATTTAATACTATTACTGCTCCAACAGGAACTTCCGCAAATTTTAATGCTTCTTCTGCCATATTAAGCGCATATTGCATCCATTTTTCGTCGTTTATAATACTACTCCCACTCGATAGTTGCAGGAGGTTTGCCGGAAATATCATAAGTAACGCGTGAAATACCGCCTACTCTATTCATAATTTTTCTTGCTACTTCGTCTAAAAAATCCCAGGGCAGTTTAGCCCATTTTGCTGTCATAAAATCATGGGTCTCAACTGCGCGTAAACATATAACGTAATCATACACGCGCCCATCTCCTAACACCGCTACGCTTTTAACTGGGAGAAAGACAGCAAATGCCTGACTTACTTTGGTATATAAATTAGCCTCATAAAGAGCTTCAATAAAAACTTTATCTGCTTGTCTTAAAATTGCTAAATATTCTTCTTTTACCTCGCCTAAAACCCTGACAGCAAGCCCTGGGCCTGGAAATGGATGTCTATATAATAAGTGTTTTGGTAAACCAAGATCTAACCCAAGCTGGCGCACCTCATCTTTAAATAAAGTGCGGACAGGCTCAAGAAGTTTAAATTCCAAATCAACAGGTAAACCCCCGACATTATGATGCGATTTTATTACATGGGCAGCTTTTTCATCACTTGCTGCCGCTGACTCAATTACGTCAGGATAAATTGTTCCTTGCGCAAGGTAGATAACATTTTTAAGTTTAATTGCTTCTTTCTCAAAGATCTCTATAAAAGTATGGCCAATTTTTTTGCGCTTTTCTTCAGGACAAGTCACGCCTTTAAGGGCGGCCAAAAATTCCTGTTTAGCATCTACTGCGGTTATTTCAAGATCAAAATTTTCTTTAAAGACACGTAATACTTCCCATGCTTCATTTTCGCGCAATAAACCATTATCGACAAAAATGCAATGACACCTTTTTCCTATCGCTTTATGTAATAACATAGCAACAACTGATGAATCTACCCCGCCTGATAAAGCTAAAATAACTTTGTCTTGCTTAACTTCATCTTTAATATTAGCAATTAAATTATCCAAAATTTTTGTATGGGTCCAATTTAACTCAGCTTGACAAATATCAATCACAAAACGTCTTAATATAGCTGTACCTTGATGAGTATGAGTAACTTCCGGATGAAATTGCAAAGCAAACCAAGGTTTTTGTAAATGCTCCATAGCGGCAATAGGCGCATCTTCTGTTTCCGCAATTGCCGTAAACCCTTGAGGTAACTCAGTTACATGGTCCCCATGACTCATCCAAACATCTAAAAATAAGGATTTATCATTATTGACACCATCTTGTATTCCTTCTAAAAAGCGACTTTTAACTTTATGATTTACTTTAGCGTAACCATATTCTGCTGTGGTAGAACCTAATACTTTACCGCCTAAACTAACTGCTAAAGCTTGCATACCATAGCAAATACCCAAGATAGGTAATTCAAGAGTAAATAACCATTTAGGTAAAAGAGGAGCATCTTCATTAAGTACGCTATTAGGGCCACCTGATAAAATAATACCAATGGGGTTTGCGGCTAATAAGCTCTCTTTAGATATAGTATGCGGCTTAACTTCACAATAAACTGACAGCTCACGAATTCGCCTAGCTAAAAGTTGCGTATACTGCGAGCCATAATCAAGGATAATAATAGCCTTGATTGTAGCTTGGTGCTTACTCATCCTCATCAACCTGATAATTAGGCGCTTGTTTAGTCATACTAACGTCATGAACATGTGATTCGCGCATTCCTGCTTGGGTTATTTGCACAAAGGAAGAGTTATGATGCATAGTAGTAATATTAGGCGCACCTAAATATCCCATACAAGATCTTAAACCGCCCATAAGTTGAAAAATTATATTTTGCAAAGGACCTTTATAAGGTACACGCCCTTCGACTCCTTCAGGCACAAGCTTATGAAAACCGCCAGATGAATCCTGAAAATATCTATCGCTAGATCCATGAGCCTTTGCCATAGCGCCTAAAGATCCCATACCGCGATAATTTTTATAAGTACGGCCTTTATAAAGTTCTATTTCTCCAGGTGATTCTTCGGTACCAGCTAAGATGCCACCTAACATTACAACATCAGCCCCTGCTGCTAGGGCTTTACATAAATCCCCAGAAAATCTAATTCCCCCATCTGCAATCACTGGAATGCGGCCTTTTAGAGCATTGGCAACGTTAGCAATAGCTGTGATTTGCGGCACCCCGACCCCTGTTACTACACGTGTTGTACAAATAGATCCTGGCCCAATACCAACTTTTACTGCATCTGCCCCGGCTTTTTCTAAATCTAGTGCAGCTTGCGCAGTTGCTATGTTTCCCCCTATTACTTGGACGTTAGGAAATTTATCTTTAATCCATTTAACTCTATCTAAAACCAAAGCAGAATGGCCATGAGCTGTATCAACTACTATTACGTCAACCCCGGCATCCACTAAAGCTGCAACTCTTTCTTCGGTACCATCACCAACCCCAATAGCTGCTCCCACCCGTAACTGCTCGCCCCTATCTTTACAAGCAAATGGCTTTTCTTGCGCCTTTTGAATGTCTTTTACGGTGAATAACCCACGCAGTTGATAAGATTCATTAACTACTAATAATTTTTCCAAACGATGTTTATGTAATAAACTCCGAACCTCTTCTTGCGAAGCGCCCTCTTGTACTGTGACCAACCGACTTTTAGGGGTCATAACCGAGGAAACCGGAAGATCTAAGTTTTTCTCAAAGAGAATATCTCGGCTAGTAACTATCCCAAGGAGCTCCTGCCCTTGCACTACTGGCACCCCAGAAATGTGATTTTTTTTCATAAGCTCGAGTAAAGAGTTTACGGTAAGAACGGGTGAAGCAGTAATTGGATCTCTTACCATGCCACTTTCAAATTTTTTAACTCTTCTTACCTCATCTGCCTGATCTTTTACACTCATATTTTTATGAATAATGCCTATCCCGCCTTCTTGCGCCATGGCAATAGCAAGCCTTGATTCAGTAACAGTATCCATGGCTGAAGACAAAATTGGAATATTTAGCTTAATCTCACGCGTTATTTGGGTTGTTAAACTAACTTCATTTGGTAAAACAGCAGAGCTTGCCGGAACTAATAATACATCATCAAACGTATAAGCTTTTTCTAAAACCGAGAAAGGCATGTTAACTCCCTATGACAGATAGATAAAATGTTGGTGATTTTAACACATCTTACGCTTAGATTACATTGAAAAATGGGATCAATATTAGCTCATTATTTATGCAAAGAAGCTTTATTTTCTCTAATTTTAATGATATAATACTGCCAGTTTGTTTTAAAAAGAGTTATGTATATTATGCCAAATACTCCTAAAAACCCTTATCTTATTGAACTTTTTAACCGCTTAAATCAAGTGCAAGAAACTGAATCAGATGATTATACAGAGGTGGTAACACTAGATCCTAACAAAGTTACTGAAGATGACTATCAAAGTATCTATAATTTTATTAATGAGCCGCATAAACGGGCGTTTCTTTGCCAAATTGCCGGCAAAGATAGGCTAAACCAACTTTTTGCGCTTTGCGCGAAAAGGGCATTTTTACAGCATAACGCACAAAAACAACTGCAAAACACTAATACTGAACCCCAAATCAGTCCTTTTAAACTCGCATTACATCAAAACGACAAGCCCATAAGAGTTAATATTCAAATTCAAAAAAATTATCAGCTGCCAAAGCCCAAGATAAATAATCAATCGCAAGGCAAGATGGTCCAACAAAACATTGAGGAAAGCATTGATGCTAAAGTTTTAGAAAATGTTACTGAGGCTTTAAATAATGAGACATTTACAGTCCTTATTGCCCAACTAAAAGCTTTGACCATCACAAAGATTCAGCCCGCCGCCAAGGAACTCATTTTACAATACCCTGCTGCTTTTAAAGATGGCATTATTCCTCATCAATTACCCAAAGGTTTTTATCTTGATAAAACGCATGCTGCATTATGTTTTACGGCAAAACCTAAAAGACTGCCACACGCGTTAACACCAACTCTTGTAGAGCTTATCCCTACTAAACTTCCTACAATTGAAGATCTGTATGGCATATTTCCTAAAATAAAAGAAGCAATTTTAACTGATTTACTAGGTGATGATGTCTTAAAAAGCAAAATTGCTTTATGTTCACTGCTACCTACATATGCAAAAGAAGTAAGAGCAACCTTAGACAGCCTTTCACCTAAAGACGCTCCATTTCTTATACCTATCTTAAGCAAAGTTTTTATTTTAGGCGATGAAGCGCAAGTTGCATTAATAACTAGACTTATAAAAGCGTGTCAAAATAAGTCAATAAATTTGCAATTCTTAAATACTCCTTTTGCACTTGATGCTTTACTTAGTCCAAGAGGCAGTAAAAACTTACACAAATTAGCCTCATTGCCAGCTGAACAGCGTGCTTGGTGGGATACTTTAGTTGCCATGCATCTTCAATATGATCCTGAAGGCTTTGATTTTAATACTTTTTTTGAAGCCTACACGCAAACATTTTTAGCTAAAATCGACGACAAACATCTCACTTTGCCTCTTTCTTGCCCAATTAAGCACCAAGGACATATGTTGGTTACCCTAAATCGGGTAATGGATGTGTTAGACAGCGCCGTAAACCCTCAGGAACAATGCTTTAGCTTAGATAACCTTGATTGGGCAGCGCTTGGGGTACATTTTGCCATGACCAAAAGCGAAAATCCTGTGTTACAAGCAGCAGCCAACATGCAAATTCATCATCCTCTTGATTTAGCAACAAGTTTAAGTGCCATCCATAATACCCTTAACCAAGAAGATTGTGCGCTTAAGCCATGGGTATACCGTTACCTGGGACAACATTGGCTTAAAAATATAAATCTCAAGACTATAGAAGAGCAGCTTAAAACTATTGAAAATACTGCTCAATTTACCAACACTCAAAAAAATAAACTAACTTTCATTTTAGCCCAAACCTTTGCGAATAAAGAGATAGAGGATAGTGAATCTTGGGTTAAAACCTTAAAAGATATTATTAACTCTTTGGCAAACCTCCTAGAAGATGGCGAGAGAAATATAATTTTAGATGCCTTTACTGAGGCATTTTTATTTAAACCTGCGCCATCTTTAGATAAAGTTAATAAGCTTATATATTTTACTTTACAACTTAAACAAGCTTTTCCTCCAGCATCCTTACAAGATGATATTGTTGCTCCTTTAGTTTCATGTTTAAAAATTGAAGGATTCGATCTATTAAACAACCTTAATGAAAGGCTATCTAAGACTGTGAGTTTAGATTCTTTAGAAAAAGAAACCTATAAGGTTACCCATGCTTTAACTAAAGCACTGTTTAACAAGCGCGAACAACTGCAAGCCTTATTGCAAGACAGCTACCCTAACTTTATAAAAATTTTAACTAGTTTAAATGAAGATAGTTATCAACTTGATGAAATCATTAAATCATTAATTACTGTAAAAACAACAAAAGGCCCCGAGTATATGCATGCTCTTATTTATACTCTTAGCCAGATAAACGTACAAAAATCAGAACATTTACCTGATATAGCGCAAATTAATAACTTAATAACTGCTTTGACAAACATTAATTACACTATACCGCATGAATATAATTCACTTGAGCAAAAAAAGCACTATTTTAAAAGTATTATCGGCGAAATTAACTTTTTACCTGGCACAATTATTGGCCAAGGCGATATTTCAAAACTTGATGGCATTATTGTTGAAGCGCTAGCTGACTCAATTAAAAAACGTAAAAAATTACTTGACATCCCCAAGTTTAGAAAGGAATTTGCAGCCCTTCTTGACGCCACACTTCCTCTCACAAATAAACGTGCTGTACCTATAGACTTAAAAAATCAAGTAACAAATAACATGGAGCCTGTCTATACTGCATTTAAAGAACTTTTTGAGATATTACAATCTCCCAATCCTAAATTTGATGCAGTTATAAATGCTCTTAAAGTATTCGAAGAATCAAAAAAGAAACTGCTCAAAGAGGATTATCCATTACCATACTTAGGGACATCAAAGGGAGCATACATTTTACGTTTGATATTCACAGGAAAAAAACATCCAGATGATAAAATGACTAGCTGGAGATTGACTCTTGCACTAACTAGTTTCCATACCGTAGTTTGCAACGCGATAAGGAAATTTTTTGCCAAACCAGAAACCCAAAATACAATTAAAGATCTAGATGCTGACACAGCATTAAAATATTTACGCTTACTTAGTGAAACTACATCACCAATATTTTTCTTTAAAGAAGAGCTAGTAGACAAAAAAGTTTTACCTGCAATGCGGAAAACTCTTATTCAATTAAACTTAAATGATAAAGAATTTGAAGAGATGATTCTTAAAGATTCTGCCTATTTAGAAGAAAACGATGCATCAGATGTAGCGCTTTTGAACTATAAAAATAAAATAGAAGACATAACAGCTTACTTGAACTTACTTATCGACTTAAAGGATAAGGAACCTATAAACTTTAACAGCATCTACAAAAAACTTAATACCTACGAACTTAAACGCTTTAACTATCAACAAAAACTTAAATTTATTGAGATCCTCCTTAATAAAGCCAAAGGAGAATTTGAGCACTTAACAAATCTAACTATAGAAGCTTTAGCTAATACTCCAAATGCTGATGAAGCTGCAATTGAAAGAGCTATAGATGGAATTCAAGAATTATTTAATTTTGTCTCCCTAGGAGAGATGCGCGATAGCTTTTATAAAATGAGTTTATCGCATAACTTAAGAAGCACTACTGCGTTTCCTCTAAAAGAGTTAAATGCTTTACAAAAATCAGGCCTTGCTGAAGAAGTTTACGCACCTCTTACTAAAGAAATAATTCAGCTCTTAGGACGTCTTACAGATCCAAACTCAGCTGAGATGATTCCTGATTTAATTAAAAAAACCCAAGATTTATTAATTAAAGATCCGCATGATTTGGAATTATGCTTGAACTTATTAAAGCGCCTTAATGACAAAACTTTTAGCCAAGATGTGCGTGAATATAAAGTAATATTAGAAAATCTTGATAGGCTAAATCCTGAAAACCGTAAGTACTTAGCTACTATTCTTACAGGATTTGCCTTTAATACTAAAGATGAAACCGTAACGTTACCAAGGTTACGCGATATTACTCAAGGTTTGGAAAGACGCCAAGAATATTTAAAACAAGTAGCTGATTTATTTGCAGCTCCCCCTTACCCAGAAGCCGAAACCTTAAACAATACCCTTGGAGGACACGGCTCTGAAAAACTAAAAGCGTATTGTGCAAAGTTTGATCTAGATCCTTTTGCAACTACTGGTAAATCAAGGCAACTTGATCTCCAATTTTCTGATGATTATGTCTTACATGCAATTACCAAAATAGAAGATTTAATGCATGCTGATCCAAGATGTGATGCACTTAAAAGAATCCTTACGCAAGAACTTATGTACATCAATAATATTGCCTACGTAGATCCTTTAAATCCTCCGCGCAAAAAGGAAGATTTTTATACAAAAGAAGGTAACCCAAAGCTCCAAAAATTAACTAGTATGTCGCGCGCAGAATTAAGAAAAACTGCTAATAAAATGCTAACTGATTTACGGGAAAACAATATACCAGAAGATAAGCGTCACTTAACTAAACTTAAATTACTAGCTTACTTAAGAGAAATTTATTTTAGGACTACGGGTAAATTTTTAAACAGCACCCAAATGCTAACTATCTTACTAGCCCAACATGTTCCGCCAAATGATGATCTATTAATGCGGATTAAAACCGGGGAAGGTAAGAGCCTTATTACCCCTTTAACATCGGTCTTTCAATGGACCCAAGGCGGAAGTGTTAATATATACACAGCGAACGATATTCTCGCTCTGCGTGATTATGAAAATAGCTACAAGCCGTTTTTTGATTTCTTTTGTGAAGACTCACAAGATAGCAAAAAAATGCTTATTCCTTCCACCTTACTTACAACTGACTCTAAACCAAATGACTATAAACTAAACGGAATAAATTGCGCTACGATAGATGATTTTAATGGCTTGTTACTGGAAGCTGAAGAATCAGGGAAAACCCATTATATTTTAAATGGCACTGCTATCCACGCTAATATCGATGAATGTGATGATGCATTTTTTGATAAAATAGACCTTACTAAACTTGTAGGTCAAAATGGGGCAAATGAATCTTCTACCATATGGATGGATGAGCTTGCTTATGAATTTACTCGGCTTAAAAATTATCGCAATATCGATCCTAATGCTAAAGAAAAACCTTGGGATAATGAAGAAGATATAGATAAATTCCGCGCTTTTCTTAGCAACAAAATTGATGAGCTTTATGCTGGCGATATCGAGAAACAAAACTATCTGCTAGCGGCAACAAGACCCCAATTAAGACAGTTGATACAGGCGAGCTGTCAGGCAGAAAAAATAGTTGAAAATAAACAATTTGTAATGCGCCCTATAAAATCAACAGATGAAGCTGGTAATGCAATTACTAAATTATTAGTCTCAGTTCCTCTACATAAGAGTATTCCGAGGCCTGGAGCTATCTTTACTGATGGTCTGCAACAAGCACTTTATATAAGGCTAGCTAAGGAACGTCCTGATTTAGCTCACTTATTTGTAATAGACCCTAACCCTTTAGTTCTAGCAAGCAGATCAGCGCATAGTTTAATTGGATTTCACCATACAACAGGCGGACAAATTATAGGTATATCAGGCACAATAGCAGAAAATGATGAACTTAGAACCTTATCTTCTGTACTTAACAATATCCAAGCATTTGGGTTTGATCCACATTATGGCGACAAAAGAGAAGAAAGAGAGCCAATTTTTACTTATAGTGATGAAGAAACCCAAAAAGCTATTCAAAAGGTCATCAAAGAAGTGCAAAAACCCATTGAACCTAAGTATATGCCAATCGACGATGACTTACTTGAAACCAACGATGGCTGCCAAGAATACATTTTACAAACTAAGAAAAAATCTAGCGAAGCTGATTTATCCCAAACAAGACCAATCCTTATTCTAAATGAAGATTTTGCTGAAGCTACCAAGGTTTCCGATAAATTAGCGGAGGTATTAGAACAAGAGCGGGGGAAAAATGCTAAAAAGGATTATTATAAACTCCAAGTTGTTGATGGCCGTGAAACAGCAAGTGAGCTTGAACGTAAAATAAATAAAGCTGGCAAGCCTAAATGGATTACCAGCGGTACTGCTATGTTAGGCCGGGGGATTGATATAAATACAGGAGATCACCCAGAAGGCTTATTTGTAATTCAAACTTTCTCGACCAGTAAACGTATGACTGATCAATTTAAAGGTCGGGCGGCGCGCAATGGTAAACCTGGTAGATGGCAAGCAATTTATCAAATTGCCAGGCCCACTAGTTGGCTTGAGAGAATTTTACACTTTCTCTTTCCAGCGTACCGCCAGCGTTATAATCAAAGAAAAATTGCTGAAATTCAAAAAATAAGAAAAGAAGAGGACACGGTAAATAGGCTCTATAACCAAGCAATAGATAATATCCAAAATGTACTTATTCAACATATAAGAGCATTTGATGAGCTATTGTTTGAATGTTTTCCTACTGATCCAAGTTTAGATGCTGAACGTTATAGATGGCGTGAATCATTATTTAAAGAAATCAGTAAATTCCAAGATCCTGCTTTATTAACTAAAGAAAAATTGCAAGAAGGTATTGATAAATTTCAACTTAACGTGTGCCGCATTTGGGAAACTTTAAAAGAGGAAAAATGGGCAAGTAAAATTTCAAGCGCGCCAAACTTAACCCATACTCAAAAATTAAAATTAAAATATTTGCGATCTCTTTCCTTAGCTGAGGATATAAAAACGCAAACGCGCTTGCATGAAACTAGTCAACCAATAACAGAAGGCATGCAACAAACTCAAGCTGCAACAGTAGCTGAAATTATCCTTGACAAAGCAGGTGCTGAGCTAAAATTTGGCGAATATACTAATGAAGTAGAGGCCAACTTAAAGCTTGCCCGATTTAAACAACTTTTACCTAACTTTATAATGCAATTTTGTACTGCATATCCTGAAGCCATTGTAAAACTAAAACCTAAAGATTCAAAAAGCCGAATTAATATTCCTTTAATTGGCAACTTAGGCAGTTTAGTGGATAAAATTAACCTAAACACCAATAAATTACTCCGCAATGACGAAAGAATTAATAAGCTAATTAAGCAAATTTCTGACTATTATGAAGACATGCTGACAAAAAATAGCAAAGATACTATCTCTTTGCTATGTAAAACCATTAAACCTCTTGTAATGCAATATGCAGGCAACCTGGAAAATTTATCAATTAAAGAACAGCTTAAAGCAAAACAACTTTTGCTAAATTTTGCGGAATTTTATAAAGCAGCCAATGAACCTAAAGATGAAGCTCTAGATAGCCTCAGAAACTCGTACGACGAAACCATAATGCGCCGCTTAGCTAATTATTTAATAAATGAATTTGATTGGGTAACAAATAATAAAGCGAATATCAGCTATTTATTAACCCGCAAAATTGCAATAGAAGCAGCAACGCAAATTAATGCCCAAGCTCTAAGAGTCTATTCAAATCCTAAGAACAGCGCTGCTGTGCAGGAATTATATCGTCTCTTACAATCACATAGTGCTATATTAAAAGACAAGTTAGTGTTGTCCCTAGGACATTCTGCCCCTGATAAAGTAATTAATACTGCCTTGTCCGCTATTGATACCTTGGATCTCTCGTCTTTTTGCTGCAGCCATGAATTTAAAACAAAATGCCATGACAACGCGCTAATTAATAAGCATATGGTGCAATTTAAGCTTACTCTTAATAAGGATATTCCTTATTACGAATCAAAAGAACAAGAAGTACTCTGGATTAATTTGCATAAAATACTTGAAGATATTTGTAATACTTCTGCTAATGCCGCATTAATCGAATTACCTCTTGCAATAAAGCGCTTCCAAAAAGCTTGCCCTAATTATTTCTCCAAACATCTTAATAACCTACTCACACTAATAAACACTGCAAATCAAGAGCTTGCAGCTGGTAGATCGCTCATAGAAGATAGCCAAAGCTCTCTTTTAAATGCAAAAGCAGCTAGCTTTGCTGCAATATTTAAAGTTCCAGAAAATAAGATCCATATTCAAACAAAGTATGATGGATTAAATGAATATATTGAATTGCAAATGGAAGAAAGCGTAAACCAATCTGGCTTTATGCAATGCGTTCAATCTAAAAGCAATGATGCCTTAAGTAAAGAAGCAGAAATAATTAAAACACGGCAAAGTGAATTTGCCAAAATAGCTGAGGAATTAAAAAATAAAGATATAGAAGTTAAACCAATAGATGATTTACTCGATAATGAACACTTACAAGAAATACAAAATTTGAATACTTTAAAAGTATTACTTAACTCTTCCTGGCCAAATAATTCTGTTAAAACCGATCTAATTTCAGAGGATCTAAAACCGCTGTATAACCTATGTGTTACTTTGCATAAAGAAGACTGGCAAACAGCTGATTTGCAAGCTCTAGCCACAATCTCTAATGATGCGTTTACAAATATAAGCGCCCTTCTAGCTGAAAAACACACTCAAGAACTTGCTATAAAAAAGCTTATCGCTTGCAAATCTAGACTAGATGCACAATATATTACTCTTAAACAAACCTTAGCTAACAAGCTTCTTAAAATTGAAGAGCTGGGCAATAATAATTCTACCATTTATGATAAAGGAGTCGCCTTTTTTAATATTAGAAGCCTAAATAAAGAGGTAGAGCAGATAAGAAAAACATTGAGTAATTATTATATGCCAGGATCAGAAATGTTCACTGCTGTATCTCAGATAGATGATAACAGAAAAACACTTAACGAAATTGAACAAAAGCTAGAAAATCAAAGAAAAAATGCCGTACTAAAAGTAGAAACTACGGCTAAAGAGCTGCTCACATCCACTATTAATACCCAAGCTAATCTCCTTATTACTAATATTAATAATTCTTTGGAGAATGAACTTGCAACGGTTAAAAAATACCTCCAACAAGAACACCAAAAAGCCCGCTACCAAACAAGAAGATTTGCAAGCGTTGCTGAGCTATTACAATATGAAGCAGAGCTTAACAATGAACCTGAATTATTTAAGGTAAAAGCACTTAACCCAAGCACCTCAAGCTTATCTAAACGGTTTTCATTTTTTAACACTAATAAACTAGCAGAAAATAGAACAATCTCAATGCCACCAGCAAATGCTGTCATGCCTAAATAGGTTGGTTGGACTGGCCAAGGTCCAACCTCCTATAGAACACTGCCCCAACACGTTTAATGTGTTCAAGAAGAGCAGGATTGTCAATTTGTTTGTAAATGGATAAATCAAAACTATAGGGCAGCAATAGATCATCTAATAACAAACTAATTTTTAATAAATCATCATAAGTAATGTTTTCGCCTAGCATAGTTAAATCAATATCAGATCCTGGTCTTGGCAAGCCTTTTGCCCGCGATCCATATATCAAAACCTTTTCTACACAGGCAAATTGCGCAAAAATTGTATTTATTTGAGTAATAACCGATTCTTTTAAGCCAAATCTCATGATTGTTGCAAAGAAGTTAATTTTTTATGTAATTGTAAGAATTCAGGATAAAAAATTTGTATTATTTTATTAATAATGTCTGCGGCAAGACCTTTGTTATAGGTATGAGAAGTAAGGGCGCGGCTTTTTATCATAAGCATCCAATCGTCACCATTTTCTATAAGTCCACGTTGAAAGGCTAATCGAATAGCATCTCGACTGCCTTGAATCGCAACTTCTCCTTGTGCTTCATAAAAATCCTTGATGCAATTCCAGGATAACTCGTAATTGTATTCAAAAGCTTGTATAAGACCTTGCTCTTCTAATTTATTTAAATCACGTTCTTTTGCAGCTTTAATTGCATCCGAAAGCTCATTTAAAGCAAGGGTAAAATTGTTTAATCTTTGGTGCCAGCGAATGTCTTTCATGTTTAACAATTTAAGAAGTGCCAAAATATTATCTCATGTTAACTACGGGAAATTCAAAAGTAAAATTTTCAAAGTAGATAGAGTTACTTTTTTGGATTTTATTGATAAATTATTTATTATATGTGTAATATACTTTCACTTTAACCGATCTTAAGATATAAAGGATAAATAATGCCACTCTAACATCCATACACTTAATCTGTGGGCAATGAACATTAAGGCCTCGCAACCATGCTGATACCAGCGCAAGCCTTTCATCTCCTGAGCGTGTTGCATCTGCCACAATGAGAAAAACAAAAGGCTGTAGAAATTAGAAAATGGCTGGCAGGAAAAACAAAGTATTTAACTTCAACTATGTTGGGCCAAGGCCCAACCTACTGAGAAAGGCGTGATTTGTTGTGGCGCTTATTTCTAAAAGTATGCTTGTTTGATATAGCATTAGGGACTGTATTAAGATTTTTATCAACTGCAATACGGTCATCAAATACAAAACAATTACCTTGCCATAACGACTTTTCAACTGGTATTTCTTCAAGGTATTTTAAAATTCCACCTTCTAGATGATATACCTTAGAAAAACCTAGTTTTTTTAAATATGCTGTGGATTTTTCACACCTAATACCCCCTGTACAATACATGGCAATTTTTTTAGCTTTTTTATCTAATAAGTTTTTAGCAACAAACTCGGGAAAATCGCGAAAGTTTAAGGTCTTAGGGTTAATTGCATTTAAGAAACTGCCATGTTCAACTTCATATTCATTACGGGTATCGATAACTAAAACTTCTTTATCTTGCAGCAAAGCATTCCACTCATTAGGCTTTACGTACTCGCCTACTTCTTCTATAGGGTGCACTACGTCAACACCTAAACTAACAATTTCATTACGTAACTTTACTTTGGCTTTTTCAAAAGGATTAAAATCCGCAAAACTAACTTTATAAGGCAAATTATTAAATTCAGGGTAAGCGCATAAAGTACGCCAAAAATTTTGCATAGCAGCATTTGCGCCTGCAATTGTGCCATTAATACCTTCATCAGCTATTAAAATAGAACCTAAAATTTGCTGAGAAAGCATGGCATTTAATAGTTCGTCGCGATAATTTGCAAAATGCGGCAGTGCAACAAAACGATAAAAAGCATATATCACAACTTTTTTCATTAAATAATTCCTAACTCATCCAAATGTTGGTGCACAGTGAAATTAGCCCTGCAGGGAATAACCCAAAGTATAAAAGGGATAAACAATGCGCAGAATAAATAAATTTTACCACACCATTACCAAAAGATAGAGCGCTTTTTTCATTAGGGTCATCAAAATACATAACCTTAACTATCCTGATGTAATAGTAAGCTCCTATTACAGCAAATAAGACCGCAAGGATGGCGGTTGTAATGTAATTTGCATCTATTAAAACTTTTAATACAGCTAATTTAGCAAAAAAACCAGCAGTAGGCGGTACACCAGCTAAGGAAAAAAGTACTATCATCAGCATAAGAGCTGCCCAAGGGTTACGTTGGGCAAGGCCTTTTAAATCATCAATCTCTTCTATTTCAACCCCATTACGAGAAAGAAGTACTAAAAGCCCAAAGGCTGCTAAAGTCATCAAGACATATACCAACATATAATAAACACTCGCACTATAGCCCGCTTGATTTGCGACTAAAACCCCAAAAACCGCAAAACCCATGTGAGAAATTGCAGAGTAAGCAAGAAGGCGTCTAATGTTTGTCTGCACTATAGCAAGTAAATTGCCTAATCCAATAGAAATTACTGTCATAACAAGCAAAATTAGTTGCCATTTAGCTGAGTATAAGGATAGTACGCTGGTCAAAAGGCGTAACATAAACACTAAACCTGCAATTTTAGGTGCCGAACTCAGTAAAAGGGTAACGCTTAAAGGAGCGCCCTGATAAACATCAGGCGCCCACATATGAAAAGGTACTAATGCAAGCTTAAAACCAAGTGCTGCTACAATAAACACGAGAGCAAAAGTTATTAAACTATTATCAAGGTTGGCACTTTTAGCTATAACCTCACTAATCGCGGTAAAGTCAAGTTGGCCTGTTGCTCCATATAATAAGGAAAAACCAAAAAGCAGCATGCCAGATGCCAAAGCTCCCATCACAAAATACTTCATCGCAGCTTCAGAACAATCTCCTTCTATTCTTCTAACTGCTGTTAAGGCATATAGTGGTAAAGATAAGAGCTCAAGACCCAAGTAACTAGTTAAAATGCTATGCGCATTAACTAAAACCATCATGCCGAGAGTAGAAAATAATACTAAAGCCAAAATATCTGTAAGAGGCATTTGGCGCTCAAGAATATAATTATATGAATACATTAAAACTATAAACACACTAGCGCTAATTCCTGCATTCATAACAGCGCCTAAAGAATCGCTGATAAACTCGCCACTTAAAATAATTTCATCTTTAGCATCTATATAAAACACACTTACCCAGAAAGCTAAAAAAAGCCCAAGTAAAGCGGTAGCGTAGCTTATGTTGCTAGTTCCTAGTTGCCTAAATAAGGAAAAAATTAACACTAAGCATGCGGTAATTAAAATTATTATTTGCGGTAAAGCAAGATAGAGGTTTTGGAGTAAGTTCATGTGTTTTCACCTTATATACTTATTTGTTGGGCCAAGGCCCAACCTACACTTGGACCAACCTACAGTTTAGATTTATCCGCTAGAATTAGAGTATCTTTAACACTTTGGTGGATTGAGTCCACAAAAGGTTTTGGGTATATTCCCATTCCTAAAACCATAATTGCTAATAATATATAAGCTGTTAATTCATAACAGGATAAATCTTTTACTTCAGCAATTTTACTGGTCAAAACCTTACCAAAAACCACCCTTTTCATCATCCAAAGATTATATGCAGCGCCTAAAATAAGGGTTGTTGCAGCCCAAAAGGCAATCCAGAAACTAAGTTTCATGCTAGCCAAGATAATCATAAACTCACCAACAAAGCCTGAAGTTCCTGGTAGACCTGCATTTGCCATAGCAAACAACATAAATAAAACCGCAAAATTAGGCATAACATTAACTAACCCACCAAGCTTACTAATTTCCCGCGTATGTAATCTATCGTAGATAAATCCAACCCCAGCAAACATTGCGCTCGATACAAATCCATGAGATATCATAATTACAATTGCGCCCTCTAAGATAAGCGCTGCTGTTGTTTGACTACTATTTGCAATTAAGCTAAATATTCCAAATGCACCTAGAGTTACAAACCCCATATGTGAAATAGATGAGTAGGCAATTAAGCGTTTCATGTCTTGTTGTACAATAGCAACAAAACCTATATAAACAACGGCAATTAACGAAAGAACAATCATTAGGGGCGCGAACATTCTGCAAGCATCAGGTACAATTGGTAAGGCAAAACGAATAAATCCATAAGCCCCTAGCTTTAGCAAAATAGCTGCTAAAATAATAGACCCCCCAGCTGGAGCCTCAGTGTGTGCATCTGGCAGCCAAGTATGCACCGGAAACATTGGGATTTTAATTGCAAACGATAAGAAAAATGAAAAAAAGATAAGGCTTTGCACTAACATACTCAGTTTGACTGCATAAAATGTATCAATGGCGAAAGTTCCGGCCTGATAACCTAAGTATAAAAAAGCTAGCAACATCAAAACTGATCCAAGAAAGGTATAAAGAAAAAACTTAATGGCGGCATATACGCGATTTTGCGAACCCCAGATCCCAATAATTAAATACATTGGAATAAGGGTTGCTTCCCAGAATAGATAAAACAAAATAGCATCTGTTGCTGCAAAGACCCCAACTAATAAGCCTTGCATAATCAAAAATGCGGCTAAATACTGGCCAACACGTACGCGAATACTATCCCAGCTCACCAAAACAACAATTAAATTAGTGAAAATACTTAAAATTATCAACACTAACGATAAGCCATCAATCCCTAAACTATAATGCATGCCGAATAATGGAACCCAATTTAGATCAGTAATAAACTGCATTCCTGGTTGGATAAAATCAAAATTTTGCCATAAGGGAATACACAATACTAAAGATAAAAGGATAATAAAAAGCGATAAAATACGTGCAGTTAATGAATGCGCGTCATCGTTAATTCGCAATACAAATATTCCACCTAAAATAGGTAGCCAAATTAATGCGTTGAGTAATTGTCCTGTCATTATATATTATCCACCTCTTGCGTTGGGTCAAAACCCAACCTAAGCATTAATGTAAAACTAAAAACCAAACCAAAAACGCAAATACTCCAAAAACCATCATGGCTGCGTAATGAAATAAATAGCCTGTTTGTATTAACCTTCCTATAAGTGCAGTTTTGGCAATAATTTTGGCGGTACCGTTAACCATTGCCCCGTCAATTAACCCTTGATCTGATTTTTGATACAATGCTTCACCTAATTTTTTCCCACCTTTAACAAAGAAAAAATCGTTAAAGGCATCAAAGCCATACTTGTTAACTAATACTTGATATAAAGAAGCGCAAGAATTTGTAAGTTTGGCAGGAGAATTAGGCTTTAACATATACATGTAATAAACGATAAAAACGCCTAATATAGTTACCCAAAATCCTTTAGTTAAAAATGCTTCTAGGGCAAATTGCAGTGGTCCATGAATTTCATTAGCCAAGCTAAGTAATACATCATGTTGGGGTAACACAAAGATTGCATCGCCTAAAAGCTGCGGATTTTTATATAACATAGGCATAAATAACAAATAACCTAAACAAATTGAAGGAATAGCAAGAATCACTAATGGCCCCCAAACTACCATTGGGGTTTCATGGACATGATTATAGGTTTTCATATCCATTTTAGGTGCGCCATGAAATGTCATAAAAAGCGCTCTAAAGCTATACATAGCGGTCACCATTGCCCCAATCAATACACAAAAGTAGGCATACGTATGTCCATTAAGTGTGGATATTTTAACCGCGTCTATGATAGTGTCTTTTGAATAATAGCCTGCAAATGGAGGGAAAGCGCACAAAGCCAGTGTGCCAATTAGAAATGTCCAATAGGTAATAGGCATTTTTTTGGCAAGCCCACCCATTTTGCGCATGTCTTGTTCATGATGCATAGCTATAATAACAGAGCCTGCTGCTAAGAATAATAAAGCTTTAAAGCAAGCATGGGTTGCTAAATGAAAAATCCCCGCACTGTAAGCAGATGCCCCCATAGCAACCATCATATACCCAAGCTGCGATAAAGTAGAATAAGCAATAACGCGTTTAATATCATTCATAACTAGCGCTAAGGCTCCAGTAAAGAGTGCTCCTGTTGCGCCAATTACCATAATTACTGTTAAGGCAGTATCGCTGTATTCAATTAAAGGGGATACTCTAGCCACCATAAAAACCCCAGCAGTCACCATGGTGGCGGCGTGGATTAAAGCAGAAATAGGCGTAGGACCTTCCATGGATTCGGGTAGCCAAACATGTAGCGGCACTTGCGCTGATTTACCCATTGCCCCTACGAATAGACATAAAGAAATAACAGTTACAACGCTAAAGTTATGGCCGAAAAATATTTGCATGGTCTCATTTTGTAAAGAGATCCCTTGGCGAAGAACCTGCGCATAATCTAAACTGCCTGCGTAACTTAATATTAATCCTAAACCTAAAATAAAACCAAAATCTCCTACCCGATTAACTAAAAAGGCCTTTAAACTACCTTGTAACGCCGATTCACGCTGAAACCAAAAACCTATTAATAAGTACGAAACAAGTCCAACCCCTTCCCAACCAAAAAATAACTGCAGAAAGTTATTTGCACTAACAAGCATTAACATCATAAAAGTAAATAAAGAAATGTAACTAAAAAATCTGCTGTAGCCTGAATCATCTGCCATATAGCCAATGCTATAAATATGTACCAATAATGATATAAAAGTAACAACAACCAGCATAACAGCGGTAAGTGAATCTATTAAAAACCCTAAATTAAAGGCGTATGGCGCTTGTATGCCTCCAGAAATCCAAGTATACAAATTAACATTAATTGGAGCTAAGTTTTGGCTAAATACTTCATAGGCAACAACTAAAGATAAAATAAAAGCCACGAAAACATTAAAAATAGTTAGGGTGTGGGCACCAGCTCTACCTAATGAACCGGCAAAAAACCCTGCACCAATTGAGCCTATTAACGGCAAAAATACAATTAGAAAACATAAATGTTCAATACTCACCATTTCTACCCTTTTAAATGATTCATTTTATCAGCATCAATAGTGCCACGATTTCTATACAGTAACATAACAATAGCAAGGCCAATTGCAGCTTCTGCCGCTGCCACAGTAAGAATGAAAAATACCATTACTTGCCCACTAATATCATGATAATAATTAGAAAATGCCACAAAGTTGGTATTAACAGCAAGCAGCATTAATTCTATACAAACTAAAAGTAAAATTACGTTTTTTCTATGCATAACAATGCCGGCAAAACTTAGGCTAAATAAAGTTACCGCTATGATTAAGTAAGTTTCAATATTCATTTTTGTTTATCCTTAGAATCTAGAGAAACCATTGTTATTCTGTCTTTAGAATTCGTCATTAATTGCTCTCTAACATTTTGGCGCTTAGATCTTACGATAGAGCGATGGACTAATGTTATTGAGGCAACCATAGCCACTAATAAAAGCACGGCCGCAATTTCAAATGGGTAAACATATTTTGTGTACAGCACTAATCCAATCTCTTCAGTATTAGTGACAGGACTTACAGGAGTAAAATTTATCCCTTGTTGGGCCCAGTCGAATTTTGCTATGGCAAGCAAAAACAGTGCACCTAAACCACCCACAATAAATACTCCTAAGGGAAGTAGTCTAAGAAGGTGGGATTTTAGGGCTTCAACGTCCACATGCAGCATCATGACAACGAACAAAAATAAGGTCATAACAGCGCCAACATAAACTAAAACCAATATTAAGCCCAGAAACTCTGCTTGTAATAACAGCCAAAGTACCGCAACAGCAAAAAAGGTTAGTACTAAAAAAAGTACTGATCTAACGGGGTGATTTTGGGTCACAACCATTATGGCCGCAAATATGCTAAGAGCCACAAATGCAGTAAATACTGTATAAGCCAAATCTATTTGCATGCTAACCCCCTCTTCTTAACGATATGGCTCATCTTTTTTCCTATCTTCTGCAAGACGCTTTTCCATTAGATCCCCTACTGCCAATAATTTTTCTTTGGTCATAATATTTTGCCCGCGTTCACTAATGTGATAGTGCTGAATAGGAGTCACAACAATTGAGTCAACAGGGCATGATTCTTCACATAAACCGCAATTTATACATTTAAAAACGTCAATATCATAGCGTGTCGTACGGCGCGAACCATCTTCACGCTCTTCAGCTTCTATGGTAATTGCAAGCGCAGGACAAACAGCCTCACATAACTTACAGGCTATACATCTTTCCTCACCATTTGGATATCTACGTAATGCCAGCATGCCTCTAAAACGCGGTGATATCGGGGTTGTTTCTTCCGGAAACTGGACGGTAATTTTTTTCTTGAAAAAATATCTGCCGGTAACTTTAAGGCCTCTAAATAACTCTACTAGCAAGAAGCTACGTAGGTAATGGCGGCAAATTTGGAGTAGTTTTTTCATCTTTATATATTCTCAATTTTTGTTGGGCCAAGGCTCAACCTACTAAAACCATGGTTTCACATGCAAAATAACCATTAAAGCAGCTACGAAAACCCAAACAATAGAAACTGGGATTAATACTTTCCATCCTAATCGCATGAGTTGATCGTACCTATACCTTGGAAACGTTGCTCTAATCCATATGTAAACATATAAAAACCAACAGACCTTAATACAAAACCAGACAAAACCTGGAACAAATTTAAACCATTCTTGTAAGAGCGGAATTCCTTCAAAAGGTGATAGCCAGCCGCCTAAGAAAAAAGTTGTCAGTAAAGCCGAGATTAAAATCATGCTGATATATTCAGCTAAAAAGAATATCGCAAAAGTAATACCCGAATATTCAACGTGAAAGCCTGCTACAATCTCAGACTCGCCTTCAGCTAAGTCAAAAGGAGCTCTGTTGGTTTCAGCAACTCCAGCTATCCAAAAGATAAAAAATAATGGCAAAAGAGGAATAAACCACCAATGTAAAATTCCTCCATGTTGGGAAAGAACAATTGCGGATAAATTCATACTTCCTGCTGCTATTAAAACGCCAACCAAGGCAAAACCCATAGCAATTTCATAAGAAACGGTTTGCGCAGCGCTCCTTAAAGAGCCAAACATAGCATATTTAGAATTTGACGCCCAACCTGCAATTAATACTCCATAAACCCCTAATGAACTCATAGCAAAACCAAACAAAACCCCAGCATTTATATTGGCAATGACAAAATTTTCAGTAAAAGGTATAACCGCAAAGCCAGCAAACGCAGGAACTAAAGTAAGTAATGGGGCAACAACAAATAAATACCGATTTGATTTCTTAGGTACGACAATCTCTTTGGTAATTAATTTAACTAGATCCGCAATAGGCTGCAAAAGACCAAACCAACCTACTCTGTTAGGACCAATGCGTACTTGAATATAACCAATGACTTTACGTTCAGCCAAAAGAAGATAAGCGACAACAAGCAACATAGGTACAACAACGGCAAGAACCTCTAAAATAACCCAGAAAGGTTTTATACTACCTTGAACCATGTGGGCTCCTTTTACGCCTTAATAGCAATTTTTGCATACGCTGCTCCCAAATCTATTGTCTCCGGCATTGCGTTAAGCACCCATACTACATCTTTGGCAACTTTCTCATCTTGGATAAATGGCAAAGTAATAGCCCTACCGCCCTGGGAAAGTTTAACCTTTTTTCCTAGCTTATAATGTTTTGCGGTTAGAGGGTTTATTTTGACAAGGATTTTGTCAGCAGATCCTGACTCTTGCAAAGCATTAGCGCGCCTAACTAATCCATCAACCGCATACAAAGGCCACTCTCCTACTCTTACCAAACCTTTTTGCGCTGGGGGAAATTCTGCATCTACAAATATTTCATCGTTAAGATTTAGTTCCTTGCCATGTTTGAGCAAAAGCAATTCAGCTAATACATCTTCTGAAGAAGCATAATCAAAACCTGGACAATTAGCCAAATTACCTAAGACACGTAAAACTTTCCAAGCAGGTCTTGCTTCTTTAGGGGGAGTTACACAGCCTTTTACGGTTTGCCAAGTTTGATCAATATTTATGTAGGTGCCCGCCGTTTCGGCAAAACTTGCAATCGGTAAGATAACATCTGCATACTCTTCAATAGATGGATCAGCAAAAGCGGATAATACAATTACACATTCGGCTTTTATAAATGCTGCTTTTGCTAAAGGAGAATTAGCAAAATCAAAATCAGGCTCGACATTCAACAAAAAAGCGCCGGTTAAATTATTTTTTAAAGCTGCATTTACCTCAAGTCCTGGTTTAGGAAGAGCATCTCCAGCAACGCCTTTATGCGGTAGCATTCCAGCAAAATGTGCCCCTAATGCATTAGCACCTTGAGTTAGGCGCAATAATTTAGCTTTAGTATTTTTTCCAATTAGATTAACTAAACTACGTAAGATTGCAGCGTCAGGGTGGCTTTCACTGATAAACCCTGTAACTATAACGCTATTTTCAGCTTGCAAAGCAGAAGCTACAGTATGCGAAAACTCTGTTGGCTTTATTCCTTTAAACCAAGGTTGTATCTCTTTAGGTAATTTTTTTACCCCACCTACACATGATAAGACTATTGAGCATAAAGTAGTTAACATTGTATGCGGGCTTACGATTTCTTCTTGCGTAACATGAAATGGAAAATCATAACTTACAGGGTTAAGTGCATAGACATTAGCAGACGCTAGTTGAGCTTTCCGTACTCTAATTGCAGCTAGCGGAACTTCACGCCCAAGATTAGTGCCTAATAAAAAAATATTAGCTTGATTTTCTAATTCGGCAAATGGTAAAGAAGATACCGGCAAATCTGCAAGCTTATCTTGATCACAGAAGTCGGTTTGTTTAAGTCTATGGTCTAAGTTATTGACGCCCAAATGCCGCATAAATTTTTGGAGTAAATAAAACTCTTCAAGAGTTGAAGATGATGAAGCGAAAGCAGCAAAATGCTCTTGCCCATGTTGATTTATGCAAGTTGTAATTTTCAGAGCTGCATAATTAAGAGCTGTTGCCCAATCAACCACCTGCCACACTCCAGCTTTTTTTATTTTAGGACAAAGAGCCCTCGCGGAATGTTTAAGGCCTAAGTAGCTATATCTATCTCTATCGGAGATCCAAGTTTCGTTAATTTCTTCACAGTCTCGTGGTACTACCCGCATTACTTCTTGCCCTCTTACGTGGACAAATATATTTGAACCAAGACAATCATGGGGAGATACGCTTTTATATTGTTGCATTTCCCATGGTCTTGCGGTGAACCTATAAGGCTTGGAAGTAAGTGCGCCTACTGGGCATAGATCAATAACATTACCAGATACTTCTGAGGTCATTGCATGATTAATATAAGTGCCTATTTGCATATTTTCGCCGCGCCCTGTTGCGCCAAGCTCTCGTACCCCCGCAACCTCCTCGCCAAAGCGCACGCATCTTGTGCAATGAATGCAGCGCGTCATCTCTGTTGAGATTAAGCTACCTAAATCATCATCATTAACAGCACGCTTAGTATCTTTATACGCAGAAATCCCCTGCCCAAATCCAAGCGAGACATCTTGTAATTCGCATTCACCCCCTTGATCACATATAGGGCAATCTAAGGGGTGATTAATTAACAAAAACTCCATTACGGCTTTTTGGGAGCGAATGGTTTCTGGGGATTTTGTATAAACTTTCATACCATCAGCCACTGGGGTTGCACATGCTGGTACGGGTTTACGACTATTTTCTACTTGCACTAAACACATTCTACAATTTGCCGCCACCGATAGTTTTTTGTGATAACAAAACCTTGGAATATGTACCCCATTTTCATCGGCGACTTCAATTATCATTTTGCCGTTTTCTGCCTGATAGGTTTTGCCGTCGATTTCTATTGTTGCCATACTTTAAACCACCATCGAACGTTTATGCTGAACATAGTATTCAAATTCAGGATAAAAAT
>MHBC01000017.1:0-5810 GCA_001804735.1 Legionellales bacterium RIFCSPHIGHO2_12_FULL_37_14 | reverse complement strand
CAACTTTTCTAAATCAGATCTAACCGCTTCACCTGTTTTAATTCTATGTAAAATGTGCACAAGCCAGCCGGTTCCTTCGCGACATGGGGTGCATTGTCCACATGACTCTTCTTTATAAAACTCGGAAATTCGATATAAAACATCAACCATACAAGTTGTGTCATCCATAACAATGACCGCGCCCGATCCTAAACCAGAGCCTGCTTTTTGCAAGCTATCAAAATCCATATCAAGGTTAAGCATAATATCGCCTGGTAAAACAGGCATAGAACTTCCGCCAGGAATAACAGCTTTTAATTTGCGATTTTTTCTCAAGCCACCTGCTAATTCTAATAAAGTTTTAAAAGGCGTCCCAAGAGGAACCTCGAAGTTGCCAGGATTATTAACATGACCACTAACACTGAAACATTTAGTTCCGCCATTATTTGGCTTTCCTAAACCTAAAAACCACTCTGCACCTTTTTCTAAAATTACTGGTACTGATGCTAAGGTTTCAGTGTTATTTATAGTTGTAGGGCAACCATACAAACCAAAGTTGGCTGGAAATGGAGGCTTAAACCTTGGCAAACCTTTCTTTCCCTCAAGGGAATTCAACAGAGCTGTCTCTTCACCACAAATATAGGCTCCTGCACCTAAATGATTATATAAATCAAAATCTATACCGCTTTTCTGAATATTTTTACCTAACAGATTTGCTTTATATGCTTCTTTAAGAGCGGCCTCCATTCTTTTAAAGGGTAAATAAAACTCGCCACGAATGTAGTTGTAGCCAACAGTTGCACCAATAACATAACCTGCGATTGCCATTCCCTCTATCAGTTGATGCGGGTTATGAATTAATATATCCCTGTCTTTACAAGTACCAGGCTCACCTTCATCTGAATTACATACGATATATTTTTGCACGGGGGAGCTTCTATTCATAAAGCTCCATTTAAGACCCGTAGGAAAGCCTGCTCCCCCTCTACCACGCAAGGCTGAAAGTTTAAGAGCATCAATAATATCTTCAGGCTTTAATTTATTTTTTAGGATTTTACGCCATACACTATAGCCACCTACACTTTCATAGGTTTCTAAAGACCAAGACTTAGCTAATTTTATAGTGCGATAACAGACGATATTTAATAAACTTTTATCGAAAGCTTGCTTAAGTAGAGGTTTTTTCTCGGTCATTTATATGACTCCAATATCTTAAGAACAGAATCAGGAGTTACTTTTAGATAATCTTTATCTTTAATTTGCATAGCAGGAGCATCTACACATTGCGCCAAGCACTCAACTCCCCTTAAAGTAAAATGCCCGTCCTTTGTTGTCTCTCCTAGCTTAATGCCCAATTTCTTCTCTAAAGACTTAACTACATCTTTAGAACCTTGTAATTGACATGAAATATTGGTGCATACGTTAATAATATGTTTGCCAACTGGTTTCATTTCAAACATAGAATAAAAGCTCGCTGCTTCATATACTGCTATAGCAGGCATTTCTAGATACTCTGCTACTGCATCCATTATTTCTTGAGTTAAATAGCTATGATGGTTTTGGGCAATTGTTAAGGCACTTAATACGGCCGATTGTTTTTGTAAAGGTGGATACTTAGAAACCCATGAATCAACCTCTCCTATTTCTTTAGGAGTAAGTAAATCAGTTAATTTTTTATTTTTTATGGCATTACTCATTCATCTTTACCTATCAATCTCACCAAAAACTATATCTTGACTTGCTAAAATAGCAACCGCGTCAGCTAATAAATGTCCTTTGGTCATAGTCTCAAAACTTGCTAGGTGCGCAAAACCAGGAGCTCTTAACTTTAAACGGTAAGGTTTATTAGAGCCATCAGAAACTAAATATACCCCAAACTCACCTTTAGGCGCTTCAACAGATCTATATACTTCACCTTGCGGGAGGATCATACCTTCGGTGAATAATTTAAAGTGATGGATTAAAGCCTCCATATCTTCTTTCATAGCAACTCTTCTAGGTGGAGTTACTTTAGGATCATCGAGCCTAACTGGCCCTTTATGGTTGCGTAACCATTCTATACATTGGCGAATAATTTTATTCGCTTCTCTAAGCTCTGCTATACGTACTAGGTAACGATCATAACAATCACCACGCTTACCTACAGGAATAGCAAATTCAACTTTATCGTAAGCTGCATATGGTTGGTTTTTTCTCAGATCAAAGGCAACGCCAGATGCGCGGAGCATAGGGCCAGTAAATCCCCATTGTAATGCTTCATCTTGCGAAACTACCCCAACATCAATCGTGCGTTGTTTCCAAATGCGATTGTCAGTTAGTAAAGTTTCATATTCATCTACATAACCTGCAAAACGTTCGGTAAAAGCCCATAAAAAATCAAGTAAGCTGCCAGTTCTATCTATGTTTCTTTTTTGAGTTTGTTTTTTATTGGTCCAACTTGAGGGTTCATATTTAGGCATACTGTCAGGTAAATCTCTGGCAACTCCTCCAGGACGATAATAAGTTGCATGCATTCTCGCTCCTGAAACTGCTTCATAGCAATCAAATAAATCTTCCCTATCTCTGAAACAATATAAAAATACCGACATAGCCCCAAGATCAAGAGCCACCGCGCCTAACCAAAGTAAGTGGTTAAGAATACGGGTTACTTCGTCAAACATTGTGCGTATGTATTGGGCACGTATGGGCGGCTCAATACCTAATAAAGCTTCAATAGCGCGTACATAAGCGTGTTCGTTACACATCATGGAGACATAATCTAATCTATCCATGTAGCCAATGTTATGCAGATATGGCTTAGTCTCAGCTAGTTTTTCTGTAGCCCTATGTAATAAACCAATATGTGGATCTGCTTTTACTATAGTCTCCCCTTCTAATTCGAGTACCATACGTAACACGCCATGCGCAGCTGGATGTTGGGGCCCAAAATTTAAGGTATAGTTTTTAAGCTCAATCATAACTTCTCCGCATTAGTAACCGTATAACGATTATCATGCCGAATAACTTTAGGCACAGTAACGCGCGGCGTAATTTCTACAGGCTCGTAAACAACCCGACCTAACGTAGCATCGTAACGGACTTCTACATGTCCACTAAGAGGAAAATCTTTGCGAAACGGATGGCCAATAAAGCCATAGTCAGTAAGAATGCGCCTTAAATCTGGATGATCGGTAAATAAAATTCCAAAAAGATCATAGGCTTCACGCTCAAACCAATTAGCTACTGGCCAAATATCATGCACTGAAGGAATTACAAGATGAGATTCTTCAAGGTACACTTTAACTCTAATCCTATGGTTCTCTTCTGTTGATAACAAATGATAAACTACGGCAAATCTTGGCTTATTCCATTTTACATCAGTTAACTCAGCTTCTTGGGTAGCACGGGAAAACCCTTGTGTAGTAGCTAAGTCTGTCTCCCAGTCGGCCTTGCCATAATGTAAATAATCAACTCCACAAATATCAATTAAAGTATTAAATAAAAGCCCTTTAGTGTCACGCAGCTGGCGTAAAAAGGCATGCACTTCTGTAGGGTTAACAGTAACAGTAAGCTCTTTTGTTAATGCACATAAATGCATAGTTAAAGCAGAAAAATCTTCTTGCATGCGTTTATGGAGAGTATTGATATTTTGCATTTTAGTTATTCGGCCTTAATTATTTTTTTGTTTTTACGTTTGATTTTGTTTTGCAGCTGAATAATACCATACAATAAAGCTTCTGCAGTCGGCGGACATCCAGGAACATAAATATCAACAGGAATAATACGATCACATCCGCGCACCACAGAGTATGAGTAATGATAATAACCACCACCATTAGCACAAGAACCCATAGAAATAACCCATTTAGGCTCAGGCATTTGATCATATACTTTACGCAAAGCTCCTGCCATTTTATTGCATAATGTGCCCGCTACTATCATAACATCAGACTGTCTTGGGCTTGGTCTAAATATTACGCCAAATCTATCTAGATCATAACGCGCAGCTCCTGTATGCATCATTTCAACTGCACAACATGCAAGGCCAAAAGTTACCGGCCACATAGATCCTGAACGCGCCCAGTTTAGAAGATCTTCTACAGGGAGAGTCATAAATCCTGTTGTGTTTAGCATTTTAGTTTGCAAACTTACTCCCATTCCAATGCCCCTTGGTTCCATTCATAAACAAAGCCTATAATTAATAGTAATAAAAACAACATCATAGCCATAAAGCCAAAAGTACCTAGCTTACGTAAAACTAACGCCCAAGGAAAGAAAAATGCGGTTTCAAGATCAAATAAGATAAATAAAATGGAAACTAAATAAAACCTCACATCAAATGGTAAACGCGCATCCTCAAATGCCGGAAAACCACATTCATATGCTGCACTTTTTTCATCACTAGGAGCTTTGGGAGACAAAATAGAGCCCGCTACCAGCATAATTACCCCTAAAGCAAGGGCAATTAATATAAAAATAAGGATTGGTGCATAGTCGGTTATTGTCATGTATTCCTCATTATATCTGGTGCCGAAGGCCGGACTCGAACCGGCACAGCTTGCGCCACCGCCCCCTCAAGACGGCGTGTCTACCAATTCCACCACTTCGGCTTAAATTTAGATATTAAGATGCGTCACTTGGGATTGGGATCGTATCATTACTAGTTTTGGAGTCAACTGGCATATAAACATTTTGCCTATGTGTATACTGAGCAGAAACCATATACGCTAAAGTTAAGCTAGTAATAAAAAATATCATGGCAAGCAGCGAGGTAGTTTTAAATAAAACACCTCCTGTACCTTGACTCCCAAACACAGTGGAAGACGCTCCACTTCCAAAAGAAGCGCCAATGTCTGCCCCTTTGCCATGCTGAATCAAGACTAAGGCAATTAGAGCCACTGACACTAAAACATGTAGCATTATAATTAATTGATACATTTTGCTATACCTAAAAAACGTTCTTTATCTAATGAAGCGCCGCCAACTAATGCACCATCTACGTTATCTAACGTAAATAATGCCCGAGCTGACTCAGGAGTAACGCTTCCCCCATATAAAATAGAGATATTTTCGGCTGTAGTAGTATCGTATTTTGCAATTGAACTACGAATAAAGCCATGTGCTTCTTGAATTTGCTTTGCATCTGCAACCTTTCCAGTTCCAATTGCCCAAACTGGTTCATAAGCAATGATACTTTGCTTAAAACTTTCTCTACTAAGTTCTATAGCTGTAGAAATTTGCCGTAATAAGACATTTTTTGTTTCTCCTGTCTCTCTTTCTTGTGCTGTTTCTCCAACACATAGCACCGGCATCATTCCGCATTCTTTCACATGCTTAAATTTACGTGCAATAAAATCATCTTTTTCGCCTAATAGATGGCGCCTTTCAGAATGACCAATAAGGACATATTTACAACCTAAATCTTGGAGCATAGGCCCCGCAATTTCGCCAGTAAAAGCTCCACTCGCCTCTGGATAGACATTTTGTGCCCCATAAGCGATAGCGTTTTCTTGTAAAAGTTCTCTTACCTTTTGTAAATAAACATATGGAGGAAAGACAACAATTTGCGCTAAAGATGAATTTTCTTGGGCAATTAACCCATTAATAAGCAGAGAAATACTCGAAAAACTCCCATGCATTTTCCAGTTTCCCATTACATATTTTTGGCGCATCCTTTATTTAGCCTTTCTAGAGCAATAAAACTTGGCTCGGGAATATAACTTATCTTGCTAGATATTACCAGGATAGTAAACTTAACTTCCAGGGCTGTCCCGTCTTAATAAATCATAAAAGCTCCCTTCTCCCGCTTGCGGGAGAAGGGTTGGGGATGAGGGTGATTTAACTTATTTTTG
>MHBC01000016.1 GCA_001804735.1 Legionellales bacterium RIFCSPHIGHO2_12_FULL_37_14 | reverse complement strand
TACCTATCATCCCGGTTTGAAATGTTACCTATCAAGCCGGTTGCACATTTATGATTTATTAAGACGGGACAGCCCTGGTAAAAGCTTCAAAGCTACTTGGCCCAACGTGAAACAGAGTATAAACTTCCCAATTGGACAAGTCTTCAAGTTAGGAAAGCCTTATAATGAACACCAAAACCAAATCTAAAACCAATTTTGTCTGCCAAAGCTGTGGTGCGAATAGTTCAAGGTGGGCTGGGCAATGTGTTCATTGTAATGAGTGGAATTGTTTAGTTGAGCTAAAAGTTAGTAAAGCGCCTCTTAGAATAACTTCATATGCTAATGAACGGTCTAAAGTTGTTTTAGCAGAGGATGTAAGCTTAATTAATGAGCAACGATTTGATTGTGGAAATACTGAGTTAAATAGAGTATTAGGGGGTGGGGTTGTTGAAGGTTCTATTGTATTAATTGGCGGCGATCCGGGAATTGGAAAATCAACTTTGCTTTTGCAAACTATGGCGCATTTAAGCCAAGAATATGCAACTCTTTATGTAACTGGAGAAGAATCCTTACAACAAGTAGTAATGCGAGCAAAAAGACTTAATTTACAACTTAGAAGGTTACAGCTTTTAGCAGAGACCCATATTGAATCTATTTTAGCAAACCTGAAAACCTTAAATCTTAAAGTTGTTGTTATCGACTCTATTCAAACTTTATTTACCGAAGAAATTAGCTCTTCTCCTGGAACAGTTAGTCAGGTAAGGGAGTGCGCTGGCAAGCTAGTGCAATTTGCCAAAACAGCGAACGTTGCAGTTTTTATAGTAGGGCATGTTACTAAAGATGGAGTAATAGCAGGACCAAGAGTTTTAGAACATATGGTTGATAGTGTGCTTTACTTCGAAGGCGAAGGCGATAGTAGGTTTAGGTTAATCAGATCAATAAAAAACCGTTTTGGCGCAGCTAATGAATTAGGTATTTTTGCTATGACCGAAAAAGGCTTAAAACCTGTGGCAAATCCCTCAGCACTTTTTTTATCAAGGCATACAACTCCAACCCCTGGTAGCGTTACCATGGTTAGTTGGGAAGGGAGTAGACCTTTATTAGTTGAAATTCAGGCACTGGTTGATCAGGCATTTGGACAGGCAAAGCGTTTGGCGGCAGGGGTTGATAGTCATAGAGTTAATATATTACTAGCTGTTTTGCATAAGCATGCAGGGGTTGCAACTTATGATCAAGATGTATTTCTTAATGTAGTTGGGGGAGTCAAAATAACTGAAACCGCAAGTGATTTAGCTATTATTGCTGCTGTTTTATCGAGCTTTAAAAATAGAGTAATTGATGCTAACTGGGTAATTTTTGGCGAAGTTGGGTTAGCGGGGGAAATAAGGCCAGTGCGTGAGGGGCAAGAAAGATTAAAAGCTGCCGCCAAACATGGCTTTACTAAAGCTATCGTTCCTTTAGCTAATGTAAGTAAACAAGAAGTTGGTCTTGAAGTTATTGGAGTGCAAACATTAGAAGAAATGATGAGCATTTTGGTGTGATATGCTATGCTCGTAAGCCTTATTTTAGGGAGAGTTAATCAATGATAGAAAGTGACAGGCTAATTAGCGCTGCAGAAACAACCAGTGAGGAGATTATTGATAAAGCTATAAGGCCAGTTTCTTTAGATGAATATATTGGTCAAGAGCCAGTACGTGCACAAATGCAAATTTTTATAAGTGCCGCAAAAAAACGTAAACAAGCGCTTGATCACGTTTTAATATTTGGGCCTCCAGGACTTGGTAAAACTACACTCTCTAATATTATTGCCCATGAATTAGGGGTAAACTGCCGGCAAACGTCTGGCCCTGTAATTGAAAAAGCCGGCGATATTGCCGCTATTTTAACCAACCTGCAAGCTCATGATGTACTTTTTATTGATGAAATTCATCGTTTATCCCCGGTTATTGAAGAAATACTTTATCCTGCTATGGAAGATTACAAGCTAGATATATTAATTGGGGAGGGGCCTGCAGCCCGCTCTATTAAACTTGATTTACCCCCTTTTACTTTAGTTGGAGCAACTACACGCGCAGGCTTACTTACTTCACCATTACGTGATCGTTTTGGAATTGTGCAACGTCTTGATTATTACCAAACAAATGATCTATTAAAAATAGTAGAGCGCTCTTCTTCATTACTTAAAGTCCAAATTGCGACTGATGCTGCTCTAGAAATAGCTAAAAGATCACGTGGTACCCCACGAATTGCCAATCGGTTATTAAGAAGGGTACGTGATTATGCAGAAGTAAAGGGTAAAGGAGTAATTACCGAGAAACTAGCAATGGCAGCCTTAGATATGCTTGATGTTGATATACATGGTTTTGATGTTATGGATCGCCAGCTTTTACTTGCGGTAATTGAAAGGTTTCAGGGTGGACCTGTAGGAGTTGATAGTGTGGCTGCTGCAATTGGCGAGGAAAGGGGTACTATTGAAGAAGTTATTGAGCCTTACTTAATTCAACAAGGGTTTTTGGTCCGAACTCCAAGAGGGCGTGTAGCCACTAAAAAGGCCTATCAACACTTCGGCTTAGAAGTGATAGAATAACAGAAGTAGGTTGGGCCTCGGCCCAACATGTATAAGCAGGAGAGAATATTGTCAACACAAATTAACATACTAGGCTACTTTATTCACGCGAGTATAGTAGTTAAAAGTGTCATGTTTATTTTACTATTAGGTTCAGTTGCATCCTGGACACTAATTTTTGAGCGCATATTATTTTTTCGGGCGCAACAAGCTTTAACCAATGATTTCTTAAAACGTTTTTGGCGTAGTAGTGATTTAAGTCGACTGTATTTTGACTTAGATAACAAAGGAGATGGAACAAAAGGCATAGCTGCTTTATTCCACGCAGGCTTTCAAGCCTATTGGAAAAGACGCCAACAACAAAATATTGCAATTGATATAATAGACAGGGTTATGCAAATTGAACAAGCAAAACAAGCCATGGTTTTACAAAAACACTTAGCTTTTTTTGCCTCAATAGGGTCAATTGCACCTTTCATTGGATTATTTGGTACAGTCTGGGGCATAATGACATCATTTCAAGCATTGGGCCAGGCGCAACAGGCAACTATTGCTATGGTGGCGCCAGGTATTTCAGAAGCCTTAGTTGCAACTGCCTTAGGTCTTTTTACTGCTATACCAGGAGTTATTGCCTATAATCGCTTTACTATGGCGGCGAATGGTCAACTTGAACAGTATGAACTATTTCAACAAGAATTAATGGCTTTGATAGAAGATCAAGAAATTGATACTAAAGATGCAGCAAAGTCTTTACATACGGCTAAAAGTCAGCGTGTTTTGTCATCTTTAGTTGATGAATAACTAGGAAATATTATGCAAGTAAACTCTCTTAGAAAGTCTAAAAATAAACCCCTGTCAGAAATAAATGTCGTACCTTACATTGACGTAATGTTAGTGTTGTTGGTTATTTTTATGATAACAGCGCCAATGCTGTCGCAAGGCGTTACTGTTGATCTTCCGAAAATAGCGAGCGAAAACCTCCCGGCTAAAGATAATGAGCCTATTGTTGTATCGGTTAATCAACAAGGGGATTATTTTTTAAATGTCGCACAAAACCCAGCGTCACCTATAGAGCCACATGATCTTATGCTAAGAGTTGCAGCTTTGTTACAGCTTGCTAAAGAAAATCAGCAGCAAATAGCGGTTTTAGTAAAAGGCGATCAAAACGTTGAGTATGGTAAAGTGGTTGCTGCAATGGGCTTATTAAAAGAAGCTGGAGCTTCAGAGGTTGGTCTTTTAACCGAGTCTCCCCTTAATACCAAAGAGGTTAGATAATGAATATTGAATCTAAGCGCTTCCAGATAGCTTTAATCTTTGCCTGCGCCCTGCATTTATTAATTGCCATCTTTTTAGTATATACTCCATCTGCTGCGCGCCCTGTTATAGTTGAGGATATAAAAAATGAACTAGGGGACAATCAAGGCAAAGAAAATGCTACCATTAAGCAGCCAGAAATTGTGCATGCAGTATCTGTAGATGCAGTCCAAGTTCAACAAACTATGGAAAAAATACGTAATGAACGCCTTGCGGCTAAAAGAGTAGAAGAAGCCCATCAGGCTAAAGTAAAGCAAGAGCTTAAAGCCGCTCAAGAAGCAAGACTAAAAGAGCAGCAACACTTAGCAAAAATGAAAATGGAAGAAGAAAAAATTGCAATTGCACATAAAAAGCAATTAGAAAAAGAGCAGCAAAAATTAAAACATTTAAAGGAACAAAAAGAAAAAGAAAAAGCAGCTCTCGCTGCTTTAAAATTAAAACAAGAATCCATGCAAAAAAAGCATGAACAAGACCAAGCTCTTCTGCAGAAAAAGCAAGCAGAAGCTGAAAAATTACATCTTGCAGCCCTAAAGGCTGCAGAAGATGCTAAGAAACGTGCACGCCTTGCAGGAGTTGTCGATAAATATAAGGCAATGATCCTAAATTCTATTAGTAGGCAATGGATTTTACCTGAACATGTTGCTATGGGATTATCGAGTAAATTTAAAATAAGGCTAGCTACGAATGGCACTGTTCTTGATGTGTCTCTCCTAAAGAGTAGTGGCGATCCAATCTTAGATCGCTCCGCCAAACTTGCAATTTACAAAGCTTCGCCCTTACCTGTGCCACATGATATGGAAAGCTTTGAACTTTTTCGTGAAATTAGTTTAACTGTTAGACCTGAGCAAATTAGGGGGTAATTGTGCGTGTTTTTAGGTTTTTATTATTGATGTTATTAACAAAAGTTGTCTTTGCTCTTGATTTAGAGTTAACCCAAGGATTACATGCAGCTCTTCCTGTTGGAGTAGAAAGTTTTGGGCAATCAGAAGCTGCTAGCTCTTTAACTAGCATTATTAGACAAGATTTCGCCCATTCAGGACAATTTAAGTTAATTCAAGCAATGCCAGATTCGCCAGTTACTATGTGGCGCGCTGCGGGAGCTGATAGTGTGCTTAAAGGTAGTTTAGTTAAGGATTCTTCAGGTAAATATGACGTTAG
The DNA here is from genome assembly GCA_001804735.1 of Legionellales bacterium RIFCSPHIGHO2_12_FULL_37_14. GTDB lineage: Bacteria > Pseudomonadota > Gammaproteobacteria > Legionellales > Legionellaceae > 2-12-FULL-37-14. The sequence goes on along the minus strand of MHBC01000016.1, from coordinate 28,274 downwards.
AATTAATCTCTTAGATACTGTAGCAGGGGGCGAGAAAGTCTTAAATCGGCAATTTTTGGTAAGTAATGATGAACTTAGATCATTAGCGCATTATATTAGTGATCTGGTATATGAAAAATTAACTGGGGAAAAAGGCGTTTTTTCCACGCGCATTGCTTATATTTGGGTGCGCAATTTTCATGGTAGCTTACGTTATTCTCTTGAAATAGCTGACTCAGATGGATCTAACCCCCAAAGCTTATTAACTTCTTCTGAACCCATAATGTCTCCATCATGGTCACCAGATGGCAGAAAAATTGCCTGTGTATCATTTGAAAAAAGGCGTTCGCAGATTTTTATTGTTAATGTTGAAACTGGCGAAAGGCAGTTAGTTACTAGCTTTCCTGGTATTAATGGAGCGCCGGCTTGGTCGCCTGATGGAAAGTCTTTGGCTTTAGTGTTATCTAAAGTTGGGAATCCTAAAATTTATAAGGTTGATTTAGCCAACGGTCAAATGCAACAACTAACCTTCGGCAACTCCATAGATACCGAACCACATTTTTCCCATGATGGTAAATCAATTATCTTCACCTCAGGTAGAGGCGGTACGCCCCAAATCTACAGACTTAACCTAAATGACGGCAAAATAACTAGGCTTACGTTTGTAGGTAACTATAATGCAAGAGCATCATTAACCCCTAATCAGGCAGAGCTTGTAATGCTGCATAGAGAAGATGGCCATTTTTCGATAGCAGTGCAAAATATAGTAACAGGGGAAGTTAATATTTTAAGTGATGATGGTAATGCGGTTGATGAATCACCTTCAATATCTCCAAATGGGCGTATGGTTTTATATGCAACTAGTAAAAATGATAAAGGCATGCTTGAAATAGCTTCTATTGATGGACGCATTCATTTGCGCTTGCCATCTAAGGATGGCAATGTCCAAGAACCTTCCTGGTCACCTTTTTTGCAATGAAGTTTTTTATACTCTTTGCACATGAGTTTTCGGCTTTTATGCTATTGCTTTTATCGCCAAAAACGTCCTTAAAAACTCGCAATAGGCTCGGCTATTCCTCGCTTTTAAGGACGTTTTTGACAATAAAATCAAATCGCCTAAAATACCGAAAACTCATGTGCAAAGAGTATATTTTTTTATTCTTCCAGCTAAATCTTGCTTTAGCTTGGAATGCACAAGGGCATATCTTGGTTGCTGATGCGGCTCTGCAAGAGTTGTCAGCAGCGCAAGTTGCCAAACTGGAAAATTATAATAAAGCGTTTAATTTAGGTTATAAGCCAAAATCTTTGCAGCAGGCAGCTGTATGGTTAGACTGGATACATTGCCGGCAAATTATTTGTAAAAATTTTAAGTATTATCATTATGTTGATTATCCTTATTCAGATGATAGAAGTAGAGTTAACGCACCTTACAAGGTAAATGCAATAACTGCAGTTGAACAAGCCATGTATATTTTACAAAATCCGCGCTATTCTGCTTATGAAAAAGGTTTACAGCTGCGAATTTTAATGCATGTAGTTGCGGATCTGCATCAGCCCATGCACACTATAAGTTTATTTAACGCGCGCTTTCCTCATGGAGATAGAGGAGGCAATGATTATCTTTTAGGTAATAATAGAGTGGGTAAAAATCTACATGCATATTGGGACCGAGGCGGTGGCTATTTGCGGAAAAAATCCTTTAAAAAACCTAAGGCAGGGAAAACCCTTGTTAAAGAATGTGAAGATCTTGACCCGCGAATTTGGGCGCGCGAGTCATATAATATTGCTAAGGATTTTGCTTATAGCATAAAATATCGCCATAAGCCTACGAAACCTTATCAGCGAATGGTGAGTAAAATTACCAAGCAGCGCTTGAGTTTAGCTTCTTGTAGGCTAGGGAAACTACTTAAAAAGCTATGATTATTTTTCGTTATATATCTAAAGAAATTTTTACTGCACTTGTTGCTTTGACTGTTGTGTTGTTGCTTATCTTTATGAGTAACCAATGTATTCAGTACTTAAATGCAGCTGCTAAAGGGCGCATTCCTGGAATGTTTATTTTAAAGTTAATGTTGCTGGAGATGCCTAACTTAGTAGCCTTGCTGCTACCTTTAGGATTTTATCTTGCCATAATACTAAGTTATGGGCGGCTTTATGCTGAAAGTGAAATGACGGCGCTGTTTGTTGGAAGTTATAGCCCACAGCGTTTATTGCGCCATACGATGTTACTTGCGGCAGTGGTTGCAATATTTGTTGGGGTTTTAGTATTTTGGGTTGCTCCTTGGATTTCATATGAAAGATTACGAATTTTAAAATCAACTGGGGTTAAAATCTTAATCCAAACTTTGGCCCCTTTACAATTTAAGACAGCGCAAAATGGTCAGCTAGTTTTTTATGTTGAAGGCATGTCAAAGCGTCACGAAACTGCCAAAAATGTATTTATTGCTAGGCTCCTTAAAGATGAAAAATGGCAAATAATCTGGGCTAATGAAGCCAAAGGACAAGAAAATCAGGCTACTAAAGAAGATGAATTAGTATTGCTAAAAGGCAAAGCTTATATAGGTGAGCCTGGTAAAGCCAATTATCAGCTAGTTGATTTTAATAAAGCCAATGTTAGGTTACCACATCCAACTAGTAATGCAGAGACTGATATAAGAACAGCGTCAACAGCGTCTCTTTTACCATTTTTAAATCAGGATAAAAATAAAGCTGCGGAATTACAGTGGAGAATATCTGTTCCTGTTATGGTATTAATTTTAGCTTTTCTAGCAGTATCTTTAAGTAGAGTTAAGCCGCGCGGCGGTAAATATGCTAATTTACTTCCCGCAATTTTAATTTACGTTATTTATGCAAATTTTATGTTTGTGGCGCGTAACTGGGTAGTTATAGGAAAAGTTCCGGTGTGGTTGGGTGTTTGGTGGTTACATTTTGGGTTTTTTGTCCTAGCTTATTTTCTTTGGTGGCGTAACGCGAGGAAATTCGGATGAAACTCTTAAAACGTTACATCATGGGACATATTCTTGCAGGAATAGGCATAGTTACTCTTGCTCTTACTGGGTTACAGATCTTTATCTTATTTGTTAGACAGCTGCCTGATATTGGTAAGGGGAGCTATGACTTTTACAGCGCAACGTTGGTTGTAGCTTGTGAGTTGCCTTACAACGTGTATACATTTTTTCCTGTTGCTAGTTTATTAGGTGTGCTTTTTGGCCTTGGCGTTATGGCAAATAATAGCGAGCTTGTGGTTATGCGTGCTGCTGGGGTTTCAGTTGCTAAAATTGCCTCCATAGTTCTTAAAATTGCTTTTGTGTTAATGCTTGGGGTAACTTTCGTAGGTGAGAGCCTTATTCCTAAATTTAATAAACTAGCCTTAGATACTAAGGTTCTTGCAACTTCAGGTGGGCAAACAGTTAGGACGCAATATGGAGTTTGGGTTAGAGAAAATAATGATTATTTATTTATTGGTACGGGATTATCTGATAAAAAAATGCTCGATGTTTTGCAGTTTCACTTTGATAGTGATCACAATTTAGCTTACACGCGTAAAATAAAGCGCTTAGAGTTCATAGACAACAATTGGCAAGCCTTTGATGTTGCGGAAACGAAGTTTTACCCTGACAACACTCAAATTACAGAGATTGCAAAAATGCAGCTCGAAGGTATTACAATTCCCTCTAAGGCATATTTCTCTACAACAGAGCCGCCTGAGATGACATTCAAAGAATTACAAGAGTATATTAATGCTCATAAAGCGCTTCACCAAAATGTTGATAATGAGACGTTAATCTTTTGGCAGCGCATAGTACAACCATTTTCTACACTTGTAATGATGATGTTAGGTATACCATTTATCTTTGGCCCATTACGTTCTTCAACTATGGGTTCAAGGATGTTATTAGGAGGAAGCTCAGGCTTTGTGTTTTATACATTTGATCACTTCATAGGCCCCATGAGCCAAGTTTTGCAACTACCACAAGTAATAGCGGCAACCTTGCCAACTATATTATTTATGCTAATAGGAGCAGTGCTACTCACTAAGGTTAGGTAAAGTAAAGAATACTACTCTTTTTCAATAGAAGGTGCTGCAGGTTTTGGTGCCTTTTCTTCTGGGGCATTAGGTTGCAATAAATCAACAGAATTTTGGGGCTCTGCAGGTGGAGCTTCTGCTCTTCCATGGCTTAACTTTGAAAGGGTAACGCTACTATCTTGCATTTCTTCAGATTGCGAAGCAGAAGGAGAAGTAGGATCAGTTTTTTGTGTGGTGGAATGTTTGGCAGCAGTTTTTTCTTTACTGAAATAGTTGATTAGTTGGCGAATACCATAACCAATAGCTCCTACAAGAGAAATTGCAGCTGCAGCAACAACAGTTGTTACCGCTACAGCTGCGGCATAAACAATTGGTCCAAATGTTGCAGCTAACGCAGCTACAGCAGGTACTAGTGCAGTAAGGCCGCCTGTAAAAAATAATGATAAAGCAAAAGCCACAGAGGCTATTATAACTCCTGCTATCATTAAACTAGAGTTTCTTATTTCCTTGCTTTCTTGCGCTTGGTGTTGCTGTTTTTTTTCTTGAATTTGCAGATCCTTTTGCTTTTGCAGCTCTTCTTGTTTTTGCATCTCTTTTAGCTTTTGCAGCTCTTCTAATCTTGTAAGTCTTTGCTGTTTTGCTTCAAGCTCGGCATTTTCAATTACTTTAGAATCCTCAAGTCGTTGTTGTGCTTCTGCACTCATAGAAGGAGTAACTAAGGTATTTAATGCTGCTAATTTATCAACATTTAATGTGCCATCTTGGTTGAGGATCCCTTGCATATAGTTACTGATTTTAGGAGTATTAACCTTGGATAATAAAGAAGTTACCGCTTTTTCTGTGTCAACTAAGTCTTTGTCTTCTTCACTACCCCCAACAACTTCAGGGTTACAGATAAAACTAACTTCACGATCTTTAGGTGCGCCAACGGTATTACGGATAAGTCCCATGCTCCAAAAATGTGGATTAAGAGGCGAGTATGCAATATAAAGTGCACATGGTATTGTTTTACTAGGATCTTTTGGATCTACATCGTAATATGCAAAACTAAGAAATTTAGTTTCAGATCCACAGAAGTTTGGGCTACCAAACTCAACGCTTAATAAAGGCTCCCCATTTTGATCTAGAAACAGCTTTGGGGTTGTATTGTTACTCATATTTTCAACAAAAAATTTCGTATTTATTATATGAAAAGCTGAACCGTCAATATTTCCTTGATTATAATCGTTATTTTCACTTTGGGTATTCCACATTGTTGTTAAATCAGAGAAATTCTTCCCATTTGTATTTATAAACCTATTTCTAACTAAATCCTTGTTGATAAGTATCAATTCATCCTGCCGAGACATTTTGCCAAATGATAAACCAAAAGAATCAAAAAATGTTTTAGAATCTGTATTAATAACTTTCATTTTAGTTGGCATATGTGACCTCAAATAAGCATATTGCTTAATAAACTACACTATATGGTATATTATATATTAATTTGAAGAAAAAATATACGTTAAAACCCCTACTCGGAGAGTTATCTCTACGTGTTACTCAGGAAACTTAAATTAAGTGATTTTTTGGGTATAGTTTTTAGGGCTCACTATATCGTCTTCAGGAGCATGTGGTTGCAATAAATCAACCGCGTTTTGTGGTGCTGGAGGCGGGGCTTCAGCTTTTTCCTTATTTAACTTTGAAAAAGAAGCGCAACTAGTCTGCATTTCTTCAGGAGGAGGAGAATTAGGCTCAGTATTTGGTTTTGCTTTTCTGCAATAATTGATTAATTTGCTAATGCCATAACCAATAGCGCCTAAAAGAGAAATTGCGGTTCCTGCAAGTAGAGCTGTGTAAGTGACAGCAGCAAAATAAATAGCAGGGCCAAATAGCGAAGCTAAAGTTGCTACAGCAGGTACTAGAGCAGTGAGGCCGCCAGTAAAAAATAGTGATAATGCAAACACAATAGAGGCTATTATAACTCCTGCTAGCATTAAATTTAAGTTTCTCCTTTGTTTGTTTTCTAGGTCTTGCTGTTTCTTAAGGATAATTCTTTCACTTATGTGTTTACCATATGGAGAAATTTCTTGATCTTTTTGCACAAACTCATCAATATTTTCTTGCACTTTAGCACTCATATTAGGGTGAGTTAAGCTATTTAATACTTCTAATTTAGCAATGTTTAATGTGCCGTCAGGGTTGAGAATATCTTGGAGGAGGTTAACTATTTTAGGGGTGTTAATTTTAGCTAGTAAAGAAACTACCGCATTTTCAGTGTTAGCTAAATCTTTATCTGTTGCATTACAACCAACAACTTCAGGGTTACATATAAAATTAACTTCACGATCTTGAGGTGCGCCAACAGTATTACGGATAAGTCCCATGCTCCAAAAATGTGGATGGATAGGTGAGTATGAAATATAAAGTGCACATGGTATTGTTTTACTCGAATCGTTTGGATCTACATCATAATATGCAAAATTAAAAGATTTAGTATTAGTTAAACAAAAGTTTGGTGCACCATCTTCAAGGCTAAATATTTGTTTTCCTTCTTGATCTAAGAACACTCTTGGGATTGTATTTTTTTCCTTACTTGTTGTGAAAAATAATACATTAATAAGCCTAAAAATTAAACCATCAATATTGCCTTGCATATAATTATTGTTTGCGCTTTGGGTATTCCATGTGACATCTAAATCAGCATAGGCTTTACCATTGGTATTGATAAAACAACTTCTTCCTAAATCTTTGTTGATCACATCTATGTCAGCTTGCACAGTCTTTTTAGGATAGTTAAAAAGCTCCTGTGATAAAGGAAGGGCTTCTGAAAATGTCTGAAAATCAGTAGCAAAAACTTTCATTTTAGCTGGCATATATAACTCCAAGCGATCACAACGATCAAATAAATAACTCTTGTGATTATTATACCTGAGTTTGATATAAAAATATACATATAATTCGCAAAGACGGGTACTTTCTCTTAATTTGACGCCTATGGGTGAAGGCCAATGGAGCAATCTCCTTCACAAATACTGCATAAACTCCTCTTCTGATAAAATGGTCACACCTAAGGCCTCTGCTTTAGTGTACTTAGAGCCTGGGTCACTTCCTACTATAACGTAGTCGGTTTTGCTAGTGACGCCCCCTGTTACTTTTGCACCAAGCTTTAATAATAAGGCCTTAGCTTCATCCCGACTATATGCTTTAAGAGTTCCTGTTATTACACAAGTTTTACCAAAGAAAAAATGCTCTTCATTATGTTTTACTTCTTGAATGCAGGGCCAAGTAATATTAGCTTTTATTAGCTTTTGAATAACGTGTTGATTATGACTCTCATGAAAAAATGTTATTACATGCTGGGCGCAAACAGGGCCTATATCATGGAGCTTGAGAATTTCCTCAAAGGTTGCTGAAATAAGTTTATCTAAAGATTTAAATGCATAGGCCAAATTTCGCGCACTTACTTCGCCGATTTCCCGAATGCCTAAACCATAAATAAAGCGCTCAAAAGTAGTTTTTTTACTCTGTTCAATGCTAGCTAAAAGCTTACTTGCTGATTTTTTGCCAAACCCTGGTAGATTTTCAAGCTGGGAAAATTTAAGGTTAAAGATGTCGGCTACATCATGAATAAGCTTGTTATCAATTAACTGTTCGACAATGTTAGGGCCTAAGCCATCAATGTTTAAGGCCTTCTTAGAGACAAAATGATGAATTCTTTCTTTAATTTGTGCAGGACATGCTAAATCACCAATGCAACGGATGGTAGACATACCAACTTCACGGATAACCTGTGCGCCACATACAGGACATGTAAGAGGTGGGGTAACTTTAAGAGTATTTTTAGGCCTAAGGTCAAGGATTGGTTTAACAACCTCAGGAATTACATCGCCGGCGCGCCTTACTATTACTTCATCATTTAGGCGAATATCTTTTCTTTCTATTTCATCCATATTGTGTAAGGTTGCATTAGCTACAGTAACTCCTGCAACGCTAACTGGCTTTAAACGGGCAACTGGGGTTAAAGCCCCTGTTCTGCCAACTTGAAAGTCTACCGCAAGTAAAGTTGTGCTAACTTCATGGGCGGGAAATTTATGGGCACAAGCAAAGCGCGGCGCTCTTGCTAGGTATCCTAGTTTGTTTTGTAAACTAATAGAGTCTAATTTATATACAACGCCATCAATTTCATAAGGCAAAGATTCGCGTTTAGTTAATAAATCATTATAAAATTCAAGACACTCTGCCATTCCTTGCGCTTTTTTAATATAAGGATTTACTCTAAGACCTAAAGATTTTAAATAACTAAGTTGGGCAAAATGACTATCAGGTAGGTTAATCTTATCTGCCTTACCTATTGCGTAACAATAAACTTCTAGAGGCCTTTTAGCAGTTATCATTGGATTTAGTTGTCTTAAGCTGCCGGCGGCGGCATTTCTTGGGTTGGCAAACGTTTTTTCTCCTTTAAGTCTTGCTTCATCGTTTAGTGAGGCAAAGCCTTTAAGTGGCATAAAGACTTCTCCTCTTATTTCAATAACTTTAGGAGGGTTTGAAGTGCGTAAGCTTAGAGGTATGCTTTGAATGGTTTTACAATTTTGCGTTATATCCTCTCCTGTTTCACCGTCCCCTCTTGTGCCTGCGTGTAGTAGGTTACCGTTTTCGTAGATTAAATTTACTGCTAAACCATCAAATTTAGGTTCGCAAGTAAAGGTTAGCTTATCTTGCGGAATTTCTAGAGTTGAACTTATGCGCTGCATAAATTGCGCTAGTTCTTCGGGAGAAAAAACATTATTTAAAGAACGCATGGGAGTAAGGTGCTTTATAGAATTAAATTGCGTTGCTATTGTTGAGATTAAACGTTTGGTGGGAGAATCAGCGGTAGAATATTGCGGATATTTATCTTCCAGGACTTGCAGTTTTTTAAATAACTCATCATAAGTACTGTCAGGTACAGTTGGTTCATCTAAGACGTAATATTGATAATCATACTCCCGTAATGTTTGTTTAAGAGTTTCGATTTCTTGTTGTGGACTAGGCATAATAATAGCGGTAAATTAAAACGAAATTATACCTAAAAAATTTTGCCGCGGTACAATAATATTGGGTTTCTAAGCACACCACCAAAAAGGAGTTAACATGGTTATACCTTTTAGTAAAAAACTAATGCTCTACATTTTGCTATTAACCTCTATAAATGCAAAGGCAGCAGATCACTTTACTATTTATGCTGCAACCTCAAATGGTAATCTTGCTATTTCAAAAGATAAAGGGGTTAGTTGGCAAAAAACCTCTCCTTCTGATGGTTATTCGGTTAATAACGTTTTTTTAACTGGTAATAAATTGTATGTTGCAGGGGGCAATGGAACCGTTAAATACTCAACTGATAATGGTAAAACCTGGAAAGCTACTACTAATCCTAATTGGAGCGCGGTAAATAGCGTTTTTGTCAGCGGAAATACATTATATGCAGCAACTGATGTGGGCAAAGTTGTGGTTTCAAAGGATGGGGGTAAAAAATGGCATGGTACTAAAACTTTGCCGGATGGTAGTGATGTTAATATAGTTTTTGTAGCTAACAACAAAATATATGCTGGTACTGAAGATGGCAATATTGAAGTATCATCCAATAATGGTGACACTTGGATACCAACTACTCAGCCTCTTAGCGATAGCCCGGTAAATAGTATAGTGGTGCAAGGCAACACTATTTATGCTGCAATTGATGCTGGTATGGTAAAAATATCCAAGGATCATGGTAAAACCTGGCAAGCAACAACATCTCCTGATAATACTCCAGTTTTAAGCGTCTTTGTGTCAGGTAAAACGTTATATGTTGGCACGGAAAAGGGAAATGTGGCAATTTCAAAAGATACTGGTAAGACCTGGAAACTTGTTACTCCTCCAGATGGAAGTATGGTTTATTGTGTTTTGGTAAAATAGCAGGAACATTCGTGATCTTTAAAAAGGCTATCTTAGTACTTATTTTTACCTTACCAGCTTTTGCTTTTGCATTAGTACTGAATAACCCATATAAAGATGACAATACCCAAAGTATCTATTACAGCTTTTTTCCAGAAGCACCTAAAACACTTGATCCTGCCAAATCCTATAATGTAAATGAATCTTTATTTATTGGCCAAATTACTGAGCCCTTGCTGGAATATCATTATTATAAGCGTCCATATACTTTAGTTCCTTTAATCGCCGCAAAAATGCCTGAGGTAACTTTTTTAGCAAAAGATGGCCAAGAGATAACTAAAGGTGATGAAAAAGTAGCTTATTCTGTTTATCACATACAAATAAAACCTAATATTTTGTTTCAACCCCATCCTGCTTTTGCAAAGTGTGATACTCCTAGTGGCTATTGCTATTCATCTTTAAGCTTAGTTGATGGAGTTTTGCCTTTTGGTTTGCAAACAATAGCTGATTTTAAACATCAAGGTACCAGAGCTCTGACTGCGGACGATTTTATCTATCAAATTAAACGCCTAGCAGATCCGCATATTAACTCTCCAATATACGCTTTAATGGAAAGCTATATAGTTGGTTTTAAGGAGCTTAATCAAGAGCTTGCCAAGTTAAGTTCAAACTCGTGGATTGATCTTAGAAAGTATGATCTTAAGGGGGTAAAAAAACTTGATGATTTAACTTTTGAGATAAGGATTTATAAGCAATATAAACCTTTTTTATATTGGTTAGCGATGCATTTTTTTGTCCCCACTCCCTGGGAAGTAGATAGGTTTTATGCCCTGCCTTCAATGAAGGAGCGTAATATTGGGTTTGACTGGAATCCTGTGGGAACCGGACCATTTTTGCTCAAGGAGAATAATCCTAATAGCCGTATGGTCCTTGAGAGAAACCCTAATTTTCGCTTAGAGTTATTTCCGGCAGATGGGAGCGAAGAAGATAAACGCTTAGGCTATATGCAAAATGCTGGTAAAAAGCTCCCTATGATTGATAAGGCGGTCTACACTCTTGAAAAGGAAGCAATTCCAAGGTGGAATAAATTTTTACAAGGTTACTATGATGTGTCAGGTATTTCAGCTGATAGTTTTGATCAAGCTATTCATATAAACAGTAATGGCAAAGAAGAACTGACAGAAGAGCTGAAGGAGAAAAAAATTACCCTTTTCCAAACCATTGATCCTTCTATTTTTTATTATGGCTTTAATATGCTTGACTCAACTGTTGGTGGGGACTCTGAAAGAGCGCGCTTATTACGCCTTGCTATTTCGCTTGCGATTAATATAGAAGAACGCATTGCGCTTTTTTATAACGGTAGAGGTAAAGTTGCACAAGGTCCTATCCCGCTTGGTATATTTGGCCATGAAGATAGATATATGGGATATAATGATTTGTTGTATGAAAAAAAAGCTGATAAATTGCGACGTAAATCAATAAAGCTAGCGAAAAAATGGTTAAACCAGGCAGGTTATGTAAATGGTATTGATCCTGCTACTAATAAACCTTTACTCTTAAACTATGATGTTACCGCAACTAGTGGTCCTGATGAAAAGGCCGAACTAGAATGGATGCGTAAAAAATTTGCGCAAATTGGTATTTCATTAAATATAAGAGCAACTCACTATAATCGCTTTCAAGAAAAAATGCGGACCGGCAACTCCCAAATCTTTAGTTGGGGCTGGAAAGCTGACTACCCAGATCCTGAGAACTTTTTGTTTTTGCTGTATGGGCCTAATGGACAGGTAGAAACAGGAGGTGAAAATGCGGCTAATTACCACAATGCTGAGTACGATAAGCTATTTGATGCAATGAAAAATAAAGATAACACAGAAGCAAGAAGAGCAATAATTGCTAAAATGCTTGATATTCTACATCATGACGCACCTTGGGTATGGGGTCTTTACACGAAAACCCTTACTTTAAGACAGCAATGGGTATTTGCTACTAAACCAAATGCTATGGCAATGAATACTTTAAAATACCTGGCTATAGATCCAAAATTGCGGGCGCAAAAACGTGAGGAATGGAACCAGGTTATTTGGTGGCCATTTTATTTCCTGATCCTAATTGGATTAATTTTATTAATCCCAATGATTAAAGAGCACAAAAAACAAGAGCTGCGTACGGTTAGAAGATTTAAAGGAGAATAGTTTTTGGGATATTATCTATTGCGACGTTTGTTATATGCCTTTCCAATCTTAATAGGCATAAACTTAATTACATTCTCCCTGTTTTTTATGGTAAATGCACCAGAAGACATGGCGCGCTTACACTTAGGTGAAAAACATGTAACTCTAGATCTTATAGAGCAATGGAAAGTGCAACACGGATATGCCTATCCCTTGTTTTATAATAATAAAGCCCAAGGGCTAAAAAAATTCACCCAAAGCCTTTTTTACCAAAAATCAGTATTGTTATTTAGTTTTAAGTTTGGGTTGTCGGACTCAGGTAGAGATATTGGTTATGATATTACTCATCGGGCATTTCCTAGTTTATCTATCGCAATTCCTACGCTTTTTATCGGATTATTAATTAATATAGGCCTTGCAATGCTCATGGCATATTATCGTGGTACCTACCTTGATACTAGCAGTGTGGTTATATGTATAGCTTTAATGTCTATTTCTGGCTTATTTTATATTATTTCAGGGCAATATATTTTTGCTAAATTATGTCGTTGGTTTCCAATATCAGGGTACGATAGTGGAATTTCAGCGCTTAAATTTATTTCTTTACCAATAATAGTTGCAGTATTGGCGAATTTAGGCGCAGGCGCCCGTTGGTATCGGGCATTATTTCTTGAACAAATGCATCAAGACTATGTTAAAACTGCCCGCGCTAAGGGTTTATCAGAAACCCAAGTATTATTTAAACATGTTTTAAAAAATGCTTTATTACCAATTTTAACCGGCATTGTAGTAATTTTACCTAGCCTATTTATGGGAAGCTTGGTGTTAGAGTCTTTTTTTGGGATTCCAGGTTTAGGTAGTTATATGATAGATGCAATAGGGCAACAAGACTTTGCAATAGTGCGCGCTATGGTCTTTTTAGGATCAGTGCTTTACATAGTAGGCTTAATCTTAACTGATTTAACTTATGTATTGGTTGATCCAAGGGTTAGGTTAGCATGATTTCCACTTATTCATGGACAGATTGTTTTTTCATTATCCTCTTGATTATAGCTTTTTTAGCCATCTTATTTTCTATGCGGCATCCAGCAAACCTGCAAGCTTTGCAACGTTTATTGACCAAACCTTTTGCTGTTAGCGCGAGTATAATTTTGGCAGTATTTTTTACTTTAGGCTTACTAGACTGCATTCATATAGGAGGCGTAGGTTTAGATGAAAGAAACACCGCGCTAGATGCTGTTTTATATCCTTTAGGATCTTTTTATGAAAGGACTTTCTCAGCCCCTATGGCGTTAAATTCATATGTTTCTGAAGTTAAAATGGAGGCAAACGGTTTGGTTACAGTGCGCGCTAAACTAAAATATCCCAAGACGTTTTTGAAGAATAAAGCACAACGCAATAAATTTTTAGCTAGACAAATTTTTAACTCCTTAGGCTTGGCGTTTTTGGTAGGACTTTTTTTGTACCTTGGATCTTGGGCTTTACGCTCCTTAGTCGCAAAAGAGGTGTATAGAGAGTATAAAGCAGCAATGCGTGCAGGCTTAATAACTGCTGTCGTTGTTACCTTGGTTTTTGCGTTTTTATATGGCGTCTCGCGAGAATTGCATGTTTTAGGAACAGGTAAAATAGGCCAAGATACATTTTATTATGCCATTAAAAGCATTCGTACGGGGTTGGTCATTGGGATATTGACTACTTTATTTACCTTACCATTTGCGCTTTTTTTAGGGGTGGCAGCAGGCTACTATGGCCGCCTAATAGATGACATAATCCAATACCTTTATACAACTTTAAGTTCTATTCCCGGGGTTTTATTAATTACAGCCTCGGTGTTATCCATGCAAACTTTTATTGCTAACCATCCAACTTTATTTACAACTTTAGCGCAACAAGCAGATGCCAGGTTATTAGCGTTATGCATTATTTTAGGAGTTACTAGTTGGACTAGTTTATGTCGACTATTAAGAGCTGAGGCTTTAAAATTACGTCATATTGATTATGTAGTTGCTGCAAGATGTTTAGGGGTTTCTTCAATTAAAATATTACGCCAACATCTTTTGCCAAACGTTATGCATATTGTCCTGATTACTTTGGCGCTTGATTTTAGTTACCTTATCTTAGCTGAAGCTGTATTAACTTACGTTGGTGTTGGGGTTTCACCCATGACCATCAGTTGGGGTAATATGATAAATAGCGCGCGGCTTGAGCTTGCGCGCGATCCTATTGTTTGGTGGCCAATGATGGCCGCTTTTATGTTTATGTTTACTTTAGTTTTAGCGAGCAATGTATTTGCAGATGCAGTAGAAGAAGCTTGGAACCCACGTGCTAATGTGTGAGATTTAAAATGCAAAGTCAGTTTGTCCCCTTAAGATTACGCAGTGAATACTCAATAGTTGATAGCATTGTACGCATCAATCCATTAATGGAAACCTTAAATCAACATAAGATAAAAGCTGCAGGTATAAGTGAATTTTGCAATTTTTTTTCGGCTATTAAGTTTTATCAAGCAGCAATTGCTCATAAGATTAAACCATTGCTCGGCGTTGATATAGCATGCTGTTATAAAAACGCAGTGGATAATGTTAGCCTTTTATCATTACTCTCAATGAATAAAGATGGCTATAAGAAAGCAACCGAGCTTGTTTCAAAAGCCTATCTTGAGGGACAAATTAACAATAAAGTGCTGGTTTTTTATGAGTGGCTTGAGAATTATCATGACGGTTTAATCTGTTTATCAGGCGCAAGCCAAGGATTAATCGATAAAAAAATTGCATCAGGTGATGTAGAAGGGGCGCGCCAAGTAGCACTTCATTTATCTTCGCTTTTTAAAGACAGATTTTACCTGGAAATTCAGCGTATTGGGCGCAAAGATGAAGCGAAAAATAATCAAATTTTAGTAGCACTTGCGAACGAATTACACTTGCCTTTAGTGGCAACTCAAGAGGTGAGGTTTTTAAAGCCAAGCGAATATGAAGCTCATGAAGTAAGGGTTTGTATTCATGCTGGCTTAACCTTAGAAGACAGTCAGTCTAATAAGCGTTATACCCAAGAGCAATATTTAAAAACTCCCCAGGAGATGCTAGAACTATTTGCAGATTTACCAGAAAGCATAGCAAATACTGTAGAAATAAGTAAAAGATGCACGGTTAAAATGCAATTAGGGGCAACTCATCTTCCCGCTTTTTCAGTACCTGATTCAGTTAGTGAAAGTCAATATCTAAATAAACTTGCGCACCAAGGCTTACAAGTAAGGCTTGCTAAACTTTTTACCCAAGATGAGCGTAAAGAAAAGCACGAATTATACATAAAAAGATTAGATCTTGAATTAGACGTAATCCAAAAAATGGGCTTTGCTGGATACTTTCTAATAGTTGCTGATTTTATCGGTTGGGCTAAAAAACAAGGTATCGCAGTGGGGCCGGGAAGAGGATCGGGCGCAGGCTCTTTAGTTGCCTACTCCCTAAACATTACTGACTTAGATCCAATTACTTATGATCTACTCTTTGAACGCTTTCTTAATCCTGAGCGGGTTTCTATGCCAGACTTTGACGTAGATTTTTGCATGGAAGGTCGTGATTTAGTTATTGCTTATGTTGCGGATAAATATGGACGCGCCAGTGTATCGCAAATTATTACCTTCGGAACTATGGCAGCAAAAGCTGCTATTCGGGACGTGGGTAGAGTATTAGGGCATCCTTATGGATTTGTCGATAAGCTTGCAAAACTTATTCCCTTTGAGCTTGGCATGACAATTAAAAAAGCTCTCCAAGATTCGCAAGAGTTGTTAGAGCGGTATGAAAATGAAGAAGAAGTGAAATATTTAGTAGATTTAGCTTTAATGTTAGAAGGACTTACGCGCAACCCAGGAAAACATGCGGGCGGCGTTGTGATTGCGCCTTCAGCCCTTACTGATTTTACTGCTGTTTATTGTGAGGCCTCATCTAATCAAGTACTTAGTCAATTTGATAAAGACGATGTTGAAGCGGTTGGGTTAGTAAAATTTGACTTTTTGGGCTTGCGCACCTTAACCATTATTGATTGGGCTATAAAAACAATAAACCAGTTTAGAGCCAAAAATAATGAAGAAGCTATTGATATTAGTAATATTCCCCTCGATTGTCCGAAAACTTTCGAATTATTGCGTGAATGTAAAACCACAGCAGTATTTCAGCTTGAATCACGCGGGATGAAAGATTTGGTCGCAAGGCTTAAGCCTGATTCATTTGAAGAAATTATTGCACTTGTTGCATTATTTCGTCCTGGTCCATTGCAATCGGGGATGGTAGATGACTTTATTAACCGTAAGCATGGACGTGAAAAAGTTAAATATTTGCATCCTAAGTTAGTTCCAATATTACAAGCAACTTATGGGGTTATTCTTTATCAAGAGCAAGTTATGCAAATTGCTCAAACCTTAGGTAACTATACTTTAGGTGCGGCAGATTTATTAAGGCGTGCTATGGGGAAGAAAAAACCCGAGGAAATGGCTAAGCAGCGCGCCATTTTTATTGCAGGAGCAGCTAAAAGTGATATCGATGAAGCTATCTCAGGGCCGCTCTTTGATTTAATGGAAAAGTTCGCGGGCTATGGTTTTAATAAATCGCATTCCGCAGCTTATGCTCTAATTTCATATCAAACAGCATGGCTTAAAGCGCACTTTCCCGCGGCATTTATGGCAGCTGTTTTATCTTCTGACATGGATAATACTGATAAAGTCGCACTTTTTATTGAAGATGCTAAGCAAATGGGGCTAAACATTTTGCCGCCTTGTGTTACAAACTCTGACTATTATTTTACGATAACGGATAGCAACACAATAAGATACGGCTTAGGTGCTATTAAAGGCGTTGGAGAGGGCGCTGTATTGGCTATTAAGGAAGCGCGTTTACAAGGAAAATTTACTAATTTGTTTAAATGTTGCGAATTAGTTGATTTACGTAAAGTTAATCGTAGAGTGATTGATGTGCTTATTAAAAGTGGTGCTATGGATTTATTTGGCCAAGACAGAGGGATTTTAGTTGCCGAATTAGATGAAGCAGTGCAAGCTGCTGAACAGTTTCAAAATGACAAAAACATTGGTCAGCTTGACTTATTTCTTGGTCTTAACCCGCACACTAAAACTTATCATGATCAAAATTATCTTAAGCTTTCTATTAAAGAAAAACTTAACAATGAAAAAGAGGTGTTAGGGCTTTATTTATCTGGCCATCCTACTACTCAGTATTTAAAAGAATTAGGTAAGCAGTGCATCTTGATTAAAAATCTAAATCCTTCTCAAAGTAAAAAAGGCAGAATATGTGCTTTAGTATTAGCAACTCGCCTAGTTGAAGCAAAAAGCGGGAAAAAATTTATGATTATTGGTCTTGAAGATTGTAGTGCAAAATTTGAAGTCTTGTTTACTATGCAAAACTTTCAAAGAGTTGAGAATGTATTGGTTGTTGGAGAGGTTATTATTGTAGAAGGCGATATTGTGTTAGATGAATACTCTAAAAAGGCTAAAATGATAGGTACTATAGCCTATTCATTAGAGCAAGCTAGAAGCTTATTTGCCAAATGTTTAACATTAAACCTTTCAAACCCTACAGAGTCACTTATCAGTAATTTACAAGCTATTTTACAGTCTGCTAGGGGACATAATGTAGTTGAAGTGTATTATCAAACGCCAAACGGGAAAGCCAAGCTTAAGCTTAGTGACGCCTGGAAAGTTAAAGCATCTGACGAACTAATTACCAGACTTAAGATATTATTAGGAGATACTAATGTTGCAGTATCCTATGCATAAGAAGTTTTTCCTGCTTATTATTTGTTATATATTTTTTGCCACCTGTTACGCCAAGCAAAATCTAACCTTACACCGCAACTTCTGGACCCCAATTTACCGAGGCACACCCATAAATTACTGCTTTAAGGATGAAATAACCTGTGGATATGAGGTAGCTAATCTTTATTGCCATCTTATGGGATATCAAAATGCAGATCGCATAATAAAAGCCTATAACTTGGGTCATACACGTTATCTTGCATCATCACAACATTGTTTTAATCCAAACTGTAATGGCTTTAAAATGATCCGCTGCAAAGGAAAAATAATCCATAAACCAATCCCTAGCTACTTATACACCAAAAAACACTTCCCATATCCTCGCTATAAAGGCGAACGCCTAGCCTTTTGCGCCGACGGCAAAGCAAAAGGCTGTGGCCAAAAAGCCGCCTATTCCTTTTGCCGCCGCCAAGGGTACATGCAAACCATAGGCTACAAACAAGAAAAAAACCTTCCTATAACGAAGGCAATTAATAACCAACGTATATGCATAGCCTCAAGGTGTCATGGGTTTGAGTATATTGATTGTGAGCGTTAAATAAAGTTTATTGATAAAGCTGTAGGCTGGGCCTTGGCCCAGCATTTTTGGTTCAAGTATTGATTTTTCTATTACTTTAAGTCATACTTAAAGTAATATATTTAGTATTATTTTTTTGTTTAGTAGGAGGCATTGTTATGCACGCGCAAAAATTCTCGATATCACTGCCGCAACAACAATGTGACTTTATTGAAAGTTATAAATCTTTACATAACTATAAAAGTCGCTCTCTTGTTATTCAAAAAGCCATTTACTTGCTCCAGCAAATCCAATTAGAAGCTTGTTATGCAGAAGCTAATAACGAACTTAATCAAGATTTTGATATCACTATATCTGACGGAATTGAAGATAATGAAACGTGGTGAGATTTATTATGCTAATCTAGATCCTACAATAGGAGCAGAAACTAAGAAATGTCGTCCGGTTCTTATAGTCAGTAATGATGCAAATAACAAAGTTTCTGCAACGCTGACGGTTATTCCAATTACATCTAACACAAAAAAAGTTTACCCCTTTGAGGTTTTATTAGAAATAAAAGATTCAGGTTTATCAAAACAATCTAAAGCCCAGTGCCATCAAATTAGAACCATTTCAAAGTCAAGAATTACGCAGCCACTTAAGGCAGGAAAAGTAACAAGAATTATTATGCAGCGCGTGCAAGCCGCTTTAGAAATTCACCTTGATTTCAAATAAATCCTTACATTAACCAATGGGCCTTACTGCCATCAATTACTTAAAATCAACATTAACCGCAAAATCACAAACATCAACAGCTTCTAGTTCTTGCGCACCTTTTTTTTGTCTATAAAACAATCGTCCTTGGTAATGAGTAGAATCAGAGTTAAATTGTGTGATATTGGGAGGGGTGTTTTTAATTTTCTCTGTTAGTGAAGTTGTGGTTTCATTTAGTGCGTTATTGAGCTTTGCGGTTTGTTCAGCTAATTTTTTTATTGCGTTATTGTTAAAATTTATGGAAAAGTCTATGGCTTTATTAGTTGTCCATATTAAAATCGGTGCTAAAGCTGTAGGAAGTAACAGAATGTATAGAAGATATTTCATGAGGTTTATAGATTGGATAGCATGTGAGAATGCGATTAAGAATATAGTTAAATGTACCGCAAGCACGTAAGCAGATTTCATGATCTCATTGGGTAAAAGTTTTTTTTGTTCACTGAGAAAGATATTTTCTTTTCCTGCCTTCTTAATGCCAAGTTCTACATGCCAAAGGCCACTATGCAGTAATTTTATTGTATCTTCTAATTCATCTGCGACAATTGAATTTTGGATCGCAACATCTTTTTTCATTATTGATTCCTTAAGTTTAATATAACGCCAAAATGCCGATTATTGTGGCATAAATGCCGTTTATGTCAAGAAGCCTCCAAGATAAGCAAAATCCCGCTTCAGCATTGTAAGAACTGACTTTAAATAATCCTTGCTTTTAATAATCATTAAAATCGTATCATCACCTGCTATTGTTCCAATAACTCCACACTCAAAGTTATTTACGTAATGCTGATCGAAAAAGGCTGCAAGGGCATTGGCGTTTCCTGGGTGGGTATGTAGCACTATTAGCCCGCTTTCGGCGATATTTATTTTCAATATTAGTGGCAAATGAGTGGGGCGCTTTTGTACGCATTGATAAAATCCATTAACTTTGGCCAGCTTAAGCTTTTTCATCTTTCTCGATAAAGTAGCTTGCGGCACATTATAGCCTCTTAGGCTCAATTGTTTTTGTAAATCAGCTTGTTCGGCAATAAGGCCTTGTTCGGTTATCGATAAAATTAACTCTTCTAGCAAAGGATCATGCGCCATAGTATTTCCACATTTGTAATAAATTTTAAAATTATATCCATTTTATGCTTGACTAGCCAATATTAATGCATATATAATCAAAAAATGAATATTAAATGGATATATATCAAAATGCAAATTTGTAAACTTTTACTCGCTATTAGCGTCTTATGCTTATTGATAAGCTGCTCAAGCGCAAGAAACACTAAAAAGCTGCTAATTGCAACTTCAGCAGAATATCCACCATTTGAATATATGCATCAAGGCAAAGTAGTAGGGTTTGATATTGATTTAGCGAAGCTAATTGGCGCAAAGCTTGGGTATGCTGTAGAAATTAGCAATATGCAGTTTAGTAGTATTTTACCAGCGCTATCCTTAGGTAAGGTGGATATGGCGATTTCTACTATAACCGTTACCCAAGAACGCGCGCAGCAATTTACTTTTAGTAAACCTTATTTTTACGAACAAATGGCGGCTGTTTACCAAAAGCCTAAGCTAATTCTTGCGCCGCAAGATCTATGTGGCAAAAAAGTAGCTGCCCAACTTGGAACAACCATGGCAATTTGGCTTAAAGCAGAAGTTAATTGCGCGCAAATTTATTTAACTGACTCAAATCCTCTGGCGATAGAAGCGCTTAAGACCGGCAAAATTGATGTAGTAATAATGGATGGCACGCAAGCGCTTATTTTTGCTAGTAAAAATAAAGAATTAGCTTCTTCTCCAATATTTAAAGCAAAGGATGGTTACGCCGTTGCCTTTCCTAAAGGTTCTAAGCTTAGGGCAAAAGTGAATGCAATCATAAAATCACTGCAAGATAGCGGCGAAATTAAACAATTAGAGCACAAATGGTTGGGTAAATAATGCAAGAAATTATTACTTTTATAAGTTTTATTGGGCAAGGATTGGGGATAACTTTGTTATTACTAGGAGGCGGCTTTGCTATTGGACTAACGCTTGGACTTCTAATTGCTCTATTAAGCTATCATAAAAAATTAACCCTAATTATTAAATGCTACGTTGCGCTTTTACGGAGTACTCCTCTGATTTTGCAATTAAGTTTTATTTATTTTGTATTGCCAAGCTTGTTACCTCTTAATATAGGTGTTGTAACTGCGGGAATCTTAGCATTTGGACTTAATTCTTCGGCTTATGTTGGGGAAATATTTAAAGCCGGCATTTTAAGTGTGCCTAATGGTCAATTTTTAGCGGCCAAGAGCTTACAAATCCCTAATTTTTACCTTTGGAAAGACATAATAATGCCCCAGGTAATAAAAAACATAGCTCCTGCTTTAGTAAACGAAGCAGTAACTTTAGCTAAAGACACCGCCATGATTGCAATTTTAGGTGGTATGGACTTAATGCGTAGGACGCAGATTATTGCAGCTGAGCATTTTACTTATTTTATCCCATTATGTGTTACCGCCTTTTATTACTCCATTTTGGTATATGCAATTGAGCAAGGTAGTAAGCATATTTTTAAAAGTAAAAGGAAATCTTATGTTAAGAGTTTATAAGGCTAGTAAAACGTACCATGAGGTAAAAGCATTAACTGATTTAAGCTTTACCCTGCCGAAAAATAAAATTTTAGGTATAGCAGGGAGATCAGGGAGCGGTAAATCGACTTTATTATTATGTATACAAGGATTAGCCAAGCTCACAGAAGGCGAAATACAGCTTCAAGGCAAAGCAGCATTGATGTTCCAAAATTTATATTTGTTTCCACATATGAATGTAATTGAAAATTTAACCTATGCGCCCAATAAACTATATAAAACAACAAATTTCGATCGGGCGGTAAAACTGCTGCAAGTATTAAAAATTAAGGATAAAGCCCATAACTACCCCCATGAGCTCTCAGGAGGTCAGCAGCAGCGTGTGGCTTTGGCGCGCTGCTTAATGGTCTTACCTGATATTTTGCTTTGTGATGAGCCTACGTCAGGACTAGACGTAGGCACTAAAGAAGAGGTTATAAGCTTATTACGCGAAGTTAAAAACCTAGGGGTAACTATGGTAATTACCTCGCACGATTTAGATTTTTTACTTGCGATATCAGATGAAATCATGCTGCTCGAGAATGGCAAAAAGGTTTTACACAAGCCAAGTAAATATTTTAGTAAAAATAATATTGTTTGTAGATTAATGGGAGAGACGAATGACAGTGAATAAAATTGTATTAGCATACTCAGGCGGATTAGATACTTCCATTATGATTCCTTGGCTTAAGGAGCATTATAAAGGTGCTAAAGTTATCGCGATGATTTGTGACTTAGGGCAAAACGAAGATTTTGGCGCGCTTGAAGTTAAAGCTTATAAAAGTGGCGCTAGTGAAGTGTATGTTATTAATGTACAAAATGAATTCGTAGAGCATTATTTATGGCCTTTAGTTAAATCAGGAGCGCTGTATGAAGAACAGTATGTTCTAGGAACCATCTCGCGGCCTTTAATTGCCAAAAAACTAGTAGAAGTTGCTAAAATTGAAAATGCTGAGGCCTTAGCGCATGGGGCAACAGGTAAAGGCAATGATCAAGTGCGTTTTGAATATAGCTTACATGCATTAGCTCCGCAGTTAAAAATAATTGCTCCTTGGCGCGAGTGGGATATTAAATCCAGAAATGATGCAATTAACTATGCCGCAAAACATAATATTGAGATTGCAGCAACGCCTAAAGCGCCTTATTCAAGAGATGCTAACCTTTGGTATGTTTCAAGCGAAGGTGGTCTTTTAGAAGATCCTGCTAATCCTTGTCCTTCCGATGTTTTACTTATTACAGAGCAATTACAAAATGCTGCAGAAGTGCAAGAAGAAATATCTTTAGAATTTCATCAAGGCGTGCCAATCATTCTTAATGATGAGTATTTAGATCCAGTTTCTCTGTTAAAAAAGTTGAATAAACTAGCGGGCAAACATGGCATTGGCGTGCAAGATATAGTTGAAAATAGATTAGTAGGCATGAAAATTCGTGGGGTATATGAAGCTCCTGCAGCTTTTGTTATTTATAAAGCGCATAAAATGTTAGAAAGCTTATGTCTTGCTAAGGAAACCTTACACCTTAAACAAAATTTAAGCCAAGTGTATGCAAAGATTGTTTATGAGGGGAGGTGGTTTTCCGAAGTTAAAAGAGCCTTAGATGCATTTTTTAATACAACGCAAAAACATCTAACTGGTAAAGTAAAATTAGGCCTTTATAAAGGCAACATAATTCCGCTTGGAATGAGCTCGCCTTACAGCCTGCATAATTTGGCTTATGCAACTTTTGAGCAAGATTTTGTCTATAAACAACAAGATGCCGCAGGTTTTATCAACCTTTTCGCTTTGCCAGCTAAAATATATGGCCTTGTTCATAAAGAGGAGGAAGTATGAGCCATAAAACTTGGGGTGGAGGGTTTAGTGAAGCGCTAGATGTTGAAGTTAATACTTTTCAAGCTTCACTCCCTTTTGATCACATCCTCTATGAGCATGATATAGAAGGCAGCATAGTGCATGCGCGCATGTTGGCTAAAGTTAAGCTAATTACACGCAAAGAAGCGGCCTTACTCGTATTTGGTTTAAGACAAATTAGCCAAGAACTTAAGGCAGGTTTACATCCATTAAACTTAGAGTATGAAGATGTGCATATGTTTATTGAAAATTTACTCTTAGCCAAAGTAGGGGAGGTTGCATATAAGCTGCACACAGGACGCAGCCGTAATGATCAAGTAGCGCTTGATTTACGTTTATATGTGCGCCATGAAAGTAGAGTAATGCAAAAACTTTTAGCTAAGCTTATTCAGGTTTTGCAAAATATAATCAGAAGGCATAAAAATGACTTAATGCCAGGTTACACCCACTTGCAGCAAGCACAGCCTATATCTTTGGCTAATTACTTAGATGCTTATAAGTGTATGTTTGGTCGTGATAAAGCAAGATTAAAAGATCTAACTAATAGACTTAACTATTCTCCTTTAGGCGCAGGAGCCTTAGCCGGGAGTAATTTACCTTTAGATAGAGCCTTTACTGCTAAAGAGCTAGGTTTTAAAGGAGTAATAGCTAACACCTTAGATGCGGTTAGTGACAGGGACTTTTTAATTGAGTTTGGCGCTTTTGCAGCCATTCTAATGATGCATATGTCAAGGTTTGCTGAAGATCTAATTATTTATGCAACCCAAGAATTTGGTTATGTAACTTTACCTGATGCTTTTGCAACTGGATCATCTTTAATGCCAAATAAGAAAAATCCCGATGTACTTGAGCTTATAAGGGGTAAGTCAGGCAGAGTTTTCGGGCATTTAATGGGTATATTAACCATAATGAAAGCTTTACCCCTTGCCTATAACAAGGATATGCAAGAAGACAAAGAAGGCCTATTTGATACTGTGGCTACGCTTAAAGCATGTCTTAAGCTATTACCCCGCCTTATCCAAAAGCTAGAGTGGAATATAAAAAAGCTGGGGCAGGCTGCCTCTTCAGGTTACCTAGACGCAACCAAGCTAGTTGAAACTCTAGTATTACAAGGCATGCCGTTTCGTAAAGCTCATCATCAAGTTGGTATCTCTATAAAAGAGCAAAGGGGCAAAAAATGTCAAAACACTTTCTAACCGGCATGGAATTTAACCTCAAGGAATGGCAAAAGCTAATAGCTCTTGCAAAAGCATGCAAGCAAAATCCTTCGGCCTTTAGTGAGCATCTTAAAGGGCGCGCCCTAATACTTTTATTTGCAAAACCTTCTTTTAGAACCCGCCTCTCATTTACGCGCGCAATGCAGCTTTTAGGTGGCGCTGCCATTGAAAGCGTTGCGTCAACCAGAAAACCTGAGCCTCTAGAAGATTTAGTCCAAGTTATAGCAGGGTATGCAGATGCTGTAATGCTTAGGACCCATGAGGACAAAATCCTAACAGATCTGGCTAAAGTTGCAAAAATACCTATTATTAACGGCTTGACTGCTTTACACCATCCTTGTCAGATTTTTGCCGATTTATGTCTTTTAGAGGAGATTTATCACGATCTAGCACAAGTAACTTTATGTTATGTAGGCGCGGGGAATAACATTCTCCATAGCTTACTGCTGCTTGCGCCCTTATTGGGAGTAAAGATTCATTATTCATGCCCTTTAAATTATGCTCCAGATAAAGAAATTTTAGAGCTTGCTAATACCTTGCACAAAGACAAAATCAAACCCTTCAAACTACCTCAAGATGCTGTTAAAGGAGTAGATGCTGTATACACAGATGTTTGGCAAAGCATGGGCTTTAAAGCGGTAGATCCTAAAGAATTTGCCTTATTTCAAGTTAACGCCAAACTTATGAGTTTAGCTGCCCCTAACGCGCTATTTTTACATTGCATGCCCATGCAACGCGGAGTTGAGGTAGCCAAGACATTGCCAGATAGTCCTTGTTCAAAGATTTTTATGCAAAGCGAATACAGGTTATATGCCCAGATGGCCTTATTAATGACAATTATTCCTTAAGTTAGCATGGGCTACGCATGAAAACAGGCTGTCTCTTTCGTGAACGTTAGCGTTACCGTCTGCGTTACCGCTCTAATCTCGGTAACGCAGACGGTAACGCTAACGTTCACGTAAAAGTCAAGATCTTTTTCATGCGTAGGCTCTGTATATTTAATAGTGATTGGTAGATCCTTTTAGCTCTTTATGTTATAATTTGCGCACCTTGCTATAAAACATTAAATTATGTCCATTGCTGATGAAATACAAAGAGCCGCTTCAAGCGGCGCCATTGAGGAAATTAAACTCTTAGAAAGCGGTTTAAGTGCTGAAGAGCAAAAGGCTGCGGTTAAGGCGCGCGGTTATGCAGCTATTCGCTATGCCGCCATAAACGGCCACACCGAAATTATTAAATACTTAGAAAGCCATTTAAGTGCTGAAGAAAAAAAAGCAGCGGTTATAGAGCTCGATTATGCAGCTATTCGAAATGCCGCCAAAAACGGCCACACCGAAACTATTAAATATTTAGAAAGCCATTTAAGTGCTGAAGAGCAAAAAGCAGCTGTTAGAGCGGACGATTATTTGGCTATTCGCTATGCCGCCCAAGACGGCCACACCGAAACTATTAAATATTTAGAAAGCCATTTAAGCGCCGAAGAGCAAAAAGCAGCGGTTATGGCAGACTATTATGCAGTTATTCGAAATGCTGCCCTAAACGGCCACACTGAAACTATTAAATACTTAGAAAGCCATTTAAGTGTGGAAGAGCAAAAAGCAGCTGTTATGGCGTGCAGTTATGCAGCTATGCAAAATGCCGCCTACAAAGGACATATTGCAACGATTAAATACTTAGAAAGCCATTTAAGTCCTGCAGAGATAAAGACAGCGGTTATGGATGACTTTTACGCAGTTATTCGCAATGCTGCGATAAACGGCCACACCGAAATTATTAAATACTTAGAAGGCCGTTTAAGTGCGGAAGAGCAAAAAGCAGCGGTTATGGTGTTCGATTATGCAAATATTAAAAATGCCGCCGGAAACGGTCACACCGAAACTATTAAATATTTAGAAAGCCATTTAAGCGCCGAAGAGCGAAAAGCAGCTGTTAGGGCGGGCGATTATGCAGCTATTCGATATGCCACCAAAAACGGCCACACCGAAACTATTAAATATTTAGAAGACCATTTAAGTGCGAAAGAGCAAAAAGAAGCGGTTATGGAGTACGGGTATGAAGCTATTCAATATGCCGCCCAAAACGGCCACACCGAAACTATTCAATACTCAGTGCGCCATTTACATGCGGAAGAGATAAAAGCAGCAGTTACGGCGGACTATTATGCAGTCATTCGAAATGCCGCCCAAAACGGCCACACTGAAACTATTCAATACCTAGAAAGCCATTTAAGTGCAGAAGAGCGAAAAGCAGCGGTTAGGGCGGGCGATTATGCAGCTATTCAATATGCCGCTAAAAATTGCCACACCGCAACTTTCAGGCACTTTTTAACCATTGACACTGCGTTAGCTTATGCTGAAGCGCATGTAATAGAGTATGGTAGCTTTGTAAACCCATATATCAGCGAAAGAATCGCTGATTTAAGGAGTAGGAAGCTAAATGCAGAAGCTAATAATCAGCAGGTGGTATTTGATGTAGGAGAAGAAGAGGCGCGTTGTATATTCTATATGATCCGCAATTTGATTAGACGGGGCGCGAATAATCCTCACATGATGCATGATGATATTGTGTTTTTACTTGGGATTCCGGCGGTAAAAGCTCTTGCGGGAGCAGAAGTAAATACTGGGTATTCTAATGAGCTATTACGCTTAGCATTGTTATTAAATAATCGCGATGCGGCAGAAATATTACTTACCATACCATTGGTTCGCGAGCTAGCAGAAGCTAATGATTATTATGCTAGAGAAAGGCGCGGTGAATTAGATTTACGCGCGCTTGCGCATGATAGAGAATCAGCAATGACAGGGTTAACACAAGGCGAGCAACGTAGGCTTGCGGCAGTTAACGAGAGGTATAAAGATATTTTAGCTAATACTGGCATTAATAATTTAATTGATGATTTACGTTTACAATTAGAAGCGCGTTTTCTCCAAAATCCAGCAACTATAACTATGGATGATGGCAGTTTAAAAGAGTTACCAGTTTTATATGCTGATTTCATTAAACTTAAGCTATCAGAGAACGAAAAAGCTCGAGCCTTAGAAGCTTATTACCAGCATAAAGACCATACAGCCCTACGTTATTTAGCAAAACCCAACATGTGGATGCATAGAAATGCCTCATATGTTTATGTTGATAGCAATAACCATTCACTAAAATATTCCACCTTTGAAGAGTATCAACCATTAATTGCACTTTTGTATTGCGCGGCGCGCGATGAAAATATAGCGCAAGAAGATAGTGAAGGCTTTACCCCTGAAACAAGGTTTGCCCATTTTATTGATGAATTAAGTCATATAGGACGAGCGCATAATTGGGATAGAAGTAGGGAAAGAGGTAATAAATCTGAGGAGTACGATGATTTAGAAGGAGATAGGCCTAGTTGTTATTCAGGAGTAAAAAGACGGTTATTTCAAGCAGTTTTAGGCCATCCATTATTAATTATTTTAACTA